>CAMNQX010000003.1 GCA_946550725.1 uncultured Clostridia bacterium | reverse complement strand
GGGGGGGGGCGGCCCCCTGGGGGGGGGGGGGCGCGCCCGCTTGTGGGGGGGGCCCCTCCGTGGGGGGGGCCCCCGTGCCCCCCGGCCCCCGCGCCCCCCACGAGGAGGGGATGCCCCGCATGGTGATGACCCCCTGGTTCCCCCAGGCCATTCCCATGACCGACGCCGCCGAGATCGGCACCCGCAAGGTCATCGCCGACCACTCCACCATTGGCGTAGTGGTCACCACCGACGGCACCATCACCGACATCCCCCGGGAGGACTACCTCGAGGCGGAGGAGCGGGTGGTCAATGAGCTGAAGGAGCTGGGCAAGCCCTTCGTTCTCCTTTTGAACTCCGCCTTCCCCCAGTCCCCCGAGGCCCAGGCCCTGCGGGAGGACCTGGCCGCCCGCTACGGCGTGTCCTGTGTCGCGGTGAACTGCCTGGAGCTGGGGGAGGACGCCGTCCGGGACATCATCGGCTCGGTGCTGCGGGAATTCCCTCTGCGGGAGCTGGACCTGTTCCTTCCTCCCTGGGTGGACGCACTGCCCTTCGACCACCCCATCAAGGCGGGGCTGTTCCAGTCCATCCGCCAAAGCTCGGCGGGGATGTGCAAGGTGCGGGACGTGGACGGCGCGCTGTCCGCCATGGGGGAGTGCCAGTGGGTCAGCTCCACCACCCTCACCGCCATCGCCCTGGGCAGCGGGCAAGCCACGGCGCGGCTGGAGCTGCCCCGCAGCCTGTTCTACGAGACGCTGGCCGAGCGTTCCGGCTTCCCCATCCAGGACGACGGCGACCTCCTCAGCCTGCTCACCGAGCTGAGCCGGGTGAAGTGCGAGTACGACAAGGTGGCGGGCGCGTTGGAGCAGGTCAAGGCCACGGGCTACGGCATCGTTGTCCCCGCCCTGGAGGAGTTGACCTTGGAGGAGCCGGAGATCGTCAAGCAGGGCGGCCGCTACGGCGTCCGGATGCGTGCCTCCGCCCCGTCCATCCACATGATCCGTGCCGACATCCAGACCGAGGTGTCCCCCATCGTGGGCAACGAAAAGCAGTCGGAGGAGATGGTGGACTATCTCCTTCAGGAGTTCCAGGGGGATTCGGGGAAGATCTGGCAGTCCAACATCTTCGGCAAGTCCTTCCACGAGCTGGTCAGCGAGGACCTGCAAGCCAAGCTCAAGCGCATCCCCGACGACGCCCGCTTCAAGCTCCAGGAGACCCTCCAGCGCATCATCAACGAAGGCTCCGGCGGTTTGATTTGTATTATTTTGTGACCGAACAATAGAACATCTGGAGGGCACCCGCGGGAGCGGGGACGCGCCAGCAGGCGCGTAAATTTCGCGCGCAGCGCGGAATTTGCGGAGGGCGAGCTTTGCCCGCCCGAGCGTTATGAAACAAAAAGGGGCGGTTCCGCAAGGAACCGTCCCTTCTTTTATGCCAAAACGCCGTCTTTACTCGGTAGAAATCGTGATGATTTTCATTTTCTTCTCCGCCTGTCTTGTTTGAGCATACCCCATGATCTTCTCCATCTTTTTCTGGTGACCAAGGCAGATGATCAAGTATTTGCTTTCCCGGATCGCCGCTCGTATATCTGCTCTCCACGGCAAATTCGTGACCCGTAGTGCCGAATAGCGCACCCCCGCTTTTTGAATGACATATGCCGCCAAATCCGCCACTCTTCCAAACTGCTCCGTTACAAACTCTGTCACATCTTCCTCTACATAAAGCCAAAGCATCTCCGCCCACAGGTCTTCAGCCACAGCCAATCCTTCTCCGCCCTCCCCCAAAATCAAGCAACGGTTTGCCATCTTTGCTCCCTCCATATTCTCCGTTTGTCTTATTATATCATATAACAGCAATAAATTGTAGTTTCTTGATATAATTATTTTCTGTGCTCCGTGGTAACCTTTATGGAGAAAGAGGTGCGTCATGGAAACAAAATATGCGGAACAGTACATTCGTTTTGGCTTGAAAGTGCAATATTACAGGAAATTACGCGGTCTGACCCAGGAGGCCTTTGCGGAAAAGGTAGGAAAATCCTGGTCGGTGATCGCGAAGATCGAAAGTCCCACCAACCCTTGCGGGACATCGATGGAAACGATCTTTAGAATGGCCGAAGTCCTGGGCGTGCCGCCCTCCAAACTATTTGAAGAGTGAGTGAATATAAGAAAACGGGACGCTCAAAAGCATCCCGTTTTCGTTTTCTTTGCTCCGCGTCCTTGCCGTAAGTGCGGGCCACGGACAGCGGGGACGATTCTTCTGTCCTGCCGATGCCTTCTTGCGCTTCCCGGAAAAATAGAGTACAATGGAACCACATGAAAAAAACAACGTCTCAAAAGATAACTGCGATTAAAAAGGGGAACCGATATGAAACGAATCCTTTCCTGCGCGCTGGCAGCGTGTATGCTCCTAGGCTCCGCCATGGCCCTCACCCCCGCCCAGCTGGATGTGATCTTGGCGGAACGCTATCCCGGCACGGTCCCGGCGGCGGTCTCTCAGGCCACCACCGTGGACGACAAGCTGGCCGCCCTGGGCGACCCGTACGCCCACTATTTTACCGCCGAGGAATACGCCGCCTTTCAGGCCCAACTGAGCGAGAGCGGCCAGGCCGGCGGCTCCACCGTCTCCGCCGCGCTGGAAGGCGGCCACATCGCCCGCATCGCCATCTCCGCCTTTGGCCCTGACACCGCCCGGCGGCTGCAGGACGCCGTCTCCACTCATGACGCCGCCGCTGACCGCTGGATCGTGGACCTCCGGGGCAACGGGGGCGGCGAATTCCAGGCCGCAGTGGACGCCATGGCGGTGTTCGCCGGGAAGGGCGAGCTGGCGTATATCCGGGGCAAGGGGGACGCCCTCTATTACAGCACCAGCGACCTCTCCAAGGAGACCATCGACCCCGTCATCGTGCTGGTGGACGAGAACACCGCCTCCGCCGCCGAGCTGTTTGCCGCCACCATCCGGGACCGCCAGCAAGGCATCCTCATCGGCAGCCGCACCTATGGCAAGGGGGTGCTGCAAAGCGCTCTGACGAAAGCCGAATACCCCGAGGCCTTTGCCGACGGCTCCGCCCTGCTGCTCACCACGGGCTACGTCTTTTCCGACAGCCTGACCACCGCCAACGTCATGGGGGTCATTCCCACCCTGCTGGTGGAGGACGGCCAGGCGGAAGGGGTGGCGCGGCTGCTGTGCGCCTCCTCCCCCAAGGGGGACAACACCGGGTATCTCCGGGTCCATCTGGGTCGCTGGCGGTGGTATCTGGACCTGAACGAGGCCCAGCGCCAGCCGGAGGCGTTTACCGCCCTGTTGGAGGCCCTGCCCCCTCAGACCGACCTTTATTTGGGCGCGGGCAGGGAGTGGAGGGCCAGCGGCGTGGCGGAGGTGGCCGCCAGCTACTGTCCCGCCTTCACCTCCCGCAGCTTTTCCGATGTGGACGGCAGTCCATACCTCGACGGCATCAACACCCTCAAGACCTACGGTATTTTGAAGGGCAACGAGGCGGGGAATTTCATGCCCAACGACGTTCTGAACCGGGCCTCTCTGTGCGCTCTGCTGGCCCAGGCCATGGACTATCCCAAGTCCACCAACCCACCCGCCTTTGCCGACACCCCGGCGGACGCATGGTACACCCCCTACGTCACCACCCTGGCCAAAATGGGGGTGATCAATGGCTATGACGACGGCCTCTTCCACCCCAACGACCCCATCCCCCACCAGCAATTCATGGTCATCCTGGCCCGGATCATCGCCAACACCAACCACCGCTGCTACACCGCCATGGCCGCAGGCATGAGCGACGAGGACGCCGCCTCCGGCAACTACGACCGCTACGACCCCTGGGCGCGTACCGGGGTTTGGCTCCTGGACGGCTGGTGGCACGCCGATGCCAAGGACATCGATCCCACCGCCCTCACCACCCGGGAGGAGGCCGCCCAGGACCTGTATACCGCCCTCAACGGCCTGGGACTGATCCCCTGACGCTTGTCCCTTTGAAAGCCGCCCCCTCGGGGGCGGTTTTTCTTGCCCTGACAGGGGAAAGCTGGTATAATGACTGTAATTGTAGATTTCCAAGGAGGGCAAGTCCATGAAGCTGATGGTCCTTGACGGCAACTCACTCATCAACCGCGCCTTTTACGGCGTGCGGCCCCTCTCCACCCGGGACGGCACCCCCACCAACGCCGTCTACGGCTTTTTGAACATCCTGTTGAAGCTGCTGGACGAGGACAAGCCCGACGCCCTGTGCGTCACCTTCGACCGCAAGGCCCCCACCTTCCGCCACCTGAAATACGAGGGCTACAAGGCCACCCGCCACGCCATGCCTGACGACCTGGCGGCCCAGCTGCCCATTTTGAAGGACGTGCTGAAGGCCATGAACGTGCCCATGTACGAGCTGGACGGCTGGGAGGCGGACGACCTGCTGGGCACCATCGCCGCCAAGGATACCGCCGCGGGCTGGGACACCACCGTGGTCACCGGGGACAAGGACTCCCTCCAGCTCATCGACGAGCACACCACCGTCAAGCTGGTGACCACCCGCATGGGCCAGACCACCACCCGGGACATGACCCCCGAAGCCTTCCGGGCGGACTACGGCTTTGACCCCATCCACATCATCGACCTCAAGGCCCTCATGGGGGATTCCAGCGACAATATCCCCGGGGTGAAGGGCATCGGCGAAAAGACCGCCATGGGCCTCATTCAGATGTACGGCTCCCTGGATCACCTCTATGACCATATGCCCGCGGTGTGTACCGCCCCCCAGACCCCCGCCAAGCCCGCCATGGTGCAGAAGCTGGCGGACGGCAAGGCCGACGCGTACTTTTCCTATGATCTGGCCACCATCCGCACCGACGCGCCCATCGAATTTTCTCCCGCCGACGCCAAGCGGCGGGAGCCGGACGCTTCCCTCTACGACCTCTTTTTGAAGCTGGAATTCTCCAAGCTCATTGAGCGGTTTGGGCTGACCTCCGGGGAACCCTCCGCCTCCTCCGCGCCCATCTCCGTCACCTGCGAGAGCGAGATGGTGGAGAGCGAGGAGCGGATGGAGGAGCTTCTGGACCTCTGGGAGACCCGCGACCATATCTCCCTGCTGGCCCTCCCCGGCCTGGCGGCGGTGTGCGTGGAGTGGGGAGACGGAGACACAGGCCGGGCCGCCCTGTTCTTCCCCGACAAGCTGCCCTGCTACAACGACTTCCTCCGCCGTCTCTTTTCCAGCAAGGTCAAAAAGGTCAGCCACAACGTGAAGGACCTGATGAACACCCTGCTGGCCGAGGGACTTTCCACCGACGGCTTTGTCTTTGATACGGCCCTGGCCGCCTATCTTCTGGCCCCCACGGACGGCAGCTACGGCCTGCCCAAGCTGGCGCTGACCTACTTCAACTTTGAGGCGCCCAAGGAGACCGCCTATCTCCAGGAGGGGGTCTTTGGCTCCATGTTCGCCCTCTCCGACGCCACCGACGCCCTGGCCGCCCTCATGAGCCACACCGCCCTCATCGACGCCCTCTACGGCGAGCTGTCCCTCAAGCTGGACGAGTTGGGTCTGCGTCAGCTCTATGACGAGATCGAGCTGCCCCTCTGCCCGGTGCTGGCGGAGATGGAGCGCGCCGGGCTTCGCATCGACCGCAAGGCCCTAGCCGAATACGGCGAGATGCTCCAAACGCGTATTTTGGAGGACGAACAGGTCATCTACACCCTGGCGGGGCGGAAATTCAACATCAACTCCACTCAGCAGCTGGGCAAGCTGCTGTTCGAGGACATGGGCATCCCCCCGGTGAAGAAAACGAAAACGGGCTATTCCACCTCCGCTGAGGTGCTGGAAAAGCTGCGGGGCCAGGCCCCCATTGTGGACGCCATCCTGGACTACCGCCAGCTCACCAAGCTGAAATCCACCTATGTGGACGGCCTCACCAAGGTCATCGCGGGCGACGGCCGGGTCCACACCTCCTTCCAAAATACCGTCACCGCCACCGGACGGCTCTCCTCCACCGAGCCGAATCTCCAGAACATCCCCGTCCGCACCGAGCTGGGGGCCAAGCTCCGTTATATGGTGGTGGCCGAGCCGGGGAACGTGCTGGTGGACGCGGACTACTCTCAGATCGAGCTGCGGGTGCTGGCCCACATGGCGGACGACCCCGCCATGCAGGGGGCATTTTTGAGCGGCGAGGATATCCACACCGCCACCGCCTCCCAGGTCTTTCATGTGCCGCCTCAGGAGGTCACCCACGAGATGCGCCGCCGGGCCAAGGCGGTAAATTTCGGCATCGTCTACGGCATCTCCCCCTTCTCCCTGTCCCAGGACATCGGCGTGTCCGTGGCCGAGGCAAAGGAGTATATGGAGGCCTATTTCGCCACCTTCCCCGGCGTGCGCGCCTATATGGACAAGGTGGTGGCGGACGCCAAGGAGCAGGGCTATGTCTCCACCCTCTACGGCCGCCGCCGCTGGCTGCCCGAGTTGAAGTCGGCCAACTTCAACCTCCGCTCCTTCGGGGAGCGGGTGGCCCTCAATATGCCCATCCAGGGCACGGCGGCGGACCTGATGAAGCTGGCCATGCTCCGGGTGGACGCCGCCTTGAAGCGGGAGGGCCTGCGGGGCCGGCTGGTCCTCCAGGTCCACGACGAGCTGATCGTGGAGTGTCCCGAGGACGAGGGCGAGACGGTCAAGGCCCTGCTGGAGCGGGAGATGGTAGGCGTAGCCCAGCTGAAGGTCCCCCTCATCGCCGACGCAAATATCGGCAAGACCTGGGGCGACAGTAAATCATAATGCTCAGGCCGGCGAACCCGGCCTTCCGCAAATTCCGCAGGTCCCCTGCGAAATTTACGCCGCCCCCGGCGGCGTCCCCGCTCTTGCGGGTGCCCTCCGGATATTCTATCAAATGAAGGTGCTTTTATGGATTATCAACTGGTTCCCATGGACAAGAGCCACTTGAAAGAGGTGGCGGAGCTGGACAAGGAGCTGTTCACCCGCCCCTGGAGCGCGGACAGCTGGGAGAGCGAGCTGTATAACGACACCGTCTCCCTGGTGGTGGCCGAGGACCCGGACGGCGGCGTGCTGGGCTACGGCGTGCTGGGGGTCATTTTGGATGAGGGCTGTTTGGAGAAGATCGCCGTGCGCCCCGACTGCCGGCGTAAGGGGGTCGCCCAGGCCATTTTAGGCTCCTTCCTCCGCTACGGAGAGGAGCACTTGGCCTACATCGGCCTGGAGGTACGGGAGGACAATTCCCCCGCCATCGCCCTCTACGAGAAAAACGGCTTTACGGCGGTGGGCCGCCGCAAAAACTACTACGCCGAGGTCCATAAGGACGCCATCCTCATGGACAAGGTCTTTCGGGAGGTGACCCCCTGATGGCGGAGAATACCTTTCGCCTGCTGACGGACGGCGAGCTGGCCGACCTCTATGAAGTCCACATGAAGCGGGACTTCCCCAAGGCGGAGCTGAAGCCCCTCAAGGCCCTGCAGGCCCTCACGGAACAGGGCTTTTACCAGTCCTACGGTCTCTTCGGCCCGGACGGCGCGCTCATGGCCTACGCCCTCTACTGGACGGCGGGGGAGGACCACGATTATGTCATGCTGGACTACTTTGCCGTCCTGCCGCACCTGCGTAACGCCGGGGTGGGCAGCGAGCTGCTGGGGGATATGCTCCGCCGCTTCTGCGTGGACGGCAAGGGGGTGTTTGGCGAGGTGGAGATCCCCGACACCGGGGACGAGGCCGTGGACGGCCTGCGCCGCCGCCGTCTGGGCTTTTACGCCCGGGCGGGCCTGCGCCAGATGGGCTACACCACCAAAATTTTCACCGTTCCCTTCCTGGTGCTGGCCTACGGCCCCGATATCTCCGACGACGACCTGATGGACACCCACCGGGCCATCTACCGCACCCTGCGTACCGGGGCGGACTATGACAAAAATATTTTTATTCCCTACCCCTTGGAGGACTGATCCATGAACATCCTGGCCTTTGAGTCGTCCTGCGACGAGACCGCCGCCGCCGTGGTCGCCGACGGCCGCGTCATCCGCTCCAACGTCATCGCCTCCTCGGTGGACGTCCACGCCCTCTACGGCGGGGTGGTGCCCGAGTTGGCCTCCCGCGCCCATGTGGAGGCCATCGCCCCCGTGGCCTCCCGCGCTCTGGCCGACGCCGGACTGGCCCTCAGCGACATCGACGCCGTGGCCGTCACCTACGCCCCTGGCCTCATCGGCGCGGTGCTGGTGGGGGTGAATTTCGCCAAAAGCGTGGCGCTGGCGGCAAACAAGCCCCTGGTCCCCGTCCACCACGTCCGGGGCCACATCGCCGCAAACTACCTCACCCACCCGGACCTGACCCCCCCCTTCCTCTGCCTGTGCGTCTCAGGCGGCACCACCGCCATCGTCCATGTGAAGGACTACACGGAGATGGAGGTCCTTGGCTCCACCCGGGACGACGCGGTGGGCGAGTGCTTTGACAAGGTGGCCCGGGTGCTGGGTCTGCCCTACCCCGGCGGCAAATACCTGGACGAGCTGGCCCAGACGGGCTGCGACACCGCCTACCCTCTCCCCGGCGCCCACGTCCACGACGCGCCCATGGACCTGTCCTTCTCCGGACTGAAGACCGCTGTCATCAATCTGGTACACAACGCCCAGCAGAAGGGGGCGGACCTCTCCCTCCCCGACCTGGCTGCCTCCTTCTCCAAGGCTGTCAGCGACGCGCTCATCCCCCGGGTCCTCCACGCCGCCGCTGAGACCGGCTGCCGGCAGATCGCCGTGGCTGGCGGCGTAGCCGCCAATTCCCGCATCCGCGCCGACCTGGAAACCGCCTGCGGCGCGGCGGGGCTGCGCCTCTTTCTCCCCTCCCTGCCCCTGTGCGGCGACAACGCCGCCATGATCGGCGCTCAGGGCTATTTCGAGCTTCTCGCCGGCCACACCGCCGACGCCTCCCTCAACGCCTACGCCACCCGGGACCTGGCCCAAGGCTGATGACGGAGGGCGACGCTCCTCTTGCAATTCCCTTCCATTTTTCACCGTTTTTATGATTATGTAAACGAAGGAGCAGGCCCCTTTTACCGGGCGCTGCTCCTTCATTGTGGAAAACTATGTGGAAATGTGGATGTTTCACGGGGGTGTCGAAAAAGTCCGTTGCCCCTGCCCCGTTCTTTTGGGTAT
Source organism: uncultured Clostridia bacterium (assembly GCA_946550725.1). Taxonomy (GTDB): domain Bacteria; phylum Bacillota; class Clostridia; order Oscillospirales; family Oscillospiraceae; genus MGBC124762. The sequence continues at coordinate 142,993 of CAMNQX010000003.1, read as the reverse complement.
ACCCGCTGTATTTGCGGTTTATTGTCAAATTTTATGTAAACTATTTTGCCCTTCCCCACTCCACAAATACGCGCCAAAATCCTTGGATTCGACCGTTTTTCCGAACCCATCCCGTTCCGCTGAACGCCGTTTTCTCCCTTATGCTGCAAGTCCTCCTTCACCGTGACAACGGGCAGGCAAATTACAAAAAGCCGGCGGGATCAAAAGCTGGCGGCGCCAAGGTGCCACCGGCTTTTGATCCCGCCGGTCTCGTTTATTATGTTGCTGCAGGAGGTCACATCAGCCGCACGGTGTAGTACACCGCCGCAACGAACAGCCACGCCACCACTAAGAACAACGCCCAGTAGGCCGCGGTAGCGCCCAGCAGCAGCGCCGCCAGCAGCGCGCACAAGGTCACGCCCCCCGCCGCGTACAGCATGGCATAGTTGGCCTTCTTGGCCAGGATGCGCCGCTTGCCCAGCTTGCCGTCCTTCCGCTGGAGGGCAAACGCCAGCGCACTTATGGCGACAACGCCCGCGGCGCACAGGGCCATGAGAACATAGGTCAGCTTCGGCTGGGCCGCGATCAGCTTGCGGTAGCTCCACATGGCAAAGAGGGCGATGACCCCCTGGAGGGCCACCAGGAAGAACTCCCGCTGGTAGAGGTAGTAGATCAGCGCCAGCACCGCCGTGGCGGGGACGGACAGGTAAAGGAACTGCACCCCCACCGCCGTCCAAACGCTGGACACAAGGGCACAGACGAACAGCGCCGCCGCCACCACCGTCAGCGCGCCGGGCAGGAAGGTCTTGTTCCCCTTGCGGCGGCTGAGCCACCACCAGAGGCCGCAGGCGACGGCCGCCGCCAGACTGACCCACACCAACACCTGCAGCATACGGGACAGGCCGAAGGCCAGGGCGGTATCGCCGTGACCGAAGTTGATGTAGAAACGGTTGAGCAGAAGCAGGAAAAACTCCAAAAGCACCGCGCCGCCGAACCACCACAGGACACGGTTCAGCGCCTGGTCTTCCCGGCGTTTTTTCTCCTCGCGCGTTTCCTTCTTCACCGACATCAGTCCCTTCTTTTCGACGGTTTCTTTGATAATACCACATTTTTTCCCATTTTGCAAGGGTGTAACCGCTAAAACAAGCCCTCCGAGCTTAGACGTCGGAGGGCTTGCATCAGTTCCCTGTGCTGTCGGCTCAACCCAAACGGATCGCGCCCACGAAGTAACGGATATCCTTATCCTTGATGGCGTTCATCACCACGCCGGTTTTGCGGTCGGCGGCGTGAATGAGCATCCCGTTCCCGGCGTAGATCGCTACATGGGAGGTGGGGTAGCCCGCGCTGTACGCCGGGTCGCAGATAAAGAACAGGTCGCCGGGCTGCAGCTGGCTGATGGAGTTGATCCGCGTGCCGGGGGCTGTGCGCCACTGGGTGGACGAGCCGCCGGAGAGCTTGATTGCGCCGCCGCTGGCCTGCTTCACGCAGTAGTAAGCGAACCCGGAGCAGTCAAAGGCGTTGGGGCCTTTGGCGCCGCTGCGGTAGGCCTTCCCCAGGTGCTTCATCGCCTCGTTGACGATGCTCTGGCCCAGCACGGAGCCGGCCAAGGGGGTAGGCTCGTCAATCAGAATGTCCCCGTCCTTCCGGGAGCCCTGGTTGTCGGCGGTGAGGGTGACGTAGTCGCTGCTCACATACCCGGTCTTATCGTTGTATGTAACCTTGTACCAGCCGTCGAACAGGCCCAGCACCTTTACACTCACGCCGTTGTGGAGCTTGTCCACCACCTCAAAGCCGGTGCCCGCGCCGCTGCGAAGGTTCAGGGGGTCGCCCTTGGTGGTGACCATGCCCCAGCCCAGGTCCTTCTCCACGCTGGTCTCAACCGTCACAAACCCTGCGGACATATAGCCCACCTGGGTGTCAAAATCCACCTTGTACCAGCCGTTGGCCTCCTCCAGCACCACCACCGTGGCGCCCTTATTGGCCGTGGTGATCACGGCGGAGTTCAACCCGACGTCCTTACGGAGACGAAGTCCGTCCCCCGCCACCGTGCCTACCCCTACGCAGGTCGCACTTGCGGAGATCACGGTGGCGCTCATCAAAATTCCGGCGAACACCGCCCCGATAATATGCTTGCCTTTCACAGCTCCATTCCTCCTTGTCTTTTGTAAACCCGTCTGCTTCTTCGTTCCTTCTTCTTTTCCTGCGTGTTAGCCTAACTGCTTACATGGTCGCCAGCGCCCGCTCCAGCCAGATCGCGCCGATGTCCATGGCGGCATACAGACTGTCCTTTTCCGACTTCTTCACCACCCGGTCCCGGGAGCGAAGGTCGGGGTCGGTGAGCTGCAGCTGAATGCTCACCTTGGTGGGGACGTCCAGATCGTCCACCTTTTTGCTCTCGTTGATGGTCAGCAGAATGATGTATTTCTCGGCCATGCTGCCGTAATAGATCATGTTATCCTTCCGCCGAAGGGGATGGCCCTTATACTCCAAGGGCAGCTCTTTTTTCGCCATAGTGACCTCCTCAAAAACTGTAACCGTATTGTAACACTTTGAAACCTTTTTGTCAACAGCCAAACGGGGAGAATTTCTCTCCGTCACACATCTTCTTCCTTGGTAATTTCTCCCTCGACCGCGCCCAGCTCCTCCAGGATGCGCTTGCCATAGTAGGACAGCCGGCCCACGCTCACCAGGTCGCTGACGCCCTGGTAGATGAGCACGCCGCCCAGGATGCGGATGACCAGCAGTGCGCTCTCAAAGGGGTTGAACATCACCACCAGGCCGAAGACCAGCGTGACCACCGACAGCAGGGCCATGATCCACCACCGCTCCATTCCCAGCTCCTTGAGCTGGAAGGCCCGTTTCAGGCTGATGCAGCTGTCCACCACCACCGCTGCGCCCAGCACCAGCGGCACAATGGCCATCACACCTTTCCCGTCGTTGCTCAGCATCAACCATGCCAACATCAGGGTACACAATCCGGACAGCAGGTACACCACACCGCTGCCCCATCCCTCGTCCTTGCGAAGGAAAAATCCCACGACCTGACAAACGCCATAGACCAGAAATGCGACGCCCAGCACCATACACACGATCTTTCCCGTAGTACCTGGCCACACCAATAACACGATCCCCAGCGCCACAAAAACCAACGCCGTCAAGATCAGGTCCAGCTTTTTGCTTTTCAGCCACTCTCTCATGACCGCCGCTTCCTTTCCTTTTGGCCCATGGCCCCAATTTCACTGTAGTGTAACATATTGTACCAGATTTACATAATTATTGCAACTACTACCCCTTGCGGCGCTTGTCCTATCATGCTACAATATATACGATTTTTGCCAAGGAGGTTTCTGCCATGTCTGATGTGACCGGCCGCCTCGCCCCCAGCCCCAGCGGGGAAATGCACCTGGGCAACGCCTTTGCCGCACTACTGGCGTGGCTGTCCGCCCGCGCCCAGGGCGGGCGGGTCCTGCTGCGGCTGGAGGACCTGGACCTCCCCCGCTGCCCCGCCAGGTACTCTCAGGGGGTCATGGAGGACTTTCGCTGGCTGGGCCTCGACTGGGACAACGACCCGGCGTACCAGTCCCAGCGCTCTGCCTACTATGAGGACTGCTTGGTCCGTCTGGCGGCCCAGGACCTCCTCTACCCCTGCTACTGTACCCGCAGGGAGCTGCACAGCGGCCCCACCGAGGCCAGCGCCCCCCACACCGCCGCCCCGGTCTACGGCGGACGCTGCCGGGCGCTCACCGCCGCCCAGCGGGCGGACTATGAGGCCCAGGGCCGCCGCGGGGCATTACGCCTGCGGGTGCCTGATCAAGTCTACGCCCTGACGGACGGTCATCTGGGACCGTACGCCGCCAACCTGGCCCGGGAGGTGGGCGATTTCATTCTTCGCCGCTCCGACGGGCTTTATGCCTATCAGCTGGCGGTGGTGGCGGACGACGCCGCCATGGGAGTTACGGAGGTGGTGCGGGGCCGCGACCTGCTCCCTTCCACCCCCCAGCAGCTCTATTTGCAGGAGATTTTGGGCTTCTCCCACCCGGAGTATTGCCATCTGCCCCTTTTGCTGGCCCCCGACGGACGGCGGCTCTCCAAACGGGAGGGGGACCTGTCCCTCCGGGCCTTGAGCAAGCGGTACAAGTCCACGGAGCTGGTGGGTGTGCTGGGGTGCTGGGCGGGCCTGCTGGACAAGCCCGCCCCTGTCACCCCGCAGGAGCTTGTCCCCGAATTTTCCTGGGGCCGGGTTCCCAGGGAGGATATTACTGTCACCGATCTCCCTTCTTCTTGACAAGAACTTCCCCTCTTGCTATACTGAAATCACCCTAAAATGATAGGAGTGGGAACATGCGCATCTGATCCGCTCGTTTCAGCGCTGCCGGACCGGCCTTGACTGGCCGGCGTTTGGTCGCGCTTTGCGGGAGGATATGTGCGCCTTTTTACCACTTTGTCCATTGTACGAGCCAATGGGCGTGGAAGGCCGACTTCCGCGCCCATTTTGTATTTTGAGGTGATGCACCATGTCTCAGCTTCAAATCTCCGGGCTTTCCTTTGCCTACCCCGGAAGTCCGGATACGGTCTTTGAGCATTTTGACCTGCGTCTGGACACCGGCTGGCGCACCGGCATCGTGGCGCGAAACGGACGGGGTAAGACCACCCTTCTGCGCCTCCTTGCCCGCCGCCTCACTCCGCAGGCCGGTTCTATCTCGCCCCCCGTTCCCACCGACTTTTTCCCCTGCGACGTTCCCGATCCCACCCTTTCCACCTTGGAGGCCCTTGAAAACACCGCCCCCGACGTGGAATCATGGCGGCTCTACCGGGAGCTGGCCGATCTGGAGGTCAACGAGGCGGTTTTGGCCCGTCCCTTCCACACCCTTTCCCTTGGTGAACAGACCCGCTGCCTGCTGGCCCTGCTCTTTCTTCGCGAGGGCCATTTCCTCCTCATTGACGAGCCGACCAACCATCTGGATATGGCAGGACGGGCAGCCGTCAGCCGCTATCTGCGCCGTCAGCAGGGTTTTCTTCTGGTCTCTCATGACCGGGCCTTTCTGGACGGCTGCGTGGATCACATCATCGCCCTTGAGCCAAGCGGCGCGGAGACCGTTTCAGGCAGCTTCTCCACTTGGTGGACGGAGCGCCGGCGGCGGGAAGACTTTGAGCGCGCCCAGCACCAAAAGCTCACCAAAGACATTGCCCGCTTGGAGGCGGCCCAGAAGCAGACGGCCCGCTGGTCTGACCGGATCGAGCAAGGGAAGATCGGCTCTCACGCCTTTGACCGGGGCGCCATCGGTCACAAGGCCGCCAAGATGATGAAACGCTCCAAGGCGGTGGAAAACCGCCGCCAAACGGCCATAGAGGAAAAGCAGGGGCTTCTTCAAAACGTGGAAAAGACCCCCGCTTTAGAGCTTCGCCCTCTGCTCCACCCAAAATCCCGTCTCGTAGAGCTGCGGGAGCTTTCCATCGACTACGGTGGAGGGCCGCTGTTTTCCCCTCTGACCTTCACGGTGGAGCAGGGCCAGCGTCTGGCCCTCACCGGCCCGAACGGCACAGGCAAATCCAGCCTTCTCAAGCTCCTTGCCGGGGTGAGCATCCCCCACAGCGGCACGGTCTCCGCCGCCTCCAACCTTGTTCTCTCCGTCGTCCCGCAGGATGCCTCCTTCCTCTCCGGCCTCCCCGGCGACTATGCCGCCGCCTGCGGCGTCGATCTGACCCGGTTTCTCTCCTTCCTCCGCAAGCTGGACTTTCCCCGGACGCTGTTTGACCGGGATATGTCCACCTACAGCGCGGGGCAGAAGAAAAAAGTTCTCCTTGCCCGCAGTCTCAGCGAAAGCGCCCACCTCTACCTCTGGGATGAACCGCTCAACTATGTGGACGTGTTTTCCCGTATGCAGCTGGAGGCTCTTCTCCGCGACTTCCCCGCCGCGCTGGTGCTGGTGGAGCATGACAGGGCCTTTCTGGACGCTGTAGCCCCCCAGCGTCTGGAGCTTGCTGCGCCGTGACCCTCCCCGCAAAAAGAATCCCCTGTGCGCACGCACAGGGGGATTCTTTCACCATTCACAAAGGGTTCAGCGGACCGCTCTTAGAAGATGGGCAGCACGTTGCCCTCGTAGGTCTCGTTGATGTAGTCCTTCACCTTGTCGCTCTGAAGGGCCTTCACCAGCGCCTGGACGGCCTCGCTGTTCTCGTTGCCCTCCTTCACCACGATCACGTTGGCAAAGGTCTGGGCGGCCTCGGAGGAAGCGTCCTCCAGGGCCAGGGCGTCCTTGGCGGAGGAGAAGCCCGCCTGCAGGGCGTAGTTGCCGTTGATGACCGCCAGATCCATCTCACTGGTCACGTTGGGCAGCATGGCCGCCTCCAGCTCCACGAACTTCAGGTTCTTGGGATTCTCCACGATGTCATTAGGGGTGGCGTTCAGCCCCGCTCCCTCCTTCACCTTGATCAGCCCCTGGGCCTCCAGCAGCTGGAGGGCGCGGGCCTCGTTGGTGGCGTCGTTGGGCACGCCGACGGACGCGCCGTCGGGCAGGTCGGCCAGGTTCGTGGTCTTGCCCGGATAGATGCCGAACGGCTCATAATGGATGGCGGCCACGCTCACCAGGTGGGTGCCGTTCTCCACGTTGAACTGGTCCAGATAGGGCTGATGCTGGAAGTAGTTCACGTCCTCGTCCCCGTCCTCCACGGCGGTGTTGGGGATCACGTAGTCGCCATACTCAGTGACCACCAGGTCGATGCCCTGCTCCGCCAGCTCGTCCTTCACCTGGGCCAGGATCTCGGCATGGGGGGTGGCGGAGGCGGCCACCTTCAGGGTCACCTTCTCGGCCTTCTTCTCTCCGCAGGCCGCCAGAGCCAGCACCAGCACCACGGCCAGGGACAACGCAAGCACTTTCTTCTTCATTGTTCTCATCCTCTTTTGCTGAATTTTTGTATGGATCACAAGCGGATGCGCTTGTCGATCTTACGGGAAAGCAGGCTGAACACCGACTGAATGATCTGCACCATAATGACCAAAATGATAACCGAAGCCCACATCATGGAAGCCACCTTGCGGTTGTAGCCATAGCGGATGGCCAGATCGCCCAGCCCGCCCGCACCGATGACGCCGGCGATGGCGGTGTACGCCAGAATGGTCACCATGGAGATGGACCCGCCCAGCATCAACGAGGGCATGGCCTCAGGAAGCAGCACCTTGAATACGATCTGGGGGACGGTGGCCCCCATGGACTGGGCCGCCTCCTGCACGCCGCTGTCCACCTCCGCCAGGGAGGTCTCCACCATACGCGCCACAAATGGGGTGGCGGAGATGATGAGGGGCGGGATCGCCCCCAAAACGCCGATCTTGGTGCCCACTAGAAGCTTGGTGAAGTCCAGCAGGAGGATCATCAAAATGAGGAACGGGAGGGACCGGCCCAGGTTGGTGATCCAGCCCACCACGCTGTTGAAGCCCTTGTGGGGCCAAATGCCGTCGGGCCTGGTGATGTTCAAAAGCACTCCCAGCGGGAGGCCCAGCACATAAGCGAACACCGTGGTCACCGTCACCATAATGAGGGTGTCAATGGTCTCCTGCCAGAGCAGGTCGCCGTACTGGGCAAAGAACGCGCTCAACGCCTCAAGCATCCCAGCTCACCTCCCCCAGCAGTTTTTTGGTGATCTCTTCTTGGGGGTGGGCCATGATGTCCGCCACGTCCCCCTGCTCCACGATGACGGAGCTGTCGATGACCGCCACCCGGTTGCAGATCTTCTCCACCACCGAGATCTCATGGGTGATGATGATGATGGTGACCCCCAGCTGACGGTTGATGTCCCGCAAAAGCTTCAAAATAGAGTTGGTGGTAAGGGAGTCCAGCGCCGAGGTCGGCTCGTCGCACAAGATCAGGGAGGGATGGTTGGCCAGGGCACGGGCGATGGACACCCGCTGCTGCTGGCCGCCGGAGAGCTGGGCGGGGTACTTGCTCCCCTGATCCCCCAGGCCCACCAGCTCTAAAAGCTCCTTGGCCCGCGTCTCCCGCGCGGCCCTGTCCACCCCGGCGATCTCCAAGGGCAGGGCCACGTTGTCCAAAATGGTTCGCTGCATTAGCAGGTTGAACTTCTGGAACACCATGCCGATCTTCCGGCGCAGGGCCAGCAGGTCCTTGCCCCGGGCGGCGGTGACCTCGATGCCGTCGATCTGGATGCTCCCCTGAGTGGGCTGCTCCAGCAGGTTGATACAGCGCACCAGGGTAGACTTCCCCGCCCCCGACATGCCGATGATGCCGAAGATGTCGCCGTCATGGACCGTGAGGTCAATGCCCTCGATGGCGGTAAACGTTCCGCCGCCCTTGACGGGATATGCCTTTGTCAGCCCCTGGATCTTGATCACACGCAGCCCTCATTTACTCTCTTGCGGATTTCTTGGGATTTAACCGACATTGTACCCTTTCTGCCGCCATTTGTCAACCAAAAAGGTTGCTAAATGTCCTCTGGCGTCTAAAGATACTATTCATCATTTTAACAAATTAAATCGTCACAGCCCGGCTCAGAGCGAAAAACCACAGCACCCGCCGGCACACCGGGCGGTCCAGCAGACGGCTCAGGGCGGTGGCGTAGGCCTCCAGCTGGGGCTTGTAGCTCTCCGCCCGGGCCAGGAGGTTTTCCTCGCTCACCCGGTCGCTTTTGAAGTCCACGATGACCAGCCCCTGGGGGGTGTCGAACCAGCAGTCCACCACCCCCTGGAGGAGCACCGTCTCGCCGCTGTCCTCCCCCAGTTCGGGGAAATAGCGGTCAGCCGGCTCCAAAACAGAGAATTTGAACTCCCGCTGCAGCCCCTCTCCGGCGTTCAGGACCTCCCTGCCCAGGTCGGAGCGGAAGAAGTTCAAAATGACCTGCCGGTCCACCGCGTCCGCCTGGCGCTTGGCCACGATGCCCTTGTCCACCAGACGGCGGATGTCGGCGTCGATGGCCTCCACGCTGCCTGTCTGGGCAAAGTCCAGAAACTGCATCACCACATGGTGGGCCGTCCCCCGCTCGCCGGCGGTCAGGCCCTTTTCCTCGGCGAAGTCCGGCCGGTCAAAGAGGATAGGCCGCCGCCTGACGGCCCCTTCCTCCGCCTCGTGGTCCAGCTCCCGGCCCTTGAGCTGGGTCGCGGTGAGCTTGGAGGGGAGCGCGGTCGCCGCGGCGTGGGGGTACCGCCAGGTGTACACAGGCAGCGTCCCCAAGGGAAGCTCCACCCGCTGGGTCACCCCGCCCCGCTCCTGCCGCCGGGTGGGGGCCTCCTCCTTGTCGTGGAGGGCCATGAGCCAGGGGGTCCCGAACTCCGTCCCCGCCGGGAGGGTGCGGCACAGGGGCATCCCCTGCCGCAGAGGGGCCGCCTCCGGGCGGCACAGCGCCGCCGTCAGCACCCACCTCCCCGCGCCGTCCAGCTGCTGCAGACCCTCCGGGTCGGGGGGCAGGTCGGCCAGCTCCAGCAGATCGGCCGCCTCCTTCTCCGGGTCCCGCATAGCGCAGGTCATGATCAGCTTCTCCCGGGCGCGGGTGAGGGCCACATACAAAAGCCGCAGCTCCTCTCCCCGCATCTCCTCCTCGATCTTCTCCGCCACCGCCCAGCGGGCCAGGGTGGGGTATTGGATCATCCGCCCGGTGTCCAGCCCCTTGGGGCCAAGGCCCAGGGCACGGTGGAAGAGCATAGCACTCCGGGTGTCCTGGTGGTTGAAGCCCTTCCCCAGTCCGGCAACCACCACCACGGGGAACTCCAACCCCTTGGAGTGGTGGATGCTCATGATCTGCACGCCCGTTGAGCCACCCGTGACCGCCACCAGCCCCTTGTCCCCCTGCTCTCTCCGCCGCCGCAGGTGGTTCAAAAAGCCAAACAGTCCCTTGTGCCCGCTGCTCTCAAACCGCCGCGCCCAGGCGTAAAGGGCCATCAGCCCCTCCCGGCGTTCCTCAGGGTAGAGGAACAGCAAGCCCTTGCGGCAATAGATGCTCCACAGCACCTCGTAGCTCTTTTTGTCCCGGCTGAACAGCCGCAGTTCCTCCAGATCCGCCAAAAAGGAGACGGCCGCGGGGTCGTCGTCCTCCTTCAGCGCGTCGTAAAAGCACCTCTTTCCCTTGTGCTCCTTCAGCCGTGCCAGCTGGTCGGGGGTGAAGCCGTACAGGGGGGATCGCAGCACACCGATAAGGGGTACGTCCTGGCGGGGGTTGTCGATGACCTCCAAATAGGACAGGGCCACCGCTACCTCGGGGGACTCCAGGAAGTCCTCGCCCCCCTCCCCGGCCCAGGGGAGGCCCACCTCGTCCAGCGCCCGCTTGTAATAGCCCAGCACCTTACTTGGAGAGCGCAAAAGAATGGCCATATCCTCCGGCCGGACCGGCCGGAGGCCGCCGTGGCCGTCCTCCACCGAAAAGCCCTCCTCCAGCAGCCGCGCCAGCCGTCGGGCCACGAAGCGAGGCTCCGTCATGGCGTCCTCCCCGTCTCCGGTAGCGTCGTCCTTGGGGTTGGCGATGAGGTGAAGCTCCGCGGCGCAGTCGTCCCGGGGCGGCTTCTCCACCCCGGGACGCAGAGCCTCCGCCGCGCCGTAGTCCAGCTCGCCCATGGCCTCGCTCATCAGGTTCTCGAAGAGGAAATTGACACAGTCGATGACCTCCCGCCGGGAGCGGAAGTTTTCCCCCAGGATCACCCGGCGGCCCTGGCCGTCGGCGGCGTGGGCGGCGTCGGGATAGGTGCGGTATTTTTCCAGAAAGATGGTGGGGTCGGCCTGGCGGAAGCGGTAGATGGACTGCTTCACGTCCCCCACCATAAAGAGGTTCCCCCGCTCCGCCGTGAGCAGAGAGAAAATGGCATTCTGCACGCCGTTGGTGTCCTGATACTCGTCCACCATCACCTCCACCAGCCGGGCGGAAAGCTCTCCGGCCACCTGGGGGTGCTCTGTCAGCAGGCGGAGGGCCATATGCTCCAGATCGTTGAAGTCCACCACGCCGCGCCGTTCCTTTTCCTTGGCGAAGGCCGTGTCCAGCGCCCGCACCAGGTCCAGCAGGCTCTGCACCGCCGGGGCCACCGTCCGCATATCGTCCAGCAACGACCCGCTGTCATGCTCCAGCGGCTCCCCCACCCGTTTCATCTGCTTTTTGCAGCTCTCCCAGAGGTTCTTCACCCGCTGGGCCAGATCGGGGTCGGTGGTGCCCTTCCCGGAGCCGATCCTGGGGAAGGACGGCAGCCGGGCGCTGTCCCACCGCTCCGCCCCGCTCAGCGCCTCCAGCTCCGCCGCCGTCACGGAAAGGCTGTCGCAGTAGGACGGCGCGCCCAGCTGACATTCCTCCGTCAGGGGGGCCAGCTTGCGGCTCCAGTACCCCGCCAGCGTCTTGATCCGGGTCAGGAGATACGCCCCCCAGGGGGTCTGGGCCGCATCGGCCACCCCCTCCAGGCGGTAAAGGGCCTCCTGCTGGTCCAGCCAGCCCCGGGGGTCGGGGTGGCTCTGAAGCTTTTGGTGGAGGGCGATGGCCATCTGCCCCAGAGGCAGGTCGTCCCGCCCCGGCGCGAACATCTCCAACAGCAGGGAAAAGGCCTCATCAGGTTCGTCGTACCGCCCCTCCAGCACCTCTTCCATCGCCTCCTGCAGCATGAGCCGAGCCTCCCCCTCGTCGCACAGGCGGAAGTCGGGGTCCAGGTCAATGAGGTGGCCCCACTGGCGCAGCAGGTCCTGGCAGAAGGCGTGGACGGTGGAGATGTGGGCGGCGTAGATCAGGTTCATCTGCCGCCGCAGGTGGCGGTCAGAGGGCCGCTGGGCCAACGCCTTGGACAGCTCCTCTCCAACGCGCTGGCGCAGCTCGGCGGCGGCGGCGTTGGTGAAGGTGATGATGAGGAATTCGTCCACATCCGCTCCCTTCTCCACCCGGTCCAGGAGCCGTTCCACCAGCACCCTGGTCTTGCCCGCGCCGGCGGCGGCGGACACCAGCAGCGGCCCGCCCTCGTTGTCTACGGCCAGCCGCTGGTCAGCGGTCAGCGGAAATCCCATCGTCCTCACCCCCTTCCAGCGCGTCCCAAAAGTCCTTGGGCTTCAAGCTGCGGCTCCAGCGGCGGCAGTCGCCGCCCCTGCCCTCCTCAAACTGGCACGCGGCGGCGTAGGGGCACCACTGGCAGGCGTTTTGTTCCTCGCCCCGCCAGTACGGGTCGGCGTCCACCGTCCCCGCCGCCAGCTCCCGGCCCACCTCGGTCAAAATGCGTTTCACATGGGCGTTCAGCTTGCCCAGCTGCTCCAACGAGGCAAGGCCCTCGCCGCTCAGGGTGCCGTCCTTTTTGCGCTTCGCCGGCAGCAGCCGGTCCATGTCCTCCGGGGGCGCCATGGCAGCCAGCACTTCCTCGTCCTCCAGCACCAGGCCCTTGCGCTTCAGCGCCTTGTCCGCCTCCTTGCGGCGGACGCTCTCGTCCATGTCCCGGCTCCCGGCCACCAGCGCCTCCCGGGCAGGGACGTACAGCACCCCCGCCCCCACCACGTCCTGGCCAAAGTGCTCCTTCCCCCGCTGCTCCAGGGTAAAGAGATACAGCAGCATCTGCAGGTCGATGCCGTGGAAAATATCCGTCAGGTCGAAGCTCTTGCGCCCCGTCTTGTAGTCCACCACCCGGAGGTACAGCTTCCCGTTGTGCTCCCAGCCGTCCACCCGGTCCACCAGCCCGGAAATGCTGACGCGCACCCCGTCGGTCTCCAGCTCCACCGGCGGCAGGGTCTTGCCCCTTCCGAAGCCCAGCTCAAAGGCGATGGGCTGGAACTCCGAGCGGCGCAGTTCGGCGGTGACGTTGTCCACCACCCGCTCCACCGTCTTTCCCAGACGGCGGAACAGATAGGCGAAACGGGGCGTCTTGTCCTCCAGCCCCCCCAGGTCCTCGTTGAGATACCGCTCCATGGCCTGGCGGGTCAGGGCGCGGGTATGGTCCTCGTCCATGTCCTTGTTCCAGTTTTTCAGCACGTTTTCCAGCACGGCGTGGACAAAGGTGCCGTATTCCGGCGCGTCAAAGCCCGCCTTACGGCGGGGTTGGGCGTCCAGCCCATAGCGCATGAAGTAGGAGAAGTGGCAGGAGCGGTAGAGGTCCAGCCGGGAGGCGGACATGGGCACCTGTTTGCCGTAAAGGGCCGCCACCCCTTCTTTGGACAGCGCCCCCCGCTTCCGCTGGCCGCCCCGCCGGATGCGGGCCAGCGCCTCCTTCATCTCAGGCAATTCCTCCAGCGCCTGCCGGACCTCCTCGTGCTCTCCCGCCAGCTCCAGCGCCGGCTCCGCCGCCGCCAGGCGGGGGTCCTGCCCCGGTCCGGCCCAGGCGTTGGGAAAGAGGGCTGTCAGGCGGTGGAGGAGAAAGGACCCACGCCGTTCCTCCCCGTCCGCGGCGGCGGGATAGGTCACATAGAGCCGCTGGGTGGGCAGAGTACAGGCGTTGTAGGCGATGGTCATCTCCCGGCAGAGCTTGTCCTCCATCCGTGGGGCCAGATGGAGGCCCAGCCGCTCCAGAGCGGAGCGGTCGTCGTCGGTGAGCAGGCCGGGAGAAGGGGCGCACTGGGGCAGGTGGGCGTCGTCACAGCCCAGAAAGAACACTGCCTTGTAGCTCTCGTAGCCCAGCCGGGGGCATGGCCCCGCCGTCACCCGGTCCAACGCCACGGGGATGGTGCCCACCTGATATTGGGAGAGGGTGAGGGTAAACAGCTTGGCGAACTCGTCCATCTCCATCTCCACATCCTTGAGCAGGCGGGCACAGGTCTCCAGCGCGCCCACCAGGATGTCCCAAAGCTGCTTGTACTCCTCCGCCAGGTTCAGCTCTCCCCGCTCCCGCAGCAGCTCCACCCGCCGCTCCAGCGTCTCGGGGAGGTGAATTTCCTCCAAAAACTCGTACAGCGCCAACCCCCGGTCCTTCCCCGTGGTCCCGTGTGCGGTGCGAAGACGCTCCAAAGGCGCGATGATCTCCCGGCGCAGGGCGTCCAGAGCCGCCACCGCCCCCTCGTCGGCGTCGGTAAAGGACAGGCCATAGCCGCCTGGGTGCATATGCCACGGCGCGGTGGCCGTCCACTTGCTCCCCTTGATATCCCAGGTGAGCACATAGTTTTCCAGCCGGTCCCTGTCGTCGTCCTCCACCCCTGCCAGACCGGTTTTCAGGTAGCGGAACACATCCTCGTAGCGGTACCCTCCCGACACCGCCGCCAGCGCGGAGGTGATGAGGGCCAGCACCGGCTTTTCCAAAATGTCCTGGGTGCGGGCCAGGAACACGGGGATGCCGAAGCGGGGGAAGGTGTCGTCGATCAACGCCTCATAGTCCTCCAGCGACCGGGCGGTGACGGCGATGTCCCGGAACCGGTATCCCTCCTGCCGCACCAGCCGCAGGATCTCGGCGCACACCCACTCCACCTCCCGGCGGGGGTCGTCGGGCACGGCGCACACCACCCCGCCCGGGCCATCCCAGGGGGCGGAACGGTCGGCAAAGAGGTTGGCCTCCAAGTATGTCAAGGCAGGGGCCTTGTCGCTGTGCTGCCGGGAGACGGTCTCCACCGTCACCGGCTGCCCCGCGTCCCTGGCAAGACGCTGAAGGTAGGCCGCCGTCTTGCGGGCGGGGGAGAAAATGCCCAATCCGTCCTCGTCCTCCACCAGATGGTCACAGGTGAGGGCGAAGGTCACGCTGTTGGCGCTCTCCATCAGCGCGGACAGCACCAGGGCCTGCTGGGGAGTGAAGTCGGTGAAGCCGTCCAGGTAGAAGTCCGCCCCCGCGCCCCAGCCGCTCTCCTTCAGCGCGGAGGCCAGCCGGGTCAGCTTGTCCCGGGGGTCCGCCCCCAGGTCGCCGCAGAGCTTGTCATAGGCGGTGAAGATCAGCCCCAGGTCCCGGAGCTTGTCCCCCGTCGTGCCGCCCAGCTCGCCTCCCGCCTTCGCCAGGGCCTCGGGGGCGGCTTGATAGCTTTTGCACTCGTCCAGGGTGGCCAGCAGGCCGGACAGGAAGGAGCTTTTGCGGGAGGGGCGGCGGTAGACGCTCAGCCCCTCGCTCATCTCCTTCACCGCCAGATACATCACCAGCAGCCGCCCGCCGTTATCCAGCGTGGGCGCGGCCAGCCCCCCTGCCTGGGCGAACACCCGGGTGGCCAGACGGGTGAAGGTGAGCACCTCCGCCCCCAAAGACAAGGAATTCCCACCCACGGCGCACACGCGGCGCTCCGCACGGTGGGAATACTGCTCGGGGACGATCAAGATCTGCCGCCGCGCCCGGTGGGCGGCGGTCATGCGGTCCAGCACGGCCTGAGACTTTCCCGCCCCGGCCCGGCCGATGAGTAACGTCACCATGGGCCTTCCTCCTTATGAAAACGCCGCCGGGGGCGTGCGGAAGGAGTTGTCCCGCCCCGGCTTGCCCGGGCGGATCACCGCCTTGCCGGGGAGGACGGTGGAGTCAGGGGGCACGTCCTCTGAAAGGGCACAGCCCGCCGCGATGCGGCTGCCCGCGCCGATGGTCACCCCGCCGATGATCTTCGCCCCCGCGCCCACGAACACGTTGTCCTCCAGCACCGGGGAGCCTTGCCGTTTGCTGCCCTCCAGGGTGTTGGAGCCGATGGTCACCTGCTGAAAAATGACGCAGTGTTCTCCCAGCTTCGCCCCTACGGAGATGAAAATACCGCTGATGCCGTGGGGGAAGGTCACGCTGCGGGGAATGTCCAGGGTGGGGGGGATAAAGGCGGCATACTTGTTGTTCATCTTCATCAGGTAGTGGCGGTGCCACAGCTTCACCAGGGGATTCTTCGCCGCCTTCAGCTTCCGCCGCTTGGCGAACCACTTGTCAAAGTCAAAGTCCCCGTTCCACTTCTGCCACAGCTTGTGTAAAAGCTTCTTCACTCTGTTCCCCTCTCCTCCATCGCCGCTTGCAGCGCTTCCACCGCCTTGTCCAGTTGGGCGTCTACCCCTTCCACCTCATAGTCGGGGGTCAGCCCGGTGCCGATGAGGGACACCCCGCCCCCGGTGGTGTACATCCCGGTGGAGATGTGCAGTTCCCCGCCGTTGGAGAGGGTAAAGCCCTGCTGGTAGTAGCCCTTGCCGCAGGTCTGGCCGCCCACCAGCTTCGCGTTCATGCTCTCCCGCAGCTGGGCGGCGAACAGCTCCGCCGCGGAATAGCTGTCCTCGTTCACCAGCACCACCATGGGGAGGTCCACGCAGTCAGCGTCGGAGCTGGTCACCGTAGTGGGGCCGTTTTTGCTGTGCTCGGCGAAGATCGGCCCTTCGGGAAGCAGATAGTCCAGCAGCTCGGTCAGCTCGGACACGTATCCGCCGGGGTTGCTCCGCACGTCGAAGATCAGCCCCTCCGCCCCCTGGGCCAGCAGGTCCTCCACCGCCTCCTTGACGGAAGCGGCGGCGTTCTGATAGAAGTTCTCCAGCCGCACATAGCCCATATGGCCGTCCAGCAAAACGCCCTCCGCCGGGGCTTGCTCCACCCGGTCCAGGGTAAGGGTCACCTCCCGCTCCACCCCTTCGGCAGAGCGGACGGTCAGCGTCCGGGCCTCCCCCTCCGCGCCGGCGATGGACCCCACCAGCCGGTCAAAGTTCTCCTCGGTCAGCGCTGTGCCGTCCACGGCCACGATCCGCTCCCCCACGGCCAATCCCGCCTTCTGGGCGGGGCTGTTCTCCGTCACGCTGACGATGGTCATGCCCAGCGGGTCGTCGCTTCTTTGGTAGGTGATACCGATGCCCACATAGGCGTTGGCCCGCGTCCGCCGCAGGGCGGCGCTCTCCTCGGGATCCAGGTAGTGGGACCACCGGTCGCCCAGAGCGTCCACCATGCCGTTCAGCGCGCTGTCCACCGCCTCCGCCTCGTCATATTCGGCGATGAAGCGGCGGTCGATGAGGGACAACCCCTCCAGCATAGCAAGTCCGCCCGGCCCCAACAGGCACCGGGCGGCAAGGATCCCCAGCCCTCCTGTGAGCAGGAAGGTGATGACCACTGTAATGAGAATGGCACGAACGGAAAAGCGCTTGTTATTCATAAGGGAACCCCGTATTGTTTTTCCACTGCACGTTGGGATAATACTTCAGTGCGTCCTGGCGCACGCCGTTCACACGCACCTCAAAGTGGAGGTGGGGCGCGGTGGAGGACCCGGTGGAGCCCACGTAGCCGATGACCTGGCCCTGGCTCACCACATCGCCCACCTTCACCGCCCGCTTGGACATATGGGCGTAAAGAGTGGTGATGCCGTCGCCCCGGCTCAAGACCACATAGTTGCCGTAAGAGCTGTGGTAGGCGGAGGTGAGGACGATGCCGCCGTGGGCGGCGTAGATTTCCGTGCCTGCGTAGGCGCCGATGTCGGTGCCGGAATGGTTGTGATATTTGCCCGTAATGGGGTGGGTGCGCGGACCGAAGAAGGAGGTGACGCTCACCCGCTCCTTGGGCAGGGGCCAGTAAAAGCCCGTGCCCGGGTCGAACTGATACTGGTTGCTGTTGCTCTTCTTGGCCTCGGCGATGGCCTTTTGCAGCTCCTTATCCAGCCGGGCAATTTCCGCGTCCTGCTCCTTGGCGGCCTTGTCCAGCTTGTCGATCTCCGCCTGGGTGGCCTTCTCGTCGGCGGCGATCTCCTTGATCAGAGCCTGGACTTCCGCCTTCTGGCTCTCCAGCTCGGCCTGGGCGCCCTCCTGCTGGGTCTTGGTCTCCTCCGTCTCCGCCTCGGCCTCCTCCAACTCGGCCTGGGCCTGCCGGAGGGCCTCCCGGGCGGCCTGAAGCTGGTCGCAGACGCCCTGGTTATAGTCGGCGATGGCGTTGATGGTGTTCACCTTGTCCAGCAGATCGGAAAAGCTGTTGGCGGCGAAGAGGATGGACCAGTAGGTCACCGTCCCCTCCTTCTCCATGGCCCGGCATTGTTTCTTGAACAGCTCGAACTGGGCCGCCTCCCGGGCCTCGTTGTCCGCCACCTCCCGCTCCTTTTCCGCGATGAGGGCGGCGTACTGCTCCAGCTGGGCGTTGAGGTTGTCGATCTCGTCCTGTAAGTAGTTGATCTGCTGCTCCAGGTTGTTGCGCCGGGCCGTGGCCGCGCTCTTGTCCGCCTGGATGTTTTTCAGCTCGCTTTTCAGGTTGGACCGCTGGGACGCCAGGTCCTTGTTCTTCCCCTTGAGGGCGTTGATCTGGCTCTGGATGGAGCTGACCGACGCGCCCTGGGCGGACATCACGTTGCCCACCGCCATGACCACCATGGGCAGGATGAGCAGCAGCGCCAGCAGACCGGCCAGCAGCGCGGTGAGCCGCTGGCGGCGGTTTCGTCTGGGTCGATCATTCATGAAAACCGCCTCCTTTAGACGTGCAGGAATTTACGAATGGCCAACAGAGAGCCAAGCGTACCGATGAGCAGTCCCGCGCCGCAGAACATGGCCAGGACATACTGCCACAGGCTCTCAAAGGTCATGACCACCAAAAAGCCCAGCTGGCCGCCGGAGGCCATGGCGTTGGAAATCAGGGAATAGAGCCACCATTGAAGCCCGAAGGCCAGCACCGCCGCGAACAGCCCCAGCAACGCACCCTCCACGACGAAAGGCCAGCGGACGAAGCCGTTGGTGGCGCCGCACATTTTCATAATGGCGATCTCGTCCCGGCGGTAGAAGGTGGCAAGCCGCAGGGTGCTGGCGATGATAAACAGGCTCACCACCACCAGCACGGCCATCAGGATCACCGCCACGCCCGTGGCTACGTTGCGC
The DNA here is from genome assembly GCA_946550725.1 of uncultured Clostridia bacterium. GTDB lineage: Bacteria > Bacillota > Clostridia > Oscillospirales > Oscillospiraceae > MGBC124762. The sequence continues at coordinate 124,366 of CAMNQX010000003.1, read as the reverse complement.
ATGGTGATCATGCCCTCGGCGATCTCGATGCCCGCCGAGGTCTCCGAGATCCCCGTCACGCCGCCCACGGCGTCCACCGTCTCCTGAAGGCGGGAGATGTCGTTGACCCAGATCTGGTACCGGTGCTGGAAGGTGTCGTCAGGCAGGAGGTCGAACAGCTCGCTCTCCCCCCGGCGCTGGTCCTGGAAGGTGGTGAGCACCGTCTCCCGGTCCACAAATTCGATCTCCCGCACATTGTCGATGGCGGAGATCGTCTCCCCCAGGCCGCGGGCCTGCTCCACCGTGTAGCTCTCGTCCACATAGGCGGAAAATTCGTTTTTCGCCTGCAGCTCCTGAAGGTTGCGGTCCAGATTCACCGCAACCAAAGAAAACGTGCCCATGATCAACAGGCACGCCACGATCATCCCGATCGCCGCAAAGGACATCAGTCCGTGGCGGAAAATGCCCACGAAGCCCTCCCGGAAGAAATAGCCGATGTTCCAGCCCCGGCTCTTTTTCGTCACCCGGCTGGGTCCGGCCATCCGCCGCCGGTCGATCTCACGCCTCGTCGGCTGGGTCGTCTGATCCTTGTCCATCTCTTGTTCCATCTTGTTGTCCGTATTGCTCATAATGGTAGTATCCGCCTTGTTCGTCGCTTAAAATATGTCCGCCCTCAATGGCGATGACCCGCTTGCCCATCCGGTCCACCAGGTCCTTTTCGTGGGTGACCACCAGCATGGTGGTGCCCAGCTCGTTGATGAGGGCCAGCAGTTCCATGATCTCCACACTGCGGGCCGGGTCCAGGTTCCCCGTCGGCTCGTCGGCGATGATCATCTGGGGGTTGTTCACCAGCGCCCGGGCGATAGCCAGCCGCTGCTGTTCGCCGCCGGAGAGCTGGGTGGGGAATTCCCTGGCCTTGTCCTCCAGCCCCACCAGCTCCAGCACATAGGGGATGCGCTTGCGGATAGAGCGGGGAGACGACCCCACCACCCGCATGACAAACGCCAGGTTCTCCCACACCGTCTTTTTCTTGATGAGGCGGAAGTCCTGGAACACCACCCCCAGGGTGCGCCGCAGGTAGGGCACCTTGGAGGGCTTGATGTTGTTGAGGTTGTGACCGTTGACGATCACCCGCCCCTCGGTGGGGGCGATCTCCGCCGTGAGCAGGCGCGTCACGGTGGATTTCCCCGATCCGGAGGGACCGACCAGAAATACAAATTCCCCGTCGTCGATGCGGAAGGAGACGTTTCGCAGGGCCTCGCTACCGTTTTCATAGATCTTGGTCACGTCGATGAGCCGTACCATGGGTGCCTCCCAGCTTATCCGTCGATGCCTCGGGATACCAGATATTTCTTGACCATCAGCGCCACCTTGAAGGTGATGGCGTCATCAAACTCTCTGAGGTCGAGCCCGGTGAGCTTCTTGATCTTCTCCAGCCGGTACACCAGGGTGTTGCGGTGGACAAAGAGCTTGCGGGCCGTCTCGGAGACGTTGAGGTTGTTCTCAAAGAACTTGTTGATGGTGAACAGCGTCTCCTGGTCCAGCGAGTCGATGGGGTTCTTCTTGAAAACCTCCTGCAGGAACATCTCGCACAGGGTGGTGGGCAGCTGATAGATGAGCCGCCCGATGCCCAGGTTTTCGTAGTTGATGATGGACATCTCGGTGTTGAACACCTTGCCCACCTCAATGGCCACCCCGGCCTCCTTGTAGGCGCGGGCCAGGTCGCGGACATGGGCGGCGATGGTGCCCACGCCGATCACACACTTTAGATGGAGTTCCTCCTCCAAATGTTCCAACATTTCCGTTGCCAATGCGTAAAGCGTTTTGGCGTCGGAGCCTGTCTCCAGCGTTTTGATCACGGCGATGTCCGTCTCGCTGATGGCCAGAACGAAGTCGTTCTGCCGGTCGGGGAACAGGTTCTGGATGGCGTCCAGGGCGTTGGGGCTGCCCTCCGCGGAGGGCCGCACCAGGAACACGCCCCAGCTGGCGTCGGTGGGGAAGTGCAGCTCCCGGGCGCGGATGTAGATGTCGCCCAGCATGATGTTGTCCGTGATGATGTTTTTCACAAAGGTGGCCCGGTCGTGCTTCTCCTCGTAGAAGCTCTTGGCCCCGTTGAGGGCCACCGCCGCCAGCGCGCAGTAGCTCTGGGCCGCCTCGCCCTCGCCCACCACGAACGCGGCGTAGTCATAGAGATTGCTCCAGCCCGCCAGCGGGCGGAACAGCTTGCCGTCCACCGTGGCGTAAGCCCCCTCGTGGTGGTTGATGGGGTCCACCACCTGGGGCCAGCGCTGGCCCACCAGGGAGAGGTCGGTGCAGGCCACCACCGTCCCCTCCGCATCCACAACGCCCAATGGCAGCTTGGTGCAGTCCTTCATTTGCAGGATCACGCTTTGAAAGATACGGCTGGACATAAAAACACCATCCCTCTCACCCATTTTTTCATACTTCTCTCCCGTCTCTCTGCGGTGGAAACGAGGCCATTTTAGGATACTGTCACCATTATACTGGATTCGCCAAGCAAATACAAGGGGTGAATGAAAAATTTTTGTTGAAAATGCCGAATTTATTTTTCAGTCGCTTTTGACCAGCGTTTCCCTCTCCTCCGCCGTCAAATACCGCCACTCCCCCGGCTTTAACCCTTCGTCCAGCGTCAGACTGCCCATGGAAAGCCGCTTGAGCGTCTTCACCGACTTGCCCAGACACGCCATCATCCGCTTGACTTGGTGGAACTTTCCCTCCCGGATGGTCAAAAGGGCGGTATCCAACCCGTCGGTGAGGCGCAGCTCCGCTGGGAGACACTGCAGGCCGTCCCCCAGCTTCAGTCCGTCCGCCAGCGCTTGGCGGTCCTCCTCTGTAAGCACGCCGTCCACCGTCACTTCGTACACCTTGTCCACATGGTGGCGGGGGGAGGTGAGCTTGTGGCCCAGGGGGCCGTCGTCGGTGAGCAGCACCAGTCCGGTCACGTCCTTGTCCAGCCGTCCCACCGGAAACAGCCCCCGGCGGCGCAGCTCCTCGGGCAGCAGGTCAAGGACCGTCCGCTCCCGGGCGTCTTCGGTGGCGGTGACCACCCCCGCGGGCTTGTGGAGCATCACGTAGCAGCATCCCGTCCGCAAAGGCGCGCCGTCTACGGCCACTATGGCGGTCTCCTCCACCCGCCGCTCCGGCGCGGTGACCACCGTGCCATCCACCGTCACCCGGCCCGTCCGAATGCAAGCTCCCGCCTCTTTTCGGGAAAATCCCGCCGCGGATAGACGCTTGTCCAGCCGTTCCATCCTCCTTCGCCTCCCTTCGAGCTGTTTCTTCAAGCATATAGTATATCATATCCGCATAGATATTTGCCAGAGGCTTTTCCCCGTCCGCCCCACAGAAAGGAATGATCTTTATGATGATCCGCGCCATCAAACTTCCCCGCCGTCGGCTGGCCGCCCTGGGCGGCGTGGTGGTGTTCGTCTGTGCCCTGGTGCTGGCGGTGACGGCTCTGGGCGGCGAACCCACCGCCGCCGCCGGAGAGACCGTCTCCCCCAAGGGCATCCGCACCGCTGAGGACCGGCTGGCCTATCTGGAGGCCCACGGCTGGCTGGTAAGCAAGGAGCCGCTGGCGGTGGAGGAGCTGCTCATTCCCAAGGAGATGGGCAGCGAGTACGACGACTACCTGGCCCTGCAGAGCAGCCAGGGCTTCGACCTGGCCAAGTACGCCGGGCGGACGGTCAAGCGGTATACATATCAGATCCTCAACTACCCCACCGGAGAGCAGGGGGTGCAGGTGTCCCTGCTGATCTACAAAAACACGGTGGTGGCCGCCGACGTGCTCTCCCCTGCCTTAAACGGTTTCATTCACGGTCTGGCAAGGCCGGAAGCGTGAGCATAGACACGCAGGCTTCGATGGACTGGAGCGGGGGCTGAATTGGTAGGCGGCAAGCCGCCGTGATTCAGCCCGAGTCGGAGGGAAGCGAAGCCGTCAGCGTGTCCAATGCGAACGTGACAGCAGCAAAAGGGACGGCCGCGCGGCCGTCCCTTTCCTTTTTTACGATTTGGACTTGGGCTTGAAGATCAACGCCACCAGCAGGGCGAAGAAAATAGCCGCGCCGATGCCGCCCGCCGTAGCGGTCAGCGGGCCGGTGAGCACCCCCAGCCAGCCCTCCTCCGCCACCGCCCGGGCCACCCCCCGGGCCAGACAGTAGCCGAACCCGGTCAGCGGCACCGTCGCGCCGCAGCCGAACCACTCCACCAGCTTGGGGTAGACCCCGACGGCCGTGAGGAAGACCCCCGCCACCACGTAGGTCGTCAAAATGCGGGCAGGGGTCAGCTTGGTCTTGTCAATGAGCAGCTGGCCGATGACGCACAGCACGCCGCCGCACAAAAACGCCTTCAAATACTCCATGTCTCACACCTCCAGAGCCACCGCGTGGGCGATGGACGGGATCGTCTCCCCCTGCTGGGACGACGTGGGGGACAGCAGCGCCCCCGTTGGACAGAACAGCACCCGCCGCAAGGTCCCCTCCTCCATCTTGTGGAGCAGATAGCCGTTGAGCACGCTGGCGGCGCAGCCGCAGCCCGACGCGCCGCAGTGGACATCCTGGTTCACCAGGTCGTAAAGGAGCAGGCCGCAGTCGTTGTGCACCCCGGACAGGTCCACCCCCTCCTCCCGGGTCAGCTCCAGCAGGATCTCCCGGCCCAGCTGGCCCAGGTCGCCGGTGACCACCAAGTCGTAATACCCCGGCTCCCGGCCCGTCTCCTTAAAATGGGCCACCAGGGTGTTCGCCGCCGCGGGGGCCATGGCGGCCCCCATGTTGTTGGCGTCGGAGATGCCCTTGTCCACGATGTGTCCTGTGGTCACATGGGTGACCTTCACCCCCCGTCCACCCTTGGTGAGGATGGAGCATCCAGCCGCCGTGGCCGTCCACTGGGCGGTGGGGGTGCGCTGTCCGCCGTAGGCCAGTGGGGTGCGGTACTGCCGCTCGGCGGTGCAGAAGTGGGAGGAGGTCACCGCCCCCACCGTCTCCGCCGCCCCCGACTCCAGAAGCAGCGCCGCCAGGGAGATGCTCTCCCCCATGGTGGAGCACGCCCCGTAGAGGCCAAAGAAGGGCACGTCGGAGCCGCGGGCGGCAAAGGAGGAGGAGATGCACTGGTTGAGCAGGTCCCCCGCCAGCAGGTAGTCCAATACGTTCTGATCGCGCCCCCACTTCTCCAACGCCAGCTTGACCGCCAGCTTTTGGCAGCGGCACTCCGCCTTTTCCCACGTTTTTTCCCCAAAGCTGTCGTCGGAGGTAAGGTAGTCGAAGTACCGCTTCAGCGGCCCCTCCCCTTCCTTTTTGCCTCCCACGCAGGCGTGGGAGGCGATCACCGCCCCGCTCTCCAGCGCTACCGTGTGGCGGCCCAGTCGTTTTGCCATTCGTCTCAACTCCTATCTTGCAGCTATAGTTTCCCGCCAAATTTGGAAATTATGTGCTTGGACTTTTTTCTCCGGCGGCGTTATAATGGAAAAAACGCTTTGAGGGGGGTCCCCATGTCCCGTTTCTTCTCTCACACCTACCATATCGACACCCGCGACCTGGACGTTTTCGACGCCTGCCGTCCCAGCGCGGTGCTGGGCTACCTTCAGGATGTGGCCGGGCTTGCCTCTGAGGACTTCGGCGGCGCCAATCCCCAAATGATCGCCAAATACCGCCACTGTTGGATGCTGGCCCGGACGCAGTTCACCCTGACCCGCCCCCTGCGCCTCCACGACGCGCTGGAGCTGAAGACCTGGCACCGGGGCGGCGACAGCGCGGTGATGTACCGGGACACCGACCTGCTGGTGGACGGCAAGCCGGTAGGTGAGGCCCTGGCCTCCTGGGTGCTGGCGGACCTGGACACCCGCGCCCTGTCCCGGATGTCCGCCTTCCCCGAGCTGCAGGGCACCGACGGCGGCGCGCTGAACCGCACCACCCGCCTGCGCCCCCTGCGGCTGCCCGACGGTCTCCCCGAGGTGGAGCGGCGGACGTTCCATTACAGCGATCTGGACGTTAACGGCCATGTGAACAACACCCGATACGCCGACCTTCTGTGCGACGCGCTGGCCCTTCACTCCGCCCCCGCCGGGGCCTTTGTCACCGGGCTGCGGCTCAACTACCTGAAGGAGTGCCACGCCGGGGAGGTCCTCACCCTCAAGGCCGGCTGGCAGGGGGAGGACGGGCTGGTCAGCGGCCAGGGAGAGAACGGCGAGGTCCGCTTCACCGGCGCCCTGACGCTGTCAAAAACTTTCCCTTGACATTCTTCTCCATACAGATTAAAATAGATAAAATTTTTACAATTTGAGAATAAGGAGAGATCACCATGGCAGATTTTGAAGAGAAGTTCGGCAAGCAGGGCCTCACCTTCGACGACGTGCTTTTGATCCCCGCCGAAAGCGACGTTCTCCCCGCCGACATTGACCTGACCACCCGGCTCACCAAGAAGATCACGCTGAACATCCCCCTCATGTCCGCCGCCATGGACACCGTGACGGAATCCCGCATGGCCATCGCCGTGGCCCGGGAGGGAGGCATCGGCATCATCCATAAGAATATGTCCATCGGCGCCCAGGCCGAGCAGGTGGACATGGTGAAGCGCAGCGAGAACGGCGTTATCACCAACCCCTTCTGGCTGGCTCCCGGCCACACCCTGGCCGAGGCGGACGAGCTGATGGCCAAGTACCGCATCTCCGGCGTGCCCATCTGCGACAACGGCAAGCTCATCGGCATCATCACCAACCGGGATATGAAGTTTGAGACGGATATGTCCCAGCTTATCGACAACGTCATGACCAAGGAGAACCTGGTCACCGCCCAGGAGGGCACCACCCTGGACCAGGCCCGGGAGATCCTCCGCAAGCATAAGATCGAAAAGCTCCCCATTGTGGACGGCGAAGGCCGCCTCAAGGGCCTTATCACCATCAAGGACATTGAGAAGGCGCAGGTCTACCCCAACTCCGCCCGGGACGCCAAGGGCCGTCTGCTGGTGGGCGCCGCCCTGGGCGTCACCCCCGACGTGCTGGACCGGGCGGGCGCTCTGGTGGACGCCGGGGCAGACGTGCTGTGTCTGGACTCCGCCCACGGCCACTCCCACAACATTCTGGAGTGCGTCCGCCGCATCAAGGCCATCTATCCCGACGTGCAGCTCATCGCGGGCAACGTGGCCACCGCCGAGGGTACCCGCGCCCTTATTGAGGCGGGCGCGGACTGCGTGAAGATCGGCATCGGCCCCGGCTCCATCTGTACCACCCGCGTGGTCGCCGGTATCGGTGTGCCACAGATCACCGCCATCCACGACGCGGCGCAGGTGGCCGCGGAGTACGACGTCCCCATCATCGCCGACGGCGGCATCAAGTTCTCCGGCGACCTGGCCAAGGCCATCGCCGCGGGTGGCAACGTGGTCATGCTCGGCTCTCTGCTGGCGGGCTGCGAGGAGTCCCCCGGCGAGACCGAGGTCTACCAGGGCCGCCAGTTCAAGGTCTACCGCGGTATGGGTTCCTTGGGCGCCATGGCGAAGGGCTCCAAGGACCGCTACTTCCAGCAGAACAACAAAAAGCTGGTGCCCGAAGGGGTGGAGGGCCGCGTCCCCTACAAGGGAACGGTGTCCGAGACCATCTTCCAGCTCATGGGCGGCCTGCGGGCCGGCATGGGCTACTGCGGCTGCGGCACGGTGGACGAGCTGCGCCGTAAGGCCCGCTTTATCCAGATCACCGCCGCCGGCCTGCGGGAGAGCCACCCCCACGACGTGTATATCACCAAGGAAGCCCCCAACTACACGGTGTCGCAATAACGCTGCTCAGGCGGGCCGATGGGGACATCGGCCCCTACGCGGCGAAACCGCCGGACGGCGTAGGGCTCGATGGTCTCGCCTGTCGGCTCGGTCGTGCGATGGGACGCGTGCCACCGGCACGCATCGCCCTCATCGGGCCGCCGGTTTTGCACCAACGCTTCCGCGGATGCTCGCTGAAAGGATGACTCCTATGAAACGTATCGTCAGCCTCTTTTTGGCCTTTGTGTTTCTGCTCACCCCCACCCTCGCGGCGGGGGTGAGTCCTTCCTCCGCTCCCCTCACGTCCAGCGGCTTGACCTCTCTGCCCAAGCTGTCCCAGGCGGAGATCACCCAGCTGCTGGTGGACAACCCCCTGGGGGTCAACGGGGAGGTCTTTACCTCCGCCCCCTCCGCCGCCGCGCCCTATGCCGCGGGGGCGTTGTCTGACGGGGCGCTGAACGCCGCCCTGGGGCGGCTCAACCTCATCCGCCGCATGGCGGGGTTGAACAGCGTGACCCTGGACAGCGGCCTGACCGGCCGCGCCCAGCACGGGGCGGTGCTGTTGGCGGCCAACGGCGCGCTGTCCCATCACCCGGAGCAGCCCGCCGACATGGACGAGAGCTTCTACCGCACGGGTCTCAACGCGGCCTCCAGCTCCAACATCTACATGGGCACCAACGCCACGCTGCCCCAGGCGGTGAACGCCTTCATGAACGACTCGGACAGCGGCAACCTCACCTCCCTGGGCCACCGCCGCTGGTTCCTCAACCCCACCATGGCCAAGACGGGCTTTGGCTTCTCCCCCAGCGACCACGCCTTCGGCGGCTATTCCTACAACTTTGCCACCGTTTGGGCCTTTGACCGCAGCGGCAGCGAGGACAACTACGACTTCATCGCCTGGCCCGCCTCCGGCAGCTTTCCCTCCACTCTGTTTGGGAAGGACCAGGCGTGGAGCGTCTCCCTGAACCCGGCAAAGTACGCCGTGCCCGTCCTGAGCGAGCTGACTGTCACCCTCACCCACGCCGACTCTGAGGGGGTGTGGACCCTCCGGGGCACGGAGTCCTACACCGCCGCCGACGCCGGGGCCTACCTGGGGGTGAACACCGAAAACTACGGCGTTGCCAACTGCATCATCTTCCGGCCCCAGCTGGACGCTTCGGCCTACTCCGGCCGCTATACCGTCACCATTGACGGTCTGCGCACCGCCGCCGGGCAGGCGGCCAGCCTCGCCTATCAGGTGGACTTTTTCACCCCCGGCGAGGTCGCCCAGCCTGTTCAGACTCCTGACGACAACGCGGCGGCCAGCGGCTTTCTCGACGTCAGCGCCGACGCCTGGTACGCGGAAGACGTGGCCTACGCCACCGAGAACGGCCTGTTCAACGGCGTGGGTGGAAACCGTTTTGACCCCAACGGCTCCATGACCCGCGTCATGCTGATGACCGTCCTCGCCCGTCTGGACGGGGTGGACACCACCCCCGTCGGGCAGGAGACCTGGTTCATCAAGGGACACCGCTGGGCGGTGACCAACCGCATCAGCGACGGGCTGGACCCCCACCGGGCGCTGACGCTGGAAGAGGTGTCCACCATGATCTACAATTACGCCAAGTTCCGTTATGGAGCCACCGCCGTCGCCAATTTCCACCTCGCCACCATGCCGGACGGCAACGACGTCTCCTCCTGGGCCGCGGACGGCACCAACTGGATGGTGGACCGTGGGCTGCTCCAGGGGGATCAGGAAGGCAAGCTGTACCCGCAGCGTCTGGCCACCCGCGCCCAGGTGGCGGCGTTATTACGGAGATTCCTGGAATTGGAGCAGTAGGCATTACGCGCGCTCCCCATGCATAACAAAACCCCCGACGATCTCTCGTCGGGGGTTTTTGTCGGATGAGTCTTACTGCTCGTTGGCCTGCTCCTCGCGCATCTTGGCGAAGCACTCGCTGCAGTAGACGGGGCGGTCGGTCTTCGGCTCAAAGGGGACCTTCGCCTCGCCGCCGCAGGCGGCGCAGGTAGCGGTGAAGTACTCGCGGGGGCCACGGGCAGCGGCCTTCCGGGCGTCGCGGCAGGCCTTGCAGCGCTGAGGCTCGTTCTGGAAGCCGCGTTCGGCGTAGAACTCCTGCTCACCGGCGGTGAACACGAACTCCTGGCCACATTCCTTACAGATGAGTGTCTTGTCTTCGTACATGGTAATACCCTCTCTTTGATTGCCCAGGCCCGGAAAAACCGATATTGCTGGGACATAAAATATGTGCGTTCAGCTTTCGCTGATCACGCCAAATTTAGCGCCGCGCCAGCTTGCGGCGGATGCGCTGGACCGCGTTGTCCACCGCCTTGAGCGGTTTGCCGGTGGCCTGGGCGATCTCCTGGTAGGAAAATCCGTCCAGGTACTGTCCCAGCACCTCCCGCTCAAACGAGGAAAGCTCCCGGCCCAGCCGGGTCATCTCCTCCCGCCAGGCCTCCCGGGCGATGATCACGTCCTCGGGGTTCCCAGGCTCCTGCCCGCCCTCGGACGCCTCCCGCTCCTCCAAAGAGACGGCGGCGTTAAGCGCCATATGTTTTTCCCGCGCCGCGCTTCGCACCGCGGAGCGCAGTCTGTTTTGGATGCAGACCCGCGCAAAGGTGGCAAATCCGGCGTCCCGGCTGCTGTCAAACTCCCGGATGGCGTCCAGCAGGCCCAGCAGGCCCTCCTGCACCAGGTCCTCGCTGTCTCCCCCCGCCAGAAACAGCGGGCGGGCACAGACCCGGACCAGCCGGGTATAACGCACGATCAGCTCCTCCTCCGCGGCCCGGTCGCCGCCGCGCGCCGCAGTCAGCAGCGTTACATCGGTCTTTTCAGCCTGGAAGAGTGGATTTTTCTCGCTCATTCGTTCTGTTCCTCGCACATTATATATACTTCTCGTCTGCTTGTCAAGGGATTTGGGCAAATTATTTTATCTAATGTGAAATTATCACAAATTTTTTATCAAATTCACCAAAGTCTCCGCCGCGGCGCGGGCCGCGCCGTCCTCGGTGGCCTCCACCATCACCCGCACCAGCGCCTCGGTGCCCGAGGGGCGCACCAGCACCCGGCCCTTGCCTGCCAGGGCCGTCTCCGTCTCGGCCACCGCCTGGGCCAGCGCGGGGGAGGCCATGATCTTCTCCTTGGCGGCCTTGTCGTCCACGGGGACGTTGATCAGCACCTGGGGGTAGACCTTACACATGGCCGCCAGCTGGGACGCCTTCTTGCCCGACTTCTTCAGCACCTGCAGCAGCTGGAGAGCGGAGAGCTGACCGTCCCCGGTGGTGGCGTATTTCAGGAAGATGGTGTGGCCGGACTGCTCGCCGCCCAGGGCGTAGCCCCCCTCCACCATCCGCTCCAGCACGTTGCGGTCCCCCACGTCGGTGATGTGGAGGGTCATGCCGTGCTCCTGGGTGAACAGCCGGAAGCCCAGGTTGGACATGACAGTGGCCACCACGGTGTTCTGGGGCAGCTCTCCCCGGGCCATCATATCGCTGCCGCAGATGGCCATGATCTGGTCGCCATCCATGGGGTTTCCCTGCTCGTCCACCGCCAGGAAGCGGTCCGCGTCGCCGTCAAAGGCCAGACCCAGGTCGTATTCCCCGCTTTTCATAACCGCCTGGAGGGCCTCCAGGTGGGTGGAGCCGCAGCCGCTGTTGATGTTCACCCCGTCCGGCTGAGCGTGGGTCACATGGCACGTCAGGCCGGGGAAGCGGGCAAACAGGTAGGGCGCGGTGGCGGAGGAGGCGCCGTTGGCGCAGTCCACCGCGATACGAAGCCCCGCCAGATCGGTGTCGATGGTGCTCACCAGATGGTCCAGATACCGTTCCCGCTCGTTGGCGTCCAAATAGGTGACCTTGCCGATGTCCCCGTGAGTCATGGCGGGAACGTCCTCGTGGTTCAGAATGATGTCCTCGATCTGGTTCTCCAGCGCGTCGGAGAGCTTGAAGCCCTGGCCGTTGAAGATCTTGATGCCGTTGTGCTCAAAGGGATTGTGGGAGGCAGAGATGACCACCCCCGCGTCGGCGTGATTGTCCACCGTGGCGAAGGCCACGGCGGGGGTGGGGAACACGCCCAGGTGCAGCACGTCCGCCCCGGCGGTGCATAGCCCCGCCACCAGCGCGCCCTCCAGCAGGTCGGAGGAGATGCGGGTATCCTTCCCGATGGTCACCACCGGCTTTTTCCCGCCCTGATCCCTGCGGAGCACCGCCGCCGTGGCCAGGCCCACCCGGTAGGCCAGCTCAGCGTCCAGCCCGGCGTTGACCACGCCGCGAATGCCGTCTGTTCCAAATAATTTGCCCATAGTCGCCCTTCTTCCTCCAATGATATCACGCTCGCATTGGGCGCGCTGGTCGCCGTCCTTTCGCCGCCGCTCGCCAAACCTGTTTTTGGCCTCGCTCTGCTCCAAGTCCGGCGGCGCGCCTATGCTCGCGCTTACAGTGTCAACTGCTCCATCCCGCCGTCAAATCCGCCGGGCACGCTCAGGCCCAGATGCTGATACGCCTTGACCGTCACACACCGGCCCCGGGGGGTGCGGGTCAGGAAGCCCAGCTGCATGAGATACGGCTCGTACACGTCCTCCAGCGTCACCGACTCCTCGTTGATGGTGGCCGCCAGGGTGTCCAGCCCCACCGGGCCGCCCCGGTAGTTGTCGATGATGGAGCGGAGCATCCGCCGGTCCACCGCGTCCAGCCCCAGGTGGTCCACCTCCAGGGCGGTGAGCGCCTCGTCCGCCACCTGGCGGGTGATGATGCCTCCCGCCTTCACCTGGGCAAAGTCCCGCACCCGGCGGAGCATCCGGTTGGCGATGCGGGGGGTGCCCCGGGAGCGCTTGGCGATCTCCATGGCTCCCGCGTCCTCGATGGGCACCTCCAAAATGCCCGCCGAGCGCTTCACGATGAGGGCCAGCTCCTCGGGGGTGTACAGCTCCAGCCGCAGGGTGACCCCGAACCGGTCTCGCAGGGGCGCGGAGAGCTGCCCCGCCCGGGTGGTGGCCCCGATGAGGGTAAACCGGGGCAGGTCCAGCCGAATGGAGTTGGCCGACGGGCCTTTGCCGATGATGATATCGATGGCGTAATCCTCCATGGCGGGGTACAAGATCTCCTCCACCTGCCGGTTGAGGCGGTGGATCTCGTCCACGAAGAGGATGTCATTCTCCTGGAGGTTGGTGAGCAGCGCCGCCAGGTCGCCGGGTTTTTCAATGGCCGGGCCGGAGGTGATGCGGATGTTCACCCCCATCTCGTTGGCGATGATGCCCGAAAGGGTGGTCTTGCCCAGGCCGGGAGGGCCGTGGAGCAGGACATGGTCCAGCGGCTCGTTGCGCAGCTTCGCCGCCTGGATGAACACCGTCAGGTTCTCCTTGGCCTTCCTCTGCCCGATATACTCCGTCAGTGTTTTGGGGCGCAGGGAATACTCCCCGTCGTCCTCCCGGAGAAGGGAGGTGGCTACCAGCGGCTGCTCCGTCTCAAAGCCGCTCTCGGAAAAATCGATGCTCAAGGGGGGTCACCTCTTTTGTTTCTCTGTCTGCCGGTCCGCTCCGGGGATCAATAGCCCACCATCAGCGTCCACTCGTAGGTCGCGCCGTCCTCCACCGGGGTGGAGTCCACGCCGGTCTCCACGCTTTCGCCGCCCTTGGTGAGGCACCACCACTCCTGGTTGGCGTCGTCAACGGTCTCGCCGTCCACCGTCTTGACGAACAGCCCGTAAGGGCCGTTCTCCCCCTCTATCAGTTTCTCGTCGGTGAGGGCCTCGCCCAGCAGCTCCTTGTCGGTTTTGACGGTAAAGTCTTTGGTGGAGCCGTCCCCGTGGACCACGGTGACGGTGACGGTCTTGGTGTCGGCGGCGGTCTGCTTCTCTCCGCAAGCACACAAGGCAAACACCATCGTGAGGGCCAGAGCAAGGGCTAAAATACGTTTTTTCATGATCATTTCCTCCTCAAACAAATTATTTGACCATCTTTCTCAGCGCCTGGCGGACGATCTCCTCCAAAGGCAGTTGGTCCAAATCGATATCCTTCAAGGCAAGGGCCACCTCCTGGGCGGAATAGCCCAGCACCGCCAACGCCGCGGCGGCCTCGCTGGCCTTATTCTGGGGGATGACGGTGACGCCGCTGCCGCCGTAGCTCTCGCCGCCGGCGGTGGGAAGCTGGCCTTTCGCCAGCTTATCCTTCAGCTCCAGAATGACCCGCTGGGCGATCTTCTTGCCCACCCCCTGAGCGGCGGTCAACGCCCGCTCGTCCCCGGTGATGACGCTGGCGGCCAGCCCCTCCGGGGTGGTGGCGGACAGCATGGCCAGCGCGGCCTTGGGTCCCACGCCGCTGACCCCCAACAGCATTTGGAAGCAGCTCAGCTCGCTCTCGGAGTAGAAGCCGTACAGCTCCATGGCGTCCTCCCGGACGTTGAGGTGCGTATACAGCTTGGCCTGCTGCCCCCGCTTGAGGTAGGACAGGGTGTTCTGGGTGGTGCGGCACGCGTATCCCACCCCACCGCAGTCGATGACCGCCAGATAGGGCGCGATGTGGGCCACCTCGCCTTTCACATAATAATACATTTCCTCACCTGCTTATGACTTAAAGTAAAATAGAACATCCGGAGGGCACCCGCGAGAGCGGGGACGCGCCAGCAGGCGCGTAAATTTCGCGCGCAGCGCGGAATTTGCGGAGGGCGAGCTTTGCCCGCCCGAGCATTATAATAAAAGCGAGGTCGAAGACCGAGCGTGGCACAAGGCGATGGCCACCGCGTCCGCCGCGTCGTCGGGCTTGGGTACGGCGTTCAGGTGCAAAAGACGCTTGGTCATATCCATCACCTGCCGCTTTTCCGCCTTGCCGTAGCCGGTCACCGCCGATTTCACCTGGGAGGGGTCGTACTCGTAGATGGCCAGCCCCTCCCGCTCCGCCTCCGCCAAAATGACCCCACGGGCCTGGGCCACCCCGATGCCGGTGGTGACGTTGTTGCCGAAGTAGAGCTTCTCAATGGCCATCACCTCGGGGGAAAACCGGGCGATGAGGGCGCGCATATCGTCACTGATCTGCAACAGCCGCTTCGGGAGGGGCAACCCCGCCGGGGTGTTGATGGCCCCGCAGGCGATGAGCCGGGCGTCCAGCCCCCGGGTCTTTTCCAGCACCCCGAAGCCCACGATGGCATAGCCCGGATCGATGCCCAAAATGACCACGCGCCCACACCTCCCCCAATTTTAACCTTGTGATTTTCTATTATAGCGGTTCCCAAAGCAATTTGCAACAAAAACCCATTTCCCCTCCAAAGGAAAAAAGTTTGCTTTTCCCGCCCCGTTCTGGTAGAATAAAATCACCTTTTTGGAGGGAGAGAAGAACATGAAACGAACTGTGATATCCCTGCTTTTGGCCCTGGCTCTGCTGGCTTCCCTGACCGCCCCGGCCTTTGCGGCGGACACGGAACCCACCCTGACCGGCGCGGAGATGGCGGCCCTGCTGCCGTCCGAACGGCCAGAGGTTATTCCGCCTGACGGCGTCAGCCTGCCATTTGACGAATATGACGAAGAGGACGAGGAGGCCACGTTCCGGGAGATCGCCGAGCTGACGCAGCGCCTGACAGCCGGGAAAACAACGGAGACGGAAAAAGCCCGCGCCATCTTTGACTGGGTGTCGCAGAACATCGAATATGATTATACGGCATACGGATATGCCACGGCACAATATCGCGGCGAGAGATTGACCGAGGAGCAGGAAATACGCGTAGGTCAGGCAGAGAACCCCGGATGCACGTTTTTGAACCGCCGCGGGGTCTGCGGCGGGTACAGCGCTCTTACCCTTCTTATGCATGGTCTGGCGGGACTGCCGACGGGGTATATCAGCTGCAAGCTGAATAATTTGCCTCATCAGGGGAACGCGGTCTACGCGGACGGTCGGTGGATCCTGCTTGACTCGACCAATCAGTGGTGGGATATGTCCCCCGATCAATACCCGGTCACCGAGTCGATCACATGGTGGGACGGCATTTTCAGGATGAGGATATACAGCACGGGGCGAGTCAGCTGTTTTGTCCAGAAGCAGTATAGGGATATTTCCAGCGTGACCATCCCGGACAGCGTGAACACCCTTGACGATTCCGCGTTCGCAGACTGCACCAAGCTGACAAGCGTGACCATCCCGTCTAACGTGATCTACCTGAAAAACGGCGTGTTCAAGGGCTGCACGGCGCTGACAAGCGTGGACATCCCGAACAGCGTGACCGACATGGGGACCTGGACATTCTGGGACTGCACCGCCCTGACCGAGGTGACCATCCCGGACAGCGTGACAAAGATCGGACAGTATACCTTCAACGGCTGCACCGCCCTTGCTCATGTAGACATCCCGACCAGCGTGACCGAGATCGAAACGAACGCGTTCAAGAACTGTACCGCCCTGACTGAGGTGACCATCCCGGGCAGCGTGACCAAAATGGGGTCAAGCGTGTTTGAGAACTGCACGGCGCTGACCAGGGCGGTGTTTGGGGGCGGCGTGACCGACATCGGCTCCAGCACGTTCCGGGGTTGCTCCAGCCTGACCAGCGTAGCCATCCCAGAGAGCGTGACCAAAATTGGACAGGCCGCGTTCTATAACTGTCCGAACGTGACCGACGTCTACTACAGCGGCAGTGAGGCGCAGTGGGACGCCATTGAGATCAAGATGTTCAACAGCCCTCTGGCCCGCGGCTCTACGACCCGCGCCACCTTCCATTACAACAGTACCATGCCCCAGCAGCCCGCCAAGCCCGAGCAGCCTGCCAAGGTGGCCTACCCCTCCACCCAGACGGTGACCATCGACGGCAAACAGGTGGAGTTCCAGATGTACGCCCTGAAGGACCAGAGCGGCAACGATACCAACTACATTAAATTGCGTGACCTGGCAGACATTTTGAACGGCTCGGCCGCCCAGTTCCAGGTGGATTGGAACGGCCAGGTGTCCATCACCACCAAGACGGTCTACAAACCCGACGGCAGCGAGCACAGCACGCCGTTTTCTGGCCAGCGGGCGTACAAAGAAGCGACAGCCCAGACGCTGGTGGACGGCGCAGCCAAGGACCTGGCGGCGTTCATCCTGACGGACGACAACGGCGGCGGATACACCTACTACCAGCTTCGTGACCTGGGCAAGGCTCTGGGCTTCAACGTGGGCTGGAGCACCGACAAGGGCATTTTTGTTGAGACCGACAAGCCCTACGACCCCAACAACTGAATTCTTCCCGGTACACGTTAGCCCCCAGCTTCGGCTGGGGGCTTTTTAACGCTCCTCTTACAATAGATTTTCCAAACTTGGCCACTCCACCTGGCCCAGCAGTTCCAGCTGCTCCATGAGCCGGGCGTTGGCGGCGGAATACTCCCCCGCCTCCTGCCACTCCAAAAATTCCAGCGTCTCCGCAAAGCCCACGGCGATGTCGTCGGCGGTCCTGTGGTCCAGGGTGACGTGGAGGTAAAAGGCCCGGCCGTCCCACTGCTCTGACGCCTCCCTGGTGACCTCCGCCGCCTTGTCCCACTCGCCGCTCTCCGCCAGCGTCTCCGCCCTTCGCAGCTGCCCGCCCAGGTCGTCCGTCAGCGCGTTCAGGGCGGACACGTGCCACCACGACAGCGCCACCATTCCCACCAGCAGTCCGATCGCCAGCCATCCCTTTTTCACCGCCGCTTCTCCTTTTCCGCAAAGTAGACTGTCCCCTGCTCATCCACCGACAGGAGGAACACGTCCTTCACCCGCCGCACATGGTGATGGGACAGCTGCTTTTCCAGCCACTTGTCGTCCAAGCCCCGCTTGCGGAGATTGTCCTCCAGCAGCCGCCCGTCGCTGATGATGAGGGCGGGCAGGCCCGGGTCCTTCGGCTTTAGGCCCATCTGCGCCGCCGTCACCGGCTGCTCCTCCGCATTCAGCAGCACCGTCAGCTGGCCGTTGGTCTCCAGAATGGCGTACTTGACCTTGGAGATGTCGCTGTACCCCTGGATGCGCAGCTCCTCGGACAGCTCGTCCAGGGTGAAGCGGTTCTTCTCCATCTCCGCCTGGCAGACCTTGCCGTCCCGCACCACGATACCCGGCCGGCCGCAGATGAAGGCGCGGAACTTGATGCTCCGCATGGTGAGCAGGGACAACAGCAGCGTCACGCACAGCAGCACGACAATGGGGATCACGCCCCGGGTCAGGGGGATGCCAAAGTCCTGCATGGGTACCGCCGCCAGGTCGGCGATGAGGAGGGTGAACACCAGCTCGCTGGGTTCCAGCTCCCCCACCTGCCGCTTTCCCATCAGGCGGATGCCCAGAATGATGAGCAGGTAGAGCACCACCGTGCGAAACAGTGCGATCAACACGCAAAACCCCTCCAATCACGGCCAGTATGCCCGAATTTGAGGCGGGTATGCGCGCCGCTTTTCCTGGTGGTATCACGGGTTTTCAGTCTCTTGGCATTTTTCCGAAAATAACAGTTGTCAGACGCTTTCCTTTGGTGTATAATGACTAATAGGTTTTTCGGAACGACCACTTCCAACACGAAGGAGCGAGGCAAATGAGCTATTCCGTACAGAACATCCGCAACGTCTGCCTGCTGGGCCACGCGGGCAACGGCAAGACCACCCTGGTGGAGAGCATGCTTTACATCACCGGCGGTACCGTCCGCCTGGGCAACACCGCCGACGGTAACACCCTGTGTGACTTCGACCCCGAGGAGATCCGCCGCCAGACCTCCATCTCCACCGCGATCGCCCCTGTGGAGTACAACGGCTGCAAGATCAACGTGCTGGACACCCCGGGCGCCTTCGACTTCGCCGGCGACGTGATGGAGGCCCTTCAGGTGGCCGACGCCGCCATCATCGTCTGCTCCGCCAAGGCGGGGATGAGCGTGGGCGCGGAGAAGGCCTGGAAATACTGCGAGCAGCGGAAGATCCCCCGCCTTCTCTATATCTCCAAGACCGACGAGGACAACTCCGACTACAACGCCGCCTTCGAGACCCTGCGGGAGCGGTTCGGCAAGAACATCGCCCCTGTGGCCGCCCCCATCTGGGACGCCAACAAGAAGGTCATCGGCATCATCGACGTGCTCCACAAGCGGGCCTTTGAGATCGGCTCCAAGGCCGAGCGCATCGAGATCGACGTCCCCGAGGACAAGAAGCCCGTCCTGGACGAGCTTTACGACGCGCTGAAGGAATCCGTGGCCGAGACCAGCGAGGAGTTCATGGACAAGTACTTCTCCGGCGAGGACTTCACCTACGCCGAGATGCTCCAGGGCCTGCGCCAGGGCGTGAAGGACCTGTCCCTGTTCCCCGTGGTGTGCGGCTCCGCCCTCAGCGGCCTGGGCACCCGGATGCTGCTGGACACCATCGTGGAGATGCTCCCCACCCCCCTGGAGGGCCGCGCCCTCATGGCGGAGAACGCCGACGGCCACGCCGACAAGTTCGTCATCGCCCCCGGCGCCCTGCCCACCGCCTACGTGTTCAAGACCGTCTCCGACCAGTACGGTAAGTACTCCTACATCAAGGTCCTCTCCGGCTCCATCAAGCCCGATATGCCCATGGTCAACGCCCGCACCAACGAAGCGGAGAAGCTGGGCCGCCTCTACGTCATCAAGGGCAAGAAGGCCGAGGAGGTCAAGGAGCTGGGTTGCGGCGACATCGGCGCGGTGTCCAAGATGGATAAGCTCAAGACCGGCGACACCCTGTGTGAGCCGCGCAAGGTGGTGAAGATCGAGCCGATCCCCTTCGCCGAGCCGTGCTATTCCGTGGCTATCTACCCCAAGACCCGGGGCCAGGAGGACAAGATCGCCCAGGGCCTGAACCGGATGTGCGAGGAGGACCCCTCCTTCTACTTCGTCAACAACGCCGAGACCCACCAGATGGTCATTTACGCCGCCGGCGACATTCAGGTGGACGTGCTGGTGAGCAAGCTCAAGAGCCGCTTCAACGTGGACGCGGAGCTGAAGACCCCCAAGGTCCCCTACCGGGAGAAGATCCGCAAAAAGGTGGAGAAGCAGGGCCGCCACAAGAAGCAGACCGGCGGCTCCGGCCAGTTCGGCGACGTGTGGATCCGCTTTGAGCCGAATCCCGACGAGGAAGAGCTGGTGTTTGCCGAGGAGGTGTTCGGCGGCGCCGTGCCCAAGAACTTCTTCCCCGCGGTGGAAAAGGGCCTCAGAGAAGCGGTCGTCCACGGCCCGCTGGCGGGCTACCCCGTGGTCAATTTGAAGGCCACCCTCTATGACGGAAGCTACCACCCCGTGGACTCCTCCGAGATCGCCTTCAAGACCGCCGCCCAGATCTCCTACCGCGCCGCCATGCCCGAGGCTTCCCCCGTCCTGTTGGAGCCGATTGGCGCCCTTAAGGTCACCATCCCCGACAGCTACATGGGCGATGTCATGGGCGACATCACCAAGCGCCGCGGCCGCGTCATGGGCATGAACCCCGACGGCGAGGGCAACCAGGTGCTGGAGGCCGAGGTCCCCATGGCTGAGATGGACACCTATGCCATCGACCTGCGGTCCATGACCCAGTCCCGCGGCTCCTTCACCTTCTCCTTCGTCCGCTACGAGGACGCGCCCCAGCCCGTCCAGGACAAGGTCATCGCCGACGCCAAGGCGGAGGCCGAGGAGTAAGCGCATTATAACAGATCAAAAGGGACGGCTCATAGAGCCGTCCCTTTTTGCGCGGGCGCACGATGTGCGCCCCTACAATACGTCTGTGAATCGTGCGTCCGTTGGCGGGCCGATAAGGACATCGACCCCTACGTAACAACGTTGCAAGTCTCATCCGCAGGGCGCGACGACCCGGCGCGCCCAGTGGTCGCGCCCTACACAAATGTAGGTGCAAAAAGGGGCGGGCCACAAGCCCGCCCCTCGCTCCGTTCCATCCGAGGCTATGCGTCTACCCTCGCGCTTCCCATCAGGATCGCCATAACGGCTTTTTGGGCGTGGAGGCGGTTCTCCGCCTCTTCAAAAATTTCGTCGGCGTGGGCTTCAAAGACCTCCGCCGTGATCTCCTCTCCCCGGTGGGCGGGCAGGCAGTGCTGCACCATGCAGCCCTCGTGGGCCAGCTTCATCAGGTCCTCATTGACCTGATAGACCCCGGCGAAGGATTTCTCCCGCTTGGCCTTTTCCTCCTCCTGCCCCATGGACGCCCACACGTCGGTGACGATCACGTCCGCATCTGCGGCGGCCTCCCTGGGGTCGCGGCAGAGGGTGAAATCGCGCCCAAAGCCCTTGGCAAAGTCCAGCACCGCCGGGTCGGGGTCGTACCCCTCGGGGCAGGCCGCGGCGGCCTTCATGCCGCACTTCAGCGCGCCCACGATGAGGGAGTTCGCCATGTTGTTGCCGTCACCGATGAAGGTGAGCTTCAGCCCCTCCAGCCGGGTCATTTTCTCCCGCACGGTCATCAGGTCGGCCAGCACCTGGCAGGGGTGGCAGAAATCGGTGAGGCCGTTGATGACGGGGATGGAGGCGTACTTGGCCAGGGTCTCCACCTCGTCCTGGGCGTAGGTGCGGATCATGATGCCGTCGCAATAGCGGCTCAGCACCCGGGCGGTGTCCTCGATGGGCTCTCCCCGGCCGATCTGGCTCTCCTTCCCCGACAAAAACAGGGCGTGGCCGCCCAGCTGATACATCCCCGTCTCAAAGGAGACGCGGGTGCGGGTGGAATTCTTCTCAAAGATCATGGCCAGAGTCTTGCCCTCCAGCACCCGGTGGGGGATGCCGTGCTTGAGGCTGTACTTCATCTGGTCGGCGGTGTCCAGAATGGTCAAAATGTCCTCTTTGGACAGGTCCAGCAGCTTCAAAAGGTCCTTTTTCATGCCTGTTCCTCCTTGTTCTCCGGCAGATACCACCAGGAGTTGAACTGATAAAGATAGGTCCGCGCCCCCTTGGGCATCTGGGTCAGAGCGTGAAACACGTTGTAGTAGTCCCCCGCCCCCGCGCCGATGGACAGCGCCCCCAGCGCGCCCAGTACCGCAAGGTTCGGCCAGATCAGAAAGAGGACGAAGGGGATCAGCCCGAACACCAGGTTGGGACAAAGGGACATGAAGACGAACCGGGCCTTGGACATATCCTCCGGCCCCGTGACGAACAGCATCCCCTGCTTGAAGTTG
This sequence comes from uncultured Clostridia bacterium, assembly GCA_946550725.1. Classification (GTDB taxonomy): domain Bacteria; phylum Bacillota; class Clostridia; order Oscillospirales; family Oscillospiraceae; genus MGBC124762. The sequence goes on along the minus strand of CAMNQX010000003.1, from coordinate 102,566 downwards.
GTGTAGAGGTACACGTCTTCCTTCATGCAGACGGCGTGAAGAAACTCGTGGGGGAAGAGGGACAGCATGGCAAGGCCGAACCCGATCATCATCTGTCCCCATACGGCAAAGCCCCTCTCCAGCCCCGCCATTCCGATCCGCGCCCCGTAGGCTGCAAGGCACACCAGGGTGATGACCAAGGCCCAGGCGTTGGCAATCACCGCCAGCTTCTTGGGGTCGTCCGCCTCCTTGAATTTCACGGCGTTGGGCTTGTGCTCTCCATGGGGGATGTCGGCCACGTTGCCGCTGAATTTGCCCATGTAGTGGAGTTTCATCCCGCCGCCTCCAGCGTCTTTTGCAAAATGGAGAGGCCCTTGTCCATCTCCTCCTTGGTAATAGTCAGCGGCGGCAGCAGCCGCAGGACGTTGCCCCCGGCGGTGAGGACCACCAGACCGTTTTCCAACAGCCTGCGGGCCAGGGCCTTGTTCTCGAAGCCCTCCTCTACCTGAATGCCGATCATCAGGCCCAGGCCGCGGGTCTGCCCCAGCCCCGGCAGCTCCAGGCCGTCGATGCGGGTGCGTAAGTAGTCGCCCTTTTCTTTCACCTGGGCCAAAAACGTCTCATTCAAGGTGTCCAGCACCGCCTTGGCGGCGGAGGCGCAAACAGGGTTGCCGCCGAAGGTGGTGGCGTGGGTGCCGGCGGTGAGCACCTCCCGGCACTTTTCGTTTGCCATCACTCCGCCGAAGGGCAGGCCGCCGGCGATGCCCTTGGCAAAGGACACCGCGTCGGGGAGCACGCCGTACTGCTGGTAGGCGAACAGCGTCCCCGTGCGGCCCACGCCGGTCTGCACCTCGTCGATGAGCAGCAGCCAGTCCCGCTCGGCGCACAGCACCGCCAGGTCGTGGACGAAGGCGCGCTCCATGGGGTTCACGCCTCCCTCGCCCTGGACCAGCTCCAGCATCACGGCGCACACGTCGTGGCCCGCTACTTCGGAAATACCGTCCATGGTCGGCTCGGCGTAACGGAAGCCCTCGTTAAAGGGGAAGAAGTAGTTGTGGAACACGTCCTGTCCGGTGGCGGACAGGGTGGTAACGGTGCGGCCGTGGAAGGACTGGCGCAGGGTGAGGATGGTCCCCCGGCCCTTTCCGTATTTGTCAAAGGAGTACTTCCGCGCCAGCTTGATCATGCCCTCGTTGGCCTCCGCGCCGGAGTTGGCGAAGAACACGTTGCTCATCCCCGCCCGCTCCACCAGGGTCTGGGCCAGCTCCACATAGGGGGCGGTGTAAAAGAGGTTGGACACGTGGCCCAGCTTCACGATCTGCTGGGCGATGGCGTTGACCCAAGGCTCGCTGCCGTAGCCCAGGGAGTTGACCCCGATGCCGGAGGAGAAGTCGATGTACTCCTTGCCGTCCACGTCGTAAAGGGTCGCGCCGCTTCCGTGGTCAAAGGCCACGGGGAAGCGGGCGTAGGTCTGCATCACATATTGCTTGTCCAGCGCCTCTAAGGTCTTGAAGTCCATACCGTTTTCCTCCCTTACAGGATCATCGTTCCCACGCCGCTGTCCGACAGCATCTCAATGAGGATGGAGTGGGGAATGCGGCCGTCCAAAATGTGCGCCCCCCGCACCCCGGAGCGCACCGCCTCCACGCAGCAGTCCACCTTGGGGATCATGCCCCCCTGAATGACCCCGTCCTTGACAAGGCCGGGCACGTCGGAGGGGTGGAGGGTGGGGATGAGGGTGCTCTCGTCCTTGGGGTCGCGGAGCAGGCCGCGCACGTCGGTGAGCAAAATCAGCTTTTCCGCCCTCAGGGCGATGGCCAGCTTGGCGGCGGCGGTGTCGGCGTTGACGTTGTAAGCCACGCTTTCGTCCATCCCCTGGGCCACGGTGGACACCACCGGCACATACCCGGCGTTGAGGCAGTCCACCACGGCGGCGGGGTCCACCCGGATGATGCTCCCCACCTGGCCGTACTTTTCGTCCAGCTTCACCGCCTGGAACAGTCCCCCGTCCATGCCGCAAAGGCCGATGGCCTTGCCGCCGGTGCGGTTGAGGGTGGCCACCAGGTCCTTGTTCACCTTGCCGCACAGCACCTGCTGCACCACGTCCATGGTTTCCCCGTCGGTGACACGCAGCCCGTCCACGAATTTGGACTCCTTGCCGATCTTCTTGAGCATGGCGGAGATCTCCGGCCCGCCGCCGTGGACCACCACCACGCGCACGCCGATGAGGGACAGCAGGACGATGTCGGAGATGACGGCGGTGCGCAGCTCATCGGACACCATGGCGTTGCCGCCGTATTTCACCACGATGGTCTTACCGTTGAAGCTCTGGATGTAGGGCAGGGCCTCTACCAGCACCTGCGCCCGGTCGATCAGTTTCGACATGGGAAAATCACCCCACTCTTTTACACGTTTCTAAGCCGCTGGAAAAATTTTGCCAGCAAGGCGGCGGGACGCAGACAGTACCGTGTGTACGGCAAGCCGCGGCAACGCGGGATGGCGGAATTTTAACGCGGCTTATGTTCGATAATCTCCATTGATCTTGACGTAATCATATGTGAGGTCGCAGCCCCAGCAGGTGGCCTCGTGGTCGCCCTCATTGAGGGAAACGTCAATGACCACCTCGTCCTGGGTGAGCACCTTTTTCGCCAGCTCCTCGTCAAAGGCAAGGCCGGTGCCCTTTTCGCACACGGCCACCTCCCCGGCGGCGGAGGAAAACTTCATGTCCACATACTCGGGGCGGAAGGGGGCCTTGGAGTAGCCCATGGCGCACAGCACCCGGCCCCAGTTGGCGTCCGCGCCGAACATGGCGGCCTTCACCAGAGCGGAGCCGACCACAGCCTTGGCCAGGCGCTCCGCGCTCTCCTCGCCGCGGGCGGAACGCACCGTGCAGGTGATGAGGCGGCTGGCCCCCTCGCCGTCGGCGGCGATGGAACGGGCCAGCTGCTCGCAGACATAACGCAGCGCCTGGGCAAAGGTGTTATAATCGTCGTCCTTCCACTCGATCTGCCCGTTGCCCGCCAGGCCGTTGGCCAGCACCACGCACATGTCGTTGGTGGAGGTGTCCCCGTCCACGGTGACCCGGTTGAAGGTGCGGGGGACGATCTCGTGAAGGGCGTCCTGGAGCATCTCATGGGTGATGGCGCAGTCGGTGGTGATGAAGCAGAGCATGGTGCCCATGTTGGGGTGGATCATGCCGCTGCCCTTGGCAATAGCGCCGATGGTGACGGTCTTTCCGCCGATCTCCACCGTCACTGCCAGTTCCTTCTTCACCGTGTCGGTGGTCATGATAGCGTGGGCCGCCGCATCGGAGGCGTCCGCGCTGTGGCTCAGCGCCTTCACCAGTCCCGGCAGACCCGCCTGAATGGGGGCCAGACGGATGGTCTGGCCGATGACCCCGGTGGAGGCCACCACGAAGTCCTGGGCCTTCAGCCCGGTGGCGGTGGCCGCCATGGTGCACATCTCCAGGGCGTTTTCGTGGCTCTCCGGGGCGCAGGCGTTGGCGTTGCCGCTGTTGGCGATGATCCCCCGGCACACCCCGTCCTCCAGATGCTCCATGGTGACATAGATGGGCGCGGCCTTCACCCGGTTGGTGGTGTACACCGCCGCCGCCTGACACTCCGTCTCGGACAAGATCAGAGCCAGGTCCTTCTTGGCGGGGTCGGCCCCCTCCTTCACGCCGCAGTGGACCCCCCCGGCGGTAAAGCCCTTGGCGGCGCACACGCCGCCGGTCACGTTTTTCATCCCAATTCCTCCTCTGCGGGCGGCTGAGGACAGCCGCCCCTACGATCCTACCGGATCGTTTGTTGTCTTGTAGGGGCCGATGTCCCCATCGGCCCGCGTTTCCGGTCACAAATTCAATCCCTTGGTCTCCTCAAAGCCCAGCATGATGTTCATGTTCTGCACCGCCGCGCCGGAGGCTCCCTTGCCCAGGTTGTCGAACCTTGCAAAGGCCACCGCCTGATCGTCGTTCCCGCACAGGATGATCTCCAGATCGTCCCGCCCGGCGTAGTTGTTGCTTCCTAAAAATCCGTCCTCAGGGACGGTTTTCGGGGCCAGCCGCACCAACGGCTCTCCCTGATAATACCGCTCATAGCACCTACGCAGAAGCCTTTGGTCCACCCCGCCCATCCAGGTCAGGGACATAGGGACTGACACCACCATCCCCTGGGGAAAGTCGCAGATGATGGGGCAAAAAAGAGGCTTGCGGTGAAGGCCCGTCTGGGCCATGATCTCGGGAATGTGCTTGTGGGAAAGGCTCAGAGCGTAGTGCCGGGGACTGGAAAGCTCGGCGGGCCGCTCCCCGGACTCATACTGCCCGATGGCCTTGTTCCCGCCCCCGGTGTACCCGGACAGGGCGTGGATGGTCAGTGGGTTCTCCGTGCTTAAAAACCCCGCCCCAACCAGAGGACGCAGCAGAACGATGGCTCCCGTAGCGTAGCAGCCCGGGTTGGCCACCCGTTTGGCGGCGTGCAGCTTCTCCCGCTGCCGCCAAAGCTCGGGCAGGCCGTACACCCAGCCCTCCGCCGTGCGGTGGGCGGTGGAGCAGTCGATGACCTTGGTGCGGCCGTTTCGGATGAGGCCCACCGCCTCCCGTGCCGCCTCGTCGGGCAGGCAGAGGATGGCGAGATCCGCCTCGTTGAGACACTCCCGGCGGGCGCTCTCGTCCTTACGCTTGTCCGGGTCGATGGCGAGCAGTTCAATGTCGTCCCGGCTCTGCAGCCGCCCGTAGATCTGCAGCCCCGTGGTGCCCGCCTGTCCGTCAATGTATACCTTCGGCTTGCTCATGCGCGCTCCCCCTCGTCAGTCCCCGAAATCGTAGAGCGCCATCGTCTCCGGACTGCGGTATTCGTGCTTTTCGTAGTAGCCGATGAGGGTCCCGTCCCCGTCCCGCAGGGCCACCATGTAAACGTCCTTGTTTTCCTTGACGTTGCGGTAGGTATAGACGAGGTTGTGGCCCTTGTCTGCGGCGAACCACGCCACCACCTTCTCGATCATGGCGCCGGACGCGGCGTTGTGGCAGTCCAGCAGGCTCTTGCCCACCAGTGCCGCCCCACCCCGGTTGGCGTACCGGGCCACGGCGGCGGGATTCATGTAGACGATGGTGTGTTGGAGGTCGCACAGCACAACGGCGGCGCGGTCCTGCTCCAACACGCTTTTGAACATGGCGTTCAGCTCCACGGCTCAGTCCTCCGTCGCCGTGTGGGCGGCGATAAATTCCTCCAGGTTGGCGATCTGCCGCTCCACGCTCTCCTTGGACGGCCCGCCGTACACCTTGCGCTGGTTGACGCAGGTCTTGAGCTGGAGAGCCTGGTACACGTCGGAGTCGAACAGCTTGGAGATGGCCCGGAAGTCCCGCAGGGTGAGGGTGTCCAGGGTGTCTCCGCTCTTGGTGCACAGGTTCACCAGCCGCCCCACGATCATGTAGGCGTCCCGGAAGGGCAGGCCCTTTTTCACCAGATAGTCGGCGCAGTCGGTGGCGTTGATAAAGCCCACCTGAGCCGCCCGTTCCATGTTCCGGGGCAGAATGGTGAGGGTGTCTACCATGGCGGCGAACACCGGGAGGCACAGCTTCACCGTGTCGATGGCGTCGAACACCGGCTCCTTGTCCTCCTGCATATCCTTGTTGTACGCCAGAGGCAGGCCCTTCATCACCGTCAGCAGGGTGATGAGGGAGCCGTACACCCGCCCCGCCTTGCCCCGCACCAGCTCGGCCACATCGGGGTTTTTCTTCTGGGGCATGATGGACGACCCGGTGGAGTAAGCGTCGTCCAGCTCGGCGAATTTGAACTCCCAGGAGCACCAAAGGATAATTTCTTCGGCAAACCGGGAGAGGTGGGTCATCAAAATGGACAGGTCGCTCAGCAGCTCCAGGGCGAAGTCCCGGTCGGACACCGCGTCCATGGAGTTGTCCATGGGCTTGGCAAAGCCCAGAAGGGCGGCGGTCTCAAAGCGGTCTACGGGATACGTAGAGGTCGCCAGCGCGCCCGCTCCCAAGGGGCATTCGTCCAGCCGCGCCAGGCAGTCCTCCAGCCGGGTCACGTCCCGGCGGAACATATTGGCGTAGGCCATAAGCACGTGGGCAAAGGTAGTGGGCTGTGCCCGCTGCATATGGGTGTACCCCGGCATCACCGTGTCCACATGGGCCTTGGCCTTGTTGACCAAAACCGTCTCCAGCGCCAGGATCTGCCCCTTGATCTCGGGGATCTCGGCGCGGACGAACATCCGGAAGTCCACCGCCACCTGGTCGTTTCTCGACCGCCCGGTGTGGAGCCGCTTGCCCGTGTCCCCGATGCGCTCGGTGAGCAGCCGCTCCACGTTCATGTGGATGTCCTCGCTGTCCTCGGTCAGCTCGGCGGTCCCAGCCTCAATGTCCCGGAGGATGGTCTTCAGCCCGTCAATGATCTTCTCCGCCTCGTGCTCCTCGATGATGCCCTGCTTGCCCAGCATGGTGGCATGGGCGATGGAGCCTTCAATGTCCTGCTTATACAGCCGCGCGTCGAAGGAAATGGACGAGTTGAAGTCGTTCACCAGCCCGTCCGTTTCCTTCTGGAAACGTCCTGCCCATAATTTCATCAGAATCGCTCCTTGTACTTGCTCATTATCACGCCTCGCCTGTTCGCGACGCGCGGCTTCCCTCCGACTCGAATCAAATCGCGGCGGCTACACCGCCTTACCAATTTGATTCTCGCTCCAGTCCATCCGCGCTGCTCACCACGGCTCGGACGCTTACAGCTTGCCCTGCTCCCGCAGCGCCTGCACCGTGTCGGGCAGGCCCCAGAGGTTGATGAAACCCTGGGAGTCCTTCTGGTCGTAGTCGCTCTCCTCAAAGGTCACCAGGCTCTCGGAATACAGCGTCTCCGGGCTGGTGACGGCGGCGGTGATGATGTTGCCCTTGTAGAGCTTCAGCTTCACCTGCCCGGTGACGTGCTTCTGGGTGTCCAGGGCAAAGGCGGACAGGGCCTCCCGCAGGGGGGTGAACCACTTGCCGTTGTAGACCAGGTCGGCAAAGTCCACCGCCAGCTTGGTCTTCATGTGCTTGGTGTCCTTGTCCAGGGTGATCATCTCCAGCACCTCGTGGGCGCGGTAAAGGATGGTGCCGCCGGGGGTCTCGTACACCCCACGGTCCTTCATCCCCACCAGGCGGTTCTCCACGATGTCCAAAAGGCCGATGCCGTTGGCTCCGCCCAGCTCGTTGAGTTTGCGGATGATGTCGCTGGCCTTCATCTTCACCCCGTCCACGGCGGTGGGTACGCCCTTGACGAAGTCGATGGTCACGTAGGTGGCCTTGTCGGGGGCCATGATGGGAGAGACCCCCATCTCCAAAAAGCCGGGCTTGTCGTACTGCGGCTCGCTGGCCGGGTCCTCCAGGTCCAGGCCCTCGTGGCTCAGGTGCCACAGGTTCTTGTCCTTGGAGTAGTTGGTCTCCCGGCTGATCTTCAACGGCACGCCGTGGGCCTCAGCGTAGTCGATCTCCTCGTCCCGGCCCTTGATGTCCCACTCCCGCCAGGGAGCGATGATCTTCATCCCCGGGGCATACCGCTTGATGGCCAGCTCAAAACGCACCTGGTCGTTGCCCTTGCCCGTGCAGCCGTGACAAATGGCGTCCGCCCCCTCCTTGAGGGCGATCTCCACCAGCCGCTTGGCGATCACCGGCCGGGCGAAGGCGGTGCCCAGCAAATAGTCCTCATACTTCGCCCCCATCATCATGGAGGGGATGATGACCTCGTCCACCATCACGTCGGTGAGGTCCTCGATGTACAGCTTGGAGGCGCCCGTCTTAATGGCCTTCTCCTCCAGCCCGTCCAGCTCGGTGCCCTGGCCCACGTCGCCGGAGACGGCGATGATCTCCGGGTCGTTGTAGTTCTCTTTCAGCCACGGAATGATAATGGAGGTGTCCAACCCTCCCGAATACGCCAAAACGACCTTCTTGATGTCCTTGTTTGCCATGGAAAAGACCTCCCATATTGTGAAGTTGCACATAGTCTACCACCGCGCGCAAAAAAATGCAAGGGCAAAGTTGCATAAACATTCCCCTTGCATTTCCTTTTAGCGGTTATTTTCACCAACAGATTGAATATTATTCATCTAAATATGAATATTCATCCGCTTATTCACGGTGTGTCCGATTGGGGCTGTCACGCTCCCGTTGGACACGCCGCGGCGTGGCTTCCCGGCCCTTGGCAAAATGCCGCCGGGCTGTGCCCGGCCTGTTTTTGCCGTGCGGGCCGCTCCATCCACGCCTGCGTGTCTACGGGTCGCGCTTCTCATTTCTCTTTGAAAAGCTTATTCAGCTCCTTGCGGAAGGAGTTGATGTCCTTGAACTGGCGGTACACCGACGCGAAGCGGACATAGGCCACCTCGTCCACGGTTTTCAACTTCTCCATGACCATGTTGCCGATGTCGCTGGACTTGACCTCTTTTGCCATGTCGTTTTGGAGGCTCAGCTCGATCTCGTCGGCGATGCTCTCCAGCGTACTCAGGGGCACGCTGCGCTTTTCGCAGGATTTCAGCATACTGCCGATGAGCTTGTTGCGGTCAAAGGCCTGGCGGGAGCCATCCTTTTTGATGACCACGATGGGTACACGCTCGATGGTCTCATAGGTGGTAAACCGCTTGCGGCACACCAGACACTCCCGCCTCCGGCGGATGCTGTCCCCCTCGTCGGTGGGGCGGGAATCCACCACCTTGCTCTCCAAGTTGCCGCAGAAGGGACATTTCATATCACACCGCTCCTCTCTCTCACAAAGGAATTATGTAAATCAACGAGAGAAGTATACCACATCTTGTGGTGAAATGGCAACCCTTTTGTGGAAATTTTTTCATCCGGGATAAAACATGGGCGGGTGGTGATACTAAAAGCGCGGAAAGAGGTGAGAGACATGAAGGATCAGAGCAAGAACCCGCAGAACAAGAACCAGAACTGCCCCACCGACAAGAAGGATCAGGCCCCTGAGAACAAGAAGAAGGACGCGCCCGAGAGCCGCAAGGCCCCCGAGAGCAAGTTCTAAGAGAGAAAGCTTTCTATAAAATACGGCCTCCGGTTTTCACCGGAGGCCATTTTCTTGTCTTAATGATGCCCGGAGTGATGGGTCGGCTCGGGGTGGTGGGTCACCTCCACATTGTGCTCCGGCTCCGGGTGGTGGGTGGCGTCCTCCCCATCCCGGAGGTGGCGGAACACCGTTCCGTCGCTGACCTCGAAAGTCCAGTCGCTATGGTGGTCGCCGTGGAGGGAGGAGTTGTCCATGTCAAGCCGCAGGGTGTCCTCGTCTACGACCTCAAAGGAGAAAATGCCGTCGCACTTGTCGCAGATCATCCGCACCAGTTCTTTTCCGTTCACCCGCTCCCTCATTCTGCTGCTGCAAACGCAGGTGTGAAAGTGCAGCCTGTCTGAGCTGATGGTGACGGTGTCCCCGTCAAAGGCGACCTTGGCCATGTTGCCTATCACGCCGCCGTCGGCGCTCTCCAGGTAATACGTTCCTGATAACTCCATCGTGTTTCCACCTCCCGGGACGGTTTCCTCCACCACCTTCCAAATTTCCTCCGCCGTCATGTTGGCGAATCGGTAGGTCACCAGCACGTTGTTGTCGTGGAGGAGCTGGAAGCGGCACTCGCTGTTATACTCGTCGCTTTTGTAAATGCGGCTCTCGATCAAGTCTAAACTGGCGTCCTTGGCCCAGAAGGTGGGTAAATACAGCTTCTCGTAAATTTCCTCCAGGAAGCTTCCCTCCGGCTGGGGCATCACCAGCCCCGGATGCTCCCGGAAATCATAGCTCTCCCGGTCGGTGATGTCGGTGACCTCCGGAAGCCCCATGGCCGTGATGGGCCACTTCACGTCAACGTCCCCCGAATAGCTGAACCGGGCGTAGCTGCCCTGAATGACCCAGGGCTTATCCCAGCGCGCCTCCGCCGACTCATACTCTCCCGAGTTGCGCCGCCAGTAACCGTGGAACTCATCGTGGTCCATCAGGGTCGTGGGCAGATAGGGCAGGAACCTTTCGTCCACCGCGCTCCGCAACTCGCCCAGGGTGGCGTACTCCCGGACAAAGATCCCGTCGGTCTCCATGGTCAGGTCGTCCTTCCACCAGAGGTTGCCCATGGCCTTCACGACCCACTCGGTGTTGAGCCAGCGGTTTTCGTCAAAGGTGCCGTCCTTCTGGCTGGTAATGATCTCCGCCACCCAGCCCAGGTTGGGGTCCAGCTGACAGACGAACACATCCGCCCCCAGGTCGTCGGCGTCGCTGCCCCACACATACTCCGGGTCGTGCCGCCAGTAGCCCCGGAGCCGGTTGTCCCGGTAGCCCTCCGTCTCCGCGCCGATGTAGCCGCCGTCCACATAGTTGTCCCGGAAGGTCTCCTCCTCCTTGCCCATAACGATGGTCACCTGGCGGAGCGCCGTCTCATCCGAGACCCCGCCATAGTCGGTAAACCCGGAGAGGACGATGGAGCCAAGGCTCCCGTCGGGGTAGAAGTAGGCCGTGCCGTACCAGGCTTCCTCGCCGCCCTCTGCCAGGGGCGGGAACACCCACTCGATCTCCTCCCGGCTCAGGGGGCGGCTGTCCCCCACGGTCATGCCGGGCCGCTGGGTGCTGACCTGGGTCAGCTCGTCGTAGTCCATGATGCCAAAGCCGTACTGCCCGTACATCTCGGTAAACACGCCGCCGCTGGTCAAATAGTTCACCGCCCGGGTCACCAGGTCCTTGGCCTCCGCCTCGGTCTTGACGCAGACCTGATAGAACACGCCGTAGTCGCAGATGGAGTCCTCCACCACGAAGGTGGCGGCGGCGTAATACACCTGCTGGCTCGGGTGGTAGTAGATCGCCGCCGTCACCGGGATACCGTTCACGGTGCTGACCTCCAGCGCGTCCCAGTTGTGGATATCCTGGGCGGTGTAGGCGGCGAAGTCGGTCATGTTGGGCATCAACGCCAGCTCGAAGGTGCTGCCGTCCCACTGCTGCTCTCCGGTCCGGTGTTGCCCGCTGATGCGGAAATAGGTCAGCGCGTAGTTCGTCTCCGGGTCCCGGCCCGCGGGGGTGGAGGTCCCGGACACGTCATACCCGGTCCAGCCAAACTCCGCGCAAATATCGTCCCACCACTCCCCACTGCTGTGCAGGATCATACCCATATCGTACACATCCATGGTGGTGTCGTGCAGTCCCTCCGGGGCGTTGCCGTTTTGCGGGACCCCCTCCACCTCATTGAACACCAGTTCGTTGCTGGGGATGGACAGACCGTTGGTGGTGATATAGCGCACCATTTTGGTCACCAGCTCCTTGGCGTTGCGCTCGCCGTCAGCGGTGACGGCATACAGCACGCCGTAGGTCTTGCCGCCGCTCTCCACGTTGAAGGCGGCGGCGGCCCGGACGTTATCCTCAACGCAGGCGGCGGTGACCGTATGGTCATGGAACGTACAGGGCTCCAGAGCCGCCCAGCCCGCCTCGTCCAGATAGCTGTGGCCCTCGTAAATTTCCAGCCACACGGTGGTGGCGGGCGTATAGCTGGTGGTGGGCGGCAATTTCTCCTCCACCCTTGGGGAGATGTAGTCCCCCTTCATCAAAAAGCGGTAGCTGCCGTCCCCTTCATTCGCCATATCTACGGTGTAATACTCCATGTCGAACTTGTCCAGCCCCACCGTTTCCAAAAGGCCCACAAAGTCGTCGGGAGCACTTCCAAAAATGGCGGCGGCATCCTCTGGCTCCATGGCGTCCAGCCCCATGCCCCCGGCGATGGCCTGGTCGGTGAAGGGGACGCTGTCCACCTCATGGAAAAACAGCTCCTCCTCCACCGGCTGGGGGTTCGCCCGCTGGGCGGCCCAGCGCAGGACGGGCAGGGCGCACAGGCCCACCACCAGGACCAGGCTGGCCGCCATGCCCAGGGTCTTCGCCCACCGTGGAAGGGCCTGCCGCTTTTTCCCGGCGCGGGTACCCTTTTCGGGCCGCTCCGTCTCCAGCTTCATCAGCCGCACCATGCCGGTCTCCGACATTCGCTGGCGGTTCATGTAACGCTCATAATCCTTCACGGTTTGCCCCTCCTTTCACTGAGCTTCTTCCAATAAAGTGCGCAGTTTTCCTCTGGCCCGGGACATGCGGGAACGGATGGTCCCCTCTTTTTCCCCGGTCATCTGGGCGATCTCGGCGGTGGAGTACCCCTCGTAATAAAAGAGGTGGATGACCGCCCTGTCCCGGGCGGGCAGCTGCCAAAGCTCCTCCAGCTCTACCCGCTCCGCCCCTGTGGCGGCCAGGTCGTCAGGCAGCTCCCCCACCTGCCGCCACTTCAGCCGCAGGCGGCTCTTGCACCCGTTCACCAGCACCCGGGTCAGCCAGCCCATGGGGTTTGCCACGTCCTTGGGGGCCTTTTCCAGATACTTCACAAATGCGTCCTGTACCGCGTCCTCCGCCTCGGCGTGGTCGCCCAGAATGGCCAGCGCCGTGCGAAACAGGCTGTTGGCGTTGGTCATGACAAAGGTTTCCCAATCCATCTCTTTCACCTCCTGACACTCTCTTGACGTTTCAGCCCCGCCAAATGTTGCAGTCAAGCGGATATTTTTTCAAAAAAGGGACGGACGCCCCGCGCCCGTCTCCTGACCGCTTATTGATAGCCCAGCAGGCCCCGCACCGAGACCTCCCCGGAGGATACCGTTTCCTCCGTCCCGTCGGGGCGGCGCACCACCAGCTGGAACGCCCCGGTGAGGCGCTCCGCCGTGGCCTGGGTGGTCCCGTCTCCCCGGATGAGCAAAACCTCCCTGCCCAGGGTGACGCACCGCCGGGTGTAGGCGTCGAAATATTCCTCCCGGCCATGGGGAAAGGCGGCGTTCATGCGGTCCAGCTCCGCGATGAGGGCCAGAGCCAGCTCCCGCCGGGTGACCTCCGCCCCCAAAAGGTGCAGGGAAGTGGCGAGGTCGCACAATTCCGGGCCGAAATCCTCCTCGGTCTGGGACACGTTGGTGCCCATGCCCACCACCACGTAGCCCAGCGCGCCCGTCTCCGCCTCCACCCCCATCTCCGTGAGGATGCCGCAGAGCTTTTTGCCGTCCACCAGCACGTCGTTGGGCCACTTGATCTGGGGCCGCACGCCGCAGACCTCCTCAATGGCCCGGCACACCGCCACCGCCGTCCAGGCCGTCAGCTGGCTCACCTGGTCCAGAGGTACGTTGGGCTTCAGGAGCACGGAGAGGTAAAGTCCCTTGCCGGAAAGGGACTGAAAGCTCCGCCCCCGGCGGCCTTTTCCCCCTGTTTGGGTCTCGGCGGTGACCACCAGTCCCGCTTCCGCCCCAGCCAGCGCCCGGCGCTTGATCTCCTCATTGGTGGAGTCCACCGTGTCCAGGCACACCACCTCCCGGCCCACTACGCCGTCTGCCGCCCGCAGCTCGGCGGCGGTGAGGCGGTCGGGGGCGGCCACCAGGCGGTAGCCCACCGCGCTCTGGGCCTCGATCTCGTAGCCCTCTTTCCGCAGGGCCTCCACCGCCTTCCACACCGCCGCCCGGCTCACGCCCAGGGCCTTGCACAGCTCTGCCCCAGACACTGGGCGTTCCGCCCGCCGTAGCGCCGAGAGCACCTCGTCCTTCACCATCGCCGCTCCCTCCTTTTTCTCTCAGTTTACCGTGGCGGAAGGAGGTTGTCAACCGATTTTCAAAAAACGGTTTACAAGCCCGGTTTTTTGTGGTATACTCCATTTGTCAACCAAGTCAAGAAAAGAGGTTTACAAGTTATGTCTACTAAGCAGCGTTCCTATCTTCGCCCCCTGGTCCTGGCCGGGGTCTTTGCCGCCCTCACCGCCGTGTGCGGGTTTTTGAAGATCCCCCTGGGCTTCATGTCCATCACCCTGCAAACCATGATGGCGGCCCTGGCGGGCATTTTGCTGGGGGCAAAGTGGGGGGCGGCGTCCCAGGGGGTGTACCTGGCCCTGGGGCTGCTGGGCCTGCCCATCTTCACCCAGGGCGGCGGGCCGGGGTACATCTTCCAGCCCAGCTTCGGGTTTTTGCTGGGCTTTCCGCTGACGGCGGCGGTGAGCGCGTGGCTGGTGAAGGATCACACCTCTCCCCTTCGCATCGCCGGGGCGGCCGCAGTAGGTATTTTAGCGGGATATGTGATCGGAACCCCCTATATGGGCCTGATTTTGAATGTCTACATGGGAAAAGGGCTGGACGTGTGGACGGTGGTCAAGACGGGCTGCCTCATCTACCTCCCTGGCGAGGCGGTGAAGGTGCTGGCCACGGCCCTGATCGCCCCGCCCCTGAAGCGGGCACTGCAAAAAAGCGAATTGGTGTGAGACAAAAACACAAAACGGGACGGCTTCATCAGAAGCCGTCCCGTTATCTTTGCGTTCCACAAAGGTGACAGCCTATCCCTCCGCCCCTCGCCACTCCCCTTTCGTCTTGATTTTCTTTCCCAATGTAGATTTCCATGAAACGAATGGTATAATGGTTTAAGCAAATGAACGAAAGGGGCGTGATGCGCTTGGAGCACAGCGCAGAGGTCGCGCGGCTCGCCCCAGAATTTCAGGGCTGCCAAAAGACATTGTTAGCATTGGGAGACGAGACCCGCCAGCACTTGATTTTGGAAATGATGGCCATAGGACACTGCGGCGGGGTGAGGGTAGGCCCTATTGCTGAAAAGACGAACCTATCCCGGCCGGCTGTGTCCCACCACCTCCAGATCCTCAAGGATGCGGGGCTTGTCAACGTGCGCCGCGAGGGGACCAAACGGTATTACTATTTTGATTCGGACCAGCAGTCGATGGGGCGGCTGATCCAAATGCTGCTCCACGCCAAAGCCTTTCTGGAACAGTTGCCAGACCGGAGCGGGGAAGATTAAATATCCGCGCAAATCTTTTACACAAATGGAGGTATCATGAAATGGACGTACTTGACGCCATCAAAGCTCGGCACAGTGTCAGACAGTATCAGGATAGGCCCTTGCGGACAGATGTTCTTACGCCGCTCCAAGCTGAGATCGACGCTTGCAACCAAGAGAGCGGCCTACACATCCAGCTTGTAAGCAACGAGCCGAAAGCCTTTGGCATCTTTATGGCTCACTACGGAAAATTCTCCGGCGTGAAAAACTATGTGGCGCTGGTGGGGAAAAAGGATGCTGACCTTCGGCAAAAATGCGGGTATTACGGCGAGCGGATCGTGTTAAAAGCCCATCAGCTTGGGCTGAACACCTGCTGGGTCGCCATGACCTACAAGAAGGTCCCCTCTGTGATACAGGTCGAGGCTGGCGAAAAGCTCTGCCTGGTGATCGCCATCGGTTACGGAGAGACCAAAGGCGTTGCCCACACCGCCAAAAGCCGTGAGCAAGTGACCGAGGACCCCGGCGTTTCCACCCCTGACTGGTTTTACCGGGGCATCGACGCCGCCCTGCTGGCGCCTACAGCGATGAATCAGCAGAAATTCAAATTCTCCCTGTCCGGGGACCAGGTGTCGGTCAAGCCGGGGCTGGGCTTTTACGCCAAGATCGACTTGGGTATTGTCATGTACCACTTTGAAATGGGCGCGGGAAAAGAAAACTTTACCTGGCTCACGCCCTTGTCCTGACAGCGTTATCGTAGATTTTGTCTTAATGAAATCAAAGATTTGTGATAAAAAAGCCCGCCGGGAGATTCCCGGCGGGCTTTTCTTACTTTCTCCAGCGTGTCATGTTCGCGTTGGACACATTGTGTCTACGCTCACACCTCGGGGCCAGCCGCGACGAGAGCCTTGCCGGCGTCGTTGCCGGTGTACTTGACGAAGTTCTTCACGAAGCGGCCGGCCAGATCCTTGGCCTTGGTATCCCACTCGGCGGGATCGGCATAGGTGTCGCGGGGATCCAGGATGCCGGAGTCCACGCCGGGCAGAGCGGTGGGGACCTCCAGGTTGAAGTAGGGGATCTTCTTGGTCTCAGCCTTGAGGATGGAACCGTCCAGGATGGCGTCAATGATGCCGCGGGTATCCTTGATGGAGATGCGCTTGCCGGTGCCGTTCCAGCCGGTGTTCACCAGGTAAGCCTTGGCGCCGGACTTCTCCATGCGCTTGACCAGCTCCTCGCCGTACTTGGTGGGGTGCAGCTCCAGGAAGGCCTGGCCGAAGCAGGCGGAGAAGGTGGGGGTAGGCTCGGTGATGCCCCGCTCGGTGCCCGCCAGCTTGGAGGTAAAGCCGGAGAGGAAGTAGTACTGGGTCTGCTCCGGGGTGAGGATGGACACGGGGGGCAGCACGCCGAAGGCGTCGGCGGAGAGGAAGATTACGTTCTTGGCCGCGGGGCCGAAGGAGGCGGAATGGACCTTCTTCACGTTCTTCTCAATGAAGTCAATGGGGTAGCTGACGCGGGTGTTCTCGGTGACGGACTTGTCGGCGAAGTCGATCTTGCCGTCGGCGTCCACGGTGACGTTCTCCAGCAGGGCGTCCCGGCGGATGGCGTTGTAGATGTCAGGCTCGGCGTCCTTGTCCAGGTTGATGACCTTGGCGTAGCAGCCGCCCTCAAAGTTGAACACGCCCTCGTCGTCCCAGCCGTGCTCGTCGTCGCCGATGAGCAGGCGCTTGGGGTCGGTGGACAGGGTGGTCTTGCCGGTGCCGGACAGGCCGAAGAAGATGGCGGTGTTCTCGCCGTTCATGTCGGTGTTGGCGGAGCAGTGCATGGAGGCGATGCCCTTCAGAGGCAGGTAGTAGTTCATCATGGAGAACATACCCTTCTTCATCTCACCGCCGTACCAGGTGTTGAGAATGACCTGCTCACGGGAGGTGATGTTGAAGATGGCGGCGGTCTCGGAGTTGAGGCCCAGCTCGGCGTAGTTCTCCACCTTGGCCTTGGCGGCGTTGTAGGAGATGAAGTCGGGCTCGAAGTTGGCCAGTTCCTCAGCGGTGGGCTGGATGAACATATTCTTCACGAAGTGGGCCTGCCAGGCCACCTCCATGATGAAGCGGATGGCCATGCGGGTGTCGGGGTTGGTGCCGCAGAACACGTCCATGACGTACAGCTTCTTGCCGGACAGCTGCTTGACAGCCAGGGCCTTGCAGGCGTCCCAGGCTTCCTTGGAAGCGGGCTTGTTGTCGTTCTTGAACTCGTCGGAAGTCCACCACACGGTGTCCTTGGAGTTCTCGTCCATGACAATGAACTTGTCCTTGGGGGAGCGGCCGGTGAACACGCCCGTCATGACGTTGACGGCGCCCAGCTCGGTCATCCGGCCCTTCTCATAGCCCTCCAGGGTGGGGTCCATCTCCGCCTGGAAAAGCTCCTCATAAGAGGGGTTGTGGAGGATCTCGGTCGCGCCGGTGATGCCGTACTTAGTGAGGTCGATGTTAGCCATGTGAATATCCTACCTTTCTTAAAATGATAACGAAATGTGTGTCACGCTCGCATTGAGCGCGCTTGTCGCCGTGGCTTCCCTCCGTCTCGGGGCAAATCGCGCGGCCTTTGGCCGCTTACCAATTCGCCCCTCGCTCCGGTCCATCCCCGGCGGCGCGCCTATGCTCGCGCTTCTTAGCCCAGGGCGTTCATGAGGAAGCCCGCGGCGATGGCGGAGCCGATGACGCCGGCCACGTTGGGGCCCATGGCGTGCATCAGCAGGAAGTTGCTGGGGTTGGCCTTCTGGCCCTCCACCTGAGATACACGGGCGGCCATGGGCACGGCGGACACGCCGGCGGAGCCGATGAGGGGGTTGACCTTGCCGCCGGAGACCACATACATGATCTTGCCCACCAGCAGGCCGCCCACCGTGGACAGGGAGAAGGCCACCAGGCCCAGCACCACGATCATGAGGGTCTGGAGGGACAGGAAGCGGGAGGCGACCGTCGTCGCACCCACGGAGATGCCCAGGAACAGGGTAACGATGTTCATCAGGGCGTTCTGGGCGGTGTCGCTCAAACGTTCGGTGCAGCCGGTCTCCCGGAGCAGGTTACCGAACATCAGGCAGCCGATCAGCGGCGCGGTGGAGGGGATAAGCAGGATGATGAACACCGAAACCAGGATGGGGAAAATGATCTTCTCGGTCTTGGAGACGGTGCGGGCCTGCACCATCTTGACCTCCCGCTCCTTCTTGGTGGTCAGCGCCCGCATGATGGGCGGCTGGATCAGCGGGATCAGCGCCATGTAGGAATAGGCGGCGATGGCGATGGGGCCTAAGAGGTGGGGGGCCAGCTTAGACGTGGTCAAAATGGCCGTTGGCCCGTCCGCGCCGCCTATGATGCCGATGGAGCCTGCCTCCGGGCCGGTAAAGCCCATAGCCACCGCTCCGAAGAAGGCCAGGAACACGCCCAACTGGGCCGCCGCGCCCAAAATGAGGGAGGAGGGCCGGGCGATCAGCGGTCCAAAGTCGGTCATGGCGCCAATGCCGATGAAGATCAGGCAGGGGTAAAGGCCGGCCTTCACGCCGATATAGAGGATGTCCAGCAGGCCGCCCAGGTGGATGATGTCGGTGAAGGAAAGCTCCGACTTGATCTCCCACGCCGTCTTCCCGCTCTCATCCGCCTCCAGCCGGCTCAGAAGAGTCTGGTCAAAGTCGGGAGAGGTCATCAGGGTCAACACGTCGGTGTAGATGTCGCTACCGGTCTCCTTGTGGTCCTCAAAATACTGCTCGATCTGCTCGTTGGTGTGGCCGCAGGCCCGGGCATAGGCATAGTAGGAAAACTCCTCCTGGGTGTAGGCCCGCGACTCCGCCTTGTTGTAGAGGGCGTAGTCATAGGTCACGTCATAGGGGCTTTCATAAACGTAGGCGTCCCACATTCCCATGTGGTAAAGCCCGCCGCCGGGGATGTTGGTGAGGAGCACGCCGAAGGCGATGCCCACCATCAGCAGCGGCTCGAACTTCTTGCCGATGCCCAGGTACAAAAGCACGCAGGCCACGGCGATCATGATCAGGTTTTTCCAGCCGCCCGCGGCCAGGAAGCCGGCAAAGCCGGACTCCTGTACCAGGCCGGACAGGGTTCCTAAAATATCCATGGAAGTCCCTCCTTATGCCAGCACGATCAGGGGGGAACCGGTCTCCACGGTGGTACCCTTGGGGGCGACGATCTGGGCCACCGTGCCGTCCTTGGGGGCAAAGATCTCGTTCTCCATCTTCATGGCCTCCAGCACCACCAGCAGGTCCCCGGCCTTGACGGCCTGGCCCTGGTTGACCTCCACGCGGAGGACGGTGCCGGGCATGGGGGCGGGAACAGGCTCACCTGCGGCGGTAGCCGTGGCAGGGGCGGCCGCGGGAGCGGGAGCCGCAGGAGCGGCGGCGGGGGCGGCAGCAACAGGAGCCGCGGGAGCGGGCGCGGCGGGGGCGATGGCTTCATACTCGTCCAGGAGCATGGCCTTGCCCTGCTCCACCTCGACCTCGTAGGTCTTGCCGTTCAAAGTAACCTTATATTTCATCTCACTTGACCTCCTTGATGGACTTGAAGCGCAGCTCGTTGAGGGGCTTTCCCAGCTTGTCGGCCACAATGGCCATGAGCATGGCGGCCTCCTTGTCGCTGACGTTATGGAGCGCGATCTGACCGGCGGAGCCGGGGGCGGCGGGGCCGTCCTTCACGGCGGCGGGGGCCGCGGCGGAGCCTGCCGCCGCAGGGGCGGCAGCCGGGGCGGCCTTCTTGGAAGACATGGCCTTGCCCGCCAGGATGACCACCGCCATCAGCAGGATCAGACCCACGAACACCACGCCGTAGCCCAACAGGGCGTACACCGTCGCGTCGGGGAAAATCGGCATCTTCATGTGCTCGCCTCCTTACGCCTCAGTGATGGTGTAGGTGCAGACGTTCTCTTCCTTGGCCTTGCGCTCGGTCAGGAACTTCTTGGCCTGCTCGGGGAAACAGATGTAGCTCATCACGTCCTCTTCGGACTGGGCCAGGTCGCCCAGGGCCTCCTTGGCGGCCTTGAACTCCTCGCCGGTGCGCTTGGAGTCCTCCACGCGGCAGTCGGTGGGCTTGCCGCCGGCGCCCAGGATCTTTTCCTCCAGCTCCTTACTCACCGCGCCGGGGGCCACGCCGTAGTCGCCCTTGAAGTAGTTCTTGATCTCGGTGGAGATCTGCTTGTAGCGCTCGCCCATCAGGACGTTGATCACCGCCTGGTTGCCCACCATCTGAGACAGGGGGGTGACCAGCGGAGGATAGCCCAGGTCGGCGCGGACGGAGGGGATCTCCGCCAGGGCCTCGTCAAACTTATCCATGGCGTTCATGTCCTTGAGGTTGGCGATCATGTTGGAGAGCATACCGCCGGGGACCTTGTAGACCAGAGCCTGGGAGTCGGTGCCCATGCTCTTGGGGTTGAGCAGGCCGGAGTCGATGTACTTCTGCTTCATGGGCTTGAAGTGGTCGTTGACCTGGTTGATGACCTTCTCGTCCAGCCCGCAGGGGATGCCGTACTGCTGGAGGGCATAGAACATCGTCTCGGTGGCGGGCTGGGAGGTGCCGTTGGACATGGCGGAGGAGGCGCAGTCAATCACGTCCACGCCGCTCTCGATGGCCTTGGTGATGGTCATGTAGGCCATGCCGGTGGTGCAGTGGGTGTGGAGGATGATGGGCATCTCGCCCACCGCGTCCTTGATTCCCTTAATAAGATGTTCGGCCTCATAGGGACTCATGGTGCCCGCCATATCCTTCAGGCAGATGGTGTCGAAGCCCATGGTCTTAAGCTCCTTGCACATCTCCACATACTTCTCCACGGTGTGGACGGGAGACTGGGTGTAGGAGATACAGCCCGAGGCGATGGTGCGGTCGTTGGCGTACTTCTTGGTGGCCTCCAGGGCGGTCTTGATGTTGCGGAAGTCGTTGAGAGCGTCGAAGATGCGGATGATGTCGATGCCGTTCTTGATGGACAGCTCCACGAACTTCTCCACCACGTCGTCGTGGTAGTGCTTATAGCCCAGCAGATTCTGCCCGCGCAGCAGCATCTGCAGCCGGGTGTTGGGCATGGCGGCGCGGATGTCGCGCAGCCGCTGCCAGGGGTCCTCGCCCAGATAGCGCAGGCAGGAGTCGAAGGTAGCGCCGCCCCAGCACTCCACCGAATAATACCCCGCCTTGTCCATCACGGGCAGGATGTCCTTGAAGTCGGCGAAGGGCATCCGGGTGGCGATGAGGGACTGCTGTGCATCGCGCAGGACAGTCTCTGTGATTTGAACCTGTTTCACGATCAAATTGCCTCCTCTTACCAATAAAACTTGGGGATTTTGTCCCCTAAAACAGTGAGAACACCGCCGTTTTTGTGCTGTTTCACCAATGCAGGACCGGCGGCACCCCATCTTCCCGCATTATAATCGGAGTATACTATGTTTTGGGTGAAATTGCAAGTCTTTTCACAAAGTTTCAAGGGCGAGAAATTTTTCCCCAAGGGCTTGACAAGGGGCCGGGAGGTTGGTATAATAACCTCTGCCTTTATGAGTGGCGCAAGCCAAGACAGCACAATTAGATAGCGGGATTGTGTAAGGGTAGCACGACAGACTCTGACTCTGTTTGTGAGGGTTCGAATCCTTCTCCCGCTGCCAAAAAAGCACCCCGGTACAGGACCTGTACCGGGGTGCTTTTTTGGTTTGCTAGACCTCCGTTTTGTGAATTATGTCAATCAAAGCGGAGGGAATTAAAAAATTTTTGTAAAAGTATTGCAATTTCGGGCCGTTTCGAGTAAAATAAACGGCGCATAGGAGTTAAGGCTCCTTGTGTTCCGGGGGAAGGCCGGAACACAGAAACGGGTGCCCCCGCCAAAGGGGGCGAATTTTTGGGAAAGGGTGGAAAAAGTATGAAAAAGATTGGAAAACGCCTCGGCGCGCTGCTGCTGGCCCTGGTCATGGTACTGTCTCTGGTGCCCATGACCGCGCTGGCGGCCCGTGTAAATGACGACGAGATCGCCATTGAGGCACCAGAGAGCGGAAGTGAGGCGGCCACCGCCACGCTACCTAAAGTAGAGGGAGGCAATGCGGAGTTAATGGCTTTGGCTGAATTAACTCCCATTGACGGGACCTCGCTCATTCCTTTGGATGACATGACCCCTTCTGGTCCGAATCCTTATACCGGTGAGGGGCTTGCGAATCTAAAGGACGAAACGGAAGGCACACACTATGGCAGTTGGGACAGCTTTACGAATGAAAGTGACCGTTATGTGCAAATTGCATTGCCAAACGCAGTGTGGCTGTCCGGCCTCCACTGGATGAATCGCGGCGCAAAGAATGGCGCTGTAACAAAATATGATATCCTTGTTAGTTCGGATGGCAGTCATTGGAGTTCTATTGCCGATAACAGAGCCGGGGAAGCTTGGGTCAAGACTGAAAACACTTGGAATACGGTGGTGTTCTCCTATCCTGTCTTTGCCCAGTATGTAAAAGTTATTGGGGTTGAAACGCAATCGAATTACATTTCTTGCGCTGAGCTTCGGCTGGCTACACCTGCGACGGCCCCTTCCACAGCTTCTACTACAATTACAGTTAAGACCGGTACGAATACCGTGATCCCGGACGCGACGGTGGTGGTGGGCGGTCAGGCCGCCACCACGAACGGAGACGGCGTGGCAACCGTTACGCTCATTTCCGGCCAGGAATACACCGCCACTGTGACGGCGGCGAACTATGCCTCCGCAACGGCGGAGGTCACCGGTGGAACCACCACGGAGGTGGCCCTTGAGCCGCTCCACCGCACCATCAGCGGCACGGTGACCACCGACGGCTCAACTCCTCTGGCTGACGCCAAGGTGGAACTGGTGCAGAACAACACCGCCAAGAGCTTTGTCACCAGCGTCGCGTCCGCTGCCACCGATGCGAACGGCGTGTACACGCTGAACGTCAACTCTGTGGCGGCGGGCGAGTATTGCGTCCGCGTCTCCAAGGACGGCCACGGCGCAAAGCTGAGCGGCGCGGTGAACGTGGCCGCCACTGAGCTGACGGAGTCCCACGAGAACACCAACGTGCAGCTCCCGGCCGTTGATACATCCACCGCTAAGTTTGTCTATGATATGACAGATGCGGTTGGCAAGCGGCCCGCGCTGGGCTTTAATAATGATGCCCCAGAGGGCTGCAAGCCTACTGTTTCCTGGGAAAATGACAAGATGAAGCTGGTTTTCCCCGCGCGGAACACCGCCGCCGACAAGGACGGAACTTCCAACGCCCGCATGAACCGTCTGGTCAAGCTGGTAGGCACCGGCGTGAAGAACGGCACCATCGAGTTTGACGCCACCCGCGAGGGTACCGGCGCGGGCCGCTTTGCGCTGGCCCTACGCCTGAGCGATCAAAACCACTGGGTTTATATAGGCCAGGAAAACAATAATACCACTTGGTTCCATGAGCGCTGGAATGGCGAGTCCAATCATAATGACTCCTCTTTCTGGAGCAGCACCGTGCAGGGTCCGTCCTTCGGCAACGGGGACACCCGACACTTCAAGATCACCATTAACTCCGCCGTAGAGGGAGAGGGAGATGCCGCGGCGGAAAAAATCAGGGTAAGTCTCGACATTGACGGCGTAACGCTGTTTACTAACGCCCTGGTAGGCAACAACAACGGCACCGGGCCGATGAATGCTGCGGACGTAGGCTTTATCTGCGGCAACAACGATGGCACGGGCATTCCGTCTAACATCACCATCGACAACCTGTACATCTTCCGGGATGATCCGACCTTTGCGGTGACGCTGGGCGGCACTCCCGCCCTGACGGCGAAGGTGTCCGACAGCTCGGGCGATAAGGACCTGACAAACGACCAGGCCGCCGCAGGCGACGTGATCAAGGTCACCTGCCCGAGCCCTGCTGACGGCATGACCCTGGGCGCGGTAACCGTCACCGAGACCAATCCCGCCGGGGGCAGCGAGGCCCGCACCGTCACCGCCACTATGGTGGGCGAGAACGATAACACCTACTTCACCTTCACCATGCCCGATTACGCCGTCACCGTTACCGGCGAGCTGAAGAACTCCTTCAACGCGACGCTAACTATAACAGGCAACGCTAGGGTGGGCAGTCCGATCGATATGGCCACAATTCCCTCCGAAGCTACTGTCAGCTATCAGTGGTACCGGATCGACGCGAACAACAACGTGGTGACCATTTCCAATGCGACCGGCGCTACCTATACCCCGGTGGCCGACGACCAGGGCAAGACCCTCAAGGTCGTAGTCACCGGTACAGGGGAGTATGCGGGCATCAAGGCCATGACGATCCCCAATATCGGCCCGGCGGACACGCAGATCACCGGCGTGACCATCGCCCGCTCCACCATCAAGATGATCAAGAACGGCAACGGCACGGACAGCAATACCTCCGATCCCGCCAACACCGTGGTGAGCGGCAACACCACCACGCTCACCGCCACCGTCAGCCCCGACAATGCCACCGGGCTGGCCGACGGCACCGTCCAGTGGACGGTGGATGACAACACAGTCGTACAGCTGGGTGCCGCGACCCGCGCCGACAACGTGTTCTCCATGCCCATCACCGCCGTGAAGAACGGCACGGCCACCGTGACCGCCACAGCCACCTCCGCTGACGGCACCACCCAGAGCGACAGCGTGACCATCACCGTGGTAACCAAGGTGGAGAAGGTCACCATTAAGAACGGCGCCAAGACCGTCGCCAGCACCGATAGCACCGTGACCGGCGAGGGCCTGATCCTCCACGCCAACACCGACCTCGCCGACCATCCCAACAGCGCCGCTCTCGCCGTTGAGGTGTATCCCGAGGACGCCACCACCCCCGCCTTTAACTGGGCCCGCGCGGACGGTCAGGATACCGGCCTGCTCACCATCAACGGCGACGCCGCCGACGGCTCCCGCACCTTTACGGTGAATGACACCTCCGACGCCAAGAAGGTGGGCACCAAGGACTTCAAGCTGACGGTGACCAGCACCGACGTGGGTCCGGCTTCGACCAAGGAGCTGACCTTTAACGTCACCGTGCGCCGCTACCTCCAGAACCCCATCTCCATCGGCCTGGGCGGCAAGACCGCCCCCACCATTGGCCAGCAGATGGAGGCGGACGTCTCCCAGCTGGTGGTGGGGATCGACCAAACCACCAGCGAAAGCGCCAAGGCGAACCTGACCTATCAATGGTACGCGCTGGACAGCGCGGACGCCGAGATCGCCGAGAATGCGACGCCCATCCACTCCGGCACCGGAACGGCCGGCAAGACCTATACGCCCGCGGCCGCGGATGCCGCGCAGCTGGTGGGTAAGCGGATCGCCGTGCGGGTCACGGCCACCCCCACCGACAGCTTCTTCTATGAAGGCGCCGTGACCGCTAAGACTACCAACGCAGTGGTCAAGATGGACGGACCCGACGCCCCTGTCCTGTCTCCCACTAAGCCCGCCACCGGCGGCGCAGAAAACAGCGGCTATATTACCATTACCAACTATGCCTCCTATGCCGACGGCACCGCCTTCCAGATCAAGGCCGGAGACG
This sequence comes from uncultured Clostridia bacterium, assembly GCA_946550725.1. Taxonomy (GTDB): domain Bacteria; phylum Bacillota; class Clostridia; order Oscillospirales; family Oscillospiraceae; genus MGBC124762. The sequence continues at coordinate 77,264 of CAMNQX010000003.1, read as the reverse complement.
CCGGCGAGTGGAATGACGCTGCGGTCACCAGTGAGGGCAAGATCGAAAATCTGACAGCCGGCAAGTACTTTGTGAAGGTCAAGGAGACCGCCGCCCAGCTGGAGAGCGCGGTGTCGGAGACCACCATCGCCGTTGCCGACGCCAGGGAATACAACATCACCGCCACCCAGCCCGCCGAGGGCGCGACCATCTCGGTCACCGATAAGGCCGTCGAAAACGCGGAGGTGACCATCACCCTGAACGTCGCCGAGGGCTGGAAGGTGGACGCGGTGACCGTCACCGACGCGGACAACGGCTCGGTTACGGCCAACAGAGAAGGCACCACAAACGTCTGGAAGTTCTCCATGCCCGCCAAGGACGTGACGGTGACCGCCACGGTGAGCAAGATCCAGCTGAAAATCAAGCACACCTTGACCAACATTACCTGCGGCCTGGGGGCACTGGATCAGGAGCATGAGCACACCGTGGATTGGGGCGCCGTCACCACTATTACCTTCACCCCTGCGGATGGTTATACCCTGCCTACCGCAACCGGTGTGGGCGGTCTCACCGTGAAGCTCCTGAATGACGACGGGACCGAGAGCGACGAGCTTTACTCCGCCCGCCACACGCTGACCTATAACCCGGATCCCGAGAATCCCGGGAAATATATCCTGGGCTTTGGCAGCAACGGCCTGCGCTCCAGCATCAGCATCACCGCCGCCGCCACTCTGAAAAGCTACACGGTGAGCTTTGCCGAAATGAACGGCCTGAACCGGCCTCAGGCGACCCAAAGCGTGAACCACGGCGGCACTTACACCTATACCCTGACGCCGATGGCCAACTATGCTCTGCCTGAGAACATCACCGTCACCATGGCAGGAAATGCCAGCCCGGCCTATACCTATAACAAGACCACTGGCGCGATCGAGATCCAGAATGTCACCGGCGCGGTGACCATCACCGCCAACGGCGTGCGCCAGTATGATCAGGTGACCGGGGTCTCCATTGAGGACCCCACCAGCCTGGAAGTGGACAGCATCCTGTCCTCCAGCGTCCAGCCCGCCGGTGCCGTGGTCTCCTACCAGTGGATGAGCAGCGCCACCGAGAACGGGACCTACGCGGACATCGCTGGCGCCAACACCCAGACCTATACCCTGAAGGCCGCCGATGTGGGCAAGTACATCAAGCTCAAGGTCACCGGCGACAATGACCACAACTATGACGGCACCCAGACCTCCGCTGCTGTCGGCCCCGTGGTGGCCAAGACCATTCCCACCACCGGCATTGTCATCCAGGAGAAAGGGGAGGACGTTACGCAGAGGGCTGCCGTTGTGGGCGATCCGGACTTTACCCTGACCGCCGTTGTCAGCCCCGACAACGCCACCGACAAGGCCGTTACCTGGGCGATCTGGCAGGTGAACAGTGACCAGCCGGACACCAGCGGCGTGCTCCAGCTGACTCCCGGCGCGAACGGAACGGTTTCCGTGAAGATCCTCAAGGCCGGAAATGTGCGCATTCACGCCACCGCCAGCGGCGGACAGACCTGCAACTGCACCGTGAATGTGGAGCGGGCACCCTCCAACGTGATCGTTGCCACTGCCGACAATGTGAGCGTGCCCCATGACGGCCAGCCCCACAGCATTACCGTGACCGTCACTCAGCCCACGAGCGGCTACACCATTGAATACCGGACCGCCGAGAGTGCGGAGTGGAGCGAGACCAACCCCACCTTCACCGATGTCGGCACCTATACGGTCTACTATCAGATCGTTGCTACGGACTATGAAACCAAGACCGGCAGCGCCACGGTGACCATCACCGACGGGACCGTCACCCCCACCCCCCACACCGTGACCTTCACCCTGAACGGCGCGGCGCTGGCTGAGGTGACCGGCGGGACGGCTTCCGGCAACGTCGTGACCGTGGCGGACAACGGCACCCTGACCTTCAAGCTGACCGTGGCCGACACGGCCAAGGAAGTGAAGTCGGTGAAGGTGGATGGCGCCGCCATTACCCCCGTTGAGGGCGTGTATACCATTTCCGCCATCACCGCCGACAAGAACGTGGTCGTGGAGGTGGGCGACAAGGGCGTCACCCCGCCCGCGGTGAACACCGCCGCGCTGGAGGCCGCCATCACCGCCGCCACCCAGGCCAAGGCCGGTGTGCGGACCTACGAAACGGAGATGGACCCGGCGGAGGTGTCCAGAGGCACGAAGTACACCACCGATGCCGCTATGGGCACCCTGAACACCGCCATCACCGCCGCTGAGGCAGCGTTGACCGCCGAGACACAGGCCGAGGTGGACCTGGCCGTGGAAACGCTCAACGCCGCTGTGACCGCCTTTAACGCGACGGTCAAGACGGGCACCAAGGCCAGCAGCTCCTCCACCAGCAGCCGTCCGTCCACCTCGACGGAGACCACCACCAACCCCGACGGCTCCAAAACCACCACCGTCACCGATAACCGCACCGGGACCGTGACTGCCACCACCGAGAAGCCTGACGGCACCGTGGAAGTGGTGGAGACCAAGAAGGACGGCACCGTCACCGAGACCGTGACCACCCCCGAGGGGGCCAAGACCGAGAAGATCACCACCCCCGACAAGGACGTGACCCTCACCGTCACCGACGCTGAGGGTGAAGAACTGGCCAAGGTGGAGCTGCCCGCCGTCATCCCCACTCCCGAAACCCGCTTTGACGACGTGCCTGAAGGGCACTGGGCCGACAAGGCCATCCACAACGCCGCCGCCCTGGAGCTGATCGAAGGTGTGGGCGATAACAAGTTCGGCATCCACTCCACCATGACCCGCGGCGCGCTGGCGACGGTGCTCCACCGCCTGTCTCAGGGCAAGACGGACTATGAGACCGCCTTCCAGGACGTGGCCCAGGGCAAGTACTACACCGAGGGTGTGGCCTGGGCCGCTAAGGCCGGCGTGGTGAAGGGCTTCAACGCCGACATCTTCGCCCCCGACCAGATCATCACCCGGGAGCAACTGGCCGTCATGCTGGCCCGCTACGCCAAGCTGGTGGGTCTGGACACCAAGGCGGACGCCAAGGTGCTGGAGACCTTTGCCGACGGCGAGAACACCGGGTCCTGGGCCGTGGACGGCGTGGCCTGGTGCGTGGAAAACGGCATCCTCCAGGGCAAGGGCGGCTCTGCTCTTGACCCCACCGCGAATGTCAGCCGCGCGGAAGCGGCCGTCATGCTGGACCGCTTCATCGGCCTGATGAAGTAAGCAAACCGACCTCAAGCGAAAGGGACGCCCATTTGGGCGTCCCTTTTTTGCGTAAAAGGCGTTCCCCCGCCCGCCTTGACCCGAGGGACCTCACATGGTAAAATGGAGCAAAGGGTAAGGGAAACCATTCCCAGTCTTACAGGTATTTCAAACGATGTGCATGATCCTTCGGTGGTTAGAGTAATTCAAGGAGGAAATATCAAGATGAAGTGAGCGGTACTGCTGAGCTTGATAGATCAATGTCTTGCATTGTGTGAGGCTGAGAAAGAAAGAGGCTATTCTAGAGAAGCTACAAAAGCACAAGTCGAAAATTACATTATACCAGAGCTAGTATTGTTAAGGAGCAAGATCGTTCACGACGATCTCCCAGAAGATCGATGGTTAGCATCCTTTGCCAACGCATTCAAAGCATGGAATTGGTCATGCCAAAATCCGACGGAGCTATTTATTGCGCTTTCAAATCTACACCATACATACAAAAACAGTGGTAATTTAGAGGACGAATAATGAGAAACAAGGAAATAGTATTTGAACACGCTAGAATCAGGGCGAATGACACAGCCTGTCGTAGAAAGGGCAAGTAAATTCGTAAATTCCCAGGTCCGGCGCACACTATGCACCCCTAAATCCCTTTGTGGCTTGCACTTTTCCTTTGTAGGGGCCTGGTCTCGCCTGTCATGGGACGCGTGCCACCGGCACGCATCGCCCCCATCGCCCCGCATATGAAAAGGCCCGCAGTCTTTTGACTGCGGGCCTTTTCCTTGGCGAAATGTTATTTCATCAAGGCGATGAACCGGTCCAGCATCACGGCGACTTCCGCGCGGGTGACGTTGGTGGTGGGATCGAGGACGTTGCCGCCCTTGCCCTGGAGGATACCGTTCTCCACGCACCAGGCCACGCCGTTCACGGCCCAGCTGCCGGTGTTCTCACCGTCGGCGAACTGATCCAGAGCTTTTGCGTCCGCCTTAGTGTCCATGCCGATGAGCTTGGCATACCGCGCCAGCATCACTGCCAGCTGCTCCCGGGTGATCACGTCCTCGGGGGCGAAAATGTCTTCGGTGTAGCCGGTGACGACCTTGACCTTCGCGGCCCAGGCCACGCCTTCGGTGTAGAACTTACCCTGGGCAACATCCTGGAAGGTGGTCTCGTAGTCCGTCTTGCCCTGGGACAGGCGGTGGAGCACCGTTGCCAGAGAGCCGCGGCTCATGGGGGCGACCATGTCGAACTTGTTGTTTCCAACGCCCTTCACCAGTTCCAGAGCGGCGGCGTTATGGATGGCCTTGTCCGCCCAGTGGTCCTCGGGCACATCGTCAAACCGGGTCTCGGGGGCGGGAATGGTGGCGGGAAGTTCGACTTTTGCCAGCTCCTCGCCCTCAGCATCAGTGACGGTGATGGTCACGGCTCCGTCCTTGGTGGTGACAGTCTCGGAGTTAGAGCCGTCAGGCTGCTCCACGGTCTCGGTGACGGTTCCGTCGGGTTTCGTCACGGTGGTCACCTTGCTGCCGTCCTCCCGGGTCTCGGTCTGGGTGGTGGTACTGCCGTTGTTACCGCCGGAGGGACGGGAGGGAGCAGTGGCCTCGGTCACAGTCACCACGCACTCAGCGGTCTGCCTGCCGTTCACGGTCATGACGGTAATGGTCGTCGTCCCTTCGGCCACGCCGGTCACCACGCCGTTTTCGTCTACGGCTGCAATTCCAGGATCCGCCGCGCTCCAAACCACGGCCTTGTTGGTAGCGTCGGCGGGAGCGACCGTGGCCACCAGGCTCAGGGTGCCACCCACGGTCATACTGGCCTGGGTCTGGTTCAGCGTCACCCCGGTCACGGACACGATCTCGTCCCCCGTCTTGACGCCGACAGCGGTAATGACCACGTTGTCATAGATTTTTCCGGCCGAAATGCTGATCTCGCCGGTGTCTTTGTTGTAGAGGTAGTTCCCTTCTCCGATCAGGCTGCCGCCCACGGTGACGATGATGGTCTCAGGCAGGGCGTAGCCCTCTTCTGCCACCAGAGCGCCCGTATACGCAGCCATGTGGCCCACGCTGTCAGCCGTCTCTGCGCTCTTCTTCAAGCCGTTGGTCAGGGTATAGTTCACCGTGTGGGTGTCCGGCCGACCCACGGCGATAATGATCAGATCGCTGGTCACGCCGCCGGTGATGGTGATCACGCCGTCATCGCTGATGGTCCAGCCGGTGATCTGATCACCCAGGCTGTTTCGAATGGTGATGTCCTTCCGCAGCGGCAGCACGTAGCCCTCGTTGGGGATCAGGGTAACGGCCGTGCTCTCGCCGTAGGCCACCTGGTGGCCGTCCGCCGCGCCGCGGCTGCAGTGGAGGTTGGTCAACTCGTGGGTAACGGTGAACGTGAGTTGTTCAAACGCAGCCTTGACCGTCACGGCCTCGCCGGGCATGGTAAAGGTATACTCGTTGTCCCGCCCGGCAACTCTTGTGACCGTTACCGGGGAGCCGTCGCTCTTCTCCACGCGCAGGCCGTTCGCCTCCAGGCGGTAGCCGGTCTCGGGGAGGACCGTGAGGGTCACGGGGGTGTTCTCCTCCGCCACGCTGGCGCTGCGGGACACCCGGCCGTTGGTCATGGCGTCCAGCGCGATGGCGTAGGTGGTCGCGCCGAAAGCGGGCACGGTCACCACGCTGACGCCGCCCGCCTTATGGGTGGCGGTCTCCTTGGCGCGGACCTGGTAGGTCCCGGCGGCCAAGTTCTCGATGGTGGCGGCGGTCACGTCGGCCCACTCGTTCTCCACGCCGTCGGTCACCATCAGGCGGTACTCATAGGCGGCATAGTCGGTGCCGAAGCCGGAGATGGAGCCGTCGCTTGCGTCCGCGGCGGTGGGGGCGGTCCCGGTCAGGTCCTGCGGCCCGGTCAGCGGGCCGTCGGCCAGCTCCACGGGCAGAGCGCGGGTGGCGGAGCGGGTGCCCTCATAGAAGGAGTTCGCCCCGGCGGTCACGTCCACAGAGATGACAGCGCCGATGTCCGCCTGCGTGAGGGTGTAGGTCTTGGCGCCGGTCCCGATGTTGGTGGTCGTACCGCCCTTGGTGCGCTTCCACTGGTAGGTAAGGGCAGCCTTGCCCGCATCGGTCATCTGGAGGTTGTTGATATCGGCCTCCAGGGTCTGGCCGAACTGGGGCGCCTTGGCGGGGTCGTTCACACCCACGATACTGATGGACACGGTGCTCTCCAGCTTGCGGATAACGTGGACCTTAAACTCCTTGTAGACCTCGGGATGGTCAGCGGAGGCCACCCGCACGTTCACCTCGCCCACGTTTCGTTCGCCGGGGACGGCGGTGATGGTGATGCTGCTGCCGTTCAAGCCCCGGTCAGACAGGGTCAACTGGCCCTTCGCCCCGTCGGGGCGGGTCCAGTTCAGAGCCGGGTGAGTGACGTTGGCAGGATCGGTGTCCGCGGTCAGGATCACACTGTGTCCCGCGTCCTCGGCATTGGTATAGACCTTCACAGGCCCGCTGCCGATATCCGTGCCGTCCTTCTTCACGGTGATACGCTCGATTTGGGTGTCCACCTTCACCGTCAGGGTGGCAAAGACCCCCCGCTTGGTGCTGGTGGCGGTGATGGTGGCGGTGCCGTTGCCCTTGGCAGTGACCAGGCCGGTGCCGCTGACCGTCGCCACATCCTCGTCAGAGGACTTCCAGGTCACGGTCTGATCCGCCATGGACGGGAGCACGGCGGCATTGAGCTGAACGGTGTGCTTGCGTCCATCCGTCTCAGCAGTGTTGGTATACAAGGTGATGGAGCCGTCCTCGTTGGGGGTGACCGCGCTCTGGGTCAGGCTGACGCTGGTGGGGTCCTTGGCGGTGGGCACGATGCTCTCAATGGGGATGATCTTGAATACGCTCACATCGCCCTTGGCGTTATCGTAGGGGCCTTCATACAGCAGGGCGATATCGCCGTCCTTGGTCTCGGTTAGGCTGGAGTATTTATAATCCTTGTCCCCGTCCACTGTGTAGGTGTTGAACAGCGTCAGGGTCTTATCCTCGTTGACCAGAAGCGCGTGGATCACGCCTTTGGCGCGCCCACTGGTGGAGGCGGGGGCGGAGTACAGGATCAGATCCTTCCCGTTGATCTTCTGGGAATACTTGATGGCGGACACCTGGCAGGCGCCCCAGCGGGTGGCGCTCTCCACTCTGACGACATCACCGGTGTCCCAGCCTGTACCGTTCCAGGTGTGGTCGGTGTAGCGCACCACGCCGCTGTTGTACCATCCGTCGCGATAGAATTGGCGGACGGTGGTGTCGTCGATCTGCACCAGGCAGCTCTCACTGGACCAGCCTGTGCCCAACTCGGTTGCGGTTTTGCCCATGTGCCAGCTTGTACCGTTGTCGGTGGAGTAGATAAACCGGGCGGTCTCGCCTGTGTTGTTGTAGATGGGCAGGATGAGGGTGCCGTCGGGGATGGCGTTGGGGTTGGTGCTGCCCGCGGTGTCTACGCACAGACCCGCGCCGGGACCGACGCCATAGAATCTGTAGTCGCCCTGATGCACCTGATCGTTGATGATCTGGGGCGCGCTCCAGGTCTCGCCGCCGTCGGTGGACTTCGCGATACAAAGGAAGGTGGCGATGCGGGCGTGGAGGGTGGCGTTGTAGAAGAACACGTTCTGCTGGACGTAGGTGTTGTCGCCCAGCCGCTGGCAGTAGATCTTGTCATTGGCCGGGGTCTTGGCGTTAAATTCGCCTGCGGTATGGTACAGGTAGTAATACTCGTCCACATAGAAGCCGCTGAACACATCCGCCTCGCCGCCCAACGGCTCCATCACAGGCGCGTAGCCGTTTGTAAAGGCGCCCACATAATAGGAATAGTTGTCATCGGTCTGTCCGCTGGTGGAGGTGTAAAGCATCATCCGCTTTATGCCGTCGATCTCCGCAAAGCCGGTGGAGACCTCGGGCGCCGCGGGGGCCGTGTTCAGGCCCACACCGCCGGGGTAGATGTCCACCATCAGGTAGATGGTGCCGTCCTTGCCCTCGGTAAGCTGGGGATCGATGATGGTGGAGGCATGGGCGTCCTTGGCGTTGGTGCTGTCGCCAAAATAGTTGGCGAAGTGATAGTTCCAATCGCCGCCATTGTTATCGGAGTAGCTGACGATGGTATCCAGCGCGCAGGCGTCGCCGGTGTGGTTCCACCGGGCGTCAATGGCGGCCAGCAGACGGCCATTCTTTCCGGCGTTGGCCCCGGTCTGATGCTTCAGGGTGATGATGGCGGGAATGCGGAACTTGTCGCTGCCGCCGGTACCGGAAGCAAAAGGTTCGTTCTGGGTCGTTCCGTTTGCCGGCACCATAGTCTTCCAGTCCTCGATCTTGGTCGCGCCTTCGGGGACGGTGGGCACGGTGACGGTGGTCTGGAGGCCGTCGATGGCGTCCCGCAGGGCGTCCCGGGCGTCCGCAAAGGCCTGGGCGTCAGGGTCGGCATCCGGGTTGTTCGTCAAAACCTGCTGGGCGGCGGCCTTGGCGGTCTGGAGGGCGTTCCAGCTGGCGCGGGTGTAGTCGGCTGCGGTCAGGCCCGTGGCCGTTGTCAGCAGATCCTGGAGCATGCTCTTGGCGGTGGGAAGGTCGGGCCCTTCAAAGAGCCAGACATTCATGCTCATGCTGCGGGGCGCCCAGAAGTCCGTGCCCCAGCCTGCGCTACTACCCTGGAAGGCGTTGGGGTCGCCGTTCTTGGAAAAGTCCAAATAGCGGTCTGCGCTGCTGTTCCTGATCTGGAACGCGTTAAAGCGGTCTGCGCCCCGGTTGGTGACCTCCAGGGCTACCGTGCCCTCGGTGAACATATAGTCCGCCATGTTCAGGTGGCGGCCATTGGCTGCGGTGAACACATAGCCGCCGTCACTGGCCTTGATACCGAACAGCAGGGTATTCATTTCCAAGGCGGCGTCGTTTTTCAGCCACTTGGCAGTAACGTTCTGCCCGTTCACCGTCAAGGCGGCGGCGCGGGCGCCGTTGTCCTCGGCAGTGGGGCTGCTGGGAAGGGCGCCAGCTCCTAACGTCTCGCCCAACGCAGAGGGATAGAGGGCATAGAGGTTGCCCTCCGCGTCCCGGCTGACGATGAGGTAGCCCTTGGTCTGGTCAACGTCGGCCATGTCGGTGAGCTGGGTGTAGCCGGGAACGACGGGGGCGGTCACCGGCTCCGCTTCCTCCCGCGCCACATATTCCAGCTGGCAGATGGCGGAATCGGCCTTCCACAGGCCCATCTCATTGATGAGCTGGTGGGCGAACCACAGGTGGCCCGCCTCATCGGGGTGGAGATTGTTGCGCGCAAAGACCTCCTGCCAGTTGGAGTTGGTCCACGTCTCGTACTGATCCACCAAAATGACCTTATTCGCGTAGGCGGTCTCCGCCGCCACGTCCCGGATCAGCTGAGAGCGGGTCGCCAGACGGCTGGTGTAGCCGGAGTTGGTGCTGGGAGGCGGCGTACGCAGGACGGGCACCGCGCCCTTGGTGATGATCGCGTCCAAAATGGTGCGGATATTGGCCTGGTATTGATCGTCGCTTACGCCGCTGGTGTTGGTACCCAGCATAAGCACCACCACATCGGGGTTGTACTTGGTCAGACGGCGGTCCAGGTCGGTGATGGTAGACGCCGTGTTCGCGCCGGAGGACCCGGCGTTGATGACAATGTCCTGTGTGCGGCCCAGGTCGTCCTTCACGAACTTCTCAAAGAGCTGGGCAAGGCTGTCGTAGCCGCCCGTCCAGGCCGAGCCGTGGGTGATGGAATCGCCCATGAACAGCCAGGTCATGGCGGTATTTGTGTTGTCCACCTTGCTCTTGATGGTAGCTTGGGGCGCGGTGCGGCTTTCGGGCACGCCGTAACCCTCGTGGTTGGCAGTCACCGTGGCCTTGACGGGCCAGTTCGCGGTAAAGGTGCTGGAGGAAAGCCCACTGATGCCGTAGGGCCACTGTTCGGTGTTGGAGACGGGGCTCCCCGCCACCGCGTCGGCCAGAGCCTTGGCCAGGGCCAGGTGGCCCTGGGCGTTGGGGTAGCCGCCGGCCTTCTGTGCGTCGGTCAGGGTGACCAGCACAGGCAGGACGCGGGGCTTCCGGGCGTCGGTAAGGGCGTCCACCACCGCGTCCACCGCGGTCTTGTCGGCCTGGGTGAGGGTGGCGATGACGAGCATGCCCGTGCCGTCCTTCAAGGCCAGGGCCTTGTCGATCAGGCCGTTCAGGTTGGTGGCGAAGTTCTCTACGCTACTGCCGTTCTCGTCCACCAGATAGACCACCGCACGGGGCTTGAGCGCGCCGATGCGGTCATCAAAGGTGGAGACGATCTGCGCCAGGGTCTGCTCCTCGTAGGCGGCGTTAATGACGTGACGCTGGAGGTAGGGGCTGTCGGCTTCACCACCAGTCTGGAGGGACTTGGTCTGGGTGTAGCGGACCCACTCCTCAAAGTGCCCGGCCCAGGTGCGGGCGCCTGCCACGTCGACAAAGCTGCCTTGGGCGGCGCGGCCTCCGGTGAACACCCAGGAGTTCTGCCCGGCGGGGTCGGCACTGCCGTTGGCACCGCCGATCTGGTCGCCGGAGAGCATCCCTGCCAGGGCCGAGCCAGGCTCCACGGGCAGGTCGCCCTCAATGTAGAGGTAGATGGGGATGTAGTTGGGCTGGGGGTCGCCCCAGCCGCAGAAGCCGGTGGGCGACTGCGGGTAATGACTTGTTGCGGTATCACCATTCACATTAAATGTAACATAGCGGTTGGCGGTAGAATTATGGATGTTGCAGCGGCCGTTGACCACAAAAGAGATCTCAAGCGGGATATCCTCACTGGCCGCATGGTACATCTCGTTTTGAGTAAGCGCCAGACAGTATGTTGCATTTTTAATGGTATAGTTTGTATCACTGGGGGAAATGGTGACAAGAAGGTCGCTCATCGCGATGGCAGTTTCCGTGTTTGCGGTACTGACCGCAGTGACGGCGCCGTCGGAAACAGACAGGGTCGCGGCGCAATTGGGATAGGCCGTAGCACCGGGACGGTTGCTTGCGCCATCCGCGTTGATGTGGAGGGCATAGAAGGTCCCGTTGGGAGCCTCGGCCACGATCAGGTACTTGCGGTCCGCCTTGATCTGGCTCACCTTAGTCACCTGATTGTAGCCGGGAAGCACGTCCTTCCGAAAGAGCATCAGATCAATAATGCAATCAGCGGTATTGGCAGTCAGGCCGCCGCTTTGGTTATAATTCATGTGGGGCACATAAAAGGCCAAATGCGCCCGATTGGAAGCGGTATTGCGGAGCCTAAAATACCCGCTGTTGCTGGAGCTTTCAATGGTCAGCGCGCTGGGGCTGCTGGTGCTGTAGATCGGGTTGCTACTGTTGAACAGGTAGTAAGCGGTGCTGTCAGGGCCTACAGCCGTGATGGAATAGTTGCTTGCATTTTGGGTAACGGTATTGTCCGCGGCGGAGAAGCCGGTCTTTTCCTCCGCACTGTCATAGGTTGTGCCGGAACCGACCTGGTAGCCGGTGGCTGCGCCGTCATCTTCCACCACCAGCCGGGCGGAGTTGTTCTTGCCCGCTCCGGCGCTCGTCGTGCCAGGGTAGAGCATATAGTAGTTGCCGTTATACGGCGCGACGATCAGATATTTCCCCGAAAGCCCGTCGGCGGGCAGTTCGGTCACCCGGGTATAGCCAGAAATGGTGAGTTCGGGGTCTTGGTCGCCTGTTCTGGCGTCCATGGGGTCGGCGGGCTGTTCCGCCAGACCGGCGAAAGCCTCCTCCCCTGCCGGGACCTCTGCTATTTCATCCTGCGCCCGGGCCGCAAGCGCGGACACGGGGAGGAGTCCCACCGCCAGGCAGGCGGCCAGGAGCAGGCAGGCGATCCGTTTGGCAAAGAGCTTCATGTGTACCATCCTTTCCTTGTCCCTGTGGACCAGCTGAGTTTATACCAAATGGGCTGGCCCATTTGGCAAAGGCCATGGCCTTTGCCATATTCTAAATCATCTTTGGTTGGATTTCCAGATTGAAATGATTTCTTTCAAAAATTTTGTGCATTTTAACGAAACTCCCCATAAAAAAAGAGACACCCAAACGGGTGTCTCTTTTGGTGCCGGTGGCCGGACTCGAACCGGCACGCTGTCGCCAGCGGTGGATTTTGAGTCCACTACGTCTACCAATTCCATCACACCGGCAGGTGCATGGCCACTGGCAGATATTATACCGCAATTTCCCCCGATGCGCAAGAGGGAATTTCCATCTTACAGCAAAACGACCCCCGCCGCGCGGCAGACGTTCTGGGTGGCCTCGTCCCACACGCTGGCCTGCACCTCGCCGATATGGGCCTTGCCCAGCAGGAGCATGGACAGCCGGGACTGGCCGATGCCGCCGCCCATGGTGAGGGGAAGCTCCCCCGCCAGCAGCGCCTTGTGGAAGGACAGTTCACGGCGGTCGTCGCACCCGGCCAGGGTGAGCTGCTTGTCCAGAGACTCGGGGCTGACCCGGATGCCCATGGAGGAAAGCTCAAAGGCGCAGTGAAGCACATCGTTCCACAGCAGGATATCGCCGTTCAGCGACCAGTCGTCGTAGTCGGGAGCGCGGCCGTCGTGGGGCTTGCCCGACTTCAGCGCGCCGCCGATGCCCATGAGGAAGGTGATGGGGTGGTCCTTGACGTAGGCGTTCTCCCGCTCCTTGGGGGTGAGGTCGGGCCACTGGTCCTCCAGCTCCTGGGCGGTGACAAAGGAAACCTCCCCCTGGATGGCGGGTAGAACGGTGAGCTGGGGAAACACCGAACGCAGGGTAGCCTGCGTATCCGCCACCACCTTCACGATATCCCGCACCGTCTGCTTCAGATGGGCCACGTCCCGGTCCCGAGGAGCGATGATCTTCTCCCAGTCCCACTGGTCCACATAGATGGAGTGGAGGTTGTCGGGCTGCTCGTCCCGGCGGATGGCGTTCATGTCGGTGTACAGCCCCTCCCCCACCGAAAACTGATAGCGCTTCAGGGCCAGACGCTTCCATTTCGCCAGGGAGTGGACCACCTGGGCGTCCCGGCCAGCGGCGGGAATGTCGAAGGACACGGGCCGCTCCACGCCGTTAAGGTCGTCGTTGAGGCCGGTGGCCGCCTCCACAAACAGCGGCGCGGACACCCGGCGCAGGCGCAGCGCCCCCGCCAGGCCGTCCTCAAACAGCCGCTTCAGCAGAGAGATGGCCTTCTGCGTGTCGTACAGATTCAGCAGCGGGGCGTACCCTTCGGGGATGGTGGACTGGATGGATGTGGTTTTGCTCATGGGGAACACTTCCTCTCTGATTTGCGGGTCTACTCATTATGGTTTCTGCCGGTAGCCCTTGAGGGCCGCGGCAGCTTGAGCCACGTGGACGTCTCTGAGGGGGATGCCGCCCCCCGCCACCTCGCACCGCCAGCAGATCTGGGCCAGGAACTCCATCTGCTCGGCCACGTCCATGGCGAAGGAGAGGTCAGCGCCTACCGCCACCAGCCCGTGCCCACCCAGCAGCACGGCGTTGTGCGCCGTTCCCATTCCCCGCGCGGCGGCCTCTGCCAGCTCGGCGGTGCCAAAGGGCACATAGGGGATGCAGGGCACCTCACCCCCGGCGTATCCGGCGGCATAGTGCAGCGGGCGCAGGGGCTTGCCCATGCAGGCCATGGTGGTGGCGTAGGGGGAATGGGTGTGGACCACCGCCAGCACGTCGGGGCGACTGCGGTAGAGGGCGCGGTGAAGCTCGATCTCGCTGGAGGGCTTTCGGCTTCCCTCCAGCTGCACGTCGTCCTCCGTGAGCACCACCACGTCCGCCGGGGTGACCCGCTCGTACTCCATTCCTGAGGGGGAGATGACCAGTACCTTCCCCTCCGGGATATACATACTTACGTTTCCAAAGCTGCCCGAAGCCAAACCGCGCCGAACCAGTTCCTTTCCGTAATGGACCACCTGTTCCCTGGCCTCAAACAGCAGCATGGGCACCCCGCCTTTCTTATCCCCCTATTTTGTGCGTTTTCGTCCAAAATGTCAAGGGTTTTTCTCGGCCACCAGGGCGTTTTTTCCCAGCCAAAGTCCCATGGCCAGCAGACCGGGGCCGTAGCCCCGGATCAGGCATAGCCCTCCCAGCCCCAGCACCAGCCCCAACCCCACGGCGGCGGCGATCCGCTCCAGCCGCTCCGCCCCCACAGGAGAGAGAAACATCCCCCCTAGGCAGGCCACCGCCCGCCCTCCGTCCAGGGGGAGGACGGGCAGGAGGTTGAATAGGCCCAGGGCCAGCGAGATCCCCGCTGTCAAAAACCACCCTGCCCCTGCCGCGCCCAACGCCAGAAGCACGCTGCACGCCGGCCCCGCCAGCGCCACGGGCAGCTCTCGGGCGTAGGACAGCCCGCCGGACATCCGCAGCCGCGCCCCCAGCGCACCCAGGGCGAAGCCCTCTACCCTGCCCCCCACCGCCCACAGCGCAGCCACATGGCCCGCCTCGTGGACGGCGGCGGCAAAAAAAGTGGGCGCCAGCAGGTCCGGCTCCATCAGCCAGACCGCCGCCGCCATCAGCCAGAAGCCGGGGGAGACGGTGACGCGCTTCACGGCAGCTCCAGGTAGTAGGTGGGGTCGTGCCACAAACCGTTGACCTTCACCTCAAAGTGGAGATGCGGCCCGGTGACGTTGCCCGTGGAGCCCACCAGCGCGATCACATCCCCCATCTTCACCTCGTCGCCCTCCTTCTTCAGCACCTTGCTACAGTGGGCGTAGAGGGTCTTGACCGTGTCGGAATGCCTGAGCTGGATGTAGTTTCCGTAGGACTCCCCCGTGCCCACCACGTCCACCACCCCGTCGGCAAAGGCTTTGATCTCCGTGCCCTCGGGGGAAGAGATGTCCACCCCGTGGTGGAAATTGTCCCCGCCGTCCACCGGGTGCTCCCGCCAGCCGTAGCCCGAGGTGTAACCCCCGCTCACAGGGGCGGTCAGCGTCTCCGGGAGGTCCAGGCTGTCGTAGGCCATGGTGGCGTTGTAGGGCGGCGCGGGTCCGTCATAGGGGTAGGAGGTGGGTTCCGGGGTGGGAGTGGGGGTCGGCTCCGGGGTGGGAACGGGGGTGGGCGTTGGGGTGGGGGCCGGCGTGGGAGTTGGCGTCGGCGTTGGTGTGGGCGTTGGCGTGGGGGTGGGAGTGGGAGTCGGCGTGGGCGTGGGCGACGGCTCTTCCAGGGCGCGGCCCAGGGAGGAGAACACCTCCACGATGTCAGCGTCGCCCAGCACCGCGGTCCGCAGGGCCGCCACCTGGTCGGGGAAGTACCGCCGGGCCAGGAGAAACACATCCAGCAGGATGACGCAGACCAGCAGGCGGTTCAGCCACCGCCCCTCGGGGGGCTTTTTCCCCCGCCGCGCCGTCTGCCTGACGGGCCTGACCCAGTGCTTTCCCCGTCTGCCGCCCCGTGTCCTCCGGTCATCCATGCCGACCCCTCCCTTGCTTCATCAAACAAGCTTATGCACGGCCGGGACGGGCTTAGAACGGAAACAGAGTTCGGGGTTGATTGCAGGTGGGAACTGCGGTATAATGAGGAAAACACATAAGGAGGCGGTTTTATGACCACGGCGGAGTTTCTGCGGGAAAACGGCCTGACCCCCGGCGAGCTGGATTTTCACCACTGGGTCGCGGAATTTCAGCGGGAGATGGCGGCGGGTCTGGCGGGGGAGAAAAGCTCCCTGCGGATGATCCCTACATACCTCTCCACCCACGGCCTGCCCGTCAGCGGCGAGCCGGTGATCGTGCTGGACGCGGGGGGCACCAACCTGCGCATCGCCCTGATGGAATTTACCGGGGCGGGGCCGAAGGCGGCCTACTTCAACACCGTGCCCATGCTGGGCACCCAGGGGCGGCTGACCATCGGGGAATTTTATGACCGTCTGGCCGAGCTGGTAGCTCCTATCGCGGACCAGTCGGGCCGCATCGGCTTCTGCTTCTCCTTCCCCTGTGAAATTCTGCCCGATCTGGACGGAAAAGTCCTCCATTTTGACAAAGAGGTCAACATCAGCGGCGCTGAGGGCAGTATTTTGGGGGTAGGCCTGCGCGCCGCGCTGGAAAAGCTGGGCAAGCGCCACGACCACAAGGTGGCGGTCATCAACGACACCGTGGCCGCCATGCTGGGCGCCATGAGCCAGGGCCTGGGAGACGCGCGCTCTATGGGCTTCATCTTGGGCACAGGGACCAACATCTGCGCCTCCTTCCCCGTGGACTCCATCGGCAAGCTGCCCGCCGACCTGCGGGCCAAGGGCGGCACCATGGTGGTCAATCTGGAATCGGGCGGCTTCGACGCCCTGGAGCGGTCGGCGGTGGACCTGGCCTTTGACGCCACCCTGGCCGACCCGGGCACCCAGGTGCTGGAAAAGCTGATCTCGGGGGCCTATCAGGGACCCATGGCCCTGGCCTACCTGCGGGCGGCGGCCATCGAGGGGCTGTTCTCCCCCGCCGGGGCGGCGGGCTTCGAGGCCCTCCCCGCCCTCTCCGCCAAGGACATCTCCGACTTTTTGAACGGCGGCAAAGACACCCCCCTCACCTTCCTGGACGGAGCGGACAAGGCGGTCACCCTGGACATTCTGGACGGCTTCTTCCGCCGGGCAGCCATGCTGACGGCGGCCACTCTGGCCGCCGTGCTGGACGCCTGCGGCGATGCGAGGGACCCGCAAAACCCTGTGGCCATCGCCGCCGAGGGAACCACCTTTTACAAATGCCCCCTCCTCCACAAGTACCTGTTGGAGGACATGGAGGCCCTCGTCGCGCAAGGTATGGGGCTTTACAGCACCTTCGTTCAGGGGGAGAACCCCAACCTCACCGGCGCGGCCCTGGCCGCGCTGGGGTGAGCGGTATACCGAACGATACATACCAAGAGGCCCGCTGCCGTAGCAGCGGGCCTCTTTTGATAAGTCACTTATTCGTGTTTTCCGGCCTTGATCAAACCGACAATGCTGAACACGATACAAAGGATACCGACGGCAAACATGGCGTAGAAAATCAGGGCAACAGGCGGATAGTTGCGTAGTCCGAGAAGATACCAATCTACCTTTCCGCTGATTTTCAACGCCCACATCCAAGCCGGGAGGGTGAGCGCGCCTGAAACCAGCTCTGCCACCGCCAAGACCAGAGCAGCGATATATTTCCCCTTGCGGATGCAGTAGACCGAGGCAAGAAACAGCCCCAGCGCGATCAGGCCAAAGAAAAATATCTGCGCGCCCCAGTCAAACGGCCCAAATGCCTCAAATATGCCCATCACACCTAACGTCATGGAGTTCCCCTCCTCACTTATTGCTCCTTCTCCAGATCTTGAGGGCCTCGGCTTCGCGGATCAGCTCGTCCCGGAAGTCGGGGTGGGCGATGGAGATGATCTTCTCTGCCCGCTGCCAGGTGGACGTTCCCTTCAAATTCACCATGCCGTACTCGGTGACCAGATACTGGACGTTGGCCCGGGTGTCGGTAACGATGCCCCCCTCGGTGAGCATGGGGCGGATGCGGGAGATCAGCTTGCCGTCCTTCCCCTTCATGGCAGAGGAGCAGCACAAAAAGCTCTTGCCCCCCTTGGAGAGGTACGCGCCCATGACGAAGTCCAGCTGGCCGCCTGCGCCGGAAATTTGCCGCGTCCCGGCGGTCTCCGCCCCCACCTGACCGAAAATATCCATTTCAATGATATTGTTGATGGAGATGAAATTGTCCAGCTGGGCCACCACCCGCACGTCGTTGGTGTAGTCCACGGGGGCGGACATACACTGGGGGTTGTCGTTCAGGTAGTCGTAGAGCTTCTGGGTGCCAGCGCCGAAGGCGTAGACCTGCCGCCCGGTGTCCAGGGCCTTGTGGCGGCCGGTGATCTTCCCGGCGGCGGCGATGTCCACGAACGCGTCCACATACATCTCGGTATGTACCCCCAGGTCCTTCAGGTCGGACTGGGCGATCATGGCGCCCACGGCGTTGGGCATCCCGCCGATGCCCAGCTGGAGGCACGCGCCGTTGGGAATTTCGTTGACGATGAGGTTTGCCACCGCCTTGTCCACCTCGGTGGGCTCACCGCCGCCCCCCAGCTCCCACATGGCGGCCTCGTTCTCCACGATGCCGCTCACCTGGCTCACATGGATGGCGTTGTCCACCCCGCCCAGGCACCGGGGCATTTTGGGGTTGACCTCTACGAAAATGTACTGGCACCGGCTGCACATAGCCGCCAGATGGGACGCGCTGGGGCCGAAGGTAAAGTACCCGTGGGCGTCCATCGGGGACACCTGGAAAAACGCGGCCTTGATGGGCTCCACGTTCTCCCGGTAGAAGCGGGGCAGCTCGGAATAGCGCATGGGACCGAAATAGGTGGTCCCGTCGGCGATCATCTTCCGCTCCACCCCCGACATATGCCAGGAGTTCCAGATAAAGTGCCGGGCCGTGTCGGGCACCTGCATCACGGCGGGCTTTTCAAACAGGATGCCGCCCCGGATCTTCACGTCCTCCAGCTCGGGATAGCGCTTGGCCAGGGCGGCGTCGATGGCCCGGGGGGTGTTGACGCACCAGCCGTAGTCCACCCAATCGCCGCTCTCCACCACACTGGCGGCTTTGTCCGCCGTGGTGAGCTTACTGCGGTAGAGTTCCATCCAGTTCGCCATGAAGATCGTCCCCTTTTTCACAAAGTTATCTTTATTGTACGGCCTGTGGGAAAAAAAGTCAATGAAAACAGCGGCCTTGCGGCCGCTGTTTTTAACGGATGCCCTGAGAGAGGGTCCACACCTTCATGGCAAGACGCTGGGGGACCAGCTTGGACGCCACATGGGTGGCCTTGACAAACAGCCCACAGGTGGACATATCCCTTCCCCGCTTCGCGTCCCGCAGGGCCTTGGCCGCCACCTTGTCCGGGGTGGTCAGGCCTGCAAAGGAGCGGACGGTCTTGTCCGCGCCCGTCTTGGCCCGGTCAAACAGCCCCGTTTTCATCCAGCCGGGGCAGACGGCGGTGGCGGAAATGCCCTTGTCCTTCAGCTCCACATGGAGGGCGCGGGTGTAGTGGCGGACAAAGACCTTGGTGGCGGCGTAGAGGTCCATATAGGGCAGGGGGAAAAACGCCGCCTGGGATGCCACATTGAGGATATGGCTCCCCCGTCCCATGTAAGGGATGGCGGTCAACCCCAACGCCACTACGGCGGAGACGTTCAGATCGATCATGTTCAGCGAGGTGTCCACATCCACCGCATCGTAGGGGCCGAATTTGTCAAACCCGGCGTTATTTATCAGGAACCGAAGGTCCGGCCTCTCCCCCTCCAGCCGCGCTTGGAGGGCGGTCAGGCTGTCCCGCTGGGTGAGGTCAAGAGGGATGGGGACGATCTTCTCCCCCAGCTCGCCCCGCAGCGCGTCCAGCTTGTCTTTGCTGCGGGCCACGCACCAGATCTCGTCCAGCCCCGGCTCCTGAAGCAGCAGCTTGACCAGTTCCCGGCCGAAGCCGCCGGCAGCGCCGGTGACAAGGGCGATGCTTGCCATAAAAGCGCCCCCTTACCGTTTCCGGTCCGGCAGCAGCACCAGCTCTCCCGCCGCGCGGGTGGCGTTCAGGTCGATGAGCCGCTGGTTTTCGCTGCCCCGGAACCGGAGGGCCAGGTTCTTCTTCTCCTGGACGAAGGGGCCGTCCACCAGCACGTCGATGAGGGACAACAGCTCCCGTGTGACCTCGCAGTTGGGATGGGAGCCGGGCTCCAGCAGCTTGTCCAGGGTGAAGCCGGAAAAGGCCCAGACGGTTTTCTGGGGGTACTTCTCCCGCACCCGCTTCACAAAGGGCAGCAGGGCCCGCTGGTTCTCCGGCTCAAAGGGTTCGCCCCCCAGCAGTGTGAGGCCGTTGATGTAATCGGGGGCCAGCAGGTCCAAAATGTGATCCTCCGTCTCCTTGGTAAAGGGCTGGCCGTAACAGAAGTCCCAGGTCTGGGGCTGGAAGCAGCCGGGGCAGCGGTTGGTGCAGCCGGAGACAAAGAGGGTGACCCGCACCCCCTCGCCGTCGGCGATGTCACAGTTTTTGATGTTGCCGTAGTACATGGATATCTCTCCTTGTGGACAAGATCGCGGCCCGATGGGGCACCGCGCCCTACGGTTAGAAAAAGGGGCGGGTCAGGGACCCGCCCCTACGGTGCATTTTGTTTCTTACAGGTGGAGGACTCGGTCCTTGATCTCCTGGGTACGGCCCTGGTTCCAGAACTGGGTGCCGATGTAGCCGCAGGTGCGCCGGGCCACGTTCATCTTGTCCTGGTCCTCGTTGCCGCACTGGGGGCAGTGCCACACCAGCTTGCCGTCCTCCTCGATGATCTCGATCTCGCCGTCGTAGCCGCACTCCTGGCAGTAGTCGGACTTGGTGTTCAGCTCAGCGTAGATGATGTTATCGTAGATGAACTTCATCACCTGGAGGACCGCCTCGATGTTGTCCTGCATATCGGGGACCTCCACATAGCTGATGGCGCCGCCGGGAGAGAGGGCCTGGAACTGGGCCTCGAAGCGGAGCTTCTCAAAGGCGTCGATCTCCTCGGAGACGTGGACGTGGTAGGAGTTGGTGATGTACCCCTTGTCGGTGATGCCCGGGATCACGCCGAAGCGCTTCTGCAGGCACTTGGCGAACTTGTAGGTGGTGGACTCCAGGGGAGTGCCGTAGAGGGAGTAGTCGATGTCCTCGGCCAGCTTCCACTCCTTGCACTTATCGTTCATCTTCTGCATGACCTGGAGGGCAAAGGGGGTGGCGGAGGGGTCGGTGTGGGACTTGCCGGTCATGTACTTGACGCACTCATACAGCCCCGCGTAGCCCAGGGAGATGGTGGAGTACCCGCCGTAGAGCAGCTTGTCGATAGGCTCGCCCTTCTTGAGGCGGGCCAGCGCGCCGTACTGCCAGAGGATGGGGGCGGCGTCGGACAGGGTGCCCTTGAGCCGCTCGTGGCGGCAGCGCAGCGCCCGGTGGCACAGCTCCAGCCGCTCCTCAAAGATGTCCCAGAACTTCTCCATATTGCCGCCGGAGGAGAGGGCCACGTCGGGGAGGTTGATGGTGACCACGCCCTGGTTGAAGCGGCCGTAATACTTGCGCTCGCCGGGGACGTAGTTGCCCGCGTTGGCGATGTTGCCCACGCCGGTCTCGGTGAAGCGGTCAGGGGTGAGGAAGGAGCGGCAGCCCATGCAGGTGTACACGTCGCCCTTCAGCTCCAGCATCTTCTTCTCGGAGATGTAGTCGGGCACCATGCGCTTGGCGGTGCACTTGGCGGCCAGCTTGGTCAAATAATAGTAAGGCGCGTCGTCGGTGATGTTGTCCTCCTCCAGCACGTAGATGAGCTTGGGGAAGGCGGGGGTGACCCACACGCCCTTTTCGTTCTTCACGCCCTGGCAGCGCTGCTCCAACGTCTCCTCGATAATGAGGGCCAGGTCCTTCTTCTCCTGCTCGTTCTTGGCCTCGTTGAGGTACATATAGACCGTCACAAAGGGGGCTTGTCCGTTGGTGGTGAGCAGGGTGACCACCTGATACTGGATGGTCTGAACGCCCCGGCGGATCTCCTCCCGAAGGCGGGTCTCCACCAGCTCGCTCACCGCCTTCTCGTTGGCCTGGGCGCCGATCTGGGCCAGCTCGGCCTCCACCACCTTGCGGATCTTCCTGCGGGAAACGTCCACGAAGGGGGCCAGGTGGGTGAGGGAGATGGACTGCCCGCCGTACTGGTTGGAGGCCACCTGGGCGATGATCTGGGTGGCGATGTTGCAGGCGGTGGAGAAGGAGTGTGGCCGCTCGATCATGGTGCCGGTGATGACAGTGCCGTTTTGCAGCATATCCTCCAGGTTCACCAGGTCGCAGTTGTGCATATGCTGGGCGAAGTAGTCGCTGTCATGGAAGTGGATGATGCCGTCCCGATGGGCCTCCACGATCTCCTCGGGAAGGAGCACCCGCTCGGTGATGTCCCGGGAGACCTCGCCGGCCATGTAGTCGCGCTGGGTGGAGTTGACCACCGGGTTCTTGTTGGCGTTCTCCTGCTTGGCCTCCTCGTTGCAGCACTCGATGAGGGAGAGGATCTTCTCGTCGGTGGTGTTGCTGCGGCGGACCAGAGAGCGGATGTAGCGGTAGGTGATATAGTGCTTGGCCACCTCGAACGCGCCGTGGGCCATGATCTGGATCTCCACCTGGTCCTGGATCTCCTCCACCGAGGGGGAGCGGTTCATGGACTCGCAGTGCAGCTCCACGCTCTGGGCGATGCGCCGGATCTGGACGGACGTCAGACGCTCGTTTTCCTCCACGGAATCGTTGGCTTTGCTGATGGCGGCAACGATCTTTTCGATGTCGAACACCACTTCCGAGCCGTTTCTTTTGATCACTTTCATGATGATTCTCCTACTCTCTCTATGTTTCTGCCCCTTTGAGCTTATGTTGTGTCGGGCCGTGCAAGAGGTATTGTAGCACACAATATATTGTGCGTCAATAGGTTTATTATAAAAATTTCCACTATATTTTGTGGCGGCTTTTTAGGGGTTGATTATTCCGTCAAACCAGTATATAATGATATCACAAACTAGGAAATGCGGTTTTTCAGATTTTTCGGGAAAGGATGTACGTTATGGTCGGAAACCTTCGGATCTACACCGATTCCGCCTCGGATATGACCTCTGAGGAGCTTCAGGCGCATCAGGTGGGTCTTATTCCCATGAGTCTGGCGTGGGGCAACGAAAGCTTTGTGGACGACCACAGCGTATCTATGTCCGCGCTGTGGGAGCGAATGGAGCAGGGGGAGGTCCTGACCACCTCCCAGCCGTCCCTTCAGACGTTCCTGGACATTTTTGAGGATGCCCGGGAGAAGAAGGACAGCGTGGTATACGTCTCTATCTCCTCCGCCCTGTCGGGCACCTACCAGACCGCCATGGCTGCCAAGACCATGGTCTCCTACCCCAACATCCACATTGTGGACGCCCGCAAGGCCGCGGGTGCGGCGGCGGAGAAGCTGGTGGTGCTGCGGGCCTGCCAGCTGCGGGACGAGGGGAAGTCCGCCGAGGACATCACCGAGGCGTTGAAGCACTACCGCGCCCGGGTACGGCTCTTCGCCTGCATCGACACGCTGGAATACCTGGTGCGGGGCGGGCGGCTGTCCAAGATCGCCGGAGCGGTCGGCTCGGTGCTCAGCATCAAGCCCCTCATCGGCTTTACCGACAACGGCGAGGTGGATGTCGTCAAAAAGGTGCCCGGCTTGAAGCGGGCCACCGCCGCCCTGTGCGACATCATCGCCGCCCACCCCATCGACAAGGCCTTCCCCATCATCCCCATCTTCGCCAAGGATGACGCCAACTGCCTGGAATTCCTGGAGAAGCTCAAGAGCCAGCTCAAAGGGCTGACCGTCTCCAAGCCCCAGGAGATCGGCGCCACCATCGGCTGCCACATTGGCCCCGGCGGGTTCGGGCTGGTATACACAGAAGCAAAGTCGTAACACAGCAGACCATCTGAAGGCCGTTTCCCATCAGGGAAACGGCCTTTTCGCGTCAAGGCGACGGCGGACGGCGCTTCATGCCGTCGGTGGCGGGGCCGTCCAGCAACGCGCCGTTCTCATCGAACCGGGAGCCGTGGCAGGGGCAGTCCCACGACCGCTCCTGAGGGTTATACCGCAGGGCGCAGCCCAGGTGGGGGCAGCGGGGCGCTGTGGGGCGGATCAGGTTCCACACCGCCTGGGCGGCGTTGCCCAGGGCGGCGGCGGGGGGCATGGGCCGGTCGGGGGCAAAGGCGGTGGCATGGGGGTTGGCCCGCCCCTGCAGCAGGTCGCAGAGGATCTCTCCCCCGGCCATGGCCGTGGTCCAGCCCCACTTGTTGAAGCCGGTGGTCACAAAGAGATCGGGGGTGCGGGGGCTGTACTGCCCCACATAGGCGCCGCCGTCAGGGGTGATGCAGTCCTGGGTGGCCCAGCAGGCCACCTCCCGCGCCTCGGGGTACCAACGCTTCACCAGCGAGCGCAGCTGCGCCCAGCCGCCCCCCTTATGCCCCGTGCGGTGCCCTCCGCCGCCCACCAGAAGGAGATCGTGGAAGCGGCGGAAGGACAGGCCGTTGTCCTTGCCCTCCACATACATCCCGTCAAACACCGGAGCGTTTTCCAGCGCCAGCACATAACTGCGGCTCTGGTAGAGCTTTAAGGGATAGAGGCCGTGCTTGTTCAGGATGGGAAAGTGGGTGGCCACCACGATCTTGTTGGCGCGGATGACGCCGTGGTCGGTGAAGGCCGTCCCCGGCGCCAGCTCCCGCACCTTGGTGTGCTCGTAGACCTGCAGGCCGTTGGCCAGGGTGCGGAGGAACTGCAGGGGGTGCAGCTGGCCCTGGCCCTCCAGGATCAACGCTCCCGCCACCGGGAAGGGCAGCGGCGTCTTGCGGCGAAGGGAGGTCTTGACGCCCAGGGCGTCCAGCGCCTCCACCTCCCGCAGGAGCGCGTCCCGGTCGGAGCGGGAAAAGACGCAGGCGCGCTGTTCCTCAAATTCGCAGCCGATCTCCCCGCACAGCGCGCGGTATTGCTCCACGGCCCGACAGTTGGCCTCCCAATACAGCTTGGCCCGCTCCTTCCCCCAGTTCTTCAGCAGCTTCTGGACCAAAAGGCCGTGCTGGGCGGTGATCTTCGCGGTGGTCTTGCCTGTCACCCCGCCCCCCACCGTCCCAGCCTCCACCAAAAGGTAGTCCGCCCCGGCCTTGTCCAGAAAATACGCGCACAGCATCCCCGCGATCCCGCCGCCGATGATGAGAATATCGGTGCGCCGCTCCCCCTCCAGCGGGGGCAGTTCCATTTGGGGCGCGGTGCGCTGCCAGATGGATTCCATGGTGCTCCCTCCTTTTCGTTTTGTCTTTCCCTTAGTATGCGCCGCAATTCTCTTGCACACGTTGGAAAAAGACGGTATAATTCAAGCAAAAAGGAGGTGGCCGTGTGGAATTCTTCAAGCTGTCGCTGCCGGACGGGGCGGCGGTCTATACGGCCCCTGTAGCGGACTGCGCCGCCCGCCACACCGTGGCCCACCGGCTCTGTGAGACGGTGACAGGCGGTTCCCTCCGCTTCACCGAAACAGGCAGGCCCTATCTCCCCGGCGGTCCCCAGGTGTCCATCAGCCACTCCGGGACGCTGGCGGCGTGCGCCGTGGGGCCGCAGCCCATCGGGTTGGACCTGGAGCGCGTCCGCGCCGTCTCTCCCCGGCTGACCGCCCGGGCCAGAAAGGCGGGGTACGACGACCGAACGGACTTCCTCGCCTGGTGGACGGCCCAAGAGGCCAACTGCAAGCGGCTGGGCCGGGGCTTCACCTGGTCTCCCCTGCCCACCCCGGAACACTGCGTCCAGGGCACACTGGAGCATGAGGGCGAGACCTATTATTATAGTGTGTGTTGGTGAAGGGATGAAAAAAGGGACGGCTTCGTGAGAAGCCGTCCCTTTTGCGGCACGCATCGCCCTCATCCGCCCGCACGTTCTCACCCACCTAGGCGGCGTTGTTTCAACCGTCCTACCTACTATATTTCCGACCAGTGAGGCCGTAACGGCCGGCGCAAGAGGACGGACCGGTTCCACATTTTGTCCCGCCGGCTCTAGCCGCAGGGCCAAACAGGACTAGGAAGGTAGGACCTCACAAATTTCCACGCACGCAACCATCCCGGCAAATTTCCCACATTTAGACGCTCTTTTTTCTTTGGCGTGCGGACCGTTTCTTTTTTCTCTGGAGAAAAAAGAAATGGGCTGCAAAAAAGAGGGGGCTTGGCCCCCGTTTTCACGAAATGCAATACGGGGATTCCTTCGCAGAGCGTTGCCAGAAAGAGAACGGCGCGCCGAGTCGTCGCGCCCCACGAAGGTCAAGGCCAAACGGCGCGTCTGAGAAGCCGCGCCCTACGGGGATGCGGTTGCATCTTTCTTTGTTTCCCTTACTTAATACCCCTCGCCCTGCTGGCCCTTGACCAGCTTCACGATGCGGGAGGTGCCTAGGCGGTCGGCGCCCAGCTTGATGAAGTCCTCGGCGTCCTGCAGAGTGGCGATGCCCCCGGCGGCCTTCACCTTCACGGTGGGGGCCACGTGCTTGCGGAGCAGAGCCACGTCCTCCCGGGTGGCGCCACCGGTGGAAAATCCGGTGGAGGTCTTGATGAAGTCCGCCCCGGACAGGCTCACCAGCTCGCAGAGCTTGATCTTCTCCTCCTCGGTGAGCAGGCAGGTCTCGATGATGACCTTCAAAATGCGCCCCTGGCAGACAGTCTTGACTGCCTTCAGCTCAGCCAGGATATCGTCCCAGCGCTGATCTTTCACCCAGCCGATGTTGACCACCATGTCGATCTCGTCCGCGCCGTTTTTGATGGCGTCCTCCGTCTCAAACACCTTGGTGGCGGTGGTGGAGTAGCCGTTGGGGAAGCCGATGACGGTGCAGATCTTCAGGTCGTTGCCCACATAGTCCGCGGCCTGGCGGACATAGGCGGCGGGAATGCACACGCTGGCGCAGTGGTACTTCTTGCCATCGTCGCAGATCTCCTTGATCTGCGCCCAGGTGGCGTCCTGCTTCAGCAGCGTGTGGTCGCAGCGGCTCAAAATGTCCTGATGTTTCATTTAGACAGACCTCCTAACCTAAAATCGTTTACGGTCATTATACGCCGCCCGCCCGAAAATGGCAAGAAAAATAAAAACGCCGCGGCAAAGCCGCGGCGTTTTTATGCCACTCAAAAAGGGGGAACGAAATTACTTCGCAACAGCGTCCTTCAGAGCCTTGCCGGCCTTGAAGACGGGGACCTTGGAAGCGGCGATGTTGATAGGCTCCTTGGTCTTGGGGTTGCGGCCGACGCGGGCGGCACGGGCCTTGACCTCAAAGCCGCCGAAGCCAACCAGCTGCACCTTGTCGCCCTTAGCCAGAGCGGCGGTGATGACCTCGATGAGGCTGTTCACGGCGACTTCGGTGTCCTTCTTGCTGAGGCCGGCCTTCTCGGCGACGGCGTTGATCAGTTCTGCCTTGTTCATTGGTAATTCCTCCTACGTTTTTTACGTTTTCGGTCTTTTCAGACCATTTATACTTAAAAGCGGCCTTACGGCTCACCCTTTAAGTCCTGCTTTGCGCTGTCCCACAGCGCGTCCAGCTCCGCCAGGGTCATGTCCTTCATGTCCCTGCCCTCTGCCTTGGCCTTTTCCTCCACCAGGGCGAAGCGGCGGATGAATTTCGCCGTGGCGGCGTTCAGCGCGTCCTCGCTGTCCACCTTCAAAAAGCGGGAGACGTTCACCGCCGCGAACAGAAGATCGCCCAGCTCCTCGGCGATGGCGTCCTGCGCCCCGGAGGCCATGGCCTCCTTCAGCTCAACCATCTCCTCGGACAGCTTGTCCACCGCGCCGGAGGCGTCGGGCCAGTCAAAGCCGGCCTTTTTCGCCTTTTTCTGTACCTTCTCCGCCCGCCACAGGGCCGGCAGAGAGGTCGCCACGGCCTGCAGGGTGTCGGTGTAGCTCTCCTGGCTCTTCTCCACCCGCTTAAGGGCCTCCCAGTTGGTGAGCACCTGGTTGGAATCGGCTACCTCCACATCCCCAAACACATGGGGGTGACGGAAGATGAGCTTTTTGCACACCCCGTCGGCCACGTCGTCCAGGGTGAAGCCGCCCTGTTCCTTCTCCATCTGGGCGTGGAACACCACCTGCAAAAGCACGTCCCCCAGCTCCTCCCGGAGGTGCTCCGCGCTCTCCTCGTCGATGGCCTCGCAGGCCTCGTAGGCCTCCTCCAGCAGATTGCGGCGGATGGAGTGGTGATCCTGCTCCGCGTCCCAGGGACAGCCCCCCGGCGCGCGCAAAACGGCCACGATGCGCTCCAGGTCGGAAACGTCATAACTGGGTTTATACTGAAAATCTATCATATTTTACCTCTTTCTGCAAGCCCTTTTTTCAATTATTTTCGCTTTTTTGCCTTCAGTTTGGAAATAAACGGATAAAAATACCAAAAAGTAAAGGGTGTTCCCTTTACGAAATGTGCAAAATCTTGGCGATCTTGTCCCCCTTGGGCATGAGGGCCAGGTCGTCCCTGGAGAGCATTTTCAGCGCCACCACCAGCGCGGCGTAGACCACCACGCCCACGGCGATGCCCGCCAGACAGCCAAAGCGCGGCCCCGCCACGCCCCGGCTGAACAGCCCCGCCACGCCCCATGCGGCGGCGCCCATGGCCACCGAGGCCACGAAGGGCTTTGCCAGCGCCTGGAGGAACTTTGGCGGCTCAGGCACCACCCGGTGAATGAAGATCATATCCAGCACCGCCACCACCGCGAAGCAGGCCAGGGTGCCCACGGGTGCGCCCTTGATGTTGATGGCGTCGTTGCCCACCAAAACGTAGTTGACCACGATCTTCACCACGCCGCCCACGATGGCGGTGAACACGGGGATGCCCACATGGCCGTGGGCCTGGAGGATGGAGTTGCAGATGGACATGATGCACACGAAGATGGTGGCGATCCCAAGCACCGCCATAATGGGCGCGCCGACAGCCAGGTCCAGCTTGCCGGGAAACAGCAGCTCCAGGATCAGTTCCGCCAGGGTAAACAGCCCGACGCCCATGGGCAGGGCCAGGATCATGGCCACCCGGAAGGCGGAGTTGCTTGTTCTGCCTGCGCCCAGCGTGTCCTGGCGGGCCAGGTGGGCGGAGACGGCGGGAATGACGCTGGCGGTAAGGGCCACCATGAGCTGGGAGGGCAGGTTGTAGATGGCCATGCACTTATCGTAGATCCCCTTGAGACCCTGGGCCATGTAGAGGGCGGGGACCACGCCGCCCGCCTCGGTAGACTGGGCCACCGCCTCGGGGGTGATGAGGTGGGGCAGCCGCTCGTACATGTCCTCCAGCAGGTCCAGCACCACCCGGGTATCGATGATGGTGACGATGGACACCACCGCCGAGCCTAGGGTGATGGGGATGGCCAGCTCCAGCAGCCGCCGGAGGATGTCTCCGCTCTTGTCGGGCACGTCGGCGGAGGGTTGGGCCTTCTCCCGGCGGCTGGTGCGGCGGAAGCAGACGATCAGATAGCCCAGAGCGATGACGCTGCCGATGGACACGCCCAAAATGGCCCCCGCGGCGGCCATGCGCTGGCGGTAGCTCTCCGCGCCGGGGAGGAGCTTCAGCACCAGGAAGGCCAGGGCCAGCCCAAAGACCAGCTTGCCGAAGGACTCGATGATCTGGCTGGTGGCGGTGGGCACCATGTTGGAGTGGCCCTGATAGTAGCCCCGGAAGGCGCTCATGACGCACACGCACAACACCGACGGGGACAAGGCACGCACGCAATAGATGGCGGAGTCGTCCCCCATGGCCACCGCCAACGGCCCGCCGAAGATGCTCATGGCGGCAAAGCTCACCAGTCCCAGGCACAGGAAGGTCTTAAACGCCACCCAGAACACCCGGTCCACCTGGTTGCGGCGGCCCAGGGTGTTGGCCTCGGCGATGGTCTTGGACAGGGCCACCGGCAAGCCCGCCGTGGCGATGGTGAGGAAGAGGTTATAGACGTTGTACGCGGTGTTGAAGTCTACATACGCCTCGTTGGAGAGGATGTTGCCCAACGGGATCTTGTAGACCGCGCCGATGAGCTTCACCAAAATGGAGCCGACCATCAGCACCGCCGCGCCGCCAAAGAAGGTGGACTTTTTTTCATTCTGCAAAGGAAACGCTCCTATCAAACCGGCTCGCGCCGCTTATTTGCCGAACAGCTTGGGGATGGCGTAGTCGGCCAGCTCCTTCTTCACCCGCTCCAGGTCAATGGTGCGGAACTGTCCATCTTGGTATATGACCTTCCCCCGGCACATATTCATCACCACGTTCCCGCCGTGGGCGGAAAAGGCCAGATTCTCCGCCACGTCGTGGCAGGGGATGAGGTTGGGCGCGTCGAAGTCCACCAAAATCAGGTCTGCGTCGTACCCCGGCGCGATGCGCCCGGTCTTGCGGCCCAGGGCCGCGCCGCCGTTCACCGTGGCCATCTCCAGCGCGTCCCAGGCGGTGAGAGCCAGCGGGTCATGGTTTACGCCGTTGTGGAGGATGGCGGCCAGCTTCACGTCAAAGAAGAAGTCGGTGGCGTTGTGGGAGGACACGCCGTCGGTACCCAACGCCACGTTCACCCCCGCCCGCTTCATGGCGGGAATGGGGGCCACGCCGCTGCCCAGCTTCAGGTTGCTGGCGGGGTTGTGGACGCAGGTCACGCCGTGCTTCGCCATGACGGTCCAGTCCTCTGGCGTTGTCCACACGCAGTGGGCGGCGGTGGCCCGTACGTCCAGTGCGCCGCACTTCTCCAGATATTGAATGGGGGTCAGGCCGCCGTGGCGGGCCTTGCACTCCTCATGCTCCTTTTGGGTCTCGGAGACGTGGACGTTCACCCCCAGGCCATGGGCCTTGGCAAAGTCCGCGATCCACTCCACCAACCCCTCATTGGAGGTGTACTCCGCGTGGAGGGAGGAGTCCACCAAAATGCGGCCGTTGTCGTAGCCGTGCCATTGGTCAAACAAGTCCCGCTGCTTGGCGCAGTCGGCGCAGCCGTCCTCAGAGAACTTCTCCCCGAAAAACACCGCGCCCACGCCCACGTTGCCGCTCACCCCCGCGTCCGCGATGGCCTGGGCCACGGTGGGGGTGTGCATATACATATCACACAGGCAGGTCACGCCGGAGGCGATCATCTCCGCAAGGCCCAGATCGGCGCAGATACGGATGGCCTTGTCGTCCCACTTGGCCTCGGCGGGGAAAATGTAGTCGTTGAGCCAGGAATGGAGGTCGTGGCCGCCGCCGTAGCCCCGCATGGCGGTCATGGGGACGTGGGTGTGGGCGTTGACAAAGCCGGGCATCAGCACCTTGCCGCCGCCGTTGATCTGCTTGCCGTCAAAGCCCTGGGGGCGGGTCTGGGAGACCGAGACGATCCTCCCCTCCTCCACCAGCACATAGGCGTTTGGCAAAACGGTGCGGGCCGGATCCATCAAAACGGCGGTGACGTTGGAAAACAGGGTACTCATGGCGGCCTCCTTACAGCTCTTCCAGGCAGGCCAGCACCAGGGTGGAGAACGTCTCCTTGGCCAGGTTCGCCGCCGCCAGCACCTCCCCCTCGGTGAGGGGCTGGTCCAGGATGCCCGCGGCCATGTTGGACAGGAGGGTGAAGCCCAGCACCTTCATGCCGCAGTGTCCCGCCACGATGACCTCGGGGGCGGTGGACATGCCCACCGCGTCCGCCCCCAGAGTGCGGGCCAGCCGCACCTCGGCGGGGGTCTCGTACTGGGGACCGGGGAAGTACATATAAACGCCCTCCCGCAGGGTAACGCCCAGTTCCCCCGCCTTGCGGTGGGCCACCTCCCGCAGGGCGGGGGTGTAGAGGCGGGTGGCGTCGGGGAAGCGGGGGCCGAACTCGTCCACGTTAGGTCCCCGCAGGGGGGATTCCATAAAGATCTTGATGTGGTCGGTAATGAGCATCAGCTCGCCCACGTTCCAGGCAGTGTTGACGCAGCCCGCGGCGTTGGTGACGATCATGGTCTCCGCCCCCAGGAGCTTCAGCACCCGCACGGCGTAGGAGACCTCCTCATAGGAGTAGCCCTCGTAGTGGTGCATCCGCCCCTGCATCACCGCCACCGGGCAGCCGTGCAGGGTACCAAACACCAGCTGGCCCTTGTGGCCGGGGGCGGTGGAGGGCTTGAAGTTGGGGATATCGCCGTAGGGCACGGCGATGGGGTCTTCCACCACGTCCCCCATGAAGCCCAGGCCGGAGCCGAGAACCATCAACGTCTTGGGGATAAAATCCCCGATGCGCTCGCGCAGGTAGTCGGCGCTTTTTTTGTAGTCGGCGTAGGTAAAGGACATCAAAACTCCTCCTTTGCGGAATCGCGGTCAGTTATGGTTATTCTACACCACTTGACGGCAAAAGGCAAGGCGTTCCAGGGCTTTGGGGACAAAATTCAAAAAGCGTCTTGACTTTGACGGAAAACCTGATATAATTACCTGTGCTGTCCCGTGCGGACAGACAAATTGTGACCTGCAGTGGTATCGAAGAGGTCATAACGAGCACGACTGGAAATCGTGTGGCCGCCAAAAACGGCCCGAGGGTTCGAATCCCTCCCACTGCGCCAAAGGAAACGGCACCCCGTTGGGGTGCCGTTTTGTTTCGGTCACGCTGCCTGCTCTCAGCCGGCCTCGTTCCAGCCCTTGCACACGTCGATCCAGGCAGTATAGCCCGAGCAGCGTTCCAGCTCCGGGATGGTCAGCTCGATGGCGCTGTTGCTGCTGCCGCAGGCGGGAAACACCGTTTCAAACCGCTTCAGCGATTCGTCCAGGTAGACCGTCACCCCGTCGTTGACCGCGAAGGGACACACGCCGCCCACCTTGTGGCCGATCAGCGTCTCCACCTCGTCGGGGGCGAGCATTTTCGCCTTGGTGGCAAATTGGGCCTTGTACCTGGGGTTGTCTACCTTGGCGTCCCCCGCCGCCACGATCAAGACCGCATGGCCGTCCACCAGGAAGGACAGGGTCTTCGCGATCCGGCACGGCTCGCAGTGCAGCGCCTGGGCCGCCAGCTCTACCGTAGCGCTGGACACGTCAAATTCCCGCACCCGGTCTGCCATGCCGAATTGGTCAAAATACGCCTTCACTTTTTCGATGGCCATACTGTCCTCCTGTCCTCCCGCCGCCGGGAAGCCTTTTTGTCTTTCAACCGGGAACATTTTACCACATCCCGCCGGAAAGGACAAGGCCGTGAACAGAATCCCTCCCCGGTTTGCCCAGGCGCGCTTTATTTCACCCCGGCGAAAAATTTTTCAAATCGTGGGCAATCAAAAAAGCACCGCCGGCAGGCGGTGCTTTTTTGTGTGTCAGGCTCAGTTGCCCCGGTTGAAGATCTTGAGGATGGTGTCGAAGTCGCTGTCCTCGGTGCTCTCGGTCTTCTCGGCGGCGGGGGCGGGCTTACCTCCGTCGGAACGGGAGGCGGGCTGGCCGCCGGGAGCGGGGGCGGCATCCTTGCGGCTGAAGGGCGTCTGGCTGGCGTGGCCCGCGCCCTCGTCAAAGCCGGTGGCGATGACGGTGATGCAGATCTCGTCCTCCAGGCTCTCGTCGAAGGCGGCGCCGAAGATGAACAGCGCGTCGGGGTCGGCCACCTCGCGGATCATGTTGGTGGCCACGGTGACCTCGTCCAGGTCCATGTCCACCGAGCCGGTGACATTGACGATCACGCCCCGGGCGCCGTCGATGGCGGTCTCCAACAGGGGGCTGGAAATGGCCATGTTGGCCGCCTCCTGGGCCTTGTTCTTGCCCGCGGCGCGGCCCACGCCCATGTGGGCCATCCCCGCGTCCTTCATGACGGCGGTGACGTCGGCAAAGTCCAGGTTGATGAAGCCGGTGATCTTGATGAGGTCGGAGACCGACTGCACCGCCTGGCGGAGCACGTCGTCGGCGATCTCAAAGGCGTTGGCAAAGGTGATCTTCTGGTCGGTTGCGTACTGCAGGCGGTCGTTGGGGATGATCACCAGCGAGTCCACCTTGGTGCGCAGCTCAGCGATGCCCTGCTCCGCCTGGCGCATCCGGCGGGGTCCCTCAAAGCCAAAGGGCTTGGTGACTACGCCCACGGTGAGAATACCCATCTCCTTGGCGATATCCGCCACGATGGGCGCCGCGCCGGTGCCGGTGCCGCCGCCCATACCGGCGGTGATGAACACCATGTCGGTACCCTCCAGCAGCTTGGCGATCTGGGAACGGCTCTCCTCGGCGGACTTGCGGCCCATCTCGGGGTCGGAGCCTGCGCCCTTCCCGGCGGTGAGCTTTTCGCCGATCTGGAGCTTATACGTCGCGCTGGACACGTCCAAGAACTGCTTGTCCGTGTTGACAGCGATGAAATCTACGCCCTTTACGCCGGCCTTGACCATGCGGTTGACAACGTTGTTGCCGCCGCCGCCGACGCCGATCACTTTGATGATATCGTCGGTGTTCATACCGGGGTCCATTTGAAATGCCATGTCCGCCCCTCCTAAGTAAATATACAAGCGGTTGTGTTCCGCCGTCTGTGGGTCATTCTATATGTTGAGTCTAACCTAGGGTCTATTGTAGCCCCTTTCCGCCGTCAGGTCAAGGTTTTTTTGTCTTTTGCCCGGGATTTTTATTCAGGAATGAAATGGAGCGTCTGATTGTCGCTGATATCCACCCGGTAATGCTGGTTGGGAGAAACGCCGGGATTCTGCACGCCCGCCGCGAAACGGTGGAGCCAGTAACTCAGAGGCGTCTCGTTCTGGTTGGGCGACTCCAGCGCCGTGCTGATCTGCACGGTAAAACGGCCGTCATAGACAAAGGTGATGCGGTAATCCTCCGACAGATCCACGCTGTCCAACTCATCCAGCAGGCGGTTCTTTTCCAACGCCTCCAGCAGCTCCCGCAGGCGGGTCAGCCGGGGCCGCTGCTCCTGGTCGGTGGCCAGATTCGTCCCGGCGGCGGGAGCCAGAGGGGAGATACCGGTCACGGTGGCATAGTCGCCTGGAGAGGCCACTGCTTCCAGCAGCTTGCCCGCCGAGTCCATCAGCCACCAGCGGCTCTCGTGGGCGATGGCGGCCACGGCCTGTCCCTCCGTCACCGAGATGATCACTCCATCGGGCAGGACCCGGCGGATGGAGACGGTCTGGACATAAGGCAGACGGTTCTGGATCTCCCGAGCCAGCTTGGCCCGGTCCAGGGTAAAGAGGTTGTCCCCGTTTTGGATGCCGGTGACATCGATGATCTCCTGGGCGGTGTAGCGGTGGTTGCCCACGACCTGGATCTCCCCCACCCGGAAGAAAATAGCGCACGCCGCCACCACCGCCGCGACGATGAGCACGGCGGAAACTGCCTTGTAAAGGCCGGGGAACCGGCCTCTCGGGCGGCGTTTGGTTTTGTGGCGGCGTTGCTGC
Source organism: uncultured Clostridia bacterium (assembly GCA_946550725.1). GTDB lineage: Bacteria > Bacillota > Clostridia > Oscillospirales > Oscillospiraceae > MGBC124762. The sequence continues at coordinate 42,276 of CAMNQX010000003.1, read as the reverse complement.
GGCATGGTTCGATCCCTACTCTTTCTCTGTCAGATACGCTTTGGCGTTCAGGGCGGTGAGGTCGCCCGCCAGGTCGGCATAGCCCCGGCGGATGTGGCGCAGACCGTAGATGGCGCTCTCTCCCTCCGCCCCCAGGGCCGCCACGGCCAAAGCCGCGCCGCCCCGCAGGTCATGGGCCTCCAGCGCTGCGGCGTGGAGGCGCTCCACCCCGCAAACCACCGCCACCCGGCCCTCGGTGCGGATGTCCGCGCCCATTTTGCGCAGCTCATCAATGTGGCGGTAACGGCTGGAAAACATATTTTCCACGAACATACTGGCCCCCTTCGCGGTGCAAAGGCTCGCCATCACAGGGGCCTGGGCGTCGGTGGGAAAGCCGGGATAGGGGGCGGTACGCACCGGGCGGACCGCCTTCAGCGGCGCGGCGGCGTCCCGCCTGAGCACGATCTCGTTCCCCCCGCTCTTCACCCAGCATCCCGCCTCCGCCAAAATGGCGCTGACGGGGGACAACTGGCGGTAATCCACTCCCCGCAGGCACACCTCCCCGCCGGCGGCAGCCGCCGCGGCCAGGTATGTAGCGGCCACGATGCGGTCGCCCATCACCGTGACCTCTCCGCCGTGGAGGGGCGTTCCGCCGGTCCCTCGGACGGTGATGACTGAAGTCCCCGCCCCCTGGACGTCCGCGCCCATGCTGCGCAAAAAGTCTTGCAGCTGGACGATCTCCGGCTCCCGGGCGGCGTTTTGGATGGTGGTCACGCCGGTGGCGGCGGTGGCGGCCAGCATGGCGTTCTCCGTGGCCCCCACGCTGGGGATGGACAGGGAGATGTCGTTCCCCCGCAGGCAGACTGCGGCGCACCGCAGGCCGTCCGCTCCCTCGGAGACCTCTGAGCCAAGGCGACTCAGCGCCTCCAGGTGGAGGTCAATGGGCCGCGGTCCCAGCTCACAGCCGCCGGGGTAGCACATCCCCGCTACCCCCAGCCGGGCCAGCACGGGGCCGAGGAAGATCACCGACGAGCGCATGGAGCGCATCAGCGCCTCCGGGATCTCACAGGTATGGAGAGTCCCGGCGTCCACGGTCACCGCGTCGCCCTCCTCTGTGACCTCGCACCCCAAATGGCGCAGAATGTCCAGAGAAGCGGTCACATCGGTAAGCTTCGGGCAGTTTCGGATGGTACTTTTCCCCTCTGCCAGCAGCGTGGCCGCCAGCAGCGGAAGGACGCTGTTCTTCGCGCCCTGTACCGTCAGTTCCCCCCGCAGCGCTCTGCCGCCCTCGATCCACAATGCCTCCACGTCGATCCCCTCCCCCGTTTCATGGGTCATCCTATGCGGGAAGGGATACAGGTGCTACCCCGCCAGAGACAGCAGGGTATCCAGGATCAGCGCGGTGGCGTCGGGCGGGGCCAGCTTGGCCACGGCCTCCCCCATGGCCTTCCGCTCTGCCGGGGCGTTGAGAAGGCGGGTCACCTCTTCATAGAGACGTTGGGGGGAGCATTCCGGTTCCGGAAGGAGGACCGCGCCCCCAGCATCGGCCAGCACCCGGGCGTTTTTGGTCTGGTGGTCGCCGGTGACGTTAGGCGAGGGGACTAAAACGGCGGGCTTTGCAAGGGCGATCAGCTCACTGATGGTAGAGGCCCCCGCCCGGCACAGCACCACGTCGGCGGCAGCCATGCAAAGGGCCATGTCGTCAATGTAGGCCCGCACGTCCAGCGCCGGGTGGTCCGCCAGCTTCACGCCCTTGGCCTGCAGGGCGTTGACCGTGTCGTCGTAATACCACTTCCCCGTTCCGTGGATGTGGCGGAAGGGGCAGCCGTTTTCCACGCACAGGGCGAGAAAGTCCGCCATGCGGCGGTTCATCTCCACCGCCCCCAGCGACCCCCAGCAGGAGAGCACCAGCGGCTTGCCGTCGGTCAAGCCCAGCTGGGCGCGGGCCTCCTTGCGGGTCCTGGTGTAAAAGCCGGGGCGCACCGGCGTGCCGGTGACCACCACCTTCTCGGGGTGGGGGTAGTGGACCTCGATGTCCCCGGCGATGCCCACCATCACCTTGTCCACGTGCTTGGCCAGCCGCTTGGTGGTCAGGCCGGGGACGGCGTTGGACTCGTGGATGGCGGTGGGGACTCCCCGCCGCGCCGCCTCCCGGGTAACGGGGTAGGAGGCGAAGCCCCCCGTGCCCACCACCAGGTCGGGCCGGAACTCGTCCAGGATGGCCGCCGCCTGACGGCGGGAGCGGAAGATGTTCCTCGCCGCCATAAGGTTGTGGCGAAGGCCCTCGGCGTTGAGCTTGCGGCGGAAGGAGTTGATGTTGACCTGGCGCAGCGCAAAGCCCGCCTGGGGCACCAGGTGGGATTCCATGGAATCCCCCGCCGCGCCCACAAAGAGGACCTCCGTCCCCGGGCGGCGCTCCTGGATGCCCTTTGCCAAGGCGAGAGCTGGGTTGATGTGTCCCGCCGTCCCGCCGCAGGTAAAGATCACGCGCACACGACCACCCCCTAACCCAGCCGCGGGGCCTGGACCTGCCGGGAGACCCCCAGCACCATGCCCATCTCCGCCAGCTGGATCATCAGCGCCGTGCCCCCGTAGCTGAAGAAGGGCAGGGAGATGCCCGTCACGGGGATGAGGTTGGTGACCACGGCGATGTTGAGGAACACCTGCACCGCCAGAAGGGTGGTCACCCCCACCACCAGCAGCGCGCCGAACTTATCCCGGGCGTGGATGGCGATCCAGTAGCCCCGAATGATGAGCAGGGCGAACAGCGCCAGCACCACGATGGCCCCGATGAGGCCCATCTCCTCGCACCACACGGCAAACACAAAGTCGTTTTGCTCCTCGGGGAGGTAGAGGAACTTCTGCATGCTCTTGCCGAACCCCTTGCCCAGCAGGCCGCCGGAGCCCACCGCGTACAGCGACTGGATGATCTGGAAGCCGCCGTCTTGAGGGTCGGACCAGGGGTCCTGCCAGAGGTTGATACGCCGGAGCATATAGTCGGTGTTGTTCATGATGAACCACAGTCCGCCGCCCATGACGGCTCCTCCCGCCGCGAACCAGCCCCAGTGGATGCCGCCGGCGAAGAGCACCGCCGCCGCCCCCGCAAAAATGAGGATGGTGCCCGACATATGAGGCTCCAGCAGCAGCAGACCGCCCACCACGACCAGAATACCCAGATAGGGCAGCAGCTCCAAAAAGCCGATCTTGTCCAAAAGCCCCAGGGCGCGGCCCAGCCAGGTCTTGTCGTTCCAGGGCTTCTTTTTCACCGTGTCCCGTTTGGACAGCCGGGCGGCGAAGTAAAGGATGACTCCCACCTTAGCGATCTCCGAGGGCTGGAACTGAGGCAGGCCGGGCAGCTTGATCCAGCGGTTGGCGCCGTTGCGGGTCACGCCGATGCCGGGGACCTTCACCAGGATCAGCAGGACGATGGAGGCCAGCAGGATGAACACCGACACCCAGCGGAAGGTCTGGTAGTCGATACGGGAAACAAGCCACATGACCAGGATGCCGCCCACGGCAAACAGCGCCTGACGGACGAAGTAATAGGTGGCGTTATGGTCCTTGCTCTCGTAATAGGCGGAGGCATAAGAGGCGGAGAACATGGCGATGACGCCGATGGCGGTGAGCATGAGCACCAGCATCAGGAACGGAAGGTCCATCGGGCCACGGGCCAGCTGCTGCCGGGCGGTGAGGTCGCGCTTGCGTCGGGGCATTTCTGCCGCCTCCTTTCTTTTTTAATGTGTGAAAATTTTACCGGATCACGCTGCTAAAGGCCAAAAAGCCCAGGATACAGCCGATGCAGGACACCAGGGTGAAGACAGTGACCACCTTTTCCTCGCTCCACCCCTTTTTCTCAAAGTGATGGTGGAGGGGAGCCATGAGGAAGATCCGCTTGCCGTGGGTGGCTTTGAAGTAGGTCACCTGAATGATGTCGGAGAGGGTCTCGCAGATGTAGACGATGCCTACGAAGATGAGCAGCAGGGGCATATTGTAGGCGAAGGCCAGCCCGCACACCGCGCCGCCCAGAAACAGCGAGCCGGTGTCACCCATGAACACCTTGGCAGGGTGGTGGTTGTAGATGAGAAAGCCCACCAGACAGCCAAACAGCCCCGCCGCCCATGCGCCAAAGCCCAGCTTATTGGAGACGCCCACGCCCAGCGCGGCGTAGGTGAGCATGACGGGCAGGGTGACGCTGCTGGACAGGCCGTCCACCCCGTCGGTGAGGTTGACGGCGTTGACGCAGCCCACCATCACCAGCGCGGCAAAGACCATGTACACCGGCCAGGGCAGGTGGAGAGAGAGGGTGGTAAAGGGTATGACCAGATCGGGGGATAAATGCCCGGTATAGCGCAGGGCTACCGTGAACAGGATGGCCGCCGCCAGCTGCAGCAGGAACTTGGCGGGAGCGGAAAGGCCGGTGTTCTCCTTGTGGCGGAGCTTGGCGAAGTCGTCCAGGAAGCCGATGCACCCGAACACGAAGGCGAAGGCAAACACCGCCAGGGGGGCGTAGTCCCCCTGCCACACGGCCCAGAGGACCGCCACCGCCAAACTGGCCAGGATGAAGGTGACGCCGCCCATGGTGGGGGTGCCCTCCTTGCTCTTGTGCCACGACGGGCCGTCCATTTTGATGGACTGGCCCACATGGGCCTTTTTCAGCGCGGGGATGATGAACAGCCCCAGCAGGGCGGTCAAGGCAAAGCCCAGAGCGGCGCAAAGGGCCAGCTTCAGCAAATCTTCCACGTTGTTCCCTCTCTCTTCTCGTTTTTACTGCTTTTTGAAATAGTCCGCCACAATTTCTCTCTCGTCCATGTGGCGTTTCACGCCGTTGACCTCCTGATAGGTCTCGTGGCCCTTCCCCGCCAGGACGACGGTGTCCCCCGCCCGGGCGATGGACAGGGCCTTGTGGATGGCGGTGGGGCGGTCCACCTCCACCACCGGCTTGGGGTCGGTGGGGCGGAAGCCCGCCAGGACCTCTTCCACAATGGCGGCGGGGTCCTCGGTGCGGGGGTTGTCGGAGGTGACCACCGGAATGTCCGCCAGCCGCGCGCCGATGGCGCCCATAATGGGCCGCTTGGCCCGGTCACGGTCGCCGCCGCAGCCGAACACGCAGATGACCCGGCCCCTGGTGAAGCCCCGGACGGTGTTGAGCACATTTTCCAACGCGTCGGGAGTGTGGGCGTAGTCGATGAGTACCGTATAGTCGGTGGGAGTGGGCACCACCTCCACCCGGCCCTTGACCCCGTGGACCTCCTTGAGCGCGGCGGCGCAAGGCTCCAGGGGCAGGCCCATCGCCACGCAGCAGCCCAACGCCGCCAGGGCGTTATAAACGGAAAATCCGCCGGGGATAGGCAGCACCACCCGGCACAGCTCGGTGGCGGACAGGGCCTCGAACTCCACCCGGTCAGGCAGTAGCCGCAGGTTTTTCGCGGTAAGGTCGGCCTCCGCCTTGTTCTCCGAGTAGGTGAACATGGGACAGGCCCCCTCCTTGGCGTAGGCCCGCCCCGCGGCGTCGTCCAGATTGACCACCCCCACATCGCACTGGCGGAACAGCAGGCCCTTGGCGGCCTGATACTCCTCCATGGTGTGGTGGAAATCCAAATGGTCCTCCGTCAGGTTGCTGAACACTCCACAGGCGAAGCGCAGACCGTGGACCCGGTGGAGGGCCAGGGCGTGGGAGGACACCTCCATGACCACATGGGTGCAGCCTCCGTCCCGCATCTGGGCAAACATTTCCTGCAGCTCGTAGGACTCGGGGGTGGTGCGCTGGGCCTCCATCTCCCGTCCCGCGATGATGTTCTGATTGGTCCCGATCAGGCCCACCACAGCCCCCTGGGTGCGCTCCAGGATCTCCTTGAGCAGATAGGTGGTGGTGGTCTTGCCGTTGGTGCCGGTGACGCCGATGAGGGTCATGTGATCAGCCGGGTGGTCAAACCATACCGCCGACGCCTCCGCCAGGGCGACGCGGGGGTCGTCCACAGGAATACAGCGGTCATCCCCCACGCTCCTGGCGCACACCACCGCCGCCGCGCCCTTGTCGAAGGCCTCCTGGATGAACAGGCCGCCGTCGGTCTTAAAGCCGGGAATGGCAAAGAACAGCGCGCCGGGGCTGAGCTTTCGGGTGTCCCACGCGATGGAGGTGATCTCCCTGTCTCCGAAGCCCTGGGGCAGCGGTATCAGCCGGGATAATTTCATGGCGTTCCCCTCCTAGTTCAAGCTGTTGTTCAGGTTATTGTTTTCCGCAAAATCGTTGATCTTCTCCACGAAGGTCACTTCCACCACCGTCCCCGGCTCCACCTGCGTCCCCGCGGGGATGTTCTGGGTGGCGGCGAGAGTCGCGGAGGTGAAATACTGGGCGGAGCCGGTGCCCCGGAGGTACAGGTTGAGGTTGGCCAGCGCCTGCTGGGCGGCGCCCGGCGTCATACCGGACAGGTCAGGCACCGTCACCGCCTCGGTGGGCCGCTCCTCTCCCATATAGAGAATGATCTCGCTCTTGCCGGGGACCACCGCCCCCGCGGCGGGGATCTGGCCGGTGACCTTGTCCCCGTCGCCCACCAGGCGGTAGGTAAAGCCCTTGGCCTTTAGGGCGTTGCCCGCCTGAGACTCGTTATAGCCCACCACCTGAGGCACGGCGGTGTCCGCCCCGGACAGCTCCTCGGCGGAGTACTGCTTCTCCACCCCCAGGTAGTCCAGGATCTGCCGCAGCAGCGGCCCGGCCATGGGCGCGGCGATGTTGCCGCCGGAGATGTACGTCCCCCCCGCCGTCCAGCTGGAGCCGGGGGTGGCGGGCTTGGGGGTGTCGTAGGCCAGCAGCATGACCACCTGGGGATCGTTGGCGGGAGCTACGCCCAGGAAGGAGACGATGTAGTCGTCCTCGTTCTCGTTGGCCCCGGTCTTTTCCGAGGTGCCCGTCTTGCCGCCGATGCGGTAGCCCGCCTGGTAGCAGTTCTTGCCGGTGCCCATGGACACCACCTGCTCCAGGATGCTGCGGACCGTGTCCGAGGTCTCCTGGGAGATCACCTGGCGCACCTCGTTGATCTCATAGGTATCCACCACGTTGCCGTCGGAGTCGGTGGTGTAGTCCAGAACGTGGGGGGTGATAAGATGGCCGCCGTTGACCACCGCCGACGCGGCGGTGATGAGCTGGATGGGGGTGATCTTCATGGTCTGTCCGAAGGAGGCGGTAGCCAGGGAGGAGATGCCCTCCTCACTGGTGAAGAACTTCCTGGACCAGATCTGGCTGCCCCCCTCGCCGTTGAGGTCGATGCCCGTGGTGTTGAGAAGGCCGAAGTCCTCCATGTAGTCGTAGAAGCGGTCTGCCCCCAGCCGCTGGCCGATGTCCATGAACGCCGGGTTGCAGGAGTTCTTCACCGCCAGGGTCAGGTCCTGGGAGCCGTGGCCGGTGCGCTTGGAGCAGTGGATGTCGAAGCCGCCCACATGGGTCACGCCGTTGCAGAAGAACTGGCTGTTCAGATCCACCACGCCGTCCTCCAACGCGGAGGCCAGCACCACGGACTTGAAGGTGGAACCTGGCTCGTAGGTGTCGTTGACGCAGCGGTTGCGCCACTGCTCCAGCTGGGCCTGCCCCAGGGCCGTTTTATAGTCCTCGTCGGACACGTTGGGGTCTTCCTTCATGGTCTCCAGCTCCTCCGCCTTGATGGGGTCGGCGATGACGGAGAAATTGTTCAGGTCGTAACCGGTATTGGAGGCCATGGCCAGGATCCCCCCGGTGTTGGGGTCCATGACGATACAGAAGCCGCCGTTCTGGATGTCGTATTTTTCAATGCCCTCCTCCAGCGCCTTCTCCGCGAAGCCCTGAATGGTAGCGTTGAGGGTGAGGTGGAGGTTGCGGCCGTCCTGGGCGTCGATGTAGTTTTCATACTTGCTCAGCATCTCGGTGCCCGCGCCGTTTTTCGCGGTGACCACCCGTCCGCCCACACCGGAGAGCAGGTCGTTGTAGATCATCTCCGCGCCGTAGAGGCCCTGGTTTTCCGCCCCCACGAAGCCGACGACGTGGGAGGCCAGAGAGGAGTACGGATAGTACCGCTTGGAGTCCGGCTCCAGGTAGACCCCCGAGGCCAGCTTGTTGTCCTTGATAAAGGTGCGGACCTTCTCCGCGTCCTCCTCTTCCAGCTTGCGGGCCACCACCTCATACTGGCTCTTGGTGTTCTCCAGCCGCTTGAGGATGGTCCCCGCGTCAGCCCCGGTGAGCTGGGAAAGGCCGGTGGCGATGAGGCTCTTGTCCAACTCGTTCTCCTTGATGTCCTTGGGGGAGACCACCAGGTTCTGCACCGTGGCGGAGATGGCGAGGATGTTGCCCTCGCTGTCGTAGATGGTGCCCCGGTCGGCGCTGACGGCCATATCCCGGGTCTGCTGGCGGGCGGCCTTCTCCTGCAGCTCCTCATGCTGGACGATCTGGAGGTCATAGAGCTTCCCCACCAGCGGAATAAACGCCGCCACCCCAAACACCACCATCAGAAGGACAGTGCGGCGGAGGATGCGCTGCTTCTTGTGGCGGTCGTCCCCGGTGTGGTGCTGGTTTGCGTCCAGGTCGCGCGGTCTGTTGTCAGCCAAGGAAAACCCCCCTTAATAATGTCAAAAAGGGGATGCAAGAAAAATCGTTTCTTGCGTCCCCTTTTCGTCTCTTGACGCTTTGTCTCTGGCAAGTGTATGCCCGCTCAGCGGAAAAATGCCCCAATGTTCTCCACCGCGTCGGTGAGGCTCCCCCACAGCTCGCCCAGGGGGTTCTCCTTCGGCTCCTCATACACCTTGGCGGTGTCCGGCTCGGAGAGGTTCAGGCTGATGATCTGGCCCGCGCCGGGCTGGACCATCTTCCCCGAGGCGGTGACCTGCTCCTCCACGGTTTTGAGGTCGAAGGCCAGCTCGTACTGGGTCATCAGGTCGGTGTGCTCGGTGGCCAGGGCATCCGCCTCGTGGCGCAGGCGGACGATCTGGTTGGAGGCGTCGGTGATCTGGATGTAGCTCATCAGAATGAGCACCGCCATCACCGCCACAGCCAAAAAGCCGATGACCGCCGTGGGGGCCACATAGCCCGCCTGACGCACCCGGACCCGCTCCCGGCCCACCACCCGTTCCCGGGGGCGGATCAAAGGCTCGACGCGCCCTTCCCCTTCCCGCTCGGGGGCGTAGGCCGGGTCGTAGGCCACGTTGCCGTAAACCCGGAAGTTATGCCGTTTGGTCGCCGCTGTCGCCATGGCTGATCTCTCCTTTTGTCTTTCGTAACTCAGTTGTTATAGCTTCTCCGCCACCCTCAGCTTTGCGCTGCGGGCGCGGGGGTTGTCCTGCAGTTCTGCCTCGCCTGGCAGGATAGGCTTGCGGGTGATGAGCTTCGCCTTGGGCTTGTTGCCGCAGACGCACACCGGGAAGTCCGGCGGGCAGGTGCAGCCCTTGGCCCAGCTCTGCATGGCCGCCTTCACCGGGCGGTCCTCCAGGGAGTGGAAGGTGATCACCGCCAGCCGTCCGCCGGCGTTCAGCCGCTCCAGCGCCTGGTCCAGCATGGCGGGGATGGCGGCAAGCTCGTCATTGACGGCGATGCGGATGGCCTGAAAGCTCCGCTTGGCGGGGTGCTGCTTCTCTCTGAGGGCTGCGGCGGGCATGGCCGAGCGGATCAGGTCGGCCAGCTCCAGCGTAGTCTCGATGGGCTTTTCCTCCCGCCGCCTGACCACCTTGGCGGCGATCTGAGCGGCGTACCGTTCCTCGCCGTAGTCCCGGAGGATGCGCTTCAGCTCCTCCTGGGGCCACTGGTTCACCACGTCCCGCGCGGTGAGGGAGGCGGTGGCGTCCATCCGCATATCGAGCGGGGCGTCCTTTAAGTAGGAAAAGCCCCGGGTCTCGTCGTCCAGTTGGGGGGAGGAGACCCCCAGGTCAAAAAGCATCCCGTCCACCTTATCTGCGCCCACACCATCCAGCAGAGCGCCCAGGTCGGCAAAGTTGCCGTGGACCAGCGTCACCTTGTCCGTCAGCGGCCCCAGGCGTTCCGGCGCGGCCTCCAATGCGGCGTAGTCCCGGTCGATGGCGATGAGCCGCCCGGTGGTGAGCCGTTTGGCGATCTCCCGGCTGTGGCCCGCACGGCCTAAGGTGCCGTCCACATAGATCCCGTCGGGGCGGATGTTCAGCGCGTCCACCGCCTCATGGAGCAGGACGCTGACGTGGGTAAATTCCGCCATCAGTATTCCATGTCCTCCATCAGCTGGGCCATGCGCTCGGGGGTCATCTCCTCATCGCTGGCGTTCCAGGTCGCGGCGTCCCAGATCTCCGCGCGGTTGTGGACGCCGATGATGGCTACATCCTTGGTGATGCCCGCGTAGGTCTTGAGTCGGGCGGGAAGGGTGATGCGACCCTGGGAATCGGGGCGGCACTTCACCGCGTTGGCGAACAGGGGCCGCATCCTGCGGCTCTGGCTGATGGGCAGAGCAGCGAACTTCTCGGTGAATACCTGCCAGCTGCTCTCGGGGTAGAGGGCGAGGCAGCGGTCGATGCCCATGGTAAGGTAGCACTCTGCCCCCAGGTCGTCCTGGAGCTTGGCGGGGAGCATGAGACGGTCCTTGGCGTCCAAGGCGCGGGGGTAGGTGCCGGTGATGCTGCCCAAGGGTCTCACTTCCTCTCCACTTTTCTCCATTAGGGTGCATTACACCCCCACTTTGTCCCACCTTGTGCCCCTAGTATACCGCCTCACCCCAAAAAATGCAAGTCCTTTTTTTAAGTTTTTCTTAGGATTTTCCCGCCTTCTCTGGTCTTTCTATATCTTGTGCTCACTTTTCCTCGGACCACTAGATATAGTCCCCCTCTTCGGCCCCTCCCCTTGCAAGAGGGCGGCGGACGTGTTATACTTCCCTCGTTGGTCAGACCAAAAGGGAGGGAAACCGGTATGTTCCACATCCTGATCTGCGATGACGACGCCGACATCCGCGCCGCCCTTCGCATCTATCTGGAGAGCGAGGGCTACGCCGTCAGCGAGGCCGCCGACGGGGAGGACTGTCTTGCCCAAGTGGAGCGCCAGGCCCCCGATCTGGCTCTTTTGGACGTGATGATGCCCAAGCTGGACGGCATCCACACCATCGCCCACCTGCGGCAAACGTATAATTTCCCCATTATCCTGCTCACCGCCAAGGGGGAGGACGCGGATAAGATCCTGGGGCTGAACATCGGCGCGGACGACTATGTCACCAAGCCCTTCAACCCCATCGAGGTGCTGGCCCGGGTGAAGAGCCAGCTGCGGCGGTTCACCACCCTGGGCGGGCGGGGGCCGGAGAGCGAGCACGTCCTGCGAAACGGCGGCCTGGTCCTGGATGACAAGGCCAAAACGGTAACGGTGGATGGAGACGGCGTCACCCTCACCCCCATTGAGTTCCACATCCTCCAACTTCTCATGTCCCACCCCGGGCAGGTGTTCTCCGCGGCCCACATCTATGAATCGGTGTGGCAGAACGACGCCATCGGCAGCGAGGGCACTGTGGCCGTCCACATTCGCCACCTGCGGGAGAAGATCGAGATCGACCCCGCCAACCCCCGCTATATCAAAGTCGTGTGGGGCCTGGGGTATAAAATGGAGGAACAGCCATGAAGACCCTCTCTCTGCGCCTGCGCTTTCTCGCGGCGTGGGTCCTTACCGCCGCCTTTTTGCTCTGCGGCAATTTCACCCTCCAGCACTGGTACTCCCTGTGGAACGGCGGCAGCTTTATCCACTCCTCCCCCTGTCTCCAGCTCATGAGCTACAAGGTGGATCAGGTGACCTCTCTGGGAGAGCTGCTGTGCCGGGAGGAGTACGACACCCTGCCCTTTCTGGAGTCGGAGCTGGCCGACCAGCTGTCCTTTGAGCTGATGCCCCAAAACACCAATTTCCGTTTCTCCCTCCACACCGCGGACGGCAAACGTATTTGCGACAACACCGGCGGCCAACACGTCAGCGACGTGGCCGACGGCGTTACTCTTTTCACCTTTATGACCTCCTTCACCGTCCCCGGCAGCGATGTCATCCTTCGGGAGGAAAGCGGCGGCATCGTCGCTGACGCGGACTCCCCTTCCGTCGAAGAGGACGGCGGCGTCACCATCGTCCGCCAATCTCTGGTGCTGGAATACGGCCTTGCTAAGACGTTGACAGCGGCAGATGAATTTGCGGACGCGGCGGCGGATTTCAGCCGGGTCCTGGCCCTGCTGCCCGCCATCGCCCTGGCCGCGCTGGTGTTCCTGATCGGCGCGGCCGCCACCACCGTGTTTTTCTGTCTCGGGCTTCGGAAAACCGACTATGCGTTGAAAAAGCCCCCCTTCGACCTGCTGTTGGCCATCCTCTGTCTTGCAGCCCTTTTTTTCTACGACCTGGCCCAGCCCGCCCTCCGCGTCTTCCTTGCCGCCCCGTGGCAGACCGCGCCGCTGCTGGCCACCGCCGTGTTTGACGGGGCGCAGGCGGCGCTGTGGCTGGTGGGGCTGGCGGCGTTTGTGTACCAGTGGCGGCGGGGACTTTGGAAAAACTGCCTGATCTACCGTTGGTGCGCCGCTCTTGGGCGCAAGCTCCGGGCCGCTTGGAGCGGCCTGCGCCTCAGCCGCCGCCCGGCGGTGACCTTCTTCATCTATCTGGCCTGCACCATGCTGCTGGGCCTGCTCCTCTATATGTCTCTCTTTGACGGCGGCGAGGTCTGGCTCTTTTTGCTGCTGTTCGTCCTCTTTCAATGGGCCGCTCTGCGGCTGTCCCTGCGGATGGAACGGGACCGGCAGGCGGTCATCGCCGAGACGGTGGAGCGGGAGATCCGCGCCCAGCGGTTCCAGGCGGAGCTGATCACCAATGTCTCCCACGACCTCCGTTCTCCCCTCACCTCCCTGATCAACTATGTGGACCTGCTGAAAAAGGCGGGGCCGAACGCCCCCGAGGCGGGAGAATACCTGGACGTGCTGGACCGCAAGAGCCAGCGGCTGAAAAAGCTCACCGACGACCTGATCGAGGCCTCCAAGGCCTCCTCCGGCGTACTCCCGGTGAACCTGGAGGTCCTGGGCCTCAAGGAGCTGGCCCAGCAGGCGGCGGCGGAGTATGACGACCGCTTTCAGACCGCTGGGCTGACCCTGGTGATGGACGGTCCCGAGGAGGACGTGATGGTGGTGGCCGACGGACGGCATCTGTGGCGGGTGCTGGACAATCTGCTGTCCAACTGCGCCAAGTACTCCCTCTCCGGCTCCCGGGTGTATCTCGCCGTCGCCCGGACCGAAACCGCCGGCGTCATCGCCGTCAAAAACGTCTCCGCTGAGAGCCTGAACATCCCCGCCGACGAGCTGATGTCCCGCTTTGTCCGGGGGGACCACTCCCGCACCGACGGGGGCAGCGGTCTGGGCCTCTCCATCGCGGAGAGCTTGACCAAGCTCCAGCACGGGACCTTCTCTCTGGACATCGACGGCGACCTCTTCAAGGCCAGCGTGTCCCTGCCTCTGGCTCCCGACCCGTCTGACAATGTTCTTCCCGCCCCCGGCCCGAAGGAGGACGCTGCCCATGAATAGTTTTTGCCGAAATCTGCCCGAAGGGCTGGTCATTCCCCTTTTGGCGTGGTACAATGAGGAGAAACGGGACCTTCCCTGGCGGCGGGACCCCTCCCCCTACCATGTCTGGCTGTCCGAGATCATGCTCCAGCAGACCAGAGTTGCCGCCGTCATGGACTACTACCGCCGGTTTCTGGACGCCCTGCCCACCGTGGCCGACCTGGCGTCTTGCGGCGAGGACGCGCTGATGAAGCTGTGGCAGGGCCTGGGCTACTACTCCCGGGCACGCAACCTCCAAAAAGCCGCGAAGGTCATTATGGCGGACTACGGCGGGGTCTTTCCTTCTGACTACGCCGCCATCCGCGCCCTCCCCGGCATCGGCGACTACACCGCCGGGGCCATTTCCTCCATCGCCTTCGGCCTGCCCCACCCGGCGGTGGACGGCAACGTACTGCGGGTGGTGGCCCGTCTCACCGCCGACCCCAGCGATATCGCCGATCCCGCCACCAAGCGTTCCGTCGCCGAAGCCCTGGAGGACGTGATCCCCGTCAAAGCCCCCGGCGACTTCAACCAGGCCCTTATGGAGCTGGGAGCCACGGTGTGCCTGCCAAACGGCGCGCCCCTGTGCGACAGGTGCCCGGTGCGGAACTTTTGCGAAGCGTACCGCCGGGGCCTGACCGCCTCCATCCCCGTGAAAGCCCCAAAAAAGGAGCGACGGGTGGAGGAGCGGGACGTGTACCTCATCTTTTTTGAGGGCAAGGTGGCCCTGCGCCAGCGCCCCGGCAAGGGTCTGCTGGCCGGACTGTGGGAATATCCCAACGAGCTATCCCCCAGCGCGGCCCCCGTCCCCGGGCGGGCTGAGTTCGCCCTCACCGCCAAGCATATCTTCACCCATATTGAGTGGCGCATGACGGCGTACACGGTGGAGGCGGAGAGCGGCGGCCTACCCCAGGGCTGGGTGTGGGCGGACCAGCAGGCGCTGGCGGAGACATACTCCGTCCCCAGCGCGTTTCAGGGCTTTTTCCACATCGTAAAGGAACACCTGTGTTCCCATTCGTAGGGGCGCACATTGTGCGCCCGGTCGATCGGGCCACGCAACAAGAGAGGGGATAACATTACCATGGCAAAGCTATATTTTCGTTACGGCGTGATGGGCTCCAGCAAGTCCGCCAACGCCCTGATGGTACGCTACAACTACGAGGAGCGGGGACAAAAGGCCCTGATGGTGAAGCCGGACATCGACCAGCGGGAGGGCAAGGCCATCGTCAACTCCCGTATCGGCCTCAGCTACCCCTGCGTCTGGTTCGACGAGCTGCGGGCCATGCCTGAGGACGAGGTCAAGTCCTACCAGTGCATCATCGTGGACGAGGCCCAGTTCCTCTCCAAGGAAGAGGTGGACTTTCTCACCTTTGTTGTGGATGACCTGAACGTCCCCGTCATCTGCTATGGCCTCCGGGCCGACTTCCGGGGCGACCTGTTTCCCGGCTCCCAGGCACTGTTGGCCACCGCCGACATTTTGGAGGAGGTCAAGACCATCTGCTGGTGCGGCCGCAAGGCCACCTGCAACGCCCGCTTTGACGAGACGGGCAAGGTCCTGAAGGAGGGGGAGCAGGTGGTGCTGGGCGCCAACGACAAATACATCGGCCTGTGCCGCCGCCACTGGAAGGCGGGCGACCTTGGCCCCGACTTCCGCGCCCAGTAAAGCCGTGGTCTGTTCCCTCTGTCCCCGCAAGTGCAACGCCCTGCGGGATGAACATCACGGCCAGGGCCGCTGCCGCCAGCCCTCTCTCCCCGTGGTGGCCCGGGCGGCTCTGCATCTGTGGGAAGAGCCGGTCATCTCCGGGACCCACGGCGCGGGGACGGTATTTTTCTCCGGCTGTCCGCTGGACTGTGTCTTTTGTCAAAACGACGCCATCAGCCACAAGGACTTCGGCAAGCCCGTCACCGTGGAGCGGCTAGCGGAGATCTTTCGGGAGCTGGAGCGCCAAGGCGCGGAAAATATCGACCTGGTCAACCCCACCCACTTCGCCCACGTCCTGCCCAGGGCCATTGAGGAGAGCGGCGTGTCCGTCCCCTTTGTCTGGAACTCCGGGGGCTACGATACCGTGGAAACGGTGCGCGCCCTATCGCCTTATATCCAGGTGTGGCTCCCCGACCTGAAATACCTTACCCCCGCCCGCGCCGCCAAGTATTCCGGCGCGGCGGATTATCCCGAGGCCGCCACCGCCGCCATCCGGGAGATGGTCGCCTGCGCCGGCCCTGTACGGATCGAAAACGGCCTTTTGACGCGGGGCGTGCTCATCCGCCACCTGCTCCTCCCCGGCGGCCTTGCTGAGGCCAAGGCGGTGATGGACTGGGTGGCCGAGGTCTTCCCCCCGGGGGACGTTTTGTTCTCCCTTATGGGGCAGTACACCCCCTGGGGCGACCTGAGCGATCACCCCGAGCTTACCCGCACGGTGCGGCCCAGCGAGCTGCGCCATGCCGTAGAGTACATGGAGGCCCTGGGCCTTTCCGGATTCACCCAGGACGCCGCCTCCGCCCAGAGCGAGTACATCCCTTCCTTTGATCTGACTGGAGTGTAGCATATGCCAAACCAACTGGGCCGCAGCCGCCTTTCCATTATGTGGCGGCTGGCGTGGCCCGCCATCATTGAACAGATCTTGAGCACCATGGTCAGCTATGTGGATGCGGCCATGGTGGGCGCGCTGGGCAAGACGGCCTCCGCCGCCGTGTCCGTCAACGCCGCGCCCATGTGGCTCATCAACGGCGTGCTGGCGGGGGTCGCCACGGGCTACGCGGTGCAGGTGTCCCATGCGGTGGGCGCGGGAGACGACGACAGAGCAAAGGCCGTCATCCGCCAGGGCGTTTTGGCCTCGGTGTTCTGCGGTCTGGCTGCCTTCGCCCTGTACCGCTCCCTGGCCCACTTCCTCCCCATGTGGCTGGGGGCGGTGGAGCCGGTGCTGGGCCAGGCCCGAAGCTATTTAAAGGTGTATACCTACTGCCTGATCTTCGAGGGGGGCAGCGCCATCTTCTCCGCCATCCTGCGGTGCATGGGCAACACCAAAGCGCCGCTCATCCTGAACACGACCTCCAACATCATCAACGTCATCTTGAACTTCTTCTTCATCTATGAGACCCGCGCGGTGACCTTCTTCGGCAACACCATCGTCATCCCCGGCGCGGGGATGGGAGTCACCGGGGCGGCGCTGGGTACGGTGTTCGCCTGGGCCTTCGCCGGGATCGTCACCCTGCTGGTGGCCCTGCGCCAGGGCAGCCGGTACACCATCCACCGGGGCGAGTCCTTCAAGCCCGACAAGGGCATCATTACCACCGCCGTGCGGCTGGGCCTTCCCTCCGCCGCGGAGCGGGCCATGGTGAACATCGGCCAGGTGGCCATGACCGGGGTGGTGGCCGCCATCGACGACGGCATGAGCCTTGCCGCCAACAACATCGCCACCACCGCCGAGGGGCTGTGCTACCTCCCCGCCTACGGCATCTCCGCCGCCTCCACCGCCATGGTGGGGCAGTCGGTGGGGGCGGAAAACAAGGAGGACGCACGGGTCTACGGCGCACTGTCCGCCAAGCTGGGCTTTCTGCTGTGCATCGGCACCTCCATCTGCCTGTTCCTCTTTGCCCACCCGTTAGCCTCCCTGTTCAATACCGACCAGGAGGTGGTGGCCGAGGCGGCGCGGATGCTGAAGATCGTCTCGGTGAGCGAGCCGTTCTTCGCCCTGTCCATTATCTACACCGGCGCGCTGCGCGGCGCACGGGACGTGCGGTTCCCCATGATCGTGGGCCTGGTGGCCATGTGGGGGGTGCGTATTCCCTTGGCCCCTCTGCTGGTGTTCGGCTTCAAGCTGGGTCTGGCGGGCGTTTGGATCGCCATGGCCGCTGATCTGATCCTCCGGGGCATTTTGTGCACCCTGCGCTGGCGGGGAACGCGGTGGGAACGCAAGGCTTTTCCTGAAACCATTGAAAAAGGAGCTGTTTGACATGAAAGAGCTGGAAGAACGGATCTTGAAGGACGGAAAGGTCTATGCCGGGGACGTATTAAAGGTAGACGGCTTCCTCAATCACCAGATGGACGTGGGACTGTTCCGGCGCATGGGGGAGGAATGGCGGCGGCTGTTCCCCCAGGAGGTCACCAAGATCCTCACCATCGAGGCCAGCGGCATCGGCATCGCCTGTCTGGCCGCCCAGGTGTTCGGCGTGCCCGCCCTCTTTGCCAAAAAGTCCCGCACCAAGAACATCGCCGGGAGCGTCTACACCGCCCAGGTGGAGAGCTATACCCACGGCGGGGTGTATACCATCCTGGTGTCCAAGGAATACCTCACCAGGGATGACAAGGTGCTCATCATCGACGATTTCCTCGCCAACGGCAACGCCCTGCTGGGCCTGCTGTCCCTGGTGGAGCAGGCCGGGGCGGAGCCGGTGGGCGCGGGGGTGGCCATTGAAAAGGCCTACCAGCCCGGCGGCGCGCGGGTGCGCCAAACGGGCCTCCGGGTGGAGGCGCTGGCAAAGATCAAGGCCATGTCCCCCGACAGCGGCATCACCTTCTGAACCCGTCAAAAAGGGTATTCCCCTTTTTTGACAACAGATCGCGGCCGCCTGCGGGCGGCGAACTCTACGAGGTTTTTAAAAAGCTGACGGGACGGCCCTGTGGGGCTGTCCCGTTTTTTACAGCCGCAGGGGTTTCGCCGTTTCTCCCCCTCTTCTTTTGGTTAGTTTGGTTACGCACTTTTCTTCTTACTGAAAAAATTTTACCAATTTGTAACTTGCCAAACTCTGCCGCAGTTGCTATAATGTGTTATGTAACCTAAATCAACTGCCCTAGCGGGCATACAGGCCAAGATAGAAAGGATGCTGCATGATGAAAACCACTTCTCGCCTTCTGGCTGCTTTGTTGACCGTCGCGCTGCTTTTTTCTCTAAGCTCCGTGGCTCTGGCGGCGGATGCGACCCTGACGGCTGTCGAGCCTGACCAGACGGTCACCGGCTCCATCACCGCCACGCTGCGCATCGACTACGCCCAGCGGCTCAGCGAGCTGGACCGCCGCGACCTGCGGGCGGAGCTGTTCCGGGACAACGCCTCCCTGGGTCAGATCCATCTGGCTCAGCTGGGGGAGCAGACCCTGGCAAGCTACAGCGTCAAGGTCTCTGCCCGCAACGCCGACGGCGGCGACCTGGGCGGGGGCCAGTGGCCCGCCGCGCTGGAGTTCACCGTCAGCGGCCTGCCTCTGGGGGACTACCACCTGCGCTTCACCGGCCAGGGCTACCGCCCCTTCACCACCCAGACCGTCACCCTCGCCGACTGCGCCCAGCACGTCACTCTGGGCACTGGCGACGCCACCTTCACCCTGGGTGACGTGACCGGCGACGGGGCTGTCACCGACGCTGACCGCGCCGCCTACACCGCGGTCCTCGGCTCCTCCCTGCCCCAGGATCTCACCGCCTACGACCTCAACGGCGACGGGGCCATCAATATTGTGGATCTGGCTTATGTTAACCGCCTCACCGCCGTTCAGGGCAGCGAGGCCACCGTGCGGTCCACCACGCTGTTGGCTCCCCCGGTGGACGCCGCGGAGAGCGTCAAGGAGCTGACCGCCGCGGGGACCACCCTGAAAAGCGGCGAGGTGTCCGACCTCTTTACCGGTGAAAACGCCGGAGTAGAGCTGTCCGCCCAGGCGGGCAAGGACATCGTCCTCCCCCTCCCCCTGGCCGACGCGGTGAACACCGCTGAGCTGCGCCTCACCACCCCTCACGGGGACGGGGAGATCCTTTCCGGCACCGTGACGGTGGAGGACGCCCTGGGCCGCTCCACCACCTTCCCCTTTGACTACACGCCGCCTGAAAACGTCCACGCCATCGGCGAAGGGGTGGACGGCGCGAAGGTCATCACCATCTCCCTGGGCAAGCGGGTGCCCGTCAAGAAGGTCACCATCACCGTCACCAAGACCGCCGGGGGCGAGTATGCCGCCGTGGAGGGCATCCAGTTCCTCCAGGACATCGTTCCCGAAGTACCCGTGGCCCCCCACAGCGTGGTCAAGGCCAGCACCCTCAAGGCGGAAGCGGGGAGCGAGCAGGTCACCCTGCGCTGGGGCGAGCTGCCCAATGTCTCGGGGTACAAGGTGCTCTACTGGCCCCAGGAGGACGCCCAGAAGGTGCAGGAGCTGCACGTGGACGTGCCCACCGCCAAGGTCACCGGGCTGAAAAACCTCCAGACCTATGATTTCACCGTCACCCCCACCGACGGCACCTGGGAGGGCGTGCCCTCGGCGGTCATCTCTGCCACCCCCATTCCCTCCTCCGCCCCCGACAAGGTGGATATGCTCACCCTCAAGGCGCTGGACGGCGCCATCGCGGCGGGCTGGAAGAAGGGCAAGTCCGCCACCTATTACCGCGTCTACTACCGCCCCGAGGGCGACGCCACCTGGACCCAGCTGGCGGGCGACTTCACCGACACCTCCGCCACCATCACAGACCTGGTCAACGACGTGACCTACGAGGTCAAGGTCGCCGCCTTCAACGACATCGGCCGCGGCCCTGACTCCGACATCGCCGTCGCCACCCCCAAGGCTGTGAAGTACGAGCGGCCCGAGGGCATCCCCACCGCCGGCATTCTGGACCCGGCCAAGATCGCCTCCATCACTTTGGCGGACAGCGGCAACTACAACAGCGGGGAGTACACCTCCGCCGCCCCCTTCTCCCCCAACAATATGATCGACGGCAGCTACCGCACCCACTGGACCGCCTCCAACTGGTGGCGCAACGAGCATGTCAACGTCACCTTCAAGGAGCCGGTGGACCTCCAGGCCATCTTCTGGGTGCCCCGTCTGGACGGCTCCTACCCCACCAACCTCCGGGCTTACAGCGTCCGGGTGTGGTATGAGGGGGAGGACCTCAGCTCCAAGGGCCACCTCATCACCCCCGACGAGAACCGGGGCGGCGTGGACAACGGCGGCACCGGGCGGGACGTGGACACCTGGCCCGGCGTGCGGGGCAACTGCGCCGTTACCAACTTTGCCATTCTCCCCTTCACCCCCTCCAAGAAGGTCGTCAAGCTCAGCGTGGCGGTGGAGCAGCGGGCCTACCTCACCGTCTCCTGCTCCCAGCTCCTCTTTATGGAGTATGACCCCGCCCACTGCCTGCCCGACGAGATCGACGCGCTCTTTGCCAACGGCCTGCACACCGCCCTTCAGGAGGGTGTGACGCAAGAGCAGCTGGACACCCTCACCGCCCGCCTCAACAGCGACGAAAAGAACTACTATGTGGACTGGAACACCATGGCCGACGAGTTGAAGCTGGCCGGGGAGCTGCTGAATGGCGGCGTTTCCTCCGGTCTGGTGAAAACGGGCATTGAGAGCCGCAGCGGCTCCGCCGACGCCAAGTATTCTCAGGGCGGCAGCGTCCTCCAGCCCTTGGGCGTCACCGCCACCGCCAAGCAGGAGCTGACCGTCTACGCCGACGGCATTCCCGACGGCCAGACCGTGACCCTCTACGCCTCCCAGTTCAACGCCGAGGCCTCTGCCTGGCTGGCCCAGGTCGGCACGCTGGAGAACGGCCGCAACATCCTCACCGTCCCCGCCATTGGCAGCCGCGCAGGCTACAACGGCGGCAGCCTCTACGTCTCCTACGGCGGCTCCGCCCCCGAGGGCATCTCCCTCCACGTTCGCCGCGCCGTGGTCATCCCCACCCTGGAGCTGGCCAACTGGTATGACCACACCGAGACGGAGCGCCGGGACGCCATCGGCAGCTATGTGGACGCGTTGGCCAACTACGTTGCCGCCGTCAAAATCACCGTTCCCCAAAAGGACTACCGCAACGTCACCGAGATCTCCACTCCCGTGGCCCTGCTGTCCCTCCCCGCCCTGGCGGTGAACGGCGCGCTGGGCAGCGGAGAGCGGGAAGAAAAGATCGACACCCTCTACGCCGCCATTGAGGCCTGGGAGGACATCATGGCCATCTGCAAGCGTACCCAGGGCATCGACAAGGTGTACGCCGAGAATGATATGCAGACCCGCCAGAACGTCCGCTGCATGACCATGTTCGCCGGAGCGTTCATGTACGCCGCCGGCAACCACATCGGCATCGGGTACGGCTCCTGCGCCGGGATGGTCACCGGCAAGCCCCTGTCCCAGCTCCCGGAAGACGCCTCCGCCAACCGCTTGTTCGGCTGGGGCATCGCCCACGAGATCGGCCACAACATGGACAAGCTGGGCAAGGCGGAGATCACCAACAACATCTACTCCATCCTGGTCCAGACCTACGACAACGGCCAGGGCACCCTCCCCTCCCGCCTGGAAAAGAGCGGCAAGTATCCCGAGATCTTCACCAAGGTGGCCCAAGGCTACCCCGGCGCGTCCAACAACGTCTTTGTTCAGCTGGGGATGTACTACCAGCTCCACCTGGCCTATGACGATAGCGATCCTCTGGACTTCTACAACCGCTTCTTCAAGGCGTGGAAGGCGGGGACCTACACCAACGGCGCCGCCTCCTATGACGACCGCTTCGCCCTCACCGCCTCCGCCGTCGCTAACGCCGACCTCACAGAGTTCTTCACCCGCTGGGGCATGACCCTCAGCGCCGAGACCAAGACCAAGCTGGCGACTTACCCCGCTGAAAGCCGGGCTGTTTGGTATCTCAGCGACCAGAGCCGCCGGGCGCGGCTGGACAATACCGCCCCCGCCGCCGGGACCCTCGCCGCCCAGGCCGTCAAGACCGCCGACAACGCCGTGACCCTCTCCATCGACTCCTCCGCCATCGCGGGCGACCTGCAGGGCTTTGAAATTTGCCGTAACGGCCAGTCCGTCGCCTTTGTGGACGCCGCCCAGACGGAATATGTGGACGTGATCGGCTCCGCCAACCACCGGGTGTTCTCTTATGAAGTGGTGGCCTACGACATCCTGGGCAACCGGGTGACCTCCGCCGACGCCGGCGAGATCCGCATCGCTTACGACAAGACGGTGGACACCAGCGCCTACACCGTGAAGAGCGAGGACGGCAAGCTGGTGGTCACCTTCAAGGAGGAGACTGCCGTCTCCGGTCTGAAGCTTCTGAGCTTCACCCCCTCCGATGCAGTGGTGACCGTCACCGTCACCGACGGCGAGGGCAAGACCACCCAGGCCCTCTCCACGGTTCTGGACGCCGCTCACAATCAGGCCGTAGACGATCCCGCCGCCTTCCTTGCCTACTTCAAGCTCCCGGTTGCGGCCGCGGACGACACCCGCATCGGCACCTACGACGCCAAGACCGTCACCATTGAAGGCGGCGTGGCCGCCGACGCTCTCCGCTTCATCAGCTACCCCGGCGACGACGTGTCCTTCCTGGACGGGGCGACCATGGGCCGCCTCACCGCCGACTACACCTACGACACCCTGGACGGCACCGAGACCATCCCCGCCGGGACGCTGGTCATCGTGGGCAACTACCGGGGCGACCCGGTGTACAACACCGTGAACGTGGTGGGCCGGTTCACCGGCACTGCCACCACCGAGGACGGCGACCTCGCCGAGCTGGACGTGGTGGAGCGGCCTCTGGCGGGCTACGCCCTCCTGTTCGCCGCCATCCCCGAGAGCGGGCCGGTGAGCGACCTCTCCGACGGGCTGTTCCTCTTCGTCCCCGACATCCAGGCCGAGGCGGAGCTGCAGGAGACCTCCTCCTGCGACGCCTCCCACCTGCTGCCCAGCCAAATTCGCCTGGAGCTGTACCGCACCGACGACCCTAACGACGCCTCCTCCAAGCGGCTCACCGCCCAGACCCTCTGGATCTACTCCCCCGGCGGCGAGGATCTTCCCGCCGTTACCCTGGTGAAATAACAAGGAGGGCTTTGCCATGACCAGATACCGCCGTCTCACCGCCCTGGCCCTGTGCCTCGCCCTGCTGGGTGTGTTCCTGCTCCCCGCCGGGGCAGTCTCCACTCCCAAGCTGACCTACACCCAAAGCGGCTCCACCCTGCGCCTCAAGCTCCAGGACTTGGGTCAGGAGAGCATCTACGGCGTTCAGCTGGAGCTGACGGTGAAGGGCGTGTGCACCTCCGCCACTCTCGCCCCCGTTTCTTCCACCGCCTACGCGCCGCCCTGCGGCTGCACCGCCGGGGAGGACCAGACCCTGGTGACCGTCTACCTCACCGACCAGGCCGCGCTGAACAAAAACGGCAGTCTGGACCTGGGGACGCTGACTCTCTCCGCTTCCCTCTCTCCGGCCGACGCCGCCACCCTGACCCTTCTGGACCGCGACCTGAAGCCCATCGCGGAGGGACAGTCCATCGCCGTCTCCCGCCAGTCCTCCGGCGGCTCCGGCGGCAGCTCCTCCGGCGGCCGTCCCACCCCTACGCCTACCCCCACCCCCGAACCGGAGCCTGAACCCGAGTTGCCCTTCACCGATGTGGCGGAGACAGACTGGTTTTACAACGAGGTCAAGTACGTCTACGACAAGGGCATGATGAACGGCGTCAGCGGCGATACCTTCGCCCCCGACGCGTCCACCTCCCGGGCGATGATCGTCACCGTGCTCTACCGCCTGGCCGGTTCGCCCCCTGCTCAGGCCCCCTCCTTCCCCGACGTGGCCCTGGGACAGTACTACGCCTACCCCGTGGGCTGGGCCGCTCAGCAGAGCATCGTCAACGGCTATGAGACGGGCGAGTTCCGGCCCAGCGGGCTGCTCACCCGGGAGCAATTTGCCACCATCCTGTACCGCTACGCCCGGGCCATGGGCTATTCCACCGCCGCCCGGGGCGACCTGACCGCCTTTACCGACCTGGCCGCCATCTCCCCCTACGCCGGGGACGCCATGTCCTGGGCGGTGGGCGCGGGGCTTCTCTCCGGTATGGGCGACGGCACGATAAACCCCCAGGGCAGCGCCACCCGCGCCCAAATGGCCGCCATCCTCACCCGCTTCTGCAAAGCGTTTGTGGACATCCCCCGGGGAATTTGAACAACGGTGAAAGAAAAGAGACACGGCTGTGCCGTGTCTCTTTTTTTGCCTTACGACGTGCGGAGACGTGCATATTCAAAAGAGGTTATCCCGCCCGCAAATAGGCGCAGTTTGATCTGTTTTGGGGAGTTATACCTATTTGAAAAAAGCGTCACGTTCCTCTTGTCTTTTTAATTATAGCTTTGATATACACTTACTATTGTTCTATCATAGGATTTCTGGATCCGCAACTTCCGGCAAAACCCGTAGTGAACACAATAATATGGATAGGACGGCATAAATTCAAAATAGTCATCCTTATATTTGAAAATCCACCTTCCGCTTTCATTTATACAACCAACAACACTATAATCAAACAAAGTCTTTAAAACATCAATAGGTTGCTTTTTGTTGTCCTCACACCAAGACATTATCACTTCATTAGCCTTAAATCGTTTTATCAACTCTTCTGTTGTTTCTTTGCCCTTTGCCACTTCAGAAATGCAGTTTAGTGCCTCCTTCCAGCACGGCAAAAAGCTTTGAACCTCATCGCGAAATTCTCTGTAGAACCATCCAGAATAAGTAATTTCAACTTTTTGAACATCTGACAATGTCAATTTGGCACCACTAACATTTTCAGAACAATATTTAAGCAATTTAACTATATCGCGAGGGCGGCTAAAGGTTAAAATACACAAATACTGCCACAAGCCTTTAGGTGCAGTATCATTGTCGGCAATAAGTTTCCAATAATCTTCTGTTTCAAAATTGGGAAACCTCGCTTTGATCGTTGCCGCAATTCTCTTTTCCGCAATTTGTTTCAACGACCACGGATCATTTTCATCCGTCGTCCAGTTTAACCGCAAAACAAAGTCATCTATCTTATTCAAATCATTATCTTCCAAACTATCAAATATATCCGACCGCAGTACTACGACAGGAATACACCTTATTCCATTCTTTCTAAAGGAATTGAAAATTTCATCTGTTGCCCGCAACAGTGATAAAATAACCAAGCTAAGGTTGCTGTTTTTTGCCCGATATCCTTCATCAAGTTCATCAACCAGAATATAGTAAGACGAGTCAGTATGAATATGCGCAAGCAAATCTTCCAATGCCTTAACCGCTCTATTATAGTGAACCTGAGCCGTCACTTCTGTTCCTTCAGAAGCACTATGCTCTCCAGACAAAATAGATGCTACCATTGCAATCTTATTTTCATTTTGCCGCAATCTGCTTATTGTCTCCGGGACAGAAATGCCATCCGGGAAATTATCTTTTATGAATTTTTTTAGCATTTCTAATTCCGGTGTCTCCTCAATAGAATTATCACGCACAAGCAGGTTTGCAATTTCAGTTAGCATCAGAAACTTCCAAGCAGAAATATATTTCGATTTATCCTGCAAACTACGATCACCCAAGGATTTAAAATCATTTAAAGGAAAATCCCGCAAAGAAATGTCCGTATAAAACGATAGCGGATCCGAAGTAGCCTGCAACCTCAGCTTTTGTAAAATGGCAGATTTCCCAGTTCCTTTTCGACCAATAATATATCGCTTCCTGCCTTCAATTATTTTCTCATACCCAGGAAACTCCACAAAATATCTTTCTAAAGATTCATCGTTTTTCGCCTCGTCTTCTCCCCAATCAATATCTGAAAAGGAAATTTCAAACTTTTTCATACATAGCGCATCCTTTCTCTATAAGTGCATTGTTTTTATGGACTCTATTATATCATGATATTATTTAAATTGCAATGCATAAACAAAAATCCATTCTTAATAATAAAGGAAATACGAAACTGCGGCTGATTTTAAAAAAGTTCCCGGCCTGGATATGCTCAAAATGCCTATTTTTGCAACCTCATCTCTGCCCGTCGAGAAAAGAAAAAACCTCGCAAACGCTGAAACTACAGCATTTGCGAGGTTTTTTACCTGGTACGCCCGAAGGGACTCGAATAGGTGAGCGACAGTCTCAAAGAGTGTCACAATATCCCGCCAAGTATTGCAAATACTAACTTTTTCAAAATCACCATTTCATCATGTGTCAAAGGGTGTTGACCAGTTCTACCGTGATAAGGGTCAATGTAAGGGTCAAAAAACGGGGCAATATTCAGGAGAATATCGCCCTAGGTTTAACTGTGTTTTGCTAATCAAATGGATATTCCTTAACGGTTCATTTCCGTGTTATGACAAGTGTAATTACCGCAATCACTACCGATATAATCGATGTAACGCAAGCAAACAGCCCGAATAAATAGTTGTGATCTTCCATCTTTATGATTTCAAAGCTAGCTATCCGAAAAATTCTTGAAAGCACAAATGCAAGTAATCCACAAGACCAGATAACCGCTATGTTTTCCCATCTCATAGCTGGTATTACTCCTAAGAATGAGCCTAATGGGCAAAGCACTATCAGAAATGCTAGGATCAATAGGATTACATTTACAGCTCCAAAAAGCATAGCTAAAATCATTTGCATGAGACTGAATATAACACCATCCCCTTTAATATGCTTTTGGGGGACTGTGCAGATATTCCAAAAAACCTGTAGAAAATTGAATGACTGTAACAGCCACTTCTTTGGCCTTTTTACGCTTGAAAAATCTTTAACTCCTATAGCGTGTTGCCACTCTTTGCAACTTAATTCCTTCGCTTCATCTTCCCGTTGTTTCTTTTGCTGCTCAAACTCCAATAACCCGCCAGCAATAATGTGCTTCATCTCATCCGCACTTATATTGTCGGGAAAAACAATGCTTATAGGCGTACCAAGTGGCTTTTTAGCGTTTTTTCTCTTGTTCTTGTTCTTGTTCCTAGGCATTAATTGTCATTGCCTCCTTGCAAATCCTATTAGTAAGTGAGTGCTGTATCAGCAAGTTTAAATGAAAATAATTCCTCCATAATTATAATTCATAGTTTAAAGATTTGCAACAAACAGGTCTATGTGAGAAACGTGCCTCAATTTGAGGCGCATTTCTCGACAAAACAAATCCCATGGTGGGATACATTCTCGAGGGTGTGTTGGGCCGAAACTCCCACCGTCCAATGCGCCGCACTACCAAGATAGCAAGAGCCGGGCCTGTGGCCCGACTCTTGTGGTGCTTACTTTTAACTATTTACTTCTCTGCCTGACATCTGCCAAGGTCTGCCTCGCCCCGTGGGGCGGGCCAACAGCTTTTCCCGCTTGGGCGGAAGCGTCAATTCAAACGGATTGTGTTTCAGGTACTTTCATCATCGTGGTAGACCTTCAGCTCAGGGCCTGAAGTGCCGGCAATGATAGGACGAGCCTTTTTGTTTCCACGTTTGGCTTTCCCCTGTAGCTCGGGAACGGAGGGAGCGTCGTTGTGGGGCTGTGTGTGGGTCCATTCGGGACGGGCCATGCCTTTTTTCGCCATAGCGGCTTGCCTCCAATCAAATCAAGGATAAGGATAGCTTGCCCCAAAAGAGCGGCATTTCCCCTGAAACATGAATGGCCAAATTTGTGAAAAGAGTTGGAATTAGCGTTCTTTGTCCAATTCCGCTTGGATTTCCGCAAGGCGTTGAGTGATCTCGTCTTTTCTCTTGTAGTATTGCTCAATTTGCTCGCTGTGGGCTTCTTGCTCTCGTTGCAACGCTTCCTTGCATTTTGCTTTCGTTCGCTCCGCCTCGTCGATTTGGGCTTGCAAAGCCTTTTTGGCGCTTGCACTAAATAGAATACCTGCTTGTTTCGATTTGAGCGCGGAAATAGCGGCTTCGCTTTCTTCGATTTGTTTCTGCAGATTATCACCTTTCTCAGTAAAAGCCCTGAGTTGCTGCTCCACTGCATCCTTTTCCATGTACAACTTTTGCTGTTCTGCCTCCAGCTGCTCCCGCTCCTCTTTGTGTTCTGCCCAATAGGCATCCTTTTGGGCTATAATAGCTTCTCTGGCCGCCTGCTCCTTCGATCTGAGCCTTTGCTCATATTTACTGATTTTTGCTTCAAGACTTTGGAGGTATTCAGGTTTAAAAATGTTTTGTGAGGTAAGCGAGTGAACAGCTTTGAAACTTTCATCAAACTCTATTACCTTTTTCCATGACCATATGGCACATCTCAAGTAATCCACATCGTCCAATCCAAAAACTTTTTCGATTTGATCTCCGCAAGCACTCATAATTTCCGTGATGTAGAGACACCGCTGTTGATCTTCGCTCAATGCCTTTGAAGAAGAACTTGCGCTGGCTATCATGCCGCTGATCCCAGTCAACATCATGGCGCCATTTCCTTGGGTAAGAGTTTTGTAAAAGCTATTAGATGCGCTCGTAAGATAAAAAGCAGTGGTGTAACATTCTTTGATCACTTCGTCCACTGCGCTTTTTTTGCCTTCCTCACTACTTTCTGTGGAATGGATCAGCTCGAAAACTTTTGGCAAGCAATTGACTACTCCTAGAGCCGTCGAGGCAATTTCGCCATTTTTTATTGAATTTGTTTTTAGCATCACGAGATAAAACGATGCTTCCCAGCTATTCGGGTCTTTGGCGCTAATGCTCTCGTAATGCCGAATTGCGCTTGCGTCATCAGAAGTCGCGCGGGCGTTGCGGGCGGCCTGATACAGTTTCTTTAGCTCATCAGAATCGTCGATCCTGACGGTACCGCTAACTTCAACGGTCCCCTCCACCATCATTTTCTTTGCTTCTTCGACGGAGTATTTGCACCCGCAGGTTTGGCATACAAAAACGCCGTCCTGCTTGAGTAAATCAGTGCTTCCGCACATTTCGCAAGTGAGTTGTTTCATTTCTCTTCCTCCATTTTCTTTTGATATAAGGCCGAATTGTTTTGGGCTTTCCCAAAATAAATTACGCCATCAACTTTCCTCAAATTTACTGCCCGTTTAAAATAGCTACCAAATTTTAATCTATCTCCTTTGTCCATAGCGTCCCACTCATATCCTTCAAAAAGATCCCGCAATTTAAAGATTTGTCCAAATTTTACCGTTTGAATAGACTGAATAGCTTGCGCCAAGAGTTTTTCAAAATCCAATATCAGCACCTCACAATTCTCTATGATGATCTTTCTGCCGACTGTTCACTTTTTTGATATGGTCATTCCCACCAAGGGCCAGTAAGATCACTGTCCATACAACGATCAGCAGGATCGCTTGTGTCAAAAAAGCCGTTTGGGCGGGGATGGTCGTTGCGCCTAAGGCAAAAATCAAGCACACCGGAATTTGCAGCACTTCATATACAATGGAAACTGCGAGAGCGGGGATATGCAAAAACGCATCGTCCGGCGTTTTGGACTTTTTCGCGGCAAGAAATTGGAACACCAACGTAGACAGAAACGCCAGCCACACAAATGCCAAGGTAATCCAGACCGTGGCGGTCATGCTTTGGCTTAGAGTGAACAGCAACACATTGGTTAAAACCAGCCCTAACGCCCACACCGCAAGGAAAATCTTCTTGCTCATGTTGTTCACCCCCTCTTCGCGCCGCACTTGGGACAGAACTTGCCGGGCCGCTCAAACACATAACCGCATTGGGGACAAGTGGGCCTTGTTGTGATCTGCGCGCCACATTCCTCACAGAACGTTACGCCGGGCGTAAGCGGTGTGCCGCAGCTTTCACAAAAGCGGGCAGGCTGCTGGGACTGGATCGGCTCTTGCGTCATGCCGGCAAAGGCTCCGCTGACTGCTCCGCCAATTACGCCGCCCACCGTGCCGCCAACGCCCGCCATCGTACCAAGACCGATCCCCATGCCGGTAAATTGTCCTACGCCCTCATTCTCAGCGGCCTTCTCCGCCACGTCAAAGCCTCGCTCTTGCTGGTATGTATAGCCCTCTTGTGCTCTCTTAGTGGCTGCGGCTTGAGACGCGATGACGGTTTGCTGGGCCTTGGTCTGTTCGTCGATCACACCCACTTGCTGGCGGAGTTTTGCCTCGGCAATGTCGGCATATTGCCTGAAGTGCAGCTCCTTGAATTTCTCATATTGCGCCTCGCCGTCAGGCTTGGCGATGGCGGTGACAAAGAATCGCTCCAGAGCGATGCCGTAAGCAGCAAAATCAGGGGTCAGCTTTTCCTTTAACGCTTCGGAAAATTCGATCAGGTGCTCATCAATCTCAAAAATGTTGATGGCGCTGGTTTTCATCACTTGAGCAATATAAGTTTTCACCCTAGTCATCAAAAAAGCTCGGAAGTACGAAACAAGCTTCTCATGGGACAAGTCCCGCTCGGTGCCCACCAAATTGACCAGCAGTTTTTTGGAATCCTGCACCCGCAAGCTCATTTCTCCGTTGGCGCCGATGGAGAGCGGAAAGCCGTAGGTCGGCTCAATGTACTGGATTTTGCTGTCCGTCCCCCAGCGGATAGCCATCTGCTCCACTTTGTTGACAAAGTAGACCTCACAATGAAAGGGAGAGACGCCGTCTGTTGGTATGTTTTTGAGCTTTTGCAGAATGGGTATGTTGGCCGTTTCCAGCGTATAGCGGCCGGAGCCAAACAGGTCTAACGGCTGGCCGTTGAGGAAGAATACGGCCTCTTGGGATTCATGGACGATCAACTGTGAGGAAGTGCTGAAATCCTCCTTGGGGTGCTTCCACACAAAAGTGCTGTTGTCGCCCTCGTATTTGATCACGCTGACAATTTCCAATTTGCTCACCTCTACCATCCCAAATATTGTCTTATAAAGTCTATTGCGCTTTTAAGTCATTATAACATAGCCAAATTGCACTTACAATACAAGTATCCAAAAAAATTTTAGGGGGTACTTGGGCCATGATCGACTATAAGGACGTGGGCGCGCGGATCCGGGCAGTTCGGTTGAGCCGCAAAATGACCCAGGAACGGCTGGCCGATGCCGTGGGTGTGGGTGTGACCCACATTAGCCACATCGAAACAGGCAACAGTATCCCCAGCCTCCAGGTTTTCGTCGATATACTGAACGCGCTGAATTGCTCAGCGGACGAACTGCTTTGCTTGGAGTTGGAGCAGGCACAGCCACAATTTGACGCTTGGATCAAGGACATCTTTTCCGACTGCACAGACAAGGAGCGCAAGCTGATCGTAGACACGGTGTTGGCCTTAAAGTCATCTATGCGCCGGTTAAAAATTGAGAGTGCAGATGAATAGCCCCATATACGACAAGAAATGTGCCTCAACTTGAGGTATATTTCGATAAAAAATGCGTCTCAAATTGAGACGCATTTTCGTGCCAGATATGCAGAACATTGTATTGACAATCTGCATACAATGAATTACAATAATCTCAAATGGAGGTGCTATTATGGCAACAGTATCTTTTCGCATGGACGACACGCTGAAGAAGAAAACGGAGACCATCTTGGGCGAGCTGGGCCTAAATATGACCACGGCTATGACCATGTTTGCCAAGACCATTGTCCGGGAGCAGCGGCTGCCCCTGGACCTGAGCGTTGACCCCTTCTACTCCGCTGCCAACCAGGAGCGGTTGAAACGCAGCATTGAGCGCTATGAGGCCGGAAAGTCTGAGCCTGTCAAAAAGTCCTTAGAGGAGCTGGAGAGGATGGGAGAGGATGCTTGATCTGCTGTTTCTCCCAGAAGCCTGGGAGGACTACCTCTACTGGCAGAGCCAGGACAGAAAGACCCTGCGGCGGATCAACGCCCTCATCCGGGACATCCAGCGTAGCCCCTTTGACGGCATCGGCAAGCCCGAGCCGTTAAAGGGCAATTATCAGAGCTGGTGGAGCCGCCGGATCGACGAGGTGAACCGGATTGTTTACAAGCCCGAGGCCGGGCAGATCGTGGTGGCGCAATGCCGGGCGCATTATTCTAACTAAGAGTAGCCAGCAAAAATGCGCCTCTTTGTGAGACGCATTTTTGCTGGCTGTTCAGAGGGTAGTTTCTTAACTGTCCAAATAGGTTGCAACTACAAAGCTTAAAAGCTTAGCTGGCGTTATCCAATTGCTCACCCAGGGTAATACCACTTCGTGAAGCGGCCTCTTTTAATGTTGCCGTATGTTCAGACAGTTTCTCAAAGGCCTTTTTGTTTTCAAGTTCAATTGAAACGGCCTCTGCAGTTGTTTTCCGTGTTAGAGCATCAGTATAGGCAACCTCAGCGAGCGTTTTTTTAGTATCCGCCTTGATTTGCTCAATTTCTGCCGCAGTCTTTTTTCTTGTGCTTCGATCATTTAGCAATTCATTTGCCTTTGTCAAGATGGCCATTATACCTGTATTTGTTTCTCCATCTTTAGATGTTACTTTTCCTAGAATACCACGAAAGGCAAACACGGCAGTTAACACAGACTTCGGAACACAGGATAAAATAATTTCAATAAAACCAGGAGAGCCAACTGCAGTCTTGATTACTATATTGTCCGAATCGTCTTGAACATTATAGTATTCTGAAAGTGTGCTGTCGATTTGTAGTATGGAATGTTGAAGGTTAATGCTATCTTTTATGTGATATTCGGAAACTGTCCGTTTTTGAAGTGTTAAGTGTACCTCTCCATTGGCAATATAACACGGATGCAAATTGCGATATACCATCCCTGAATATGCGGTGATGTCGGAGATGGTTTGTTGCGCCCTTAATGTTTTAAAAAGGTATACATCAGACCATGCCTCAATTTCCTTTAACCATTTCACGGAACGCTTATGGACATGTTCACATATTTCGTATTTGAATTCGTCACTCTGAGGTTTATGTTTGACTGTCGTTACAATATCGCCAAGCAAACCAACTGCAATTCGCTGTCCTCCTATATCTGGAATTACAACTAAATCATCTGTTTGCATTTTTAGATAAAAAGTTTCCATTTGCCCAAGAATAAGCCCGGGCCTCTGCTCTTCTGGGTAGAGTTTAGCAATTTCGTCTTTTTTTGCTGTCTGCTTTTCCTTTTTATCTATTATCAATGATACAGGAACTAAATTCCACCCCAGAGCAATATACTGATTAACATGAAAATCAAGATAATATGTTCCGGATTGTGTTCGGAAAAACCATACACGGGTATTCTCTTTAATAATAGGAAAATTAAATTCATCTGCTAAAACCTCTACACAACCATTATTCATAGTATTGCCCCCTTAAAAACATTTGTATTAAAGCAACTTGGATTTTACACATTATAGCATGTTCCCCCATATCTTGCAATTGCTTAGTAAGAATATACCTCAAATTGAGGTATATTTCGACAAAATAGATCCTACGCTGAGACGCATTTCCCGACAGAAAACGTGCCTCAAATTGAGGCACGTTTTTCTTTGCATTTCCTCTTGCCAAGTTAGCTAAAATGGAATATAATAGTTTTAACGAAAGGAGCGTGAACACCATGACGATGGCAACGGCCACCGAGGTGCAAAACAACTTTGGACGGTTCCTGAAGGTCGCCCAGGAGGGCGGCGAGGTGGTGATCCTCAAAAACGGCGTGGAGGTCGCCCGGTTGGTCTCCAAGGAGAAAACCTTGTCTTTCCTCTCGGATCAGTTGGTGGGCGTGCTGTCTAACGATGTGGACGAGAAGGCCGCCAGAGCGGAAAGGATGAAGCGGCATGAAGGTTCTCGTTGACACCAATGTGATCCTGGACGTCCTCTGCAACCGCAAGGAATTTGTGGCGGACTCCCTACGGGTATTTCAATGCTGCGAGACCCAGCACATCACCGGGCATATCTCTGCCCTGTCCATCCCTAACATCGTCTATATCATGCGCAAGGAGCTTGACCCGGAGCGAATCAAAGAGATCCTCCACACCCTGACGATGGTTTTCTCCGTAGTGGAACTGCGGGAGACTGATCTACTGAAAGCAGCGGAGTTGCCCTTTGGTGACTACGAGGACGCCATTCAAAGCGTCTGTGCCGCCAGGGTGAGAGCCGACTACATCGTGACAAGAAATGAGAAGGATTTTACCAATAGTTTTGTTCTTGCAATCAGTCCCACGAACCTCTTGAAGCAACTATAAGTAGCAGGAAGGCATCTTGGTCAGAGATGCTTTCCTACTACTATGTCGATTGGTTTTGATTCTTCATTTCTTTAAAACAAACACATTCAAGTTTTATCTATACCATTACCTACAGGAATGTCTCTTTCCAAAAATAGTTTCTCTGTCAACATGTCGTAAATTGCACTAACTTCTGTCACATATTCATTACTCGGATTGTATTGAAAAATAACGGCATGAATCGGAACATATATATCTGTCAAGAAGGGGTCGATGATGAGGGGAATTGCTAATTTGATACTTTCTTTATCAGATATCAACTGATTTGTTCTCACCTGCATAATTCCAAGAGACATAGTCCGATGGCGCATAAATAAAGTCTTGACCATTCTCTCGACTGTTCTCATGATTTTCGAACGATTATAATCTTCGTAGATCATAATTGCATAAACTAGAGAAATTACTTCCTTTTGAACTTCAGCTATTAAAGCACCATTAGAGTAACTAGAAACGATTTCTCTAATATAATCGCCATATTTTTGAGAGAATTTAGCATAACGTTTTATGACTATCATTCTCCGCCGCTCATAAGGGTACAAATTCGCACCATCAAACGATTGGCGCATTATTTCCCATAGTGTTTTCGCTATATATGCAAGAATAGCATACCATAATGCGTCCCGCAGTGCGGTGGGAGGTATCCAAATGCTTTCTTCTTGATGGAGAACCGGAAGAATAATGTAGAAAAGGACTCCTTCACTTAGAAGGATTGAAAGAAAAAAGGCGGTCACTTCATATTTCAAGTTAAGAAAGATAAATACATTCCGCCAGATCATATGGAGCAAACGGAATGCCCAAAACAGAGGCACTAATAACCATAAGGATTCAACATAAGGAGCGGGGAGAAAATATTGTACAGAGGCAGCTATCACGGCCATATAGACAGCTGGATTTACAATTTTTTGAAAGAAGTTTCCAGAAAAGCTTTGTTCATCTGATGGATCAAATGTAAATCGGCCATATGCAAATAGCGGTTCCGAGATACCGTATTGCAGCTTTCCCAGTTGCCCATTCAAAAAGAATAAGCCTAAAGCAGATATAGCGTTAAAAAGTATATATTTCAACATAGAATTCACCTTTTTCTATTTTACATGTCAATTGTGTCTTTTAAGGATAAGTGGCATTGCGGTTGGCAGTCGTTACACCTCCTTGTCTGCCGTTTTTCCATAATATACAATATTCCCCCAAAAAATCAAGTGCAATTTTCCTTTTAAATAATTAGCTCCCTTTTTATGCTGAGCAGAACGTACCTCAACTTGAGGCGCGTTTCTCGACAAAATGCGTCTCAATTTGAGACGCATTTCCGGGTGGGGCTTTAGAGGCGGGAACACCTGCCGTTGAGAGCGCCGTCCTCCCAAGATAGCAAGAGCCGGGCCTGTGGCCCGGCTCTTGTGGCGTTTGCCCTTAATGACTATCACTCCGCCGCCCGGTTCCAGTCAAGGCCCGACCCGCCCCTTCCCTCGGGGGGCGGGCCGGTTCATTTTAGCCTTGACGGGGAGCGGCGCGGCGGAGTACCCTCCCACAAAGGGCAACGCCGCTACCGTTGTGGCTGGCGGGACTTGTGGCGGGTAGGTGGCTTTTCTCGCTTGGGTGGGAGAGGAATCGGCTCAAAGGCCTTTTGTCGGATGCGGGGGATGTCGGCCTCGATCCGGGCGCATATCCTTAATTCCCGCCGCCTACCACGGATAGATCGATTGATGGATTCGATTTCAGAAAAGAGAGTTTCATTGTCAGGGCCTTTTCGCTTCTGGCGGTAGAGGTCTGTCCGCTGGGTGGTGAGTGCGTCAAGGTCGGCTTGGATGGCTTCCTCCAGGGTGTGGAGTTGACTTTCAGTATCAATGCGGTATTTCCACAACAAGTTGAATTGCTCCATGTAGCGGTCTAACTTGATGATCTCGTTCATCAGGTAGCGGCTCTTGCGTGGGGAGGATCTGGGCTTTCCCAGCTTGCCCAGCAGATAGAGATAGTGATAATACAGCGCCCGAAAGCCTGTGAGCTTTTTGGGTTTGCCCTGTACCTTGTACCTGCGCTTGGGCGGGGAGGGCGGCCTATGATAGAGCGGCGTCTGCTCATGCGCCCATATCCGCTGATGGATGGCCTCCTCGGTGTAGTTGTCCCCCAGGGTCTTGAGCCGGACAAACTGCTCCTTACCCGGTGGCCGCACCGCTATGTACTTACCCAACTTGACCTCATACCCCTGCCGTTTCAGGTTGTCGATGAAATGCTCAAACAGGAATGACCGGGTGATGGCGGCGTCCACGTCCCGGCGAATTTGGCTGTACCAGGTTGGCTTGCCTTTCTGCTCTGCCTCCCATGCGTCATAGCTCATGGTGCGGCCCTGCTCCGGGTGTTCAATGACAGACAGGCCATACTCCCGGCACAGCTCGTCGGAAGTGCGCCGCATGAGGGCATAGGTGGCCTTGCAGTCGTTGAACTTCTTGCCGTCCACAAAGGAAACGGAGTTCAGCACAAAGTGGTTGTGGATATGCTCCTTGTCCAGATGGGTGGCAACTACCACTTGGAATCTATCTCCCCACAGCCGCCGGGCAAGTTCTAGCCCAATTTCATGGGCCTGCTCCGGCGTGACCTCGCCGGGGGCAAAGGACTGGTAACCGTGAAAGGCTATGATCCCGCCCTCCTTGCCAAACTGCCCCTTGACCATCTGCATTTCATCCCTGGCGATAGCCGGGGCACAGTTCACGCCGCTGACGTACCGCTGTTCCTCGGTCTTGTAGTCCTGGGTGGTGTAGTTCATCACGTCCCGGAGGCCCTGCAAGTCCTCCGTGGTAAACACCGTGGTCTTGTCCGGGTTGGCGGCGTAGTCCACCACCCGGCCTAGACTGCCCTTGACCTTCCAGATCGCCGTGGTCGCCATTAGTTGATCTTCTCCGGGGCGGTGACGGCTTGCCGTAAAGCAAGGATGCCGTTCAGCACCTCACCGTCCAGCCTACCGCCGTTCTCCAGCTTGCCCATTAGCTCAAAGAATACCTCCGGCGGGTACGCCTTGGGCACATAGCCCCGAATCAGCTTCCGCAGGTAGGCGGACTGGCTCAACCGGGTCTTGGCGGTGTAGCTTTTGAGCAGCGCCATATCCTCCGGGCTTAATCGGATGGTCAGCGTCTTGGTTTTCCCCATTGACTTCCTCCTTTCTTCGTTGGGGGTTGCAGGGGGATACCCCTGCCAAGCGGATTTGTGACATACAAATCCAGTGCTTGCTAACAAGTAGACAGGGGCTATCCGTCCCCAGTGTTGCGGTCGATCCACTCGGTCAACTTGTCTTTGGGCACCATGAGCCGTTTCCCGATTCGCAGGGTGGGAAAGCCCTTGCTGTGGATCAGGGCATAGGCCCCGGCTCTGGAAATGCTCAGCGCCCCGGCCAACTCGTTGGCCGTCAGCATGGCGGGCAGCTCGTCAAAATTCCGGCAGTCAGTTTTCAAATGCAGTCCTCCTCTCCGTGACTGGATTTCATTCACTTCTATCTCGTTCTGTCTCCTTTTCTATGGCGTGATATGATACTGAAATGTTATATCACCAGATATTTCCAGTCAAGCAGAATCGTTCCCCAAGTTCCGACAGGATATTTTTTGACAAACTGCTATATTTGTGCTATGTGATAGGATTTTCTTCCAAGCTATGACGGAAAGAGAGGGCGTACCTATGCCAACACTAAACTTCACTCACTTCTCCGGGGCGGTGCCCCGGTACAGCGGCTACACGTTGGAACAGACAGACGGTGTGTTATACCTCGTCCCCAAGTCTCTGGCGGTGCGGCGGTATGACCCATTCAAAGATGTGGATAGTCTGCTGCTGGACGTAGTACAGGCCGGAGCGGTGGTGGCTGGCTGTGCGCCGTTCCTGGACTACTGCTTGTCCCACGCAATACTGCCCCTTCAGGACGTGGACTTCTGGAAGTATGGGGATTTCTTCACCGTACAGCCAGACGATGCCCGGCCTATGCTGGACGCTCTGCTGGCCTTTACTGACAAGTATGGACTTCCCATGTGGGAGCAAGTCACCACCACCTACCCTGCCCGGTACGCCCAGCGGTGCATGGCCCTCCGCCCGGACGTGGACGATGACGCAAACCATCTGCTGGTCTACGAGGCCGCAAGGCGGGCCTGTACGCCCACCGGAGCCGTTCCTGTCTGCACCCTGACCCTGACCCTGCTGGACTTCTATCTCCGCTTTATGGAGGGCATAGACGGCAAGCAGTTTCCCATCCGCAACGCTGACTGGGTCATGGGCTGCGGACAGCAAAAAACACCCGAGCTGTACGCCCAGGTGTATGATCTTACCGCTTGTATCAACTTGGCCTATGTCCAGTTCTCCGCCGGGGAGGGCAAAACCATCCGCCAATGCAAGAACTGCGGCAAGTTCTTTATCTCCACCGACTGGCGAAGCGAATACTGCTCCCCCAACTGCCGGGGAGCCTATAACTCAAAAATGACACGCAAAAGGGTAAAGGAGCGGAAAGAGAGAGAACAAGCGAAAATTTGACCGTTCTACCGGAAGACGGTACAATATTGGTATCACGGTAGGGCTGGTTCATGCCCGGAAAGGAGAAATATGCCACGCAAGGGCAAGAAAAACGCGCAGGGTGCGGGAACCATCCGCAAACGCACAGATGGCCGCTGGGAGGCCCGGTTCACCACGGGCTTTGACCCGGTCACTGGAAAACAAATTCAGAAGTCCATCTATGGCAAGAGCCAAAAGGAAGTCCGGGAAAAGCTGACCCAGATCACGGCGGAGTTGGACGAGGGCACCTACACAGAACCGTCCAAGTTGCCCCTCTCCGGCTGGCTGGACACCTGGCTCGCCGAGTACATCGGCAGCACAAAGCCCCACACCAAGAAGTCCTATGAGGCCACCATTGAAAACCACATCAAGCCCGCCTTGGGCAGGAAGGCCCTCCGGGAGCTGACCCCTGTTCATATCCAGCAGTTCATCAACCATCTGGAAAACAAAAAGACTGACGGCAAGCCCCTTAACCCAAAAACGGTCAAGAACATTCACGGCGTTCTGCACAGCGCCTTGCAGCAGGCCGTCCGCATTGGCTATCTGAAGGTCAATCCCGCCAGCCTGACCATCCTCCCAAAGCGGTCAAGGGCGGAGATCACGCCGCTGAAGGATCAGCAGGTAGGGCAATTTCTCGCCGCTATTAAAGGGCATGAATTTGAATACCTCTACTTGGTAGACCTGTTTACAGGTGTTCGGCAGAGCGAGCTTTTGGGACTGAAATGGGAGGACATCGACTTTGAGCAAGGGGCTATCACCATCCGCCGTCAGCTTCAATTCCTGGGCCGAAAATATGGAGGCTACCAGTTCACCACTCCAAAAAACAACAAGACCCGCCAGATCATCCCTGCTCAATTTGTGATGAACGTCCTCCGCCAGCAGCGGCGCCGTCAGCTTGAAATGCGGCTCAAGGCCGGGGCAACTTGGAACAACAGCGACGACCTGGTGTTCACCGACGCGCTGGGCAACCACTTGAAGCACGATTTGATCTACCGCCACCTCAAACGTATCTTTACCCAAATGGGTATCCCCTCCCTGCGCTTCCACGATTTACGCCACTCCTACGCTGTGTTATCCATACAAGCCGGAGATGACATCAAAACCATTCAAGAAAATTTGGGCCACTACTCGGCGGCGTTTACCTTAGACGTGTACGGCCATGTGACCGAGCAAATGAAGCGGGACAGCTCGGAGCGGATGGACCTCTATATACAAAAATACTGTTAACATACTGTTAATGCCAGCAATCAATAAGGGTCAGCGTAAGGGTCAAGCCAAAGGTAAAAATCACAATTTCAGGCCAAAAGCAGGGGAAGCAAAAGGAAAGTCCTGCAATTCATAACGAATCGCAGGACTTTACGTGGTACGCCCGAAGGGACTCGAACCCCCAACATTCAGAACCGGAATCTGACGCTCTATCCAATTGAACTACGGACGCATACCGCTGCCGTTCCCGGCAACGGAAGGTATTATATCACAGCTCCCGACGAAACGCAAGCCCTATTTTTACCCCAGCAGGAGCTTGTCGTCCGCCTCATCGCTGCCGCTGGCCTGATTGAACATGGCCAGAAGCTGCTCCACGGTGAGCTTTTCCTTCTCCTCGCCGGAGACGTCCACCACGATGCGCCCATCATACATCATAATGAGCCGGTTGCCGTGGGCGATGGCGTCGCGCATATTGTGGGTGATCATCAGCGTGGTGAGGTGATCCTTCTGCACGATGCGCTCGGTGGCGTCCAACACCTTGGCGGCGGTCTTGGGGTCCAGGGCGGCGGTATGCTCATCCAGAAGCAAAAGCTGCGGCTTCCGAAGCGCCGCCATCAGCAGCGTCAGCGCCTGGCGCTGGCCGCCGGACAGCAGCCCCACCTTAGAGGTCAATCTGTCCTCCAGGCCCAGGTCCAGCATTTTGAGCTGCTCCCGGTATTCTTCCCGCTCGGCCTTGGTGATCCCGGGCCGCAGGCCCCGCCGTTGTCCCCGGCGGGCGGCCAGGGCCAGGTTTTCCTCGATCTGCATGGTGGCGGCGGTGCCCATCATGGGGTCCTGAAACACCCGGCCGATGTATTTGGCCCGCTTGTGCTCGGGAAGCTTGGTCACGTCCACCCCACCGATGGAGATGGTCCCCCGGTCCACCGGCCACACCCCGGAGACGGCGTTCAGAAGGGTGGACTTGCCCGCGCCGTTGCCGCCGATGACAGTGACGAAGTCGCCGTCATCCAGGGTCAGGTCTACCCCCCGCAGGGCGGTCTTCTCGTTCACTGTCCCGGCGTTGAAAGTCTTCCAGATATTCTTGATCTCAAGCACGGTCGTCACCCCCTGTCTCCCCGTCTATCTTGACCATATTGATGCCCACCGTCCGCATCTTCTTATATCCGCGGAAATACTTCCCCTTCCAGTAGGGGATGGACAGGAACAGTCCCACCACCACAGCGGTCAACAGCTTCAGGTAGTTGGGGTTCAGCCCCATCTGCAGCACCGCCTGGATAACAATATAGTAAAGGATGGCGCCGATGGACACGGACAAGAGCTTGAGGGCGAAGTTGCGGAACACCTTGTCCAGCAGCACCTCGCCGATGATGACCGCCGCCAGGCCGATGACGATGGCGCCCCGGCCCACGTTGATCTCGTTGCCGCCGCTGTATTGGCTCAACAGCGCCCCGGCCAGGGCCACCAGGCCGTTGGAGAGCATCAGGCCCAGCACCTTGGTCACGTTGGTGTTGATGCCCTGCGCCCGGGCCATGTTTTGATTGGAGCCGGTGGCCCGCAGGGCCGCGCCCAGCTCCCGGCCGAAGAACCAGTAGAGAATGGCGATGATGGCAGCGGTGAACACCCCCACCACAAAGATGGGATGGCGGTAGAAGGGGAATTTCTCCGTGTTCAGGAACCGCAGCGACACCAACAGACGGTTCAGCACACCGTTGTCGGTGACCGCGATGGACTGGGAGGCCCGCATATCCATGATCGCCAGGTTGATGGAGTAAAGGCCCAGCTGGGTCAAAATACCTGCTAGGATGGCGGGGATACCGCACGCCGTGTGGAGCAGTCCGGTAACCAGTCCGGCCAGCATCCCGGCCAGAAACGCCACCAGCATCGCGACCCAGAGGTTCACCCCGCTGCCAAACAGCATGACGAACACCGCGCCGCCGGTGCAGAAGGAGCCATCCACCGTCAAATCCGCGATATCCAGTATTTTATAGGTGATGTAGACGCCGATGGCCATAATGCCCCAGATCAGGCCCTGGGATACCGCCCCCGGCAGAGCGTTCAAAAAGTTTGCCATTCCAAGTTCCTCCTGGTTTGGGAAAGATACCGCAAAACAGCGGGAAAGGGTTCGCCTTTCCCGCTGTCGACCTGCGGAAGGGATGTTGTTTAGCCGGCTTCGATGGCCTCATAACCGGCGGGCGGGGTCAGGCCCAGGGCCTCGCAGGTGACGGGGTTGTACTTCTTCACAAACTGGGGGGCGTACTCGATGG
>CAMNQX010000002.1 GCA_946550725.1 uncultured Clostridia bacterium | reverse complement strand
GCTCTTTTTCTTTGGAGTCCGGCCCGTTTCTTTTTCTCACGAGAAAAAGAAATGGGGTGGGAAAGAAAGGGGGCCTGGCCCCCGTTTTCACGAAAACGCACAACGGGGATTCCTTTGCGGAATGTCGCCAAAAACGGGACGGCCCGGTGGGCCGTCCCGTTTTGTCATTCTTTGGGCTTGCCGTCCTCGCCCAGCTCTAACAGCACGCCGTTTTCGTATTTCAAGGGGATCACCTTGTTCTGGGTGCCCTTCTGGATGTCGTCCATTTTCAGGCTCTCGGTGACGCTGCTCACCAGGGTGTAGGCCACGCCGTGGCGCTTGGCCCGGCCCGTGCGGCCAATGCGGTGGACGTAGTACTCGTTCTCGTCGGGCACGTCGTAGTTGAACACCACGTCCACGTCGTCGATGTCCAGCCCCCGGGCGGCCACGTCGGTGGCCACCAGCACCCGGAGCTTGCCGTCGCGGAAGGTGCTGAGCACCTTTTCCCGCACCCGCTGCTGGATGTCTCCGTGGATGGCGTCCGCCTGGACGCCGTTCATGCGCAGGAGGGAGGCCAGACGGTCGGTCATGTTCTTGGTATTGCAGAAGGCGATGGCCCGCTCATAGCCCCCGGCCTCCAGGAGCTGGACGGTGATGTCCACCTTCTCCCCCCGGTCCACGTCGATGCGGTACTGCTGAATGTCCGGCTTGTTTTCCGCCACGGCCTGGACGGTGATCTCCACCGGGTCGCGCTGGTAGACCCAGGAGATATCCAGCACCTCCCGGGAGATGGTGGCGGAGAACATCCCCAGGTTCCTGCGCTGGGGCATGAGGTCCAGAATGTGGGTCACGTCCCGGATGAAGCCCATGTCCAGCATCCGGTCCGCCTCGTCCAGCACCACCGTCTCCACCTGGTCCAGCCGCACCGTGCGCCGCTTCATGTGGTCCATGAGCCGCCCGGGGGTGGCGACTACGATCTGGGGCTTTTTCTTCAGGGCCTGGATCTGCTTTTCAATGGGCGCGCCGCCGTAGAGGCACACCACCCGCACCCCCTCCTTGAAGGCGCACAGGTCCCGCAGCTCGTCCTGAATTTGGATGGCAAGCTCCCGGGTGGGGGCCAGGACCACAGAGGAGACGTAGTCGCTGTCCGGGTCGGTGTGCTCCACCATGGGGATGCCGAAGGCAAAGGTCTTGCCCGTGCCTGTGGGGGCCTTGGCGATCACGTCCTTCCACTCCATGAAGGGCGGAATGGCCCCCACCTGGATGGGGGTGGCGGTGACGTAGCCCTTCTTGTCGATGGCCGCCATGAGGGCGGGGGAGAGGCCCATGTCCTTGTAGTCCTGGACCTCGTTTACAGTTTCGCCGTTGATCTCCATATCGTAACTTCCTTTGCGGTAAAATGTGATTTGGAGGTATTTTACCACATAGAGGAGAAAAATGCAAATGGGAAGGCTGTTATTCCGCTGACCACCAGGAAGGAGACAGGACTTCGGACAGCGACATGATCTCCTGCACCCGCCTGGCATGGGCCGCGTCGCCGCTGTCCTCCGCCGTCTGCTGGGCGGCGGCCATGTTTTCCAGGTCGCGGCGCTCCCCGTCGGCGCAGCTGTAGAGAAGGCACAGCTCCCGCCACTTTGTCCCCCCGAAGGTGCCCATCAGCTTATGCCACGCCAGATTGATTCGTGACACGCCGTCTCCGCACCCCAAAAGCTCCTCCTGAAGCTCCACGGGCTGTCCCGCCAGGGCCTCTCCCAGAGCGCGGGTGGCGTCCACGCTCCGAACGGACTGCTCCTGCACAAGGAACCGCCAGATGCGGAACGGCTCGCCCAGCTTCTGGTCCAAAATAGGTCCGAGATACTCGCAGATCGCCGTGTCAAGGCCGTAGATCACGTGGTTTTCCAGGAGATTTTGTGTGGCCGCCATCGTGACACCTCCTCAAAAATTTCCAGAGCCTGGAAGAATGTGACTATAATAACACATAAAACGACTTGTGTCAATCGCATTACGTGAATCAGACAAGGTTTTTGATATTCACTTTACTCTTTAGAATAATAAGGAGTGAGGTGAAGACACATGAAGCCAGAATATCAAGACCGTTATGAAAAATTTGGTTTGAATGTGGTCTACTATCGTAAGCGGCAGCGTTTGACGCAGTTGGAATTGGCAGAGTATGTGGGTATTGACCGAAGCCATATCAGCGCAATCGAGTTAGGCAAGGTCGGAGTTTCCTTTGATGTGCTCTTCAAGCTGTGCGACGTGCTGGAAATCAAGCCCAAGGAGCTGTTTGACTTCCGGGATTAAAAAGGG
Organism: uncultured Clostridia bacterium; assembly: GCA_946550725.1. Taxonomy (GTDB): domain Bacteria; phylum Bacillota; class Clostridia; order Oscillospirales; family Oscillospiraceae; genus MGBC124762. Next base: position 193,898 of record CAMNQX010000002.1, on the reverse strand, counting down.
CGCGCCCCACCGGCCAAAACCGCACATTGTCAACGCAAGGCCGCAATTTCCCGTTGACATTCCATTATGATTGTGGTAAACTATCTCAGTCTGTAAACCGGACGCTACCCTTGGCTGTGGTTCGCGGCGCTCACCGGCCCCTATCTCGGCTCTGGGCAAATTTTGTGAAAGGTGGAATCCCACAATGATCCGTAAGGACGAAAAGACGGCCGTTATCGAGGCCAACCGCACCCACGAGACCGACACCGGCTCCCCCGAGGTGCAGATCGCCATTCTCACCGCCCGCATCACCCAGCTCACCGCCCATATGCAGGCCAACCCCCAGGACAAGCACTCTCAGCGCGGCCTGCTGCAGATGGTCGGTAAGCGGCGCAAGATGCTGGACTACCTCATGCGCAAGGACATCGAGCGTTACCGCGCTTGTATTGCCAAGCTGGGTATCCGTAAGTAAGAATGTGACACATAGGGCGGCGCAAGCCGCCCTATGTTCGCATATATGCCCCGAGGTTTCTGGTTTAGCAGTTGGAGCTGTGCCCTGCGGCGGGCCGGTGAGGACACCGGCCCCTACGGAGAGGCATCACAACGTAGATGCGTAGGGACGGATGTCCTCATCCGCCCAAAACGCCGAAGGGTTTGGCTCCAAGTGCTAAAACGGGCAACTGCGGGGAGACACAAAGGAGGAAACATCATGTCAACCGTTATCACCCACAAGCAGTTCCCCAACCGCAAGACCTGGTCCATGGACGTGGCTGGCCGCAAGCTGTCCATCGAGATGGGCCGGGTGGCCGAGCTGGCCAACGCCAGCGCGCTGGTCACCTACGGCGAGACCACCGTTCTGGTGGCCGTCACCGCCGCCCCCCGTCCCCGGGACGGCGTAGACTTCTTCCCCCTGAGCGTGGACTTTGAAGAGAAGCTGTACGCCGTGGGCCGCATCCCCGGCTCCTTCATGCGCCGGGAGGGCCAGCCCTCTCTGCCCGCCGTGCTGGCCAGCCGGGTCATTGACCGTTCCATCCGCCCCCTGTTCCCCTATGACTACCGCAACGACGTGGTGGTGACCTGCACCGTCATGAGCGTGGACCGGGACTGCTCGCCCGAGATGACCGCCATGTTCGGCGTGTCCGCCTGCCTGGCCGTCAGCGACATCCCCTGGGCCGGCCCCATCGGCTGCCTGGAGGTGGGCTATGTGGACGGCCAGATCGTCATGAATCCCACCCAGGCCCAGCGCCACGCCTCCCAGCTGGACCTGACCGTGGCCGCCAGCCAGGAGAAGGTCATCATGATCGAGGCGGGGGCCAAGGAGCTGCCCGACGACATCATGTACGACGCCATCTGCCAGGCCCATGAGGAGGCCAAGAAGCAGGTGGCCCTGATCAATCAGATGGTGGCTGAGATCGGCAAGGAGAAGATGACCTACGACCACGCCGCCTTTGACCAGGAGCTGTTTGACAAGATCGTGAACGACTTCATGGACGAGGCCAAGGCCGCCATGGACACCGACGACAAGAACGTCCGTGAGGCCCGCTGGAACGCCATGATCGAGAAGTGGCACGAGAAGTATTTGGACGACCACCCCGACATGGACCAGTTCCTGGAGGAGATCACCTACAAGTTCCAGAAGAAGATCGTCAAGGCCTGGCTGTTGGAGGGCCACCGGGTGGATGGCCGCGCCAAGAACGAGATCCGTCCCCTGGCCGCCGAGGTGGGCGTTCTGCCCCGGGTCCACGGCTCCGGCCTCTTTACCCGCGGCCAGACCCAGGTGCTGTCCATCTGCACCCTGAACACCCTCGCCGCCACCCAGAAGCTGGACACCATCTGGGAGGAGGACGAGAAGCGGTATATGCACCACTACAACTTCCCCGCCTACTCCACCGGCGAAGCCCGCGCCAGCCGTTCCACCAACCGCCGGGAGAAGGGCCACGGCGCCCTGGCCGAGCGGGCGTTGGAGCCGGTCATCCCCTCTGTGGAGGACTTCCCCTACGCCATCCGCGTGGTCTCCGAGGTGCTCAGCTCCAACGGCTCCACCTCCCAAGGCTCCATCTGCGGCTCCACCCTGGCCCTGATGGACGCGGGCGTGCCCATCTCCGCCCCTGTGGCGGGCATCTCCTGCGGCCTCATTCAGGACGATGATGGCGGCTTTACCACCTTCATCGACATCCAGGGCGTGGAGGACTTCCACGGCGAGATGGACTTCAAGGTGGCGGGCACCAAGAAGGGCATCACCGCCATCCAGATGGATATTAAGAACGACGGCCTGTCCCACGCCATCATCAAGGAGGCGCTGGAGATCACCCGGGACGCCCGCTTCGCCATTCTGGACGAGATCATGCTCCCCTGCATCTCCGCTCCGCGGCCTGAGGTCAGCCGTTACGCTCCCAAGATGATCACCATGAAGATCGACGTGGACAAGATCCGCGAGGTCATCGGCAAGGGCGGCAGCGTCATCCAGAAGATCGTGGCCGAGTCCGGCGCCCAGGTGGACATCGACGAGGACGGCACCATCCACATCGCCTCCCCCGACGCGGAGAAGTGCGATATCGCCAAGAAGATGATCGAGACCATCGTCTTTGTCCCCGAGGTGGGCCAGCTTTACTACGGCAAGGTGGTCCGCATCCTCCAGTTCGGCGCCTTCGTGGAGCTGGCTCCCGGCAAGGACGGCATGGTCCACATCTCCAAGCTGGCCAACCACCGGGTGGAGAAGGTGGAGGACGTGGTCAACGTGGGCGATATGATCTGGGTCAAGGTCACCGACATTGACGAGAAGGGCCGGGTCAACCTGAGCTACAAGGACGCGCTGAAGGAGCTGGAGAACAGAGGAGCGAAAGCCCCGGAGGCGTAAGAATATAACGAAATAAAAAACACACCGTTATCTTTCCAAGAAAGATAACGGTGTGTTTTTTATTTGCCCAGTTGTCACGCTCGGATTGGACACATTACGGCTCGGCGTCTCGCCTTCGGCTCGGTCAGCTCGTAGCTCGGGCCCCACAGGGGCCCACTCGCCCCTCCGACTTGGGCCGAATCGCGGCGGCTGTGCCGCCTTACCAATTCGGCCCGCGCTCCAGTCCATCCGAGCCTATGTGTCTATCCTCGCGCTTCTTATTTCTCCGCCCAGTTTCCCGTGGCCTCGCAGGACAAATAGGCGTTGATGAAGCCGTCCAGGTCGCCGTCCATAACGGCGTTGATGTTGGCCGTCTCAAAGCCGGTGCGGGTGTCCTTCACCAGCTGGTAGGGCATGAACACGTAAGACCGGATCTGGCTGCCCCACTCGATCTTCATCTGCACGCCCTTGAGGTCGGAGATCTTCTCAGCGTGGGCCTGCATCTGCAGCTCCACCAGCTTGGAGCGGAGCATCCGCATACAGGTGTCCCGGTTCTGGAACTGGGACCGCTCCTGCTGGGAGGAGACCACGATGCCCGTGGGCTTATGGATGAGGCGCACGGCGGAGGAGGTCTTGTTGATGTGCTGGCCGCCCGCGCCGGAGGAGCGGAACACCTGCATCTCAATGTCCTCGGGGCGGATGTCCACCTCCACGTCGTCGGGAATTTCCGGCATGACCTCCAGCGCGGCGAAGGAGGTCTGGCGGCGGGCGTTGGCGTCGAAGGGGGAGACCCGCACCAGACGGTGTACACCGTTTTCCCCCCGGAGGAAGCCATAGGCGTTTTCCCCGGAGATCATAATGGTGGCGGATTTCAAGCCCGCCTCGTCGCCGTCCAGATAGTCGATGGTCTCGCAGTTAAAGCCGTGACGCTCCGCCCAGCGGGTATACATCCGAAAGAGCATTTGCGCCCAGTCCTGGGCCTCGGTGCCCCCAGCCCCGGCGTGGAAGGTGAGGATGGCGTTGGCGTTGTCGTATTCCCCCGTGAGCAGGGTGGCCAGCCGCGCGGACTCCACGTCCTCCTCCAGGGCCTTGCAGCCCTCGGACAGCTCGGGGAGGAGGGATGCGTCCTCCTCCTCGTTGCCCATCTCGCACAGGGTGAACAGGTCGGACCAGCTGCGCTCCCGCTTGGCCTGGTTCTCGATCTTGTCCTGAAGGGCCTTGATACGCTGCTGTGTCTTCTGGGCCTTGTCCGGGTCGTCCCAGAAGCCGGGGGCGGCGGACTGGGACTGCAGCAGGTCCAGCTCCCGGGCGGCCTGCTCCAGGCCCAGGGCGGCCTTCAGGGTGTCCAGCTGAGGCTTGAAGTTATTGAGCCAAACCTTATATTCGTCAAATTCCAGCATATGAATGTCTCCTAATCCACAAAAGTCAGTAGACTATTATACCCAACAAGTGCCGTCTCTGTCAATCCTTGGACTTCAGCGGCGTTTTGCTGCCGTCGGGCCGCTGGATGACGGTGTGGTCCAGCTGGGCGGTGAGGTTTTCCCGCACCGCCTCTACATAGCGGCGGCGCAGCTCCATCTGCTCGGCCCTCTCTTCGGTGGTCAGGCCCTCTGGCGTGCGGGACTTCCGGGCCAGGGCGTTGATGCGGTCGATGTCGGCTTGAGAGATCATACATATCGCTCCAATTCTACGATGATGCGGCCCTTGCGGCTCAGGCCGTTGACCTTGGCCAGGCGGCATTTCCCAAGGCCCTTCCCCGTGAGGGAGTCCCCCTCCTCCAACAGGCGGTCGGGCTTGGTGCAGGGCAGGTGGTTGAGCAGCAGCCTGCCCCCGGCGATGAGGGAGGCGGCCTTGGCCCGGGGGATGCGGAAGGCGGAGGCGGCCACCGCGTCGAAGCGGAGAGACTGGAAGGTCTCGGTGAGCTTTTGGACGTTTTCCTCCACCGGGTTGAGGGAAGCGAGGGAAATCTCCACCGGGGAGACGGTGTACCGCCCCACCTCGCTCCACTGGTTGAGCAACACGGGCAGAGCGGAGGGGAGACAGATCACCTGGGCGGTATTCTCTCCCACCAAAATGTCCCCCAGCAGGTCCCGGGTGATGCCCAGGCCCATGAGAGAGCCGAGAAAGTCCCGGTGGGAGAGGCTCTTCTCTCCGTCGCGGGGCAGCTTGACCTCCACGGCGGACACGGGGAGGTCCTCCCCCTCCTCCATCCACGGAGGGAGGAAGCAGCAGACCTGCCGGGACGCCCCTTCATACCCGCCGGTAAAGGCCCATTTGACCTCCCCGGCGGCGGCGATGGCCTGGGTGGCCAGCTTTTGTTCCCCGTCGCTCAAAAAGTGGCTGTGGGTGGGGATGTCCCGGCGGCGGCACAGCTCCAGCTGGTCCAGCAGCCGGGCCAGGGACATTCGGGTGGCGGCGTCAGAGGACAGATGGTCCAAAATTTTGGCCTTATCCATGGGCATGGGTCTCGTCGCCGCCGTTTTGGGCGGCGTACAGCTTGGCGTACGCCCCGCCCCGGGCCAGCAGCTCGGCGTGGGAGCCTTCCTCAGCGATCCCCGCCCCGTCGATGACCAAAATGCGCTCCGCGGAGCGGATGGTGGACAGGCGGTGGGCGATGATGAGGGTGGTGCGGCCCTTGGCCAGGGCGTCAAAGGCCCCCTGGATGCGGTGCTCGGTGACCGAGTCCAGGGCGGAGGTGGCCTCGTCCAAAATGAGGATGGGCGGGTCCTTGAGGAAGATGCGGGCGATGGAGATACGCTGCTTCTGTCCGCCGGAGAGCATCACTCCCCGTTCTCCCACATAGGTTTGGAAGCCGTCGGGCATGTCCAGGATGTCATCCAGGATCTCCGCTTTCCGGGCCGCCTCCCGCACCTCGTCCATCGTTGCCCCCGGCTTGCCGTAGGCGATGTTGTCAAAAATGGTCCCGGCGAAGAGGAACACGTCCTGCTGGACGATGCCGATGGCCCGGCGCAGAGAGCGCTGGGTGAGGGCGCGCACGTCCGTGCCGTCCACCAAAATGGCCCCCTCGCTCACGTCGTAGAAGCGGGGGATGAGCTGGCACAGGGTGGACTTCCCGCCCCCGGAGGGCCCCACCACCGCCACGGTCTGACCGGGGGAAATGTGGAGGTCAATATGGCTAAGGACAGGCTCTGCGTCCTTGTCGTAGGCAAAGGTCACATCCTTCACCAGAATGTCTCCCTTTACGTCGGAAAGCTCTTTGGCGTCGGGGGCGTCCTGAATGTCCGGCTCTACCCGCATCAGCTCCAGGAAGCGGTGGAAGCCCGCCATGCCCTGGGTGTACTGTTCCACAAAGGCGGAGAGCTTGCGGATGGGGGTGAGGAAGGTGGAGACGTAGAGGGAGAAGGTGATGAGGTCGATGTAGTCCATGCGGCCCCGCATGATGAGGAAGCCGCCCAGGGCGATGACCAGCACCGACATGATGCCCATGGCGAACTCCAGCCCCGAGTGGTAGGTGGCCATGGCCTTGTAGTAGTCGGTCTTGGAGCCGCGGAAGCGGTCGTTGGCCTGGCCGAATTTCTCGATCTCCGCCTGTTCGTTGGCAAACGCCTTGGCGGTGCGCATCCCGGACAGGGAGGATTCCAGCTCCCCGTTGATGCCCGCCAGGGTGCGCTTGACCTCCATGGAGGCGCGGTTCATCCGGCGGCGCTGGACGATGGTGAACCACAAAAAGAGGGGGACGACCACGAACACCGCCACCGCCAGCTCCCAGCGGATGGTAAGCATGACCAGGAAGGAGCCGATCAGCGTGACGGTGGAGATGAACAGGTCCTCGGGGCCGTGGTGGGCCAGCTCGGTGATCTCAAAGAGGTCGCCGGTGACCCGGCTCATGAGCTGGCCGGTGCGGTTTTTGTCATAGAAGGAGAAAGGGAGGTCCTGCATATGGGAAAAAAGGTCCCGGCGGATGTCCGCCTCGATGCGCACCCCCAGCATATGTCCCCAGTAGGTCACTACATAGTAGAACGCCGAGCGCAGCAGATAGGCCGCCGCCATGGCCGCCATCACCACGAAAAAGACGGTGTACAGCTTGCCGGGCAGCAGCTCGTTCATGCACAGCCGGGACACCCAGGGGAACAGCAGGTCCACCAGGCAGATGCCGGTGGCGCAGAGCATATCCAGAGCGAACAGGTGCCAATGGGGCTTATAATAAGAGGCGAAGATCCGCAGCGTCCCTTTGGTTTTGAAATCCTGCGTTGTCATGCCAGCCCTCCTTTGGGAAAACGTGACTTTGAAAGGTAGTATATGCGAAACGGGGCAAAAAGTCAATGAAGGGCCGCCGGACTTGCTTTTTTTCCAGGCGGACGGTATAATGGCAGACAGGAAAGGATGTGGGCGGCATGAGAGACCGGCAGAAGGAGATGAAATGGCTCTATCTGGCGTGCAGTATCTTCGGCATCGGCTACTTCGCGGCCAGCGTTCTCGCCCTCTTTGTGGGCGGGGGAATGCGGGCGCTGTTTTTCAGCACCGAGGTCGGCTCCATCGGTGACATTCTGTATATGGCCTCCATCCTGTTTTGGTGGGTGAGCGTCCAGCTCTACCTTCACGCCATGCCCGAACCCAAGCTGCCCGCCTGGGCGAAAAAGCTGTGCATGGCCAATCTGCTCACCTATCTGGGCGTGCTGGGCCTGCGGCTGCTGGATATTTACGTGCTGTAAGGCGCGCCAAGGGGAAAAAACGAGGGACGGCTCCGGGAGGAGCCGTCCCGCTTTTGTCTGCCGGGCTATTCCAGCGGGACTGTACCCAAGCCGGGGCCGCAATTAATAAACATGGGGTAGTCGAAGAACCGTTGGTAGGAGATCAGCTGCCCCCCTCCATCCTGCTCATAGAGCGCGTTGCCCTTGACCAGCAGCTGATAGACCTTCCCACCGTCGGTGGTGACGGTGATCTGATCCTCCCGCCAGGTGTAGCTGCCCTGCTCCAGAAAGTTCTCCCCCTGGCGGTAGCGCCAGAACCTGCCCTGCTGGTCAAAGACCAGGCAGACGCCCTGCCCCAAAGGGCCGGAGGAGTAGCTGCCTGGCGGGAACGCGTCGGCGGGGTGGGCCTTTTGGTAGTTCCAATACGCAAAACAGGCGGCGGCCAGGCATAGGCCCAGCAAAAGGACGGCGGTCACGGACAGCATGTGCCGCTCCAGCCACCGCCACAGCCGCATACCGGGCCGCTCCAGGGCGGAAGTGAGATTTTCCTCCGCCGCCGAGCGAAAGTCGTCGCCCTCCAGACGGCGGCCCTGCACCAGTTCGTTGAGGCTGACCTGAAAGGTTTGCCCCAGCAGGGAAAGCATCTCGATGTCGGGCATATAGTTCCCGTTCTCCCAGCGGGAGATCGTTTTGTTGGTGACCCCCAGGCGGCCGCCCAGCTCCTCCTGGGTCCAGCCCTGCTCCCGGCGGAGCTGGGCGATGAACGCGCCGATCTGCCGTTGATCCATGTGCGCTCCCTCCTTTTATGCTTCAGCATACTAGACTCGACCCTTTTTGTCCACCCCACAAACAGCGAATGGGCCGTTGGGCACGCCCTGCGTGACTTTCTCTTGATTTACGAAAAGAGCGGGAGTATAATGGGCGCAACAAGCCATAAGGAGGCCGTGAGCATGAATCGAGACACCATTTGCATCCACGGCGGCTACACCCCCGGTAACGGGGAGCCGCGCAACATTCCCATCGTCCAGTCCACCACCTTCCGCTACGCCACCGGCGAGGCCATGGGGGCTTTGTTTGACCTGGAGGCCAGCGGGTATTTCTACACCCGCCTCCAGAACCCCACCAACGACCACGTGGCGGCGAAGATCACCCAGCTGGAGGGCGGTACGGCGGGGATGCTCACCTCGTCGGGCCAGGCGGCCAACTTTTACGCGGTGTTCAACCTGGCCTCTTGCGGCGACCATGTGGTGGCCTCCTCCGCCATTTACGGCGGGACGTTCAACCTGTTCGCCGTCACCATGAAGCGCATGGGCATCGAGTTCACCTTTGTCTCCCCCGACTGCTCGGAGGAAGAGCTGGAGGCCGCCTTCCGGCCCAACACCAAGGCGGTGTTTGGCGAGAGCGTGGCCAACCCCGCCCTCAGCGTGCTGGACATTGAGCGGTTCGCCAAGGCGGCCCACGCCCACGGCGTGCCCCTCATCATCGACAACACCTTCCCCACCCCCATCAACTGCCGCCCCTTTGAGTTCGGCGCGGATATCGTCACCCATTCCACCACCAAGTACATGGACGGCCACGCCAACGCCGTGGGCGGCGCCATCGTGGATAGCGGGAAGTTCGACTGGACAAAATACCCCGACAAGTACCCCGGCCTGTGCACCCCCGACGAGAGCTACCACGGGGTGACCTACACCGAGCGGTTCGGTCTGGCGGGGGCGTTCATCACCAAGGCCACCGCCCAGCTCATGCGGGACTTCGGCTCCATCCCCTCCCCCCAGAACGCCTATTATCTGAACATTGGGTTGGAGACCCTGTCTCTGCGCATGGCGCGGCACTGTGCCAACGCTCTGGCGGTGGCCAAGTATCTGAAAAACCACCCCAAGGTGGCCTGGGTGCGCCATCCCAGCCTGGAGGGCGACCCGGACTACGCCCTGGCCCAGAAGTATATGCCCAAGGGGAGCTGCGGCGTGGTGTCCTTCGGCGTGAAGGGCGGGCGCGAGGCGGCGTCCAAGTTCATGGCGGGGCTGGAGCTGGCCTCCATCGCCACCCATGTGGCCGATGCCAAGACCTGCGTGCTCCATCCCGCCTCCACCACCCACCGGCAGATGAGCGACGCGGAGCTGGCTCAAGCGGGGGTCTCTCCCGACCTGGTGCGCTTCTCCGTGGGTATCGAGGATATCCAGGATATTCTGGCGGACGTGGAAAAGGCGCTGGCGGCGGTGTGAGCCGCCCCGGCGAAGGAGGAATTGGAAATGTATTGTGTCAGAAAGCTGCGGGACGACCTCTATTGGGTGGGCGGCAACGACCGCCGGCTGGCCCTGTTTGAGGGGGTCTACCCCGTGCCCCGGGGCGTGTCCTACAATGCCTATGTGGTGCTGGACGAGCAGACCGTGCTGCTGGACACGGTGGACAAGAGCGTCAGCGAGCAGTTTTTTGAGAACCTGGACCATGTGCTGGACGGGCGCAAGCTGGATTACCTCATCGTGAACCACATGGAGCCGGATCACTGCGCCACCATGGATGAGCTGGTGCGCCGCCACCCCGAAGTTAAGCTGGTGGTGAACGCCAAGACCCTCACCATGATCCAAAACTACTTTACCTTTGACGCCCCCGGCCGCGCTCAGGTGGTAAAGGAGGGGGACACCCTCACCACCGGACGGCACACCTTTACCTTCCTCATGGCCCCCATGGTCCACTGGCCGGAGGTGATGGTGACTTATGATACCACGGCCAAGACCCTCTTCTCCGCCGACGCCTTTGGGACCTTCGGCGCGCTGGGCGGCGGCGTCTTTGCCGACGAGGTGGACTTCCCCCGGGACTGGCTGGATGAGGCCCGGCGGTATTACACCAACATCGTGGGCAAGTACGGTATATCGGTGCAGGGACTGCTGAAAAAGGCGGCGGCGGTGGAGCTGGACATGGTCTGCCCCCTCCATGGGCCGGTGTGGCGGAAGGATATCGGCTGGTTTGTGGAGAAGTACCGGCGGTGGAGCACCTACACCCCTGAGGAGAACGGCGTGGTCATCGCTTACGCCTCCGTCTACGGCCACACCGCCAACGCCGCCGACATCCTGGCCATGCAGCTGGCGGAGAAGGGGATCCGTCCCGTGGCGGTGTACGACGTGTCCGTCACCCATCCCTCCGTCCTGGTGGCCGAGGCGTTCCGGTACAGCCACCTGGTGCTGGCCTCCACCACCTACAACGCGGGCATCTTCGTGACCATGGAGAACCTGCTCATGGACCTGAAGGCCCACGCCCTTCAAGGCCGCACCGTGGGTCTCATCCAGAACGGCAGCTGGGCGCCCACGGCGGGCAAGCTGATGGGCGAGGTGCTGGGGCAGATGAAGGACATGCAGGTGCTGGAGCCGACGGTGAGCGTCACCTCCGCGGTGAAGGACGACCAGCTGACCCAGCTGGGCGCCCTGGCCGACGCCATCGCGGCGTCCATGGGCTGAACTGCATAAGAGAAATAAAAGAGAGGCTTCCGGGCGGAAGCCTCTCTTTTGATGTTTGATGGGCAAAGCAGGTCACTTCATGGTCTCTTCAAACACGGTGCCGCAGGCGCGGCAGGTGATCTTGATGGTGCCGCTGACCTTAGGCACCCGGAGCTGTTGGCCGCAGTTGGGGCACTTGAAGTAGCGGTGGGTCTTGTCGGTGCGGATCATGCGGCGGCGGCGCAGCCAGCCGCGCAGGGGAGCGGTCAGGGCAAGGTACTTTTCGTTCTCCCGGCGGCGGGCGGCGATGTTGCGGGAGAGCATACGGAAGATACACCAGGCGGCGATCAGAAGGCTGAGCCAGGAGAGGACGCTCCACCGGGCAAGGAGGCCCACCAAATACAGTACAAGATAGGCCGCCATGAGGGCGCGGCCCAGATTGTCGCCGCCGTAGCGGCCATATAGGAATCTTTGCAGAAAGCCCAAGATATCACCCCATTACTACGATTTATGATACCCTGCCGGTGTGGCACAGTCAATGGCGAAAGCGTAAACAAAGTGTAAATTTCCCTTGCGGGGAGGACAGGAAGGCCGTATAATAGAGACAACACCCCCAATTTGAGAGGAGGATCCACATGAAACGACGGGATAAGATGAATTACTATCTGGATATTGCCCAGACGGTGGCGGAGCGCTCCACCTGCCTGCGCCGCTGCTACGGTGCGATCCTGGTGAAGGACGACGAGATCGTCTCCACCGGCTACAACGGCGCACCCCGGGGCCGCCGCAACTGCGCCGATCTGGGCCGCTGCACCCGGGAGGAGCTGGGCATCCCCTCCGGGGAGCGCTATGAGCTGTGCCGCAGCGTCCACGCCGAGGCCAACTGCATCATCTCCGCCGCCCGGCGGGAGAGCCTGGGCGGGACCATCTACCTGGCCTGCATCGACCCCCAGAAAGGGGAACTGATGGCGGGCACCACCTCCTGCGCCATGTGCCGCCGCCTCATTATCAATGCAGGCATTTCCCAGGTGGTCATCCGGGACACTCCTGAGGACTACCGGGTCGTCCACGTGGAGGACTGGATCCGGGAGGACGACTCCCTTCCCGAGCGGAAGTAAATACCGCCGCCTCCGTCCGGCTCGTTTCGCAGCAGGCGGGACAAATTTATTCCTTGACAGGACGGACAACCTGCACTAAAATAGAGTAGGTATGCTGTTATCATGCCGCTTTGCCACATAAGAGAGACAAAGGGATGAAAATCAAGGATACAAAATAAAAAAGATGGAGGTGTCAGCAAGATAACATGGGCGTGTATGTTTTAATCGGCGTGATCTGCGCCGTGGTCTTTTTCGCCATCGGATTCCCCGTGGGCGTGCAGTACCGCAAGAAGGTCTCCGAAAAGGAGATCTCCAGCGCCGAGGAAGAGGCCAAGCGCATCATCAACGACGCCATCAAGTCTGCCGAGAGCAAAAAGCGCGAGGCTCTGGTGGAGGCTAAGGAGGAGATCCTCAAGGCCCGCACCGAGCACGAGACCGAGGTCAAGGAGCGCCGCGCCGAGCTGCAGAAGCAGGAGAACCGTTTGAACCAAAAGGAAGAGAATCTGGACCGCAAGCTGGAAAACCTGGAGCGCAAGGAGGAGACGCTGGTCTCCAAGCAGGAGGCGCTGGACAGCCAGCGGGACGAGCTGGCCCAGATGAAGGAGCAGGAGGTGCGGGAGCTGGAGCGCATCTCTGGCATGACTGCCGAGGAGGCCAAGAACGTTCTGCTGACCCAGCTGGAGCAGGACGTGACCCACGAGGCTGCCTTGAAGGTCAAGGAGATTGAGACCCGGGCCAAGGAGGAGGCGGACACCACCGCCAAGGAGATCATCTCTCTGGCCATCCAGCGCTGCGCCGCCGACCATGTGGCGGAGGCCACCGTGTCCGTGGTGCCCCTGCCCAACGACGACCTGAAGGGCCGCATCATCGGCCGCGAGGGCCGCAACATCCGTACTCTGGAGACCCTCACCGGGGTGGATCTCATCATTGACGATACCCCTGAGGCCATCACCGTGTCCTGCTTCGACCCCGTGCGCCGGGAGATTGCCCGGCTGGCCCTGGAGAAGCTCATCCAGGACGGCCGCATCCACCCTGCCCGCATTGAGGAGATGGTGGAGAAGGCCAAGCGGGAGGTGGACGCCACCATCAAGGCTGAGGGCGAGCGGGCCGTGTTCGAGACCAACGTCCACGGCCTCCATCCTGAGCTGATCAAGCTGCTGGGCCGCATGAAGTACCGCACCAGCTACGGCCAGAACGTTCTCAACCACTCCATCGAGGTCTGCCATGTGGCGGGTCTGCTGGCCGCCGAGATCGGCGCCGACGTGACCATGGCGAAACGGGCCGGCCTGCTCCACGACCTGGGCAAGTCCATTGACCACGAGGTGGAAGGCTCCCACGTCCAGATCGGCGTGGAGCTGGCCCGGAAGTACCGGGAGAGTGAGGGCGTGATCCACGCCATCGAGGCCCACCACAACGACGTGGAGCCGAAGACCATCGTCGCCTGCCTGGTCCAGGCCGCCGACGCCATCTCCGCCGCCCGCCCCGGCGCCCGCCGCGAGAATGTGGAGAACTACATCAAGCGCCTGGAAAAGCTGGAGGAGGTCTGTTCCTCCTTCCCCGGTGTGGATAAATCCTTTGCCATTCAGGCCGGCCGCGAGGTGCGTATCATGGTCGCCCCCGAGAAGGTCAGCGAGGACCAGATGGTGCTGCTGGCCCGGGACATCGCCAAGAAGATCGAGGAGGAGCTGGAATACCCCGGTCAGATCAAGGTCAACGTCCTGCGGGAGACCCGCGCCATCGAGTACGCCAAGTAAAATCAGGAAAGAACTGGGGAAAAAACCCGGCCGTCAAACCGACGGCCGGGTTTTTCTTGTATTCCCGGGCAAAAAATTGCCTTTTGCTCTTGCTTTTTTCTCCCTCTTGCTCTATAATCAACCATGTATGTTGCTAATTATGTCTACTAATGTCCATTCGCTGGCAATATATGGAAATTAACGGACCAAAACAACGGTTTTATAAGCAAATACTTGTCTTTTCCTGATAACGTAACCTTGAATGAGGTGATCGGCGTGGCAAAGAGAGAGAACATGTCAAACCGGCGCGGCCGTCTGGGCGTACTGCTCCTGACGGCGGCGCTGGTCTGCGCGCTTTTGTCCGGCTTTGCGCAGGCGGCTCCGGTGGAGGGCGGAAGCGCAACGCTGGAACCCGCGGCCCCCAAGCCTCAGATCACCATTCAGGGAAATGTAGTGGTGAGCAAGGGCAAGCCTACCGGCTTTTACGAGCTGGCCCTGTGCGTACAGACCGCCCGGACGGTGACGGATAACAACACCGGCTTGTCCGCTGAGGCGGAGTATGCCGCGCTGCTGGCGGAGGCAGCGGAAACGGGTGACCGGACCCCGGTGGAGGAATTCCTCAAAACGCATACGGTGACCAACTACCCCTTCCAATCTGCTGCTGCGGCGGTACATATCAATCTGGACGCCCTGACGGCGGTGACCTGGGGGTCGGGCAAGCCGGTGTATGCCGACTGGACAGGCAGCTATCCTTCCACGACGAATAGTACGTATCCCCGGGGCATCGACCGGGCTGACCCCGACCAGCCGAAGATGTTTACGGATCTCCAGCCCATTTTGGGCGGGGGAGCGCGGGCGGTGCGCCTGGACACCGCCAAGCCCGACGAGGTGACCAACGCCACCGCGCTGATCGAGGAGGCGGAGTTTGACGCTGCCGATGCCGCCCGCCGCACCGCGCTTTTGACTCTCAGCGCCAATACCACCACCACCGCCAACGTGGTCTACGAAGTTCCCACCCCTGTGGTGGTGGTGCGGTTCGCCTATGATATGAACCGCTTTACGGAACTGGAGGTGGGGAACCCCAGAGACCAGGTGAACGCCCCCAACGAGTCCGACTTCTGGGTGGGGCTGGATGTAAACGACAGACTGCCCGCCGACGCGGCCCGGACGGCGCTGACCTATCTGGGGGCGCAGGATGCGGGCAACCCCACCGACCCCTATGCCGTCTCTGACGCGCAGGCGGCCGGCTCCTCCGTGTTCCAGAGCGTGTGGTACGCCCAGAACATGAAGAGCGACGGCACGGGCCAGGAGGCCACCCATTTCTACTATTATCTGGGCGCAGAACACTGCTCCCCCAGCGGGCAGGCGAGCATCCAGGTTTATCAGGAGGCAACGGGAACGGATAGCAGCGAGACGCTGTATGTGCCCAAGACGGCGGGCAGCGTCGTTCTGGCCGACCGGAACACGGCCTACGCCACCCCCGGTGACCCGGAGGCGGCAGCAGGGGGCAACCCGAACTATTCCTTCTTCCAGAACCTGCTTCAGGTAAGGACCGACACCCTGCGGCTGGATCTGGTCAACGCGGAGACCTACCGCAAGCCCACCGGCGGAGGGGGGATCACCATCCTCTTCTACGACTGGGACGACTCCCTGATCGGCTCCCTCATCGTAGACGGTGGGGATGTGCGGAGTGCGGTGAATGAGTATCTGGAAAAGACACTGGTACACCCGGAACTGCGCACGGGAGAGATCATCGGCGGGGCAAAGGACCTGGACGCTCTGAAAGCAGATCCGAATTATGACGTCTATAAAAACCGTGTGGACTCCCTGGAGCGGCAGTATACCTACCGGGGGGACTATGCCTACAAGGTTGGGGAGGACGGCGACGCCACCTTGATCTACGGGGCGGATCATGCCCAGCCGGGAGAGGATTACCCGCTGACCAACAAGCTGGACTATGCGTTCTACCGGCGGGCGACCACCCAAACGGAGGTTACGGACACGGCGACGGGGATCACGACGCGCTATTTCAATGCGGTCCCGATCAGCGAGGGCGACGGCTCCGAAGATTATGACGGCTATCAGTATCCTTATGTCTATGGCTGGGCCATTGTGGAGGACGAGACCCAGGACCTGACCAAGAAAAACTGGATATTGAAAAAGGACTCGGTCAAGACCGAGGATGTGTGGACGACCTTTGGTGTGGGCGAGCTGGGCAGCCTGGACCCGGCGGATACCACGACGAAAACATTTACCGATACCGACGGCACCAGCAAGCCGTATACCTATGCCGTGACGGATGAGGACGCGGCATGGTATTTGCGGTTTGCAGATTTCTCCTCCCTGGAAAGCATGCTGCGCGAGGGGCAGGACGTCCTGATCGTCAAGGCGGTCTATGAGCCTGGGGAGAGTTTGCTGACGGACTATCACTATACAGTGGTGGACGGCAGTCTAAATGTGGAACGGTATGGTGTGGCAGCTTCAACAGGTGCGTCAGTGTATTCCTTTCAGTATCAATATAGACGGGCTAACAATAGCGTAAATGATATGTGGAGAGGAGTGAACCGCACCCGTGAGCCTGCGGTAAAAACGGGATATCGCTATGACGTGAATGCATTTGATTCAGAGAATCAGAACCTGGATCCAGCTATTGATACGAATACATTTTTTCTGAAAACCCTTTCAAACAACGAAGATATTTTGAATATTGATATGACAACGGGTGGTGCATTATGGAAGCTGGAATATGTTCTCGTTGATGCGTATGGCAGTAACTTTGCGGCAGGTACACAACGTTCAGCGGGCGAGGAACTAAACTTAAAAAATAACTTCTTCTACACGGATGGTGTGGAATATTCGGATCGACAAGGCACGGATGGTTTTGTGCTACAGGCAACACTAAATACCCTGCTAACAGAAGCAAACAAGGTAGCCAGAGGCGAAACGGGAAATTTGCGTGGACATATGAGCAGAGCTACATTACAAGACATGAACCTCCGAGCCAATGCGGAAGGTGCGGAGTTCACTGCGGGAAATTATAATCTCTGTGCCACCTACCTCCAAGACCTTGTGACGCGGCTTTATAAGGACGGAGTCTCCATCGATCCGAAAACAGGAGATGTGACGCTGGGATGGCATCAGATCCAGCGCCACATCCTACTGTGCATGGAGGCGGGGAGCGCTGCGCCCGGCATCTATGACGGAACGAGTCTGATGAGCGAGGACGCCTGCGCCGGCTTCCCCTGGTGCCGCCTAGATAACTGCGCTGCGGAGATGAAGGTAGACATCTTTAACCTGGGCGATATCTTCGTGGCCATGGACAAGGCCAAGAACGAGACGGGAGACAAGACCCCGGCAAAGGATGCGCTGAATAAGCTGCTGACCGAGACCCCCTCCCTCCTGGACGGCTATTACCAGAACGTGTTCCGCAAGGACGAGGACGGCCGGAAGTTTACAGGCCGGACGGATATGTATGCGGCGCTGGAGAAGGTCTATAAGCTCCTGTCCGACGCGGGCCTCACGCAGGATGACATGAAGCAGATGACCGACTATCAGGTTCAGGAGCTGATCATCACCGGTACATATCCCCCCACGGGCGAGATCTACTGGTGGTGGAACGGCGGTATGCGGCCTGTGACCACGTGGCAGGACTTTATTGAAGCCGGTATGCTGGTGGTGACGGGAGATGTGCCCGACGCCCTGGACGCCATGACCAGCGCGAACCTGCCCGACGCGGTTCAGGACATGATCAGCTACGCACCCCCCGCCAACGCTCCGGCCAACGTGGGCTGGTTCCGTTATAAGGATTCGGAAGAGGACGATAACGCCTTCACCAGCGTGGAGCAGTTCAAGACTGCGTGGCTCCGGGCGTTGGGGGTTTTGGATGACCATTACACGCTGCCTGCTGACTGGGACTCCATCCCCTGGGCGGAGATCCAATATGCCCTGATCACGGGCACATACGCCGACGCCACCACCGTGCTTTCCACCACCAATTACTGGTGGAAGGACGGGGGCTTGCCGCGTTTGACCTACGAGCGGTTGATGGACGCGGTAAACGACTGGCGCAAGGGCGGCTACACGGACTCGTCCAAGCTGGACGCCCTTCTGGCCAAGAGTATCAACCCCATCAACAACGAGGTCTACATTCGCCGTACTGCGGCAGGCAGCGGCTTTACCAGCGCGGCGCAGTTCAAGACCGCGCTGAAGACCGCCATGGAGGTGCTGGGCTACGTCAGCAACAGAACCGCCTTTGTTGATCTGGGTACCAATGAACTGAAATACACCATGAGCGGTACCCATAAGGAGTACGTTCTGGATGTTTACCAGTTCCAATACCTGCTCCTCAACGCCTCCAGACTGGTGGGCCAGCCGATCCCCGAATCCGGCAAGATCGCCGACCCGGATGACCCGGACGTGAAGTGTAATTACTGGTGGATCCCTGAACCGCATATCCCCACTTCCGCCCAGCGCATCGGCGACATCATGGATCTGCTGACCTACGCCTACTGGGCGAAGGACGGCGTGAACGGCACAGCGCTGACCTTTGATCCGCTGGCGCAGCTGGACGCGGCCACGATGGAACGGCTCAAGCTCCGGGCGGAGGTCCACGGCATCCCGTACACCGACGAGACCCAGGCCGACCTGCGGCAAAAGGTGATCGACGCGATCACGCAGGCCACCAGCGGTTGGCCCTATAACATCGACAACTTCTCCGCCCAGAGCGCGGCTGACCTGACCCGCGAGCTGCAGAATATTCTGCTGGGCAATTCTTACGCCACCTCCGGCAGCATCACAGACAACTACTGGTGGCAGGGCAGTGGCTTCCAGGCCGACACCCATGGGACGCTGGCGCAGGCGGCCTGGATCGCCACGGTGGGCTTTGAGGTGAATGGAACGACGCGGACAGCGGCGGATGCGACTAACAATATCAACTTGGACTTCGTGACCCGCCGGGTGACCATGGCATACACAGGCCTTGCCATGCGGCGCAACGACCAGGGCGAGGCCTTTGCGACCAAGGAGGCTTTGATCACGGCTCTGGGAGACGCGCTGAAGGCGGCCAGGGCAGCGGACCCGACTATTACCTATGACAGCCTTGCCAACCTGACTGATTACCAGCTCCAGTACCTGATACTCAATGGCACGCTGAAAGAAACCCAGGACATTAAGGATGAGCTGGCCGCCGCAAAGACGGATTATTGGTGGTTTACTGCTGACGAGCCACCAAAAACTGAGGAAGGGACCAAAACAGAACTGGTGGTGGACCCGGACGAGTGGACAGCGTTTATCACGGCGGCGAAAAGCTACTATAAGACCCAGGCCACATTTACATATACTCTTACCGACGCAGGAATAAAGGACACCCTGCGGCTGAGAAAGCAGGTAAATGGTGCGCCGGCAGAAATTGCTACAGCGGAACTTCAGAACGGGACCACAGGGGATCTGCTGTACCGAGTGTTGAAAGCAATCTGGAACAGCAACAAGAAATCGACTTTCTTTAATACCAAAACAAAAGTGCTGAAGAAGAATCCCACATGGTATGAGTTCCAGTACATTCTCTACAACCTGGAGACCATTGAAGCCAGCGCAACGATTCCCGATACGGCGGACTGTGAAAACGAGAAGAATAACTGGGAGTGGATCTGGGAGATCAGCGGCGGCGCGGTGGAAATGGAGCAGGCAGCGCCTGATGCCGCGACGTGGGATCCCTTCATCACGGCAGCCAAGAGCTACTATAAGACCCAAACCACGTTTACCTATTCCCTCTCTGATACAGTGGTGAAGGATACCCTGTTGCTACGGAGACAAGAAAACGGTGCTCCGGTGGAGATCACGGCGGCCGAACTTCAGGACGGGACTACAGGGGATTTGCTGTACCGAGTGTTGAAAGCAATCTGGAACAGCAACAAGAAATCGACCTTCTTTAACACCAAAACAAAGGTGCTAAAGAAGAATCCCACATGGTATGAGTTCCAGTATATTCTTTACAATCTGGAAGCCATTGAAGCCAGCGCAACGATTCCTGATACGGAGGACTGTGAAGCGTGGGCTACCCAGGAGAACGCCCCTTGGGTGTGGAGAGAAAAGGCGGCGGGGGCCAGCCTCCTGACCATGGAAGAGGACCCACCTGTCCCGCTGGCGCCCCTGCCGGAGGACATGGAACCGGACCGGCCGGATATTCCGATCGAGCCGGCTTTGGATGAACTCCCGGCAGAGCCTTTGGGCGATGAAGTGCGTATACGGTATCTGATGGCAGGACCGATGATCTTACCCCTATCCTTAAGGAGGACAAAATGATGAAGAAGCTTTTGCAGAGATGGCTGGCCATGGCGCTGGCGGTACTGATGGTGATGGGTACACTGCCCACCACCGCCTGGGCTGCCCGCATCACGGACGACGAGGTCAGCGAGCAGCCTGTCCTGGACCCCAAGACAGACCCGGTGGCGGATACCCAGGGGAAGCATGACGACGGGGATATCCCCATCGACCCCGTCGATCCCGACGGTCCTCCCGCGGATTTGAACGCGCCAATTACGAGCATTACGTTGACAAATCGTATCGTGAGTGAATTAACGGGTACGATTGCGACCGGTGCAGGATCAGGTCAAGATAAAGTAACCGTGCTGATCCTGCCGCGCTATGTTACAACAGTTGGCGCTAACTTGGACACAGTAAGCTATGAATCATATGATCCATCTGATTTCCAGCAACTTTTTGGGAATGGATACGCTGCGGCAGCAGAAGACCTAAAAAGCTTTGACGGCATGCCGTGGTGGTTCTTGTCCGTAGGTGACGGTACAACGGCCCTTGGCGATCAAGTAAGCGTAGACTGGAACGGAACGGTCAAAAATGTGAAAACAGGCGCAACTCTGCAAGAGAATGACAATAAAACAGGCGTTGCATTTACAAAAGCTGCGCTGGAAGAATATGTGAATGGCGAACAGTTTTATGAGCCAACCAGTCCGGATGAAGGATTTACAGCGAATCAATCTATTAATCCAGGCACAGATGGACTGCCTTTTACTGTTTTTATGGCAGGTTCAAATGGCTTTAAGAGCGCGGTTATGCGAATTAAGGTCACCACCCAGCCCCTCAAGGTGGAGGTGCTGGCGAAACAGGCGGAAATCAACGATGAGCCAGCAGTCGGAACCCTGCTGACCTATGTTACGGTGACTAATCAAACCAATCTGACAATGAAGGATGTGGCGGTTCGGTTGACCCGTGCACGGCCGTGGGATATGTCGGAATCTGATGAGACTGGCGATGATTATCTTCACCAGGATCCTATGCCGGCTGAGGCTTTCGGCACGACGGTCATTGAAAAGGCAGACGACAAAAGCGCGGAACTGTTTTATTCAGACGATACTCCGGGAGCCGCATTTGAGCTTTATGTAAAAGATCATTATGGCATGGCGCTCGTGCCGGATGCAGCAGGAACGACCGATGCAGAAGGGTCGACACTAACGATTCCCGAGTTGGCTGGTGGAAAGACCTATACGTTTATCATTGAAACTAAATGGGATCCTAATACTTATGCATATTCGTTTGATATGGGCGATGAGACAGCCTCCGATTTGAAGGATACCTGGTTTAACTATACGGTCTGGGCAGACTATACTGCACCGACGTCGCCTGAAGCGGGTGTCTATGCTTCAAATGCATCCAACAGGGATACAGGCGGTATTCATTCGATTCCAGGCAACACGATCACTCCTCAGGTCCAATTAGTGGACTCACTGACAGGCGAACCGATTGTGGAGGCCGCAGGGAATAACGTACACACTGTGGAAACCGACTACAGGAATAAACCGATGTCCTTTACATATGATGCAGGCACGCAGACCTATACTGCCAATGGTGAGGTTGAAATAGGCACGCCCATCATTGTAGACAAGATCACTACTATCTACACAGCATCCAGCAAAGCGGTGATCAAGATCCCCATGTACACGGTGACCGTGCATGATTCCCCTTTCAATGCGGCACAGGGGAAAAAGGGAAGCTATGTGTGGGACGACGAATTGAAAAAGTCGGTGTCTTGCTCCTATTATGTAGGTGGTAAGTATGTGGGTCTCTATGCCAACGCTACCGGTTTTGCCAGCTGGTCCGGCAATAAGGGACAATTGATTACAAATGCAAGCACCGTAAAGGGCACTATAAGAGACGGACGACTGATACTGTCTGACAAAAGTGCAGTGGAGCCACCTGAGCGTGGGACCTATCAGTATACCGTTGTGGAAATAGGGAACGAAAACGAAGTAATTACCGCAAATTACAATATCGTAAAGTTTGTTACGACTTTCAACGGAGATGATATAGTCACAGACAATTCCAAATGGAGCACGGAGCACGTTCATAATCTTACCATTGAAGGAAACGGAGAGATCCATACCTATCAATGGGACCGTGATGCAGAGGCTGGCGCGGGCGGATATGTGCCATCCAGTGCTTTGACAGTTCAGGAACGAGGGATAACTGGCGTGACCGCCGATGTTCCGTGGAGTGTTGCTCTGGCGAGTGGACACGTTTATACTGTGTCCATCAATGGCGTTGAGCTGGAGCAGACAATTGATTTGAGCACAGGAACACTTCCGGTGGTAGAGGGCACCACGGACATCAACTATGTGTTTGAGTTGGCAGGCGTCCAGCCCCAGATTGTGGGAGGCAACAAGGACACCACCATGCTCTTTGTTCCTGGCGACAGCCTACATGGACAAACAGTGGACGAGAATGGCGACGTAACCGTTCCTGGTGTTAGACCTGCAAGCGGTTGGCCAGTCTACTATTACCCTGTAGGGACGACCCTTACGCCCACGCTCTATGGCGGCGACAACGACGCTCTGGAGTCCGTGACCTACCCGGATGAGAGCAACGATTCGAAGAAGACTGTTACTGGGCCTGAGACACCTGAAGGAGCACCGGCAGGGGTGACAAAACTGTGGAGCGTTGCCCCATTCGAGGTGCTAGGAGGCGAAAGCAATCCCTTGGTCGCCACCTTCGGTGCGGCGACGGGTAGCGTCAAGGTGACGGTCGAGAAGGACGGCGCGGCGTACACCGGCCGGACCGTCAAGCTCTCCACCAGCGATACAGCGCTGACGGGCGCCGTTGACCTGACAGACACGATTCCAACGGCTACCGGCGTATACTCCAACGGCGCCGTGACCCCGGGCACGTACTACGTTTTCGTGGATAGCAATCCAGTGAACAAATCCGTGACGGTGGAAGCCGGCAAGGAAGCCACCGCGACGGTGGAATACTTTACCCTGACCCTGACTGCCCAGCAGGCGGACAGCAAGGACGTGGGTACGGTTGCCCAGAATGGCGGAACTGCGGGGAAAACCAATACGGAGACTTACCTCTCGGGGACGCAGGTCGGTATTACAGCCGCAGTGACCGATTCCCAGTACGGCTTTAAGGAATGGACGGGGGACACCACGGGGATCACTGTCGGCAACGCCACAGGAAACCGGGTCACCATGAACGCACAGAAGGCGCTGACGGCGACCTTCTCTAAGCTGAACTATACCACCTATCTCAAGCTGACTCTGAACGGCAAGGAAGTGACGGATAGTGACGTCGCCGCCACCGGCAAGGACTTTACTGCCGTGAAGCTGGGGACCCACAACGCGACCTATGTAGCGGCCGATAAGCTTTGGAAGGTGGACGGTGTGCTTTTGGCGTCGGAGACTGGTTTGACCTGGTCGGCTACCGCTTTGGGAGAGACCTTCACCGCCAACCAGCATGCCACGACAGATGACAAAACAAAATACGCTGAGATCAACCTTTACAGCGTCAGCGTCGTGCCTGACAGCTCGGGCAACACCACCACAGGCACCACTGTACCCAAGATCGACAGCAAGACCCGCGTCATTGTTGAGGCGGGTGATAAGCCTACGCTGGCGGCCAACCCCAAGAGCGGCTTTGACTATTCCAAGTGGGTCGTTGTGAGCAATCTGGGTCAGGCAGACGAGGCTGAAGCGAATATTGCAAGCGGCGCAAAGTACAGCGTGAATACAGCTGGGACGGAATTGACTCTGGCCGCTGACTACACCGCAAACGCTGAGCTGGTCCTCCGCCCGAAGTTTACCTACTGGGTGAACATTCAGGTGAAGGATTCCGCGAATGGTGGCCTGGCGTATATTCCTTCCGCCGGTGGCCAGACTGGCGTGAAGGAAGGCGCGACTGTCGGCCTTTATAAGATCTCCGGCCTGGATCCCGCTGCTACAGGTAAGCACAAGGTTTCGGCCAACGGGTTTGAAAGCAGTGTGGAGATCGACAAGGCCAATGCGGGTGCGACTGTTGATCTGACCATGTATCAGGTCAGTACCGCAGTCAATATCGGCGCAGGCACTACGTCGGCGACCATTCAAAAGAACAGCGAGACTGCAGCAGCCACCCTTTATATTCCGCAGGGCGGCAAGTCTGCAGCTACCGCCGCCACCGGTACGCCTACTGTGGCTGTGGCATCCTCTACCGGAGGGACCGGCTACCGCAAGGTCACAGATACCCACTGGACTATTGCGCCCACAGATGGCGGCGTGAGTATGGCGGCAGTGACCGACACGTCCACCGCCGTGACCGTAAACGGTATTTCAAAGGATGTAGTGATTACCGCCAACTTCGTGCAGCGGGTGACCATTACTACGGCGGACGCACCTGCCGCAGGCGGCACGACCACCGTAGCCGGGGTGCAGGACACCACCAACGATACGATTGCCTCCGGCAGTAAGTCCGCCACTTTGGACAAGGGCCACTGGGCGAGGGTCACTGCTGTGAAGAATGCGGGCTATACGCTGACAAACTGGACCATTACCGGCACGAACGTGGAAGTCTATGACACCATTTCGAGTGGTACGCTGGGCAACAAGCTCACTGGGACGGGGACAGGAGGCACGACCTACACCTCCGCCGACGGCGAGATTTGGGTGAAGGTAGACGCGGCCACCAGCGTGACCGCCAACTGGGTGGCGGCCACCTACCCGGTGCAGGTCACAGTAAATCTGGACAGCACCGAGGTCAAGAGCGGTATCACGGTGCAACTCCGGGAAGGAACGAACACAACGCCCTTGACCTACAACACCACCAATAAATGGACTGCAAATGTCAGCCCTGACAAAACATACACCGTTTGGACAAACCAGACGGGGAGCTTGGCGGCCACCGCTCAGACGATCCGCTTTAGCGTTCAGGACGGCGAAAAGGCCCTTGGTACGACAGGAGCAACGGGCGATGCTGCCAATCTGAGGGCAACGGTGGACTACTGGACCATCACCGCGGAGACAGGCGGTCACGGTAACGCCTCTACCACTGAAGGTACCCGCACCGCCAAGACCAATTATGCTGCGGCTACGCCTGTATTGACGGCGAGCCACATCGTGGAAAACGGCAAGACCATCTCCTGGGCATATTCTGACGCCGCCACAAACTACCGGTTCGATAAGTGGCAGGTGAAGGGCACAGGCGGCACCTATACCGACGGAACTCCGCCTACGACTGCCGCCGGTACTTATACCTATAAGGCTGTGTTTGTACAGAAGCTTGGTACGGTCAATGTGACGGTAAATCTGAATGGGGCGCAGGACAACAAGAGCACAGACGCCAGCGCACCCGCAGACCTCCACACGGTGACCCTGTATCAGGGCAGTACTGCGGTGGGCACAGCGCAGACGGGCAAGAGCGGCTCCTACAGCTTTACCAACGTTCCCTACAATGAAGGCGGGACCGCGTATCATGTCACCGTGGTGAAGAAGGACGCTGCCAGCGGTGCGCAGACCTTTACCAGCGCGGACTTTACCTTCTCCGGAAATGATGGCGCGACCCAGAGCGTGACGGCGAATTACTACGCTCTGCGGGTCAATACGACCCAGACCATCGATTCCACCGCTGCCTTGGCTGGCCGCGTGGCACAGTCTCTGTCTGCGATCACAGGGACGCCGACGGAAACGGACACCTCCGCCATCTATGTGACCGGGACCACTGTGAACATCAAGGCGGATAAGTATGACGCTCGGTACGAATTTGACGGTTGGACGGTGAGTGAAAACGGCACCGCTCCGGCGGACGCTACGAAGAATGGCGCGTCCACTACCGTGCAGCTGGGCCATGAGACTACCTTGACCGCGAAATTCGCAAAGACCCAGTTCAACGCCTATCTGGACGTGACGGTGAACAACGTGACCCACGACAACACCACATCGATCGGCGTAACCAAGGTAGAACTGGTGAAGAGCAAGACGGACGCTACATCCCTTGGGACGCCCAGCTATACGGGCGGACACTGGACTGTCGGTCCGTTGAACAGCACCACCGTGACCGCCGGACAGTGGAAGATCACCACGGTGGATGGCGGGGAGTACTACTGGCCGATGGTGAATACCGAAGCGGTCACCGAGGCTGAGCTCTTCGGCGTCACCGTACAGGACGGTGACCATGGCAACACCAATAAGCACACCTATGTAAGCGCTGCGGGCAAGACCCGGGCGGTGGCTCCCATCGGTGAGAATGTTGCCATCAATGCCAACCCTGACACCGGCTATACCTTCTCCAAGTGGCTGGCGGGCGACGCCGCAAACCCCACGGCAGGTCTGGATGCCACGGCGGAGCATGTCACCGCGCCCGGCAACGGGAACTTCAGCTTTAACACCGGCTATACCACAGATGATGGGAAGGACCTCTATCTGAAGCCCGTCTACACCTATGAAGTGACGGTGCGTACGGTGCGCGTGTCCGGATCTACCCATACGCCCACCGCACCCGGTGGCACTGTGGTGGTCAACGGTACAACTTGGACTGCGAATCCTGTGGGCGTCTATCAGGTGACCGGCCTGACCCCTGGCACGACGACCTATCCCATCACTGTCAATGGTTTTGAGTCCTCCGTGTCCATCGCGGAGGCCGACGCCAATGGAACGGTGGACGTGACGCTGTACAGCGTAAGCGTCAATAAGCAGACGGCGGTGAACAGCGAGACCATCGACGGCACGGCCTTTATCGCCATCGGTGACACCGCCACCTCCGGCGATCATGTGTATCTGCCCGAAGGCGCAAAGACGGACGCCACCCACAAGGTGACGGTGGCCGCAGCGACGGGTACGAAATACCGTCTGAAAACCGCGACGGGCGAGCATCCCTGGACGGCGGACACTTATGTGACCAACCAGAACGCGACGACCACCACAGTCAAAACGCCGGATGTCGGCATGGCCGAGGATATTACCATTACCGCTGACTTTGTGCGCCAGTATACGGCCACCGTCCACGTAAGCGGAACGAGCAACACGAACACGACGGCTCTATTTACCGCCAAGGGCACCGCCGGCACAGTGATCGCCGAGGATAAAAAGAGCGCGACGGTGGACACTCCCAGCTATGTGCAAGCCACCTTTACGCCCGGCATTGGCGACACCCTGACGAGCTGGAGCTTTACCGGCGGTACCCTGTGGACCACGTCCGGTCAGACCGGTGGGACGGGTCTGACCTCTGGACAGGCGACGTCGGAGAAAGTGGTGTATTTCTTCCCCAACGCTGACGGCGCTACCCTTACCGCCAACGTGGAGGCCGCGAAGTATCCCGTTCAGGTGCATGTGTATCTGGATAACCAGCCCTGGGGCGAGGCGACGGGCCGGGTGGTGAAGCTGGGCACCCAGGAGCTGACCTATAACACCACCGGGAAGTACTGGGAGCTTGCCGGCGGCTTCCTGCCCAACAAGGATCCGGGCTACACTGTCACCACCAACGTGACGGGTGCGGAGCAGGCAACCCACAAAAAGATCGCCTTCTCCGCCGAGGACGCAGAGCATAAGACTGATGGCAACCCCGATCCCCAGAACACCAGCGTTTCGGTGTACTACTACACCATCAATCTGGTGGCCAACCCCGCAGGGGGGACGGGCAAGGAGAATAAAGTGAAGGTGGGAGCCAGCGGCACGGAGGGGACCACCGCCTCCACGATCGTGCTGGCCAAGGACGATGCCGATGACATCTCCCCCAACGTGTTTGCCGTGCCCTTTGTGGGAGATACGGCCGGTGAGACGGTCCATTACCGTTTCGTGAATTGGACCAAGAACCACGGTCAGTTGAAGGATAAGGGCGGAAGCGCCTATGGGGAGACGGCGGCGACCACCGAGGCGATCTATCAGCTACCCGCCGAAAACGACTTGAAGGGCCTCACCTTCGACGCGGATCACCCCCTCATCACCCTCACCGCCAACTTCCAGCGGCAGTTCAAGGTGACGGTGGAGAACGGAAGCGCGCCCACCGCAACGTCCCAGGTCAAGGTGCGCAAGACCGGCGACACCACCGCATGGGAGAGCGTCACCGCGACCTCTATTTTCGTGGACGAAGGCGACCGGGTGGATATCTACGGGACGAACAGCAGTACTGACCACGTGCTGAGCCAGTGGGAGATCAAGGAGATCAGCGGTGTGGCGCAGGGCGCTGGTACCTTTACCAACACTGGGCACGCCAACACGACGGGCGCGGCGGCCACGGACAAGGGTTACCTCTTTGACGGTACTGGCACGTTTACCCCCACGGCGGACACTATTCTGGTGCTGAACGCGTGGCGGCGGCCTAATTTGAAGGCCGGTTGGACCTACGACATCGGCACGGGCACAGGGACCTCCCCCACAGGAGCTGGAGAGCGCCGGGCCACTTGGACGGCGTATGACGCCTCCGCGGTGACTGGGGTGGCGATCGTGAACCGTGATAACGCAGCGCCATTTAACAAGGCGTTGACCGTCGGCAGCGACTGTACTGTGAGTGGGCCCAACAGCGAGTATTATACTGTGTCTGATACCTATCTGACGACTGTGCCGGTTCCTGTACCCAAGGGGACCTATAATCTGCAGCTGACCTATACCCTTGGTCCGGACGGTCATCCCAACCAACTGACCAACCAGACCAAGGCGGACGGCATCTCGATCACGGTAAACAAGCACGCTCTGACGAAGGTGGACATTCAGGTGAAGGATGGCACGTTGCCTACCACCCCTGACGACGCCATCTCCGGCAGCGCTACCGCCAATGTGAACGTTGCTGCCCGGGACGCGGTGCGCTACGAGGACCACACGGTCACCGATGTGGCCAAAATCCAACTACGCTACCAGTGGTATTCGTCCAATACGGAGATCGCCCGCGCGACTTCGGGCGCCAACAGCACCGTCTTCGCGGATGACGCCGACATGACGGCTGCGGGCGCTCAGAGCGCCAAAGACAAGGCCGACGCGTTCCTGGCGGCTCGGAACACTAGCCACGGCGTTCAGATTCTGACCGGCGAGACGGCGGATCACTTGAGCGTCGCCGGGAACAATGCCCTGGAGGGCAAATACGTCTTCGCGCTGGTCTATGTGGACAGCGCCTCTGCCGTGTCCCAGGGCGCGGTAATCACAAACGCCATCCCCGTGGACTATGACGCCACCATTACGGTGCACAAGGACGGCACGGCTGCGACCGCTCACGACAATTATAAGGTCTACCTGGTACCCAGCGGCACCACGGTTGCCCAGACGGACTTTGATACCGCTGCGGCGAGGGTGGCCAAGGGCATCGTGGAGGCCACCCATGTGGCTGGTACTGACGGCGACGGCATCTACTCTACCAAGTCCAGCGCGCTGACCGGGGCGACCAACTACACCGTTTGGGTCAACGACGCGGAGAGCAGCACCCACTATCTACACGCGACCGAAGCGGGGACGGTCACACCCACCAGCCACACAGGGAAAGTAGTGAACTACTTCTCTGTGAATCGGCATGCCTTCACCCAGAGCCACTTCCAGGACAGCGGGAGCAACTATGTGGGTGAGACCTTTACCGCCGGAAGCCCGGCAATTAACAACGTGACCACCGGCAACGGCTCCGCCGTGGCGGATGGCGTGGGCGTCCACACCGGCACGAGCGTCACGGCGACCTCGGCCACCTGGACGCAGGATTACACCCTGACCTGGCAGCGCAGCACGAATAACGACGCGCTGGCGAACACCGCCACCGTGCAGAACTCCGCCACCGCCAACGGCACCGGCTACGCCAACGGCGCGGTGACCGCCAAGACCAATCTGGGCGGCGTGCTGGCCCAGAACACCTACACCATCACCGGCGACGTCAAGGGTACCGGCCAGATCGTGGATACCGGCGACAATGTGCCCACCCTGACCGCCAACGGACATACCTTTAAGGCTACCAACGTGACCAACTCCGGCGCCAACAGCGCTGTCGTGACCTTCGTGGTGCCCAAGAGCGGCGTAACGGCGGGGACCATTACCGGCAGCTACACCGTTGAAGCCACCCCCAAGAGCGGCACCACCATCCTGGGCTACGCCGCCCCGGCGGCGACCAACCTGCCTACGCCCAGCGACCCTGTGCTGGACCAGGTGACCGCTGGCGGAAGCGGCAAGTTCACCATCTTTATTGAGGCCACTGATCTGCGGATCGAAGTGAAGGATGCTGACAACGCGGACCACAAGCAAGCAGCCAGCGGCACCGGCACGGCGACGGTGACCCACAGTGACAAGGAGAAGTTCGCCGACTATTCGGCGCTGACCCGCGTCGTCACCATCACCAACAAGGGCAACACGCCGCTGAATGTTACCCTCGGCATCACGAAGGATGCCGGGACAACGGTATATGACGGCACACAGACGCTGTCCACCGGCAACACCCTGACGGACGGCAACGGTGTGACCATTGCCGGGCTGGAGCGCACCTTCTCGCTGGCGGTGGACGAAAGCAAGTCCTTCACCGTCACCATCCCCGCCGATTTGAACAACGATGATGACGTGGAATATCACTTCAACTTCACCACCAAGGACGGTCGCGCCGGCGTGACCGCCAACGGCCCCACGGGCGTCTATAACCTGAATGTGGTGATCGACCCGTTGACCGTGAGCAAGGTCACCACGACGAAGGTCAGAGACGCGGGCGGCACCGGCAAGGTGATCCGCTATGATGTGGCCACCACCGAGGTAGCGGAGGACACCGATCCGGCCACCGCCAAGCCCCACTATGACGCCCTCGTGACCATGGAGGACGCGGACTACAACAACCCGACTGGAAACGCCGACATCGTGTACGAGTGGTATGTGGCGTCCTGGGACGCTAAGGTGACGCTGAACAAGACCACCGGTAAGCCCGAGTATAAGGAAGGCCCCAAAGCGGGGCAGCCCCTGGACACGGGAAATGGCGCACGGGGTACGAATAACCTGACCTATACACCTGACGAGAATGAGCACGGCATGGCGCTCTTCCTGGTGGCCAAGGGCCAGCGGGACGCCACCAGCGCGGCCATGACCCCCGATGTGGACGCGGAAGTGCCGGAGCCTGTGGAGCTGGTGCCCTATGCCGCCAGCATCAAGGTGATCGAGAACACCAATCAGATCACGACCAACGGAGCGACGGACTCGGACTACAAGGTGGAACTGCGGCTGAAGAACGCCCCGGCGGATATGCCCGCGAACGTGCCGGCCATGGTCACTGCTACGTGGAACAACATCGATAAAGTATTTAAGACCGAAGAGAGACTGTGGGCCAGCAACCCCGAACACCCCGACACCGCGAACCCCTGGACCTATGAAGTGTGGGCCAACACGGTGAAGGGCGACGGCACCCTCCAGAACACGGGCAAGACCATCACCGTGGGCGATGCCGAAGAAGAAGTAATCTACTATCAGGTGAACATCAACGACACCTCCGTCAACCAGAATATCTACGACGGAACGGGCAAGATCGACCCGACTGCCGACACAACCCACTTCTACGCCAACGCGCCCCATGATCCCACCGCCAAGACCACCACAGGTAACATCAACGTGGCTGACGAGGGCTGGGTGCAGACGGGTACCAACGTGACCTTTACCTATGCCCAGTGGGATAAGGACTACAATCTGGCCTGGACCGGCGCTGTGAGCGCCACCGGCGACAAGCCCAACAGCGGTGATAAGACCCACACCGCGACCTACTCCAGCCAGCTTGCCGCCGTGAACACCACGCTGACGCTGAACCTCTATCCTGTGGCAGTCAACGTGAAGGGCCCGGTGGGCTGGGTGAACTACGTCACCATGGCTCTGGACGAGGGCTATACCTTCACCACCAAGAGCGATGATGGAAACATTTTGGGCATCGGCGCCGCGCTTACCAGCACGAATGAGCGGATCGCTGTGGGCCGGTCGGTGACCTTCCAGCTGCCTAAGGCCGATGACTATACCACCCTTGCCTATGTGGCGACTGCGACCGCCGATAACGGCGGCGTGACCAGTTGGAAGTACACGTACCGAGGGGCCGACACTGCCGGCGATTTGGCGAACCCGGGTACGGTGACCATTGATGTGGATGTAACGGGGACCGCCAACCAGGACACCTATGATGTGGTCCTCCAGGGCGCGGGCCTCTCCATGGAGGTAGCGGAGACGGCTCTGCCCAGCGGCGATACCAGCGGTGCAGTGGTCCAGAGCGGCCAGGCCAGTATCCCGGACGGGGAAGCCGACCCCACCACCGGCACGGTGACGCAGACCATTCACCTGAACTATCACTACGCTGCCGGGCAGACGGTGACGGTGAAGGTGGCCAATACCAACACGGATGCTCGGAGCATTTACAACGTAACGTGGACAGAAGGCACGAGCAACAACATCAGCATGGCCGGAACCTTTACTGGAGGAACGATGGCGGCGGGCGCTGATGAGAGCGTAACGCTGAACATCGCGGACGGCAAGAAGGTGGGCGACACCATCAACTATACCGCTACCGTTACATTTGATAACGGCGAGACGGGTACCAATAGAAAGACCGCTTTGGTCACTTACAACCTCACTGTGGTCGTCGATCCTCTGCCCTTCAACACCGTGACGACCCAGACCACCAGCGGGACGCATTCCATCAAGGACTACACCGTGAAGGAATTGGTGACCAACAACATCCTGACCAACGACACCCAGACCGGCCTGACTGCCGGCAGCGCGAATGACTATCTCTACCAGTGGGTCCGGACGGACATTGGTACGACGCCTACCGTTACCTGGAATGGCACCGCTGCTACTGAGAATGATCTCATTACTGTGACAGGCGGCACAAAGATTTCCGGGGCGACCAACAGCAGCTATACCCCGGTAACTGATGATGAAGGCAAGACCCTATATCTTGTGATCTTTGCCACTAAGGACGGCAACGCTTCCGGCTACGCCATCTCTGATCCTATCACCACCGGGTACACCGGCCTGATCCGTGTCAATGTGGATGGGGTGCAGGTGACAGGCACCTCTGACCCGAACTACACCGTGAAGTTCGTGCCCTCCGACGCCACCAAGCCCACCGTTGACGGTACCTGGAACGGAGCCACTGATAATACCGCTGGATACACCGCAACCCTGGATCCTGAAGTAGCCAGCTACTCTGTCCAGGTTAGCCGTGCCCAAGGCGACGCGACCAACCTGGTGCCCCTGACCGGGGTGACCATCACCAATGACGACAGGGATGCTGACGCCTATTACTTCACCGTCACCGCCAAGCCCTTCTCCCCCAAGCATTACCTGGCGGCTGCCGGCGAGACCTTTACTGATGCCAACAAGCAGTTCACCATGACCGTCGGCAGCGGCGCCAGCGCCACCACTCTTACCTCCAACACCCCCGTTTTGAAGGATCAGAGCGTGACCGCCAAGGCCAATGGCTGGACCCAGGACTACAAGCTAACCTGGCAGAGCGCCAACACCACCACCAACGTGAGCGCGGACGCCGCCACAGCGGACAAGGGCGCGGCCCAGACCACCGGCACGGCCAGCGGAACCGGCTACACCCAGACCATCACCGACACCACCTTCCTGGGCGGCCGTCTGGACCAGAACACCTACACCGTCACCGGCCACATCAAGAATCCCGACGACAAGACCGGCGGGGTGGTAGACACGGTGGAGCTGGCCTTTGCGGAGACGGGCCGAACCTTTACCCTGACGGCCAATACCAAGCCCAACACCGGCGACCATGTGTTCGTGGATGGCAGCAACGACGGCCAGTTGGGCAACGTGGGCGACACCGTGACATTTAAGGTAGTGAAGGGCCGGTACGACATCACCGCCTATGAAGGAAACAACACCACCATCACCAGAGTGACCATTGACGCGGATGACAAGGATGCGGACGCCACCCGCAACAAGGAGACCCTGACTCCGGCAGTGGAGGATGATACCCGCCTGTTCAGCATCTACGTGGAGGGCCGCGACCTGCGGCTGAAGGTGGAGGACGACCACACCACGCCGCACGAGGCCACCTCCACCATGACCAGCAACAATGCTCACACCGAGCACCCGGCAGTGTACTACTTCAACGGCATTCCCGCCGGGACAAGCGTCGGCCTGACCCTGAGCAATCCGGGCAACGCGGCGCTGGCGGTGACCGGCGCGGCCACCAAGACCACTACCATGCCCACGAGCGCTGACTTTGCCGCCGGAACCGTGGGAACTGCGGTGGACGGCACCGAAAAGGTGACCTTCTCCGGCGTGCCCAAAAACCAGGCTCTGGCAGTGGGCGATACGCTGGGCGGAGGGACGATCGTGTTGGCTGCTGACGCCGCCAACACCGACGACATGATCTACATCGTCAAGTTTACCTCTACCACCACCGATACCGCAGGCACGTCCCACGACGGCCCCACGGTCTACTACGTCTTTGACCTCACCGTGGACCCGCTGCCCATCGTGGGTGTGGATGCGGTGAAGGACGACACCACCGGCGTGATGAGCCTGGAGGGTCAGGCCGGAACGAACGGCGGTCTGGATCACGTTTGGGTGGATCACGACGGCAGCGCTGCTACTGCTGCCGAGGCCGCCAACGCCCACGGCATTGTGGACGGCGACGTGAGCTACGCCTGGGCAAAGGCGGACGTGGGCGTGACCGTTGACGAAACCAAGTTCGAGCTGAGCGGCACGACCATCGCACCCAAGACCGGCGTGACCGATGTGACGATCATCCCCGGCGAGGCGGGCAAGACCTATACGCCGGTTGCCGCCGATTCCGGCAAGAACATCTACCTCATCGCTTACCGGACGAACACGACCAACAACACCACCGACTTCGCCGTCTCCGACGCGCTGTACGCCAATGTGACGGTTGCGTTCCACGCCTATCGAACCGGCCAGGCAACCGAGTTGACGAACGTTCATGTGAGCGGGACCTACGATGGCGGCACGGCGGTTGCTTCTCCCAACACCATCACCACAAAGAACGTGGGCGACGCCATCGACTTTGCGGCCGACATGGCAGATAACGCCACTCCGGCCAACGCCACCTACTACTTCAAGGAGTGGGATCCCACCACGATGACTGCGGGCGCGGACCGCTACCATAAGACCCTCACAGTGACCGAGCCCACTACTGTGATCGGCTACTACGATCTGCTGCCTGAGATACTGCCTACCAGCAGCACCGGCTACAACACGGACGTGTCGGCCTACAACAATGGAACGGATACTGCGGCGGAAGAGGCGGCCCGGACGCTGGTCTACGATCCCCACGACGGCAGCGGCAGCGGAAAGGTTGAGATTTGGATCGAGCCGGCGACGGCCAGCGACATCGTTGAGGACGGCATCGCCGTTCCCACAAAGCTGGGCGATTTGGCATTTGCCACAGGGACTGTAACGCCGCTGGGCGGCCAGGGCAACTACATTCTGGACAAGACCTGGCGGGAGAACAACCTGAAGGCGGGTTGCACGTACAAGATCACCTTCTATGATATTGAGAAGGGCCAGTACAGCGATCCCGGAGCGAAAACGCCCAACGCCGACGGCTATCCCGGGTACGACCGCTCCATCCAGTATGCGATCGTGGACGGCGAGAAGAATGTGACCGCCAAGGTGAACACCGCGACTCCCTGGGGCACGGTCACGCTGACCAACAACGCCACGCCGCAGGGGACGGCTGGCCCCAGCGAAGACCCCATTACGTTGATTACGGAAGCCGGAAGTGTGAATCTGATCGCTGCACCCAAGGACGGCTATCTGTTTGCGGGCTGGACGAAGGAGAACCCGACGGTGGACAAGGGCACCATTACCAATCCCGCCAGCAAGACCACGACCTATACAGGCGTGAGGAATGCCAACGAGACGGTGGTTGCCACCTTTGCCAAGGGCGAGCTGAGCATGG
This sequence comes from uncultured Clostridia bacterium, assembly GCA_946550725.1. GTDB lineage: Bacteria > Bacillota > Clostridia > Oscillospirales > Oscillospiraceae > MGBC124762. Next base: position 158,042 of record CAMNQX010000002.1, on the reverse strand, counting down.
CCGACCAAACCGCCAAGGTCATCTATGGCAACCAGAGCTTTGAGGGCACCGCACCCCAGATGACCGCCACCAGTACCGCCACCGGCGAGAGCTTTACCTATTCCTTCGTGCCGATGGGCGACCTGGCGAGCGAAGGGATCACCGATCCCGACGCCACCCCCGCCCCCGGCTGGCTGAAGCTGAACGCCGACGGCACCTTCGGGTTCAACAGCCCGGTGGACACCAACGTGGAGAGCAGCGACCCCAACACCTACACCGCTGTGACCAATGAGCTGGTGGTCTATGTGAAGGCCACCGCGGACAAGACGGGCGTGACCATCATCAAGAAGGTCACCATTGATGTGGAGCCTGGTACGCTCACGGTGAACCATGCTGCCGCTGAGGACACCGCGGAGAAACGCGGCACGGCCTACATCGACGCCAACGTTGCGGCCGGAAAGCCCGTCGCCGTGGCGGATGACATCAACAATGTGCCGCTCTACAACGAGACCGTGCTCAAGCAGCTGTTTGCCTACACCAACGTGACCGACCAGGCTAATACAGTGATCGACGCCACCGGCCATGCGGGTGATGCGGCCAACAACGACAGCGGCGCGTACGAATACGGCACCTGGACGGTGGATCCCACCCGCTTCCAGGGTACAGGCGCGCCCAGCACCTACAAATTCACCTTCACCTATAAGCCTGACAGCGCCACGGAGAAGTGGAACTACACCGCCGGTGAGACCAACATGACCCTTACCATCGCCAAGCCGCCTGTGGGTGCGCTGTTTGCGGATATCATTGGGAATTTTGCTGAGGTGGAGAACGTTTTGAAGCCCGGCAACTGGACCAACGGCGACGACAGCGACTACAGCCTGGTGGCTGTGCCCGGGGGCTACGATGGCACCAGCGGCAAGGCTCCTGTGGAGATGGACTACACCGATAACACCTTCCGTAAGAACGAGACCATCACCTATCTGGACGAAGAGCCTCGATATACCGTGAAGCTCAAGAGTGTGGACGCCGCCATTCATGGCACGACGTTCACCACGGATGAGCTGGTCGGCTTCAGACTGGCTACGGGCAGCGCCTATCCCACCTTTACCGGCGGACGGTTCGCGTCTACGGACGGGGAGAAGACCTTCACGCTGGAGCTGGCTCCCGTGAGCGGCAACGTCTGGGTGGGCGAGCACCACGCGAAGTTCACCCTCACCGGTTACTCCACCGCAGAGCTGGCCCAGGAGGGTGGAACGCCTAACGTGACCGCTACCTACGAGCTGACCGTCAAGGTGGAACCCAAGGTCATCACCTCCGTGGACGTGAAGGTCCTCGACCCGGAGACCACGCCCGATTCCGTGACCGGCACCACCGAAGGCGGCGGCACGGTGGACAACGTGACCCGCGACGACAAGGGCAACGTGCCCATCACCGACGTGACCGTCACCTGGGGTCCCGAGAACGGCCCGGATGACAAGCACACCAACGTCAAGGTGGACGTGGAGATCGATCCGAACTACAAGTACGCGGAGGATGATCCCAACACCGACCCGGACGATGAGGACATTACCAAGCACACCGACACCACCGTCAAGGAGACCCTCCCCGACGGCACCGTCACCAACCGTCCCACCCCCAATCCTGATGTCACCCGCGACGGGGCGGACGGCGAGCACCTCATCCACATCGACCAGGACATCCCCTATCTGATGCACGCCGATGTGAAGGACGGCGACGCCACCGACGCCACCGGCCCGAAGGTGGATGACCGCCGCACCGTGTCGGTGCAGCAGGGCGCCAAGGACCTGGGCAGCTACACCATCGACCTGGACGCCTTCGGCGCGGACCTGTATGACGTGGAGTGGACCGTGGCGCAGGACAGCATTACCGCTGACGCCGAGGGCGGCATTGGCGCCGTTCTGGGCACGCTGCCCACCGGCTTCGACCTCACGGTCGGCGGCAAGCAGAGCGTCACCCTGGACCTGAGCGCCGCCGACACCTCTAAGCCCGGCAATAACTACACCCTGACGCTGGTGGCGCGTGGCAAGGCCAACGAGACCGACGCGGAGCGTTCCATCCAGTCCACCTACGTGTTCCAGCTCACCATCCGTTCGGCGAGCATTCCCCAGCCGCCGGAGCCTGAGTGCCCGTGCAAGGTCCTCTATTACGTGGGCAGCCACGGCGTGACTACCGACGCCACCATCGAGGACGTGAGCGAGAAGAACCGGCCCAGCAAGGTGCCCAGCGTCACCGCCCTGGACGGCTATGTGTTCCGCGGCTGGTCTCTGACCGACCCCGCCACCCTGAAGGACGGCGAGAAGCTTGAGTTGGTGGATCCCAAGACCGTGGAGGCCAAGGGCGAGACCATGACCTTCTACGCGGTCATCGTGGAGCGTCCCTTCCATGAGCACTACGTCATCGGCTATCCCAACGGCAACTTCGGCCCCGCCGATGACATCACCCGCGGCTCTGTAGCCACCATCATCGCCCGCGCCATCCTGCCCGACTTCGTGGAAGGCTCCAACTACGGCAATCCGGGCAATTACAGCGACGTGTCCGGCCACTGGGCCGAGTCCGCCATCGCCTACTGCTCCAAGTTCGGCGTGTTCAAGGGCTACACCGACGGCACCTTCCGTCCTGACCAGCCCATCACCCGCCAGGAGTTCGCCACCGTCATCGCCCGTCTGGACGGCGAGCTGACCGCCCAGGATATCCCCTTCGACGACATTGACGAGGCCGGGGCATGGGCGCTGAACGGCATCTACACCTCCTATGAGAAGGGCTGGGTCAACGGCTACACCGACGGCACCTTCAAGCCGCTGAACAACATCCGCCGTGACGAGGCCGTGAAGATCTTCAACGCCTACCTGAACCGCGGCGTGGACGCCGACGGGCTGAGCGACCTCCACGAGTACATCCACTCCGGCACGGCCAGCAACAACACCGGCAACGGCGTGGACGAGTACATGACCTGGTCCGACGTGCCCAAGGATCACTGGGCGTACTACGAGATCGTCGAGGCGGCCAATGACCACGAGTACACGCCCGACTTCGACGCCCCGCTGGGCTACACCCTGCCCGAGCACTGGGAGAAGTGCTGGATCGACGCCCGTTGGCGTTACAGCGACAACGCCGCTGCCGACGTCCATTAAGTAGGAGGTGCGTATCATGAAGAACACGAAACGACTTCTTGCCCTGCTTTTGACCGTGACCATCCTCACCGCGACGGCGCTCAGCGCCGCCGCGGCGGGGTGCCCCGTGGCGGTGGACTACAACCTGGGCGTGGGCGGCGTCTCCGACGACCTGACCTCTGAGGCCGTCCCCCAGGACACCAAGCCCGCCCATGTGCCCGCCGTCACCGCCCTGGACCGCCGCACCTTCCTGGGCTGGTCCCTGACCGACCCCGCCACCCTGAAGGTGGGGGAGGTGGCTCCTCTGGTGGACCCCACCGCCAGCCGGGTCACGGAGGACACCACCTTCTACGCGGTCTATGCGCCTTATCATCAGCACTATGTTATCGGCTACCCTGACGGGACCTTTGGCCCCAGTGACTTTATCACCCGCGCCTCCGTGGCGACCATTATCGCCCGGGCGGGTCTGGACGACTTCGAGGAGGGCTACGACTACGGCAACCCCGGTGAGTACACCGATGTGACCGGCCACTGGGCGGCGTCCGCTATCGCTTACTGCACCATGAACGGTGTGTTTAACGGTTACCTGGACGGCACCTTCCGGCCGGACGACCCCATCACCCGTCAGGAGTATGTGACCGCCGTGGCGCGTCTGGCGGAGAAGAGGGACCGCGTCCCCGCGGGTCTGGTGGAGAAGGATGACTTCGAGGACATGGACGATGTTGGAGCGTGGGCCAAGGAGGGCCTGGCGATGGCCGTAGGCGCGGGTTGGATCGACGGCTACACCGACGGCACCTTCAAGCCGCTGAACAACATCCGCCGTGACGAGGCCGTGAAGGTCTTTAACGCCTACCTCTACCGCGGCGTGGACGCCGAAGGGTTGAGCGAGCTGCACGAGTATATCCACTCCGGCGCGGCCAGCAACAACACCGAGAACGGTGAGGATGAGTACATGACCTGGTCGGACGTGCCCGCCAACCACTGGGCCTATTACGATATCATTGAGGCGGCTAACGACCACTCCCTGGAGTACACCGGCGCGGACAAGCAGACCCTGCCTGAGCACTGGAACAAGTGCTGGATCGACGAGCGTTGGCGTTACAGCGACGCTTCCGCCGACAGCGAGACGGTCCAGGACGCCGGCCAGACGGTCCAGGACGGCGAGACCACTGACTGAAGACACAGCACCAAGGCCACCGGCGCACGCCGGTGGCCTTGCTTATCCGGTCCGATGGGACCTGAGGAGGAATGGACATGACATTTTGGGTGGGCTTTTTGTCGGTGCTGCTGGCGGCGGCGCTGGCCTTTCTGACGCGGTATTTCCGCCGCTGGCGGCAGGCCGACCGGGAGCTGAAAACCACCCGGGAGGAGCTGGACGTGCAGCGCAGGGCCGCCCAGCAGGAGCAGAAGCGGAAAAAGGACCTGGTGGCCTTTCTGGCCCACGACCTGAAAACGCCCCTGACCTCGGTGGTGGGGTACCTCACCCTGCTGAGGGACAAGCCGGGGCTGTACCCGGCCGAGCGGGCGCGGTACACCGCCGTGGCGCTGGAAAAGGCCCAGCGGCTGGAGGAGCTGCTGGGGGAATTTTTCGATATCTCCCGCATGGAGCTTCACCAGGACGGCGACAGGCAGGAGCCTGTGCAGCTCACCTTCCTGCTGGAACAGATCGCCGACGAATTCTACCCTCTTTTGGCAGAGAACAAGCTGACGCTGGAGACGGATATCGCCCCCGGCCTGGTCACCGTGGGCGATGCGGACAAGCTGGCCCGGGTGTTTGACAATGTGCTGCGCAACGCGGTGAGCTACTCCCACCCCGAGGGGACCATCCGCCTGACTGCGGCGCTGGAGGGAGGGCGCGTCCATATCCGCATCGCCAACCGGGGTCTGGGTATCCCGGAGAAGGAGTTGTCCAACATCTTTGACCGCTTTTACCGCCTGGACGCCGCCCGCTCCACCCGCACCGGCGGCGCGGGGTTGGGGCTGGCCATCGCCAAGGAGATCGTGGACAACCACGGCGGGGAGATCGTGGCGGAAGCCACCGGGGACGAGACGGTGTTCCATATCGTGCTCCCCGCCTGGGAAAGCTGAGGAACAAAATACGCCAAGGCGCGCCGTGTTCGGCGCGCCTTTTTCGTCTAAACCCCAGAAAATTCGGGAAATTCCCCGAAAGGCCTTGCGTGGAAGTTACAGAAATGTTACAATATTCGACAGGCCTGACGGCCAATTTTGAATGAAACGGAAAGGTGAACGAGCATGAAGAAGATCTTATCCCTGCTGTTGTGCGTCGCGATGCTCTTCTCTCTGGCCATCCCCGCGCTGGCGGCGGACGGCGAGGAGGACATCGCCATCGCACCCTACACTGTCCCTGCCGATGTGGCTGGGAAGCTGGTCATCCTGCACACCAACGACGTCCATGGCGCGGTGGAGAACTACGCCAAGGTCGCCACTCTGAAGAAGATGTTTGAGGACGCCGGCGCGAATGTGCTGCTGGTGGACGCGGGCGACTTCTCCCAGGGCGAAACCTACGTCAGCACCAGCCAGGGCGCGTCCGCCGTGGAGCTGATGAACCTGGTGGGCTACGAGGCCGCCGCCCCCGGCAACCACGAGTTCGACTACGGCTATGAGAACCTCAAGACCCTGGTGGAGCTGGCCAAGTTCCCCGTCCTGGCCGCCAACGTCAAGTTTGACGGCAAGCTGGCCTTCGGCAACCATGTGGTCATCGAAAAGGGCGATCAGAAGATCGGCATTTTCGGCCTGGACACCCCCGAGACCGCCACCAAGGCCCACCCCGCCAAGATCAAGGGCGTGACCTTTGACGGCGGCGAGGAGCTGTACGCCGTGGCCAAGGCTGAGGTGGAGGCCCTGCAGGCGGAGAAGGTGGACCTGATCGTCTGCCTGTCCCACCTGGGCATCGACAACGAGTCCGCTGCCAACGGAAACCGCTCCATCGATATGCTGACCAAGGTGGAGGGAATCGACCTCCTCATCGACGGCCACTCCCACTCCACCCTGGAGGACATGCTGGCTGTCACCGACGCCACCGGCAAGGTGGGCGAGACTGTGGTCACCTCCACCGGCACTAAGATCGCCAACGTGGGCGTGGTCATCATCGACGCCGACAAGAACATTACCACCGAGAACGTCCCCGTGGAAGCTATTCCCGAGACGGATGAGACCGTCGCCGAGGCCGCCCAGGCCGTGGTGGACGCGGTGAACGAGCTGTACGGCCAGGTGTTCGCCAAGAGTGAGGTCGCCCTCAACGGCGAGCGCGCTCCCGGCAACCGCACCGAGGAGACCAATTTGGGCGACCTGATCTGCGACGCCATGGTCTGGCAGGTCACCAAGGACGGCGGACTGGACGTGGACGATGACCACGTCATCGCCGTCACCAACGGCGGCGGCATCCGCGCCGCCATCGCCGCGGGGGATATCACCCGTCAGGACGTGAACAAGGTCCTGCCCTTCGGCAACACCGTCGCCACCATCTACATCAAGGGCACCGCCCTGCTGGAGGCCCTGGAGGCTTCTACCTTCTGCACCCCCACCGCCGTGGGCGGCTTCCCCCAGGTCTCCGGCATCAACTTCTCCATTGACACCGCCGCCGCCTATGACGCCGGCGAGAACTATCCCGACACCACCTATGCCGCGCCCAAGTCCATCAACCGCGTCACCATCAACAGCGTGAACGGCAAGGACTTTGATACCGACGCCACCTACGCCGTCATCACCAACGACTTCGTGGCCGCCGGCGGCGACACCTACTACACCTTCTCCACCTCCGAGAACATCGTGGACACCGGCGTGCCTCTGGACGAGGCCCTCATGGCCTTCATCACCGAGGAGCTGGACGGCGTGGTGGGCGAGGCCTACGCCGCGCCCCAGGGCCGTATCACCGTGAAGTATGTCGGCCTGGAGGCGGGCCAGTGGTACACCGCTGCCGCCAAGAACGTGATGGACAAGGGCCTGATGACCTCCACCGGCAACGGCTTTGACGCCGCCGGCACCGTCACCCGCGGCACCATGGTCCAGGTCCTCTACAACATGGAGGGCAAGCCCGAGGTCAACAACAAGATGGCTACCTTCCCCGACGCCCAGGGCAAGTGGTATGAGACCGCGGTCCGCTGGGCCGAGCAGGAGGGTATCACCCAGGGCAACGGCGCCGGCGCCTTCAATGGCGAGGATGCGCTGACCCGCGCCGAGCTGGTGGCCTTCCTCAGCCGCTACGCCGAGAAGAAGGGCAACACCACCGTTGAGGAGGTCAACCTTCTGGACTACGCCGACGGCGAGCTTCTGGACACCTGGGCCATTCCCGCCTTCCAGTGGGCGGTGGGCTCCAAGGTCATCTCCGGCACGGGCGACAACCGTCTGGATCCCAAGGGCACCGCCGACCGCGCCCAACTGGCCCAGATCCTCACCAACTACACCGATTTTTTTACCGCCGCGAAGTAAGCGACCCAGAGCGGGCTAAATACCCCTCTGACGAGGCTTACGTGAACTTCCGGGAGATCACCGCCGGGGGCGTCGCCCCCGGGGTGCTCTACCGCTCCTCCAGCCCCATCGACCCCAGCCAGGGCGAACGCCGCTTTGTGGCCGACGCCCTGCTGTGGCGGGCGGGGATCGCGGCGGTGGTGAACACCTCCGACTGCCGCCTCCGCTTCCGTAACTTTGCCGGGTACCGGGACACTTACTACGCCCGGTTGGACGCCACCGACCAGGTGGCCCTGAACATGGGCCATGATTACCCCTCCGACGCCTTTTTAGAGGATATGCGCAACGGTCTGGACTTTATCTCCGAGCGGCCCGGCCCCTACCTCATCCACGGCACTCACGGCGTGGAGCGCACCGGCTACGTCTGCATGGTGCTGGAAGCTCTCATGGGCGCTTCCAAGGAGGAGCTGCTGGCGGACTACCTGCGCTCCTACGAGGAGTATCTCCTTGTGGAGCAGGGCAGCGGGGAATGGAACGCCGCCCGGGCGCAGGCCGTGACCTGCCTGCTGACCTTCACCGGGGCGGCGGACGAACACGCGCTGGACGAGCTGGACCTGGCGGCGGCCACCCGCACTTACCTGCTGGAGCAGGTGGGACTGAACGAGAAACAAATTGATTTGATCACCACGCATCTTTCCGGCACATAACAAAGAGAGCCGTCACCATGGTGACGGCTCTCTTTCTGTTCAAAGGGAGGTTCAATCGTCCTTTTTGATGTGGACGTGGTCGTTGATGTGGTCCATGCAGTAGCAGTAGTACCCGTCGCACTTGGAGCAGTAGCGGAACTCCATGCTGGGATCGTCAGAGTCAGTTTTGCCGCACACGGCGCACTTGTGCATATACCCCCGGGTCTCCTTGGCCTTTTTCTGGGCGGCCTTGAAGTCAATGGTCTGCTTGGAGTGCTGGTGCTTGGCCCGGCGGATATTCCCGCCCACATAGCGGCGGATGTCACTCCAGAAGAAGAGGAAGTAGTTCAAAATGGCTACTACGGGCAGGAGCATGGAGAGGTAGAAACCGCCGGCGGCCATCCCGATCATCTCCCACAGGAAAAGCGCCGCGTCCGCCCACGCCAGCCATTTGGCCTTGACGGGGAGGAAGAAGAACAGCAGGAACTGCATATCGGGGTACAGGGTGGCAAAGGCGAAGAACATGGAGAGGTTCACATAGTACATGGTGGAGGCGCCCGCCGCGAAGCCCACCAGAATGTTGGCCAGGATGCCCACCAGATAAAAGAGGGTGAACTTGGGCGCCCCCCATTCACGCTCCAGGGAGGAGCCGATGAAGTAGATGAAGTAAAGCTCCAGGGCCAGAAGGACCAGATTGTGCTGGGGAGGGACAAAGACAAAGGTGACCAGCCGCCAGACCTCCCCCTTGAGGATGTCCGAGGCGGAGAACGCCAAAAGCTGGGAAAAGGTCAGGGAGCTGAACTGGTCAAAGAAAAAGACGACGAGGTTGCCCAGAACGATATAGAGCATCAGCCGGGGGATCCCCAGCTTAGGGTGCTTGTAGGCAAACCGGTCCAGCCACGTGTCTACGCTTCGCAAAGTCATTTCTCCCTTCCGCACGGTGTTTGTGATATTCTATCATAGCCGCTTGCGGCTATTATAGCCCAAACGGGAGGGGAAGTCTACAGAAAATTGTGAACATTTGCCACGCCGCGTTCCATTTCCGCTTTTTCGCCGATTTGGGGCCAACTTGGGGTTGACATTTTCCCCGGCATGAGATAGAATACCCCTCGACAACTGAATACCCCTATCAAGAGTGGGCGAGAGAGTTAGCTCCGTGACCCCACACCAACCTGCGTTTCGCAAGGTGGTTCTGCTAACAGCGATAAGGAGGAAACGGGCGCTCCTTACGGAGCGTCTTTTGTTTCTTCAAAACAGAAAGGAAATGAGCCATGAGCAAACGTATCTTTACCTCCGAGTCCGTCACCGAGGGCCATCCCGACAAGGTCTGCGACCAGATCTCCGACGCCATTTTGGACGACATCCTCGCCCACGACCCCGCCGCCCATGTGGCCTGCGAGACCTTTACCACCACCGGCATGGTCACCGTGATGGGAGAGATCACCACCGAGCATTACTGCGACATCGCCGGCATCGCCCGCCAGACCATCCGCGACATCGGCTACACCAACCCGGACTACGGCTTTGACTACCGCTCCTGCGCGGTGCTCACCGCCATCAACCACCAGTCCCCCGACATCGCCATGGGGGTGAACCAGTCCTTCGAGCACCAGAACGGCGGCACCGACGAAGCCGATCTCATCGGCGCGGGGGACCAGGGCATGATGTTCGGCTACGCCTGCGACGAGACCCCGGAGCTGATGCCCGCGCCCCTGGCGTTGTCCCACGCCCTGTGCCGCCGCCTGGCGGCGGTGCGCAAGAGCGGGGAGCTGCCCTGGCTGCGCCCCGACGGCAAGAGCCAGGTCACCGTGGAGTATGACGAGAACGGCAAGGTGCTCCGCACCCCCGCCATCGTGGTCTCCACCCAGCACGACCCGGACATCGCCCTGAAGGACCTTCGTGAGGCGGTGGTGGAGACCATCATCAAGCCCACCATCCCCGCCGAGTATCTGAACGACACAAAGTTCTTCGTCAACCCCACCGGACGGTTCGTCATCGGCGGCCCCGTGGGGGACACCGGCCTCACCGGCCGCAAGATCGTGGTGGACACCTACGGCGGCGCGGCGGCCCATGGCGGCGGCTGCTTCTCCGGGAAGGACCCCACCAAGGTGGACCGCTCCGCGGCCTACATGGCCCGGTATATCGCCAAAAACCTGGTGGCCTCCGGCCTGTGCCGCCGCTGCCAGATCGAGGTGGCCTACGCCATCGGCGTAGCCAACCCCGTGAGCATTCTGGTGGAGAGCTACGGCACCGGCGCGGTCAGTGATGAGAAGCTGGCCCAGATCGTGAAGGACCACTTCGACCTCCGCCCCGCCAGGATCATTGAGACTCTGGACCTGCGCCGTCCCATCTACCGCCAGACCGCGGCCTACGGCCACTTTGGCCGCGCCGACCTGGATCTGCCCTGGGAGCGCACCGACAAGGCGGAAGCACTGAGAGCTACGATCTGACGATTCCAAATTGGAATATTTCGATAGAATATAACAAAAAAACACCCCCGAAGGGCTTCCCTTCGGGGGTGTTTTTATGGCGTATTATGCGTCCTCCAGCTTGACAGTGAGGGCGTCGAAATCCCCCAGCAGGTCGGCCTTGGACAGAGTGATCTCCTCCATGGTGCCGGGGGCCAGGGCGGCTTTTTTTTGGGAGTAGATGCGCTTGTCCCCGGCGTAGACACGGATGAAGCGGTTTTCGCTTCGGGCGGCGACCCGGAAGCGGAGGGTGAGCGCGTCCTCCACGCAGTCAGGGCGGAAATGGGTGGGGACGGTGTACCGTACGCCGCCCTCGGCGCGAATGGGCACGTTCCGCAGGTCCGCCGCGTCCACGGCGCCGTCCCGAATGTACTGGGCGGCGGCCCGGCCGGTGGCCTCTCCCTCCAGGGAGACGAAGTCCACCAGGTCGTGGACGTGGAGCACGTTGCCGCAGGCGAACACGCCGGGCACCGAGGTTTCCAGCCGCTCGTTGACCACGGGGCCGTTGGTGGCGGGGCTTAACGCTACCCCCGCCCGGCGGCTCAGCTCGTTTTCCGGGATGAGGCCCACGGACAGCAGCAGCGTGTCGCAGGGATACTCGATCTCCGTGCCGGGGAGGGGCTTGTTATGCTCGTCCACCTGGGCGATGGTGACGCTCTCCACCCGCTTCTTGCCCTTAATGTCCACCACCGTGTGGGAGAGCTTCAGGGGGATGTGGAACGCCTCGAGACAATGCTCGATGTTCCGCTTCAGACCGCCGGAATAGGGCATCAGCTCCACCACGGCGTGGACCTTTGCCCCCTTCAGCGACATGCGGCGGGCGGTGATGAGGCCGATGTCCCCGCTGCCCAGAATGACCACGTCCTTGCCGGGGAGCACGCCCTCCTTGTTCACCAGCCGCTGGGCCATCCCGGCGGAATACACCCCGGCGGGGCGGTAGCCGGGGATGTTCAATGCCCCCCGGGGCCGCTCCCGGCAGCCCATGGCTAAAATGACCGCCTTGGCGGGAATTTCAAACACTCCATCCCGCTTGTTCACCGCCACTACCGTCTTGTCCGGACGGATGTCGATGACGGTGGTGCCCAGACGGAGGGGAATGTCCCGGTCCAGCACCCGCTGGACGTACCGCTCGGCGTACTCCGGGCCGGACAGCTCCTCATGGAAGGTGTGCATACCGAAGCCGTCGTGGAAGCACTGGTTCAAAATGCCGCCCAGCTCGTTGTCCCGCTCCAGCAGGAGGGTGCGCTTGCACCCCGCGTCGTAGGCCGCGGACGCGGCGGCGAGACCGGCGGGGCCGCCGCCGACGATGACCAGATCGAACTGCTTCACGCGCCCTCGCCCCCTCTCCGCTCCCAGTCGTCCTCCACGGCCAGTCTGCTGCCCGGACCGCACTTGGTGACGGCGGTGAGGGGAACACCCAGCTCACGGGCCAGAATGGCCATGACACGGGAGGAACAGAAGCCGCCCTGACAGCGGCCCATGGTGGCGCGGGTGCGCCGCTTCACCCCGTCCAGGCTGCGCGCCCCCAGGGGACGGCGGATGGCGTCGAGGATCTCCCCCTCCGTCACCGTCTCGCAGCGGCAGACCACGGCGCCGTAGGCGGGCTGCTCCTGGACCAGCGCGGCGTAGTCCTCCAGGGATAGGGTCTTGGGATCTAAAATGCCCTTGCGCTGGGAAATAAAGTCCGTCTTTTGGGCCAGGCCCAGCTTGGCGGACACCAGCCCCGCTACCATTTTCCCGATGGCGGGGGAGGAGGTGAGGCCGGGAGACTCGATGCCTGCGCAGTCGAAGAAGCCGGGGGCCTCGGGCAGCTCGCCGATGACGAATTCGTGGCCGTCCTCGTGGGCGCGCAGGCCCGCAAAGGAGGTGATGATCTGCTTGAGGGGCAGGTCCTTGACCGAACGGGTGGCTTGGGCCAAAAGGGCCTCCAGCCCGGCGGCGGTGGTGGCGGTGGACTCCTTGTCGTCCAGATCGATGGCGGTGGGGCCGAGGATGGTGTTGCCATGGACGGTGGGAGCTACCAGGATACCTTTGCCGAACTTGCTGGGCAGGGGGAAAATGGTGCGTTCCACCGGCAGGCCCACCACCCGGTCCAACAGGCAGTAATCTCCCCGCCGGGGGGTGATATGGAGCTTTTTTGCTCCAAACAGGTTGTGGAATTGGTCGGCGTACACCCCGGCGGCGTTGATGACGGTTTTCGTCTCGATGGGTCCCTGGTCGGTTTCCACCACAAAACCGCCGTCCACCTTCCGAATGTCGGCGGCGGCGGTGTTGAAGCGGAACTCCACGCCGTTGGCGGCGGCGTTTTCCGCCAGGGCGATGGTGAGGGTGAAGGGGCAGATGATGCCCGCCGTGGGGGCGTACAGCGCGGCCACGATGTCGTCGGAGAGGTTCGGCTCCATGGCGCGCAGCTCGTCTCGCTCTAAAATACGCAAATCGGGCACGCCGTTGGCGCGGCCCTGCTCCAACAGCTTTTGGAGGCCGGGGCGGTCCTCCTCCGAGAAGCACACCACGAAGGAGCCGTTGCGGCGGAAGGGGATGTCCAGGTCCTCCGCCAGGGGTCCCATGAGGGCGTTGCCCTCCACGTTGAGCTTGGCCATGAGGGAGCCGGGGGCGGCGTCGTACCCGGCGTGGACGATGGCACTGTTGGCCTTGGAGGTGCCGCAGCACACGTCGTCCTCCTTGTCGATGACCAGGATGCGGGCGTCATACCGGCTCAGCTCCCGGGCGCAGGCGCACCCGGACACCCCCGCGCCGATGATGAGAACGTCATACATGAGCGTCACTCCCTTTTATTATGCTGCTCAGGCCGGGGGACCCGGCCTTCCGCAAATTCCGCGCTACGCACGAAATTTACGTGCCTGCCGGCGCGTCCCCGCTCTCGCGGGTGCCCTCTCCGGGCCCTACACGGGCGGCTGGGGACAGCCGCCCCTACGATTCTACCGAGGCGCTTGTCTCTCTCGTAGGGGCCGATGTCCACATCGGCCCGTGTCCCTACATGGCGTCGTCCTTGGCCCAGTTGAAAGCATATTTCACCGCCTTGTGCCAGCCCTTGAGGCGGGCGGCGCGGGTGGCTTCCTCCATCGCAGGGGAGAAGGTGCGGTCAATGGCCCAGTTCTGCACCACGTCCTCCTTGCTCTTCCAGTACCCCACCGCCAGCCCCGCCAGATAGGCCGCGCCCATGGCGGTGGTCTCGGCGCACCGGGGGCGCAGAACGGGGGCGCCGATCACGTCGGCCTGGGTCTGCATCAGCAAATTGTTGGCGCAGGCCCCACCGTCCACCTTCAAGGCGGTGAGGGAAATGCCGGAATCCGCCTTCATGGACGCCAGCACGTCGTGGACCTGGTAGGCGATGGAGTCCAGGGTGGCCCGGATGATGTGGTACTTGTTCACGCCCCGGGTGAGGCCCACGATGGTCCCCCGGGCGTACTGGTCCCAGTAGGGCGCGCCCAGGCCGGTAAAGGCGGGGACGACGTAACAGCCGTTGGTGTCGGGCACCATGGAGGCCAAAAACTCTGACTCCGGCGCGCTGTCAATGAATTTCATCTCGTCCCGCAGCCACTGAATGGCGGCCCCGGCCACAAAGATGGAGCCTTCCAGGGCGTAGGTCACCTGACCGTCCAGACCCCAGGCGATGGTGGTCACCAGACCGTTTTGGGAGAAAACGGGGGCTTCTCCCGTGTTCATCAGGAGAAAACAGCCCGTTCCGTATGTATTTTTTGCCTCGCCGGGGTGGAAGCAGGTCTGGCCAAAGAGCGCGGCCTGCTGGTCCCCCGCCGCGCCGCCGATGGGGATGGCCCCGCCGAACAGGGCGGGGTCGGTCTCGCCGTATATCTCTGAAGAGGGCCGCGGCTGGGGCAGCATACACCGGGGGACGTTCAGCTCCTTGAGGATGTCGTCGTCCCAGTCCAGGGTGTTGATGTTGAACATCATGGTGCGGGAGGCGTTGGAGTAGTCGGTGACGTGGAGCTTGCCGCCGGACAGCTTCCAGATGAGCCAGGTCTCCACCGTGCCGAACAGCAGCTCGCCCCGTTCCGCCCGGATGCGCGCGTCGGGGACGTTTTCCAGCAGCCAGCGCAGCTTGGGGCCGGAAAAATAGGCGTCGATGACCAGCCCGGTCTTGGCGCGGATCGCGTCAACCAGGCCCTTGCGCTTTAATTCGTCGCAGTATTCGCTGGTGCGGCGGCACTGCCAGACAATGGCGGGATGGATCGGCTCGCCGGTGCGCTTGTCCCACACCACCGTGGTCTCCCGCTGGTTGGTGATGCCGATGGCGGCGATGTCCGCGGCGGTGGCGTTGATCTTGTGCATGGCCTCCACGGCCACGCCCAGCATCCCCGACCAGATCTCGTTGGCGTCGTGCTCCACCCAGCCGGGCTGAGGGAAATACTGGGTAAATTCCTTTTGGGCCACGCTGCGCATCTCGCCGCGCTGGTCAAACAGGATACAGCGGTTGCTGGTGGTCCCGGCGTCCAGGGCCATGATATATTGAGCCATTAGTTCATTTGCTTCTGTCTGGAGATGTTCATGGTCCCGTCCTGCATGTCGTTGATCCACTCCAGGCTCTTGCCGGTGCCGTAGGCCACGCAGGAGATGGCGTCGTCGGCCACATAGGTGGAGATACCGGTATGGCTCTCAATGAGCTTGTCAAAGCCCCACACCAGACTGCCGCCGCCGGTCATGACGATACCGTTGGTGGAGATATCCGCCACCAGCTCGGGGGGCGTGCGCTCCAGAACGCCGTGGATAGCCTCCAAAATGCGGGTGGAGACCTCCTCGAAGGCCTCGATCATCTCGCTGGAGGAGACGGTGAACACCCGGGGCAGGCCGGTCATGAGGCAGCGGCCCTTGATCTCCATGGTCTGCTCCTCGGGGCGGGGGAACACGCAGCCGATCTGCTTTTTCAGCTCCTCGGCGGTGCGGTCGCCGATGAGGACATTGTGCTTGCGGCGGATGTACTTCACAATGGCCTCGTCGAACTGGTCGCCGGCGATCTTGATGGAGGCGGACTCCACGATGCCGGAGAGGGAGATGACGGCGATGTCGGTGGTGCCACCGCCGATGTCCACGATCATGTGGCCGTCGGGCTTGGTGATGTCGATGCCCGCGCCGATGGCCGCGGCCAACGGCTCCTCAATGAGGTAGACCCGGCGCGCACCGGCCTGGATGCCCGCGTCGATGACCGCGCGCTCCTCCACCTCGGTGATGCCGGAGGGGACACAGATGACCACGCGGGGCTTGAAAATGCGGAAGGAGGACACCTTGTGGATGAACTCCCGGAGCATCCGCTCGGTCATGTCGTAGTCGGAGATCACGCCCTCCCGCAGGGGGCGGATGGCCACGATGTTGCCGGGGGTGCGGCCCAGCATGGCCTGGGCGTCCGCGCCCACCTTCAGGAGCTTGCCGGAGTTCTTGTCCATGGCCACCACGGACGGCTCACGGAGCACCACGCCCTTCCCCTGGACAAACACCAGGATGGAGGCTGTACCCAGGTCGATCCCGATATCTTTACTAAACATGTTTGACACCTCTATCAAATTCCAATAAGTCTATTCGGATGATAACCGCTTAGCTCTTCTATTATACTGATATCCGATTTGGTTTGCAAGGCTGATTATGACATTTCAAGCAAAAAGTGCCCGATGTCGTCCATGGCCTCCCCCGCCTGACGGACGGGGAACATCTGGAACACGTGCCACATATCCTTCCACACCTCCAGCCGGCAGGGCACCCCCGCCAGCACCAGCCGGTCCCGCAGACGGATGGAGTCGGACTGCAGGATCTCATTGGTGCCCACCTGGATGAGGGTGGGCGGGAAGCTTTTCAGGGAGCCGTACAGGGGGGAGAGGTGGGGGTCGGTCCAGTCGGGGGCCTCTCCGGCGTAGGCGTTCCGCACCCCTTTGACGTACTCCAGGGTGATCAGGGGGTCGATGTCCGCGTTTTCCTGATAGGACTTCCCCTGGGCGGACATATCCGTCCAGGGGGACATGAGGATGAGGGCGCGGGGAAGGAGCCGCTGCTGCTCCTGGAGCAGCTGCGTCAGGCACAGGGCCATGTTGCCTCCCGCGCTGTCCCCGGCGATGATCACGTCCCGGGCGCCGAAGCCCTGGTGCATCAGGTAGTCCCAGGCGGCCATGCCGTCCTCCACGGCGGCGGGGTAGGGGTGCTCCGGGGCCAGGCGGTACTGGAAGGACAGCACCGGGTAGCCGGTGACGTGGGACAGCTTGGAGCTTAAAATGCGGGCGTAGCCCAGGGCGCCGCTGGTGTATCCGCCGCCGTGGCAGTAGAGGATGGCGTGGCGGCGGTCATGGCCCCGGTCGGGCCGGGTCCAGGCGCAGGGCATACCGTTCAAGTCGAAGGTCTCCCAGGTCATGCCCACCATAGGGGTGATGAGCCGGCCCAGCAGCTCATGGCCCTTGCGCTGGCGGGCCAGATCCTTGGGGTCCATGGATTCGTTCCCGCCCATGGAGTGGATGGCCTTCAGGATCTTCATCATGGGCTGAAGACGCTTCTGCTCCGACTTGGCGGTGTCCTTGGCGGCCTTTTCCGCGGTTTTCGCCGCGGCGCGGGTGGTCTTTTCTTCCTCGGTCAGCTTGTTTGCCATAAGCTCCTCCCGGCCTTACAGGTCCAGCCCCTTGGCCACGTCCTTCAGCGTCGCGGCAGAGGCCAGCAGGGCGGTGGTCTCCTTCTCGTCCAGGGAGATGGGGACGTGGGTCTCAATGCCGTCCGCGCCCACCACGGCGGGCATGCTCAGAGCGATATCCTCAATGCCGTAGAGGCCGTGGAGCATGGAGGACACGGGGAGAATGGACTTCTCGTCCCGCATGATGCACTCGCAGATACGCTTGACGGACATGGCGATGCCGTAGTAGGTGGCCTGCTTCTTGGCGATGATCTCATAGGCGCTGTTTTTCACGCTGTCGGCGATACGCTTCATGGAACCCTCGTGGTCAAAATGGCCCCGCATTTCGCAGAAGTCGTTGACGGGGATGCCGGAGACGTTGGTGCTGCTCCAGGCGGCGATCTCGCTGTCGCCGTGCTCGCCGATGATGAAGGAGTGGATGCTGCGGCTGTCCACCGACAGGTGCTCCCCCAGGGCGTATTTCAGCCGGGCGGTGTCCAACACCGTGCCCGAGCCGATGACCCGGTTTTCGGGAAAGCCGCTGAGCTTGACCGCGGCGTAGGTGAGGATGTCCACCGGGTTGGAGACGACCAGCAGGATGCCCCCAAAGCCGCTTTCCACGATCTGGGGGATGATGCTCTTGTAGATGCCCACGTTTTTGTGGACCAGGTCCAGCCGGGTCTCGTCGGGCTTCTGGTTGGCCCCGGCGGTGACGATAATGATGGAGGCGTCCCCCACGTCGCTGTAATCTCCGGCGTAAATTTTCATCTGTCCGGCGAAGGGGATGCCGTGGGCGATGTCCTTGGCCTCGCCGTCCGCCTTGTCATGGTTGGCGTCCAGCAAAACGATCTCTGAAAACAGCTTGCTTTGCATCAGGGCGAAGGCGGTGGCCGAGCCGACAAAGCCGCAGCCGATGACGGCCGCCTTTCTGGGTGCGATGCGTTTTTCCATCGTGTGTTCCTCCTTCTGAAATGGGATACTAAGGAATAAGTGTATTGTAACACAAAGCAAGTTGTGCTACAATACCAAAAACGCCGTGCGTTGCACGGCGGCCCGCAAGGCAGGCGGCATGATATCACCGAAGGGGGGAGCGTTTTGGCGAAGAAGAAGGCCCAGCCGGAGACCTGGTATCCCATGGACAACGCCGGCGTGCTCTACGCCGCCATCTCCGGCGACGATTACTCCCCCGTCTACCGCATCTCCGCGGTGCTGGACAAGGCGGTGGACGCCGCCGCCCTTCAGCGCGCTCTGGAAAAAAACATTCCCCGTTTTCCCACCTTTCATGTGCGGCTGCGGAAAGGGGCTTTTTGGTATTATTTCGTCCCCGACGACCGCCCCGGCCCCTTCGTCCAGGAGGACGTGTGCAACTTCTGCCAGCCTATGGACCCCTGCGGCGAGGCCACCCGCCTGCTGCGGGTGTGCCGCTATGAGAACCGGGTGTCCATCGAGTGCTTCCACGCCCTCAGCGACGGCGGCGGGGCCATGGTGTTTTTCAAGACCCTGCTGGCCTGCTACTTTCGGGAGCTGGGGGAGGACATCCCCGACGGAGACGGCATTTTGGACGTGACCGAGCCGCCCCGGTCCGGCGAGACGGAGGACGCCTACCGCCGGTACGCCGGGGGGCGCGCCGCCCCCAGAACGTGGAAGCAGACCGCCTACCACCCCACGGGCACGCCGGAGCCGTTTTATACCCTGAACGTCACCCAGGGGCTGCTGTCGGTGGCCCAGGTCAAGCAGGTGGCGAAGGCCAACGGCGGCTCCATTACGGAATACCTCTCCGCCGCCCTCATCTGGACGCTGATGGAGCTGCAGCGGCGGGAGGGGCGCAAGGAGCGGCCGGTGTCCCTGGCCATTCCCATTGACCTCAGGCGGTTTTTTCCCACCGAGACGGTGCGCAACTTTATCCTCACCGCCCGGCCCTGCATCGACCCCCGCCTGGGGGACTACACCTTCCCCGAGGTGATGGAGCAGGTGCGCTACCAGCTGCGGCTGGAGCTGAGCCGTCCCTTGATGAAGGGGAGCATCACCGGGAACGTGAATTTTCAGAAAAACCCCATTCTGAAGGCTGTGCCCTGTGTGCTCAAGGACCCGGTGATGAAGCTGTCTTACCGGTTGGCTGCCATCCGGCCCTTTTCCATGACCTACACCAACCCCGGCATCTTTAAAGCCCCCGCCCCAATGGCGCGGCATATCCAGCGGGTGGAGGCGGTGCTGGGTCAGCCCTACGGCGACACGGTCAACTGCGCCAGCGTGTCCTGCGGTGATGCGCTGTCCATCTCCTTTGCCAGCAATTTGAAGGAGCGGGACGTGGAGCGGGAGTTTTTCCGTTTCCTGGTCCGGGAGGGACTGCACGTGACGGTCCTCTCCAACCGCTCCGACCCCAGTTAGGAGGGAAACCCGATGTCTTATTGCGTCCACTGCGGCGTGGAGCTGGACGACACCGCCGCCGTCTGTCCCCTCTGCGCCACCCCCGTTCATGATCCAAAGACCCCCCGGGATACCGTCTCGCCCACTCCGTACCCCACCCGCTCCTCCACGGTGGAGCTGCCGGGGAAGGGGGAACTGGGACTGTTGGTGACGGTGATCCTCTGCGCCGTGGCGGCGGTGTGCGGCGTGCTGAATGTGTTTTTGAAGCCGGGGCGGCTGTGGAGCCTCTATGTGATCGGCGCGCTGCTGACGGTGTGGTTCTGGCTCATTTTGCCCATTTTTCTGCCCAAGCTCCACCGGGCAGTCAAGGTTCTGCTGGACGGGGCGGCGGTGGCGCTCTACCTGTTCCTCATCAGCGTGGACCTGAGCGGCCGGACGTGGTATGTGGGGCTGGCCCTGCCCATCGTGCTGGCGGAGACCGCCATCGTGCTGGCCGTGGCGCTCTGGCTGCCCCGCCACTCCATTTTGACCTCGATCACCGTGCTCATCGGCGGCGTGGCCGCGTCCTGCCTGTGTATCGAGCTGTTTGTGGACCGCTTCCTGACGGGGCGGTGGCAGCCCCTTTGGTCGCTGGTGGTGACCGCCGCCTGCGCGGCCATCATGGCGGTTTTGATCGTGGTGCGCCGCGTCCCCGGCCTGCGGGCGTGGGCGCGCAGACAATTCCATCTTTAAGCTGCTCGGGCGGGCAAAGCTCGCCCTCCGCAAATTCTCGGGCCGTTGGCCCTCAAATTTACGCGCCTGCTGGCGCGTCCCCGCTCCCGCGGGGTCTCGCCTTTCGGCTCGGTCATGCGGTGAGACGCGTGCCACTGGCACGCACCGCCCCTCCGGATGTTCTATTGATAGCAAGGAGAATGGGTATGCCTTCCAAACGTTCGTTGGATGTTCACTACATTTTGATGCAGGTGGCCTTTTGGGCGGTGTTCGCCGCCATCTGCGCCTATCAGGCCACCCTGCTCCTGGCCCGGGGGTTCAGCAATACCCAGGTGGGGGTGATCGTGGCCCTGCGGTGTTTGGCGGGGGTGGTGGCCCAGCCGCTGCTGGGCAGCTACGCCGACAAGCACCCCAACGTGCCGCTGAAGGTGATCGTCTCGGTGTGCCTGGGGGTGGCCTTTTTCGCGGGGCTGGCCCTGATGCTCCCCATGGGCATGGTGGGCACCAGTCTGCTCTTTATTGTTCTGGGCGCGCTGGAGATCTCCGCCTACCCGCTGATGGACGCCATGGCGGTGCAGTTCATTCAGACCGGGGCGGACCTGTCCTACTCCTTCGGGCGGGGGCTTGGTTCGCTGGCCTACGCCCTGGTGTGCGTCTTTCTGGGGTTCCAGGCCGGGCGGTTTGGAGTGGAGTCCACCCTCTGGACTCACAGTGTCCTGACGGTGGCGCTGATCGTGACGGTGCTCACCTTCCCCCGGTTCGACCCCGCATGGCAGAGAAACCGGGAGACGTCCCGGCAGCCGAAAAACGCCTGGCGGCTGCTGCGGGACAACCCCCGGTTTGCTGTAATGCTGCTGGGGATCCTGCTGGGCATCACGGCGGTGCTGCCCATGAGCAACTTCCTCATCAATATCATCCGCAGCCGGGGCGGGGACGAGACCCACCTGGGCATCGCCCTCTTCCTCATGGCGGCCTCTGAACTGCCCGCCGCCCTGCTGTTCGACCGGCTCTACCGCCGGGGCAGGGCGGGCAAAATTTTGGTGGTGAGCATGGTCTTCATGACCGGGAAGGCCCTGCTGATGCTCTTCGCTCCCGCCTACTGGGTGATCTGGCTGGTCCAGCCGGTCCAGATGCTGGGCTACGGCCTGTTCACCCCCGCCTCGGTGCTCTATGTCAGCGACGCCATCGACCCGGTGGACCAGGTGAAGGGCCAGACGCTGATGATGGTGGCCTCCAACGGTCTGGGCGGCGTGATGGGCAGCGTGCTGGCGGGGCGCGCCCTGGACGCTGGCGGCGTGAACGCCATGCTGTGGATGTGCGTGGGCCTGGGCGCGGCGTCCGTGGCGGTCACGGCGCTGGCGGTGTGGGGCAGCGGAAGGGCAGCCAGAAAATGAACCCCATCTCCACCACATAGGAAAGGATGTTGACCCAGTCCCAGGGGCCTTTCAGCACCACATTGTAGAGAAATCCCCAGACCACCAGGACCACCAGCCCCAGGGTGACCGCCGCGAACCGTTGGGGACCTCTTCCGTACAGCTTGGTCAGGAGGGCGGCGGACAGCACCCCCGGCCAGAGGATCAGCTTGCCGTGCTCCCAAATGCTCTCGTCCACCGGGGCCAGAACAGCGGTGAGTGGGCTTGGAAACGCGGTGTAGAGGAAATGGAGCGCGGAACCCGCCAGGGTGGCCAGGGCAAAGACCAGGACGGTCACTTTTTTCTCGCGAGACATGATAAAACCCCCATTCTTCTTTGAGCATACGAAGAATGGGGGCTTTTTATGTTATGCTTCCGGGGGCAGCTCCCGGTACAGTCCGGCGGCGTCGCCCTTCTGGGCGTGCTCCTCCACCGCCAGGACCTCGATGCGGGTGACCCGTGGGCCGAGGCGCAGCTCTACGATATCTCCCACCTTTACGTCGTAGGACGCCCGCTGGGGCCGTCCAGCCACCCACACCCGGTCGTTGTCACAGGCCTCGTTGGCCACCGTGCGCCGCTTGATGAGGCGGGAGACCTTCAACCACTTATCCAGTCGCATCAGTGGATCACCCCAAACCGCTGGAAGGGCAGGAGGATGAGCACCGCCCGGCCAATGACGCACCGCTCGTCCACGGTACCCACGCTGGGAAAGCGGGAGTCGGTGGAGTTGTTGCGGTTGTCGCCGAAGACGCAGATGGAGCCATCCGGCACCTCGATGTGGGTGTTGGACAGAGAGGGGGGCTGGCGCATAGGCTCACCCAAATACGGCTCGTCCAGCACCTGTCGGGAACCGTCTTTGTCGGTGACGGTGACGGTGTTGGCGGCGTAATCCACGTCCACGGTCTGGCCGCCGGTGGCGATGACCCGCTTGACGATGGGCTTGTCGCTGAAGGAGCGCTGGGTGAGCACCACGATGTCCCCCTGGGCGGGCTTGTAGCCCAGGCTCTGGAGCACCAGCATGTCATGGTCATGAAGGGTGGGCAGCATGGAGCTGCCGTCCACCCCGATGATGCGGCCCACAAAGACAGACATCAGAATGAGCACCGCCAGGGCGAGGACCAGGGGCTGGAGCCAGCTGTAAACGCCCAGGCGGAAGGATTGGGCGCGGGTGTCGGGGGTGTAGAAGGGGTCGAGGACCTCCTCCTCTTCCACCGGTTTGGTTTGATCCGTTTTCATCGGTTTCCCTCCCTTGGGAGAAGTTGTTGCCTTAACATGTAATTATAACACATAGCAGCCGCTTAATGCAACCCACCCCGGTCAAGGGCCGCCTTTTCCCGGCTCTGGCAGGTCAGCAGCAGCACCTGGCGGCTTTGGGCGAAGTCGTGAAGCACCCCCAGGGCGAGGGAGAGACGCTGATCGTCGAAGGTGACCAGAGCGTCGTCCAGAAGGATGGGGGCGCTGTCGGTGTCCGGGAGGGCCAGCAGGCAGATGGCCAACCGCAGGGCCAGGTAGGACTGGTCGGCAGTGCCCTGGGAGAGAAGGACGGCGCTTTTTCCCGTCCCGCCCTCCATACCGGCCAGCGCCTCAAAGGAGCGGGTAAAAGTGAGGGAGTCGTAGCGGCCGGCGGTAAGCTTGGAGAGGATCTCCCCCGCCAGGGCGCTGACGGCAGGGGCAAACCGCTGTTGGAGCTGGGCGTTGGCGGCGGCCAGAGCGTCCATGGCCGCGGTGAGGGCGGCGTACCGCTCCTCCTCGTCGCCGATCTGACGGCGCAGGGCGGCGGTCTGCTCCTCCAGCGCGGTCATGTCCCCCAGCGCCTGGATGGTGCCCAGGGCACGGGAGCGCTGCTGCCGCCGTGCGTCCAGCTCACGTTCCGTCTGGGTCAGAAGGGCGCGGTCCGCCTCCAACGGGCGGGCGGGGGGCTCAAAGGGGACGGGGGGCGGCGGCGCGCCCTCCTGAGAGGCGGCCTCCCAGGCCAGCTCCGCCGCCTCCAACCGGGCCTTGGCGGTCTGGCGGAGAGTCTCCTGCCGCTGACGTTCCTGCTCCTCCCGGCGCAGGCGGAGGGTTTCCCGGTCAGCGCGCTGGCGCGCCAGCTCCCGGCGGCGGAAGACCCAGATCCCCGCCCCGGCCAGCAGAAAAACGGCGGCCAAAGGGAGGGCGAGAAGCGGAGGAACGGCGTTTAAAACGCCCAAGACGGCCAGGACCGCCCCCATGACCAGCAGGGGAAGGGCGACCCGGGCGGTCCAGCGTTTGGTGATGAAGGTGTTCAGCTCCCCGTCGTCCCCGCCGTAGGGAAGGGGCGCGGTGAGCGGGGGAGCCTGGAGGGCGTTCCACTCGGCCTGGGCCGCGTCCAGGTTGGCCTTGGCCTTTTCGTAGCGCTGGCGGTAGGCTTCCCTTTGGGCGGCGGTGTGGCGGGCCAAGTCGGCCTCCGCGTCCGCCTGCTGGGCGGCCAGATGCTCCAGCGCGCGGTCGCAGTCGGCCACCGTCCGGTTCAGCTCCTCCACCTGGCGGCGGGTGCGCTCCAGCTCCTCCCGCTTGGCCTGGGCCTGGGGGATGGAGCCGTTGGCGCGGTTGGACCGCAGGGCGTTGCGCCAGGAGCGCAGGGTGGCTTCGGTGGCGGAGTAGGACACGTCCTCTTCCCCGGAGGCGGCCAGAGCGGCCAGCCGCTGTTCCAGCTCGGCGGAGGGGCCGAAGGCCATGCCGCCCTGGCCGATGAAGCAGGTGCGCTCAAAGACCTCCCGGCCGAAGCCCAGAATGGTGCGGCCCACGTTATCTGCGGTGAGGCCGGGGACCGGCTCTTCCGTCCCGGTATACACCGCCTGGAAGCCGCCGAAGGGCGTCGCGCCCTTCTGGAAGCGTCGCAGGGTGATGGACCTGCCCTGCCAGAGCAGGTCCATGGAGCCTTCCATCCGCTTGCCCGACCAGGGGGTGAAGCGGTTCTTTTCCGAGGTTTCCCGGCCCTTGCGGGTCTCCACGCCGTAGAACATGGCCCGGATGAAGGCGCACCAGGTGGATTTGCCCCCCTCGTTGGGCAATTCCAGCACGTTGAGACCGGGCTGCAGGGTGAGGGTGGCGTTTTCTAAGCCGCCAAAAGTGGCGGTCATGGATGTAATGGTCACGGCTGGGGCGCCTCCCTTCCCTCCAAGGCGGCCAACCCGTAGCGCAGGGCCAGCCGGAGACGGCGTTGGGCGGCAGGGTCGGCTTCGTTTTGGAGCCGCTGGCGGATCTCCTGCAGGAACAACCCGGTAAGGGTGGTCTCATCCGCCCGCGCCCAGGTGTCCAGAGGCAGGACGGTGTCGTCCCGAAGCTCCAGGGCGCGGCAGCGGTCCTGGACAGCATCGGTGAGAAGGTCCAACTCCAACGCCGCCGACTCCCCCTTGAGGGTGACGCGGCAGTAGTCCTCGGTATGGTCCCGGCCCAGAGCGTCCAGCAGTGCGGCCTGGGGGTCGAGCCCGGTAACGTCTACCTCCAGAAGGAGGTAGCGGCTCTTGGCCAGGGGGACCGGCTGCCAATCGGTCACTTTGCCGCCGTCTATGGTGACGATGCAAGCCCCCTTGTCCCCCACCTCATCAAAGCCCCGGCCCATGAGACAGCCGCAGTAGGCCCAGGGGGTGGGCGCGGACAGATCGGGGGGAAGGGCCTGGTGGACGTGGCCCAGCGCGGCGTAGGCAAGACCGCTTTGGGCCAGAGAAGCGGGGTCCACGGGGGCGTAGGGGTTGTTTTTCCCCACCTGGGTGTGGAACACCCCCAGGTTCACCAAGCCGTCCTGGGGGGCGCGAAAGCCCGCCAGGGGGTCGTCCTCCCGGACAGGGGAGGTAAAGGCACAGCCGTACACCCGTACCCCCAGCTCGGGGAAGGGCAGGGCGGTGACCGCCTCAGAGCGGAAGATGTGTACATTGTCCGGCCAGGGGGCGGTGTGGTAGGGGGAGCGGTCGGTGAAGGGGTCGTGGTTGCCCGGAGAAATGCACACCGGGCAGGGGAACTGCCCCAGAGCGGCGGCGAGAGCCTCCGCCGTTTCGGGATAGATGGTCTGGGCGTCAAAGAGGTCGCCCGCCAGAAGAGCCAGGTCCACCGACTGGGCGGCGGCCAGGTCCCGCAGGTCGTCCAGGGCGCGGCGCTGCTCCTGACGGCGGCGGCGGGCCTCCTGGGGGGGCAGGGAGCGGAAGGGGGTGTCCAGATGGAAGTCCCCCGCGTGGAGCAGCTTCAGCATGGGGTGGCCCCCTCCTTTCTAACATCAGTTATCATGTCAGTCGTGGATGTCCAGACGCTCCAAAGCGGTGCAGACGCCCCGGTCGGCGTCGATGGTGAAGAGAACGCTCTCCAGCTTGCAGGGGCCTTCCGCGGGTTCGTACCGGGCGGGGAGGCCTCCCAGGAAGCGGTTGACCGCCATGTCGGGCTTGATGCCCAGCACCGACTGCGCGGGGCCGGTCATGCCCAGATCGGTGACAAAACCCAGGCCGTTGGGCAGGATCTGGGTGTCGGCGGTGGGGACATGGGTATGGGTGCCCCAAAGGGCAGCCACGTTGAGGCCCAGGCCGTCCAGGTGGTAGGCCATGGCTCCCTTTTCGCTGGTGGCTTCGGCGTGGAAGTCCACCACCGTCACGTCCACGTCGGTACCGCGAATGAGCCGGGGAGCGAGGGTGAAGGGGTTGTCGAAGTTGGCGTCCATCTCGGTGCGGCCGATCAGGTTCATCACCCCGATCCGCACGCCGCCGGGACCTTCAAAGACCCCAAAGCCCCGGCCGGGGACACGGCTCGTGTAGTTGGCGGGGCGAAGGATGCTGTCGTTGGTCTCCAGATATTTGACGATCTGCAGGCGGTTCCAGGTGTGGTTGCCCAGAGTGATCACGTCCGCCCCGGCGTCGAAGATGGCGTCGGCCTGCCGGGGATGGATGCCCACACCGGACGCGTTTTCCCCGTTGACCACCACAAATCCGATGTTTTTCATCTTTTTCAGGGCGGGAAGGTGGCGGCGGAGCATCTCAATGCCGCAGTCCCCCACCACGTCGCCCACGGCCAGAAGGTGAAAGGTCATACCAAGCCCTCCCCGACCAGCCAGAGGTGCAGGTCATCCAAGGTGGGGGAGAGGTGGACTTTGGGCCAGTTCTCAAAGGCCTCCGCGGGGGTGGTGCCGTTGAGGACGGGGCAGAAGTCCACCCCGGCGTTCTGGGCGGCGCCCGCGTCGATGACGGTGTCGCCGCAGTAGAGGATCTGGCCTTTCTCCAGTCCGGTGGCGCGGAGGGCGGCGTAGATGCCCGCGGGGTCGGGCTTGGGCTTTTCCACCGCATCCGCGCCGATGATGAAGTCAAAGAGGTGCGCTACGCCCTGCCGCTCCAAAATCTTTTCCAGGATCGGCCCGGGCTTGCTGCTCACCACTGCCAGCTTGACCCCCTGGCCGTGGAGGGTTTCCAGCAGCTCCTCCGCCCCGGGACAGAGGACGGCGGTGGCGATCTGGGCGGGGGTGCAGATGGAGCGGTAGAGGCGGGTAAACTCTTCCCGCTTGGCCTCGTCCGTCTCCCCGGTGAGGGCGGTAAAGCCGTCCTTGAGCACCAGCCCCACGGTGAGGCGTATCTCCTCCCGGGTGGGGATGGGGTAGCCCATGGTGTGCAGGCCGTAGAGGAACCCGGCGACGATGGCCTCGGTGGCGTCGCCCAGGGTGTAGTCAAAATCGAAAAATACGCCGGAATACTTCATGGGGTGGACCTCCTGATTTTATGGAGATAGTATACCACACTTGGGAGGGAAAGAAAAGACCGGGAGCGACTTTCGTCGCTCCCGGTCCTTGACAGGAAGAATTGCTTATTTCGCCAGGAGGGTCACATACCGCTGGAGGATGGTGGCGACCTCGGCGCGGGTGGCGGTGGCCTGCGGCGCCAGCTCGGTGCCGTTGCGGCCCTTGAGGAGGCCGGACTGCACCGCCCAGCTCATGGCCTGGGCCGCCCAGCCGGAGACCTTGTCCCCGTCGGTGAAGTCCAGCTCGGCGGACTCCACCTCGGGGCTGCCGGCGTAGCGGTAAAGCATGGTGGCCAGCTGCTCGCGGGTGACAATGGAATGGGGGGTGGTGCCGTCGCTGATGCCGTTGGCCTTGGCCCAGTCCAGACCCTTTTCGTACCAGGTGGCCCCGGACTTGGTGTCCTCTCCCGCCAGATTGGCCAGCACGGTGCACACCATGGCGCGGCTCATGTCGCTGGTGGGGGAGAAGGTGTTGTTGCCGGTGCCGTTGAAGATCTCACGGCTGGTGACGAAGGTGACGGCATCCCTGGCCCAGTTGCCGGCGGGCACGTCCACAAATTCCTTGGTGTTGTCCACCACCTGGACGGTGGCGCTGTCGGTCAGGGTGACCGCAACGCCGTCCGCGGTGGGCAGAGAGGTCTTGATGATCTCCTCGGTGCCGTCGGGATGGAGGATGACGGCGATCTGGCCCAGGGTGGCTTCCGTGCGGGTGGGGATGGTGACAGTGACCTGATCGACGCTCTGAGGTACGGTGACCACGGCGGTGACAGGACCGGTCACGGGGATGTCGGCGGTGATCTTGGAGCCGTCGGCGTAGGTGGCGGTGGCGGTCATGGCGCCGGTGGCGTCGGTGCGGACGGTCAGGGTGGAGCCGTCCTCACGCTTGGAGGAGCTGGTGGTGGAGCTGCCGGAGGAGGAACCGCCGGAGCTGCCGCCGGAGGACCCACCGGGGGCCCCGCCGGTGATGGTGAAGGTGGTGACGAAGGGCCCGACATAGCCGCCGTCGGGAAGGCCGCGGATGACCAGCACGCCGGTGCCGCCGTTGACGTTGTTGCTCAGCTCAACAGAGTAGTGGGTACCCTCCGTGAGGAGCACGCCGCCGTAGCGGACGGTAAAGGTGGGGATGATGGGCTTGCCGGTGTAGGCGTATTCAGCGGGGCGGAAGGTGACCTTGGTCTTTTCCACATCGCTGAGGTCCTTCAGGGCGACCGGGTCCACGATGGTGAAGGTCGTGGACGCGCTGCCCTCGCAGTAGGGCGCGAGGCCGGTGACCGTGACGGTGGCGGTGCCCACGGCGTTGTTGTGGGCGTAGGACACGGCGTAATCCACGCCCTTGACCAGCGTCTCGCCGTCATAGGTGACCACGGGATCGGGGGTGATCGCGACCCCGTCATAAACGAACGTGAGCTGATGGAGGGTGACCTTGGTCCTGGCGGTGTTGCTCAGGTTTTTCTTCACAAGGGGCGCGCCCACCTGGAAGGTGGCGGTGGCAGAGCCGGTATTGGGGGCGATGGCGGTGACCGTGGCGGTGGCCTGACCGACCGTGGTGTTGTTGGCGTAGGTCACGGTGTAATCCAGGCCCTCCAGGAGGGTGACGTCACCCAGCTTGACCACGGGCTTAGGCTCCGCCTTGCCGTCCACCAGAGGATAGGACGCCTGCGGGAAGGTGACGGTGGCGGCGGAGAGGTCGCGCACCGCGGGCTTGGCAGGGACGGTAAAGTGGGCGCTGAGGGTCCCGGTGTAGATCCCGGCGCCGGTGATGGTGACGGTGGCTTCGCCGGTGGCGGTGTTGTTTGTGTACGACACGGTGTAGTCCGTGCCCTCGGTGAGGACGAGGCCACTGGGCTTGAGGGCCACAGAGATCTCAACGGTGGCTTCCGCTGCGCCCCAAGTGACGTCGCCCAGGGTGATCTCGGTGTTGTCGCTGGTGAGGGAGATAGAGGCGTCGCCGTAGACCAACTCGATCTCCGCCGCGGAGAGGAAATTGCCGACGGTGGTAAGGCCGTAAAGCCGGACAGACCTCACGTTTGCAGTGGAGGTAAAGTCGGCCGCCTCCTTCACTTCGGCGGTGTCGGAGTGTGTCCAGGTGCCGGTGGAAACTTGAGTGTAATTGATGCCGTCGGTGCTGACGGTGACCTTGTAGCTGTTGATGTTGCCGTTGGTCCCGGTGGCGCGGGGGAGATACTTCAACCCGGAGACGGTGGCCGGAACGAGCAGATCAAGCTGGATATAACGGTTTTCCTCGGTCAGGTCCTCGCTGAGAGGCCCGTTGGTATCCACAGGACTGCCCCAGTTGCTGTGGTAGATGGTGCTGGGGTTGCCGTCGATGGCGTAGGAGGGCAGGCCGTCGCTGTTGAAGCTGGGCGCGCTGGCGGTGAGGAGAGAAGCGGGAACGTTTTCCTGTTCCCTGGCGGTCACATTGTCCACATAACCCACCAGGGCGTTGGTCTTGCTGCCGATGCGGGCCACGGGGAAGGTGAAGGAGGACCCGGTAATGCCGGTATTGCCCAGGAACAGGGTGTTGGACTGGTCGCCCTTGTTCACAAACTTGCCTACGGCGGCCACGGGCGCGGCGCCGTTGACGGAGAGCTTGGTGCTGCGCTCCTGGTTCGTGAGGGTGAGCGTGACCCATTCCCCTACGGGAAGTTCCACGTCAAATTCGTAGTCGTAAAGCTCCCGGGAGAAGCCCAGCTTCCACTTGGTGTCGTCACCTTCCACAGGGAGGGCCTTGATGGCGTAGTCGCCGTAGGCGTGGTCGCCCTCAAAGATGACCTGTTCTTTGCCGCCGCCGTTCAGCTTAAAGACCTTGAAGGAGAGCTGACTGCCCCAGCCCATGCGGTCCAGGCCAGTCTCAGCGTAGCTGCTGTCGCCTTGCAGATGCAAGAGGCCATTGGTGATCTGCGCGGAGCCGCCCAGGGTCAGGTCGCGGTCGTTGCCGGAGACGTCTTCGGCGGTAACGAAGTCGTAGTCGAAGGCTTTGGTGGTGCCGTCGGCCAGCTTGACTTTGCTAGCGGGATTGGTGTTGGGCGCGTAGGAGAGAACCTCGACGCTTTCCCTTACCTCCGCCTTGGTCATGGCATCGCTGCCCAGAGCGCTGCGGCTCCAGAGGGAGCAGGCGTAATAGGGCAGGGGGGTGAAGAAGAATTTCTGGAACAGGTCCTGTTCGTCCACGCCGTTGGCGTCAACGTCGATCAAGTCGTTCCAGATGGCGTAGGCGCCGCCCAGCATCTGGCTGGAGGAAGCGGGGATCCAGGTGCCGCCGAAGTTGTTGGGGTCCCAGGAATAGCCCCCGTCGCCCAGGCCGTTGCCATGATAATAACCGGCATAGGGGACCTGATAGTTGCTGCCGTCCAGAATGTTGATAAGGTCAAAGCCCAGGTCATACATAGCCTGGGGATTGGCCCAGCCGGTGTTCCAGACGTCCATCTGGATGCCATTGGCCGCGATCTCAGAGGCAGGATACTGCGAAGCGGTGCCGCTCATGGAGGTCAAGCTGCCCCAGACGCGCTTGGTGGTGATGTTGCTCTTGGCGTTGAGGTAATCGACCATGTCCTTGACGAAGTGGCGGTAGGCGGGGTGACTGTCGTAATACTCGTCCGCGCCGAAGTGGACGGAGGAGCCAAAGACGCCCTCATCGATGTACTCGTCAAAAATCTGTTTGACCACGGCGAGAGATTCGGTGTACTTATTGGTCAGGTCCAGGTGGTCATTCCAGGGACATTTTGAG
Source organism: uncultured Clostridia bacterium (assembly GCA_946550725.1). Lineage (GTDB taxonomy): Bacteria > Bacillota > Clostridia > Oscillospirales > Oscillospiraceae > MGBC124762. Next base: position 126,781 of record CAMNQX010000002.1, on the reverse strand, counting down.
TTGTGTCCATACAGACGCAGGGAGGGGAAGGCGTCGGTGATGGCTTTGGCGTGGGCGGGCACGTCGATCTCGGAGACGATGTTCACGCCGATCTTGGCGCTGTCCTCCACGAAGGACTTATACTCGGCCTTGGTGTAATGGTAGTCCTTGGCGGCAAGCGGAATGCCCCCTGCCTCCTCCTGGACGTTGCTTTCCAGACGGAAGGCGGAGTAGGCGTCGTTGGCCTGGTCATACTGTGCGTTGGTAAGTTTGGACTGCGATTTGATGGAGTCCCAGTTGTCAATGTAGGCGCCCATGCCGATGAGGTTGTCGTTCAGGTGGACATGGAAGTCGTTCATCTTATACCACGCCATGTTCTTGGCGATCTGGCGAAGCATGTCCATGCTCATGGGCTTGCGGCCCACGTCCAGGGTGAAGCCGCGCACCTTGAATTCGGGATAGTCACGGATGGTGCCGCAGTCGATGGTGGGGTCGCCGGTTTCCTCGTAGCTGAGCTTCATGGCCTGGAGCAGTGTGCGGGTGGCCCAGTACGCGCCGGTGGCGTTGGTGGCGTAAATGGTGATGTGGGTGCCGTCCTGGGTGGTGACGTTCCCGTTGGCGTCGGTGACGGTGTTGGAGATCTCCATGCGGTAGGTCTCGTCGTCAAAGCCGGCCACCAGACCGCGGTTGTAGGCGGTGCCGCTGGGGAGAACGTTGTAGATCACGATGTCGCCGGGCTGTACGGCGGCGGCGATGGCCGCATAGGTGGTGAGATTGTGGACATGGTTCTTTTCCGTGGTCATGCCCAGGCCGAAAAGGTCGTTGATGTCGTCGGTCAGCTCGTTGGCCACGGCGTCAAAGTTGCCCTGCGCGCCGTAGCGATGGATAATGCGGCTGTCGGCGGTGAGGGTGAACTCCATGTCCTGGTCCGCAGCAGAGGAGTACCACTCCATGATCTCGGGGATGACGGCGGGCTTGGGGTTGCCCTCGTTTGCCGTGTGTGCGCCGGGGATGGTGACGCGGACGGGAGAATTGGCGGCGCTGGAGGCGGTGTCCGAGCCGTCGTCATTGGAGACAGTCACGTCCAGGTCAACGACGGTGTTCACCAGGGGGGTGTAGACGGTGTGGTCCGCGCCCACCACCTGCTCCAGGTTGGCGGCGAAGGAGACGGTAAAGCCGGCGGGGACCTGAACGCTGCTCTTCAGCGCCAGCTTGCCCCCGGTGATCTCGAAGGAATCGGCGGTGAGGGCCAGGCTGGAAAGAACGGTGGAGGCGCTGGGGATCAGCTCTCCGGCTTCGCCGTAGACCTCAAACTCCCAGAGACTGGCACTGTTGTAATAGGTCCCGTAAATGGAGCTGTCGAAATTATCGCGGCTGAAGTGGATGTTTTTCAAGCGAATAAAGCGGACATTTTCGCTGTTGCTCCCTGTAATGGAAATCGTCTGTTCCTTGGAGGCGGGGACGCGTTCAGACTGGGTATAGACGGTAGTCCAGCTGTCATCTCTGCCGGTGCTGGAGACCTCAACGGTATAACTAACGACGCTGCACAGCTCCCAATACAGCTTGATCTGGTCAACGCTGCACAGCCGGTGGAGGTCTAGCTGGAACCACTGGTCATTTTGCTCCGTACCCCAGCGGGAATTGTTGTCCTTAGCTCCGTCGATCGCCTTTTCGGGCTGGTGGGCAGAGCTGTCGGAGTTGCCGGCCGTGGCGGTCACGCCCTCCAGACGGGCGAGGTTTTCCGGAGCCGCGGCGGGAGTTTGGTGGTCGCGGTAGATCTCTACCTCCCAGAGTGCCATGCAGGCCCAACAATTATCACGATAGCCAGTGGCCTGAATTTTGACGTATTGGGTGGCCACAGGGTCAAAATTGTCAACAATGGCGGGGGCAGGATTGTCTGCCGTTACACCGTTTTTCTGGCAGGAAACAGCATTGTTCACCGTTTTTACAGTGGTCCAGGAACCGTCGGTCCCGCTGTCAGAGACGGAAATGGTATAGCCGCTGATGGCGGTGGTGGCGTCATCGCCGCACCAGTGGGTCACGACGCTGGAAACGGTGCGCGGCGCGCCTAAGTTGATGGTCACCCAAGGAGAAGCCGCGTTTTGGTCGGTAGACCAACGGGAGGTCTGGTCACCATCAATGACCTTGTCTGCGGTGAAGCTGGTGTTGGCTTCGACATTAGAGACGGTGGCGGTCACACCAGTCTGACGGCAAAGATTGCCGTCGGGGGTGTCGTCTGCCGCCAGCGCGGCGGGGGCGTCCTCATCTGCGATCATGGGGGCGGACTGCGACAGGGCGTCTTCGTCAGCCGCGGGGGCTTCGACGGGGAGTTCCCCGTCGCCCACCGCCGCAAAGGCGGCGGTGGGGACGATGGATACTAACATCAAAAGCGCGAGAAGCAGGGACAAGAAACGTTTATTCATGGGTTTGTCCTCCTTCCAGATCAGATCTGATGGTCAACGAACCGCTGGAGCATGGTAGCGACCTCCGCGCGGGTCGCGACGGCCTTAGAGCCGAGGGTGTTGTCAGGATAGCCCTTGATGATGTCGTTCTGAATGCACCAGATCATGGCTTCCTGCGCCCAGACGGCCACCTGGTCGCCGTCGGTGAAGCGGCGCGGCATCTCGTCCACCACGGTGGGGCTGCCCGCGGCGCGGTAGAGCATGACGGCCAGAGTCTCCCGGGTGATGGGGGCGTTGGGCTCAAAGCCGTTGTCCGTGCCCTTGACCACGCCGGCGGCCACGCCCCAGGCCACGGCCTGCTCGTAGTAGGAGCCGGCGACCACGTCGTGGAACAGCTCCACCGCGTCGGCGTCGGGCTTTTCAGCCAGCCGCCACAGGACGGTGGTCATCATGGCGCGGTCCATGGGAGCGGTGGGGGCGAAGGTGGCGGTGCTGCCCATGCCGTTGAACAGCTCACGGCTGGACACGAAGTCCACGGAGTTGGAGGCCCAGTGGCCGTCGGACACATCGTCGAAGGACTTCTTGTTGTCGATCAGCCGGAGGGTGTGATCGCCGGCTTCGATCTTGATCCGCAGACCGTTCTCGTTCACGATGGAGTAGGGGATCACGGTCTCGCTGCCGTCAGCGTTCTGACGGACGGCGACAATGGTGTTGGCGCCGCTCACGGGAACGGTCAACGACAGGGGCCGCCCGGTGTTGTTCTGGACGGAGACCTCAGGGGTGTTCTCGCCGTCCACGTTCAGCGCGGGCATGACGGCGTCCACGCGGGAGCCGCTGTTCTGCGGGATCTGGATGACGGCGCTCTGGGTGCCGTCGGGCGCGGTGGTGACGGCGGAGACCAGGCCGCCGGAGGTGGTGGTAGTCACGGTGGTGGAGCCGTCGGGGTTCTTGGTGGTGACGGTCACGTCGCCCACGGGGACGGAGACGCTGCCGCCGCCGTTGTTGCCGCCGCCTCCGCCGATGGTGGCGTTGGCCTCCCACACGGCGGTGTAGGTGCGGTCACCGATGGAGCCTTGGGTGATGGTGAGGCCCTTGGTGGGCTGCGTCAAGCCGCCGCCGATCCAGCCTTGGAAGGTGTAACCGGGACGGGTGGGATCGTTGACGGAGAAGGTGGCGGTCTCGACGTTGTAGGTGACGCGGGGATCGCCGGTGAAGTTGCCGCCGTTGAGCAGGTACTGGATCTTGTAGGTGATGGCCATGGCGCTGCCGTACACATGCACGCTGGCAGCGGGCATCAGGAACTTGTTGTTGGTGACGGTGACCAGCTGACCCAGCCGGTCACCCTCGGTGATCTCCACCCAGACCTGACTCTGATAGCCCCTGGCCGTTTGAATGGTGATCTCGGCGTTGGGCGTGCCGCCGGTGACGGGGTGGCCGGAGGCGTCCACCAGCTGCAGCTTGTCAGTGGGGAACTTCTCGTCCAGCTCGATGAAGAAGCCGGCGGCCGCGCCCTCGCGGGTGAATTTGACGATGTAGGTCTCAGTCTTGGAGCCGTCCTCGGAGGTGACCACGGCCTGGGCCCAGGCCCGTCCGGCCTCAGGCACGCCGGGCACGCGCACGGCCTGGACCACGGAGATGGAGGCGTTGTCCGTGGCGGTAACAGCCAGCTGGGGGATGTCCGCGGTGGCGTCACTGTTGGCGGGCAGGGTGCGCTCCAGGACCTTGACCTCCTTGCCGTCGATGGTCTGGGTGGTGAACTGCGACTTCACGTCTTCACCGCCCAGCTTGACCGTGGCGGTAAAGTTGCTGTTGGCGGTGGGAGGATTGAGACCGTAGACCTCCAGAGCCTGAACGCCCACCCACTTGCTGGACTTGGGGGTGGCCAGGACGCGGAGAATGGCGGTGCTGACCGGCTCGAACTCCACCTCCAGCATCTGGCCGTTGGCGGAAGGAGCGGCGGGCTGAGTGCCCTTAACGGTCACATCGGCCCAGTTGGCGTCGCTGAGCAGGGGGCTGCCGGTCCACTTACGGACGCGGCCGTTGCCATTGATCTTAGTCGCGTCGCCCTCAATGGTCAAGCTGGTGTCGAAGGTCAGATCCGTCACAGGGCCAGTGTAATACTGGAGCTTGTAGTCCTGCGGGAGAGTGACGGCGCCGGTGGTGTCGCCGTTTTCATCCACAAACATGACCTTGGCCTTGTTCACCATGTGGGGGACCAGGGTGAGCACCTGTCCGGCCTGACGAGTCACGCCGTCGGTGCTGGTTTCAAAGGCTACGCCGATCCACGGCTTGGGATCGGTGTGGTAGGTGCCGCTCTCCCAGTCGCTCCAGCGGTCTGTTTTGGCGGTACTGGCGCTGGTCTGGCCCTTGATGGCCTGATAGGGGTTGTTGTCGCCGGAACTCCAGAAAGCCAGCGCGAAGGGGAAGATGTTGGCGGTGGAGTTGGTGTTCAGAGCCAGGTTGGTGCTGCTGGAGGTCGCCTGCGCCACGCGGACAGAGGCGGAAGCCTTGACGCGGTCGATGCCCACGATGTCGCCTTCAAGCTCCACAATGCCCGGCGTGGCAAAGTTAGCGGCGGTGAGGGTGGTCTTTGCGTCGTCTCCCTTGACATACCACTTGGAGACGGTGCGCTGGCCGCTGGTGCCGTCGTCAAACTGAACGGTGACGGTTTCGGGCAGAACGGGGAGCACGCTCACGGCGGTGACCATGGAAATGGTGTCCACCGACTGGGAGTAGGCGAACTTCAGGGTGACGGTGGGCTGGAGGGTGGGATCGGAAAGCAGGTCGGGATCCACCGTGCCGTTGAGAACGCGGGTCTTTTCCTGGGGGAAGTTATACCATTCGGCGGGCACTTCATCCCATGTGACCTCCACCTCCATGGGCTGGCCATCCGCGGAGTCGGTAAAGGCCATGACCGTCTTGGGCAGGTCGTCGGTGGGGTCAATGCCCGGTTGGACGGGGATGGTGACGGGACGGAAGGAGGTGATCAGGGCGTCGGTCCTCACGATGGTGAAGGTGGCCGCCGCCGCGCCCTGATAGTTGGTGCCGTCCTTGGCGCGGGCGTAGATGTAGGCCGTGCCGGGGTCGATGTTGTTCTCGTAGCCCAGCTCGTAGTCCTGGTGCAGGGTCAGGACCTGGCCCCGCAGGGTGACGGTGACCGTCGCGCCCTCGGTGCCGGTGCCCGGACGGATGCCCACGTTCTTCCACTCGAAGACGTTGGGCTCCACGGTGATGGTGGCCTCGGAGAGGTCGATCTTGGAGGTGTCGGGAGCCTTGACCAAGCGGACCTCAGCGGCGGACATGAACTTGTTGGGGGTGTCGCCGGAACCGCCCCGGGTCTCCACGCCGTACAGACGGACATACTTGGCGGTAACGGCGTCAAACGTGGCGAGCTTCCAAACCGTGTTATGCGCCCAATCGCCCTCAGCCACAGGGGTGAAGGTTGTACCGTTGGTGCTGACCTCCACGCGGTACTTGGTGACGATGCCGTTGGCGACAGAGGGTCTGGGCTTATAGCGCAGGGCGACAAGCTCGGTCGCCTCGTCCAGCGTAAGCTGGATATAACGGCTGTTGGGACTGCTGGAAAGGTCTTCGTTCCAGTTAGAGTGCCAGTAGGTGCTTTCGTCACCGTCCACGGCAAACGTAATAGGACCTTCGTTACCGCTGGCCGGAGTTTGCTGGCTGGGCGCGGAGGCGGTGGTCTTGGTGTAGGGATAGTCCATGGAGTCGTCGTCCGCCGTGGGGTTGGAGCCGGCGTCCAGCTGGACGGTGTAGACCGCGCGCTGGGCGTGGTTCTCCGACTCGGTGACGATGACGATCTGGCTGTTCTTGTTCTCGGGCAGGATGGTCACGGCCACGTTGTGGTCGCTGATGGGGTTGATGACCCCGTTGACAGCGGTGGTCTTGATGCTCTTGGCGGCCAGCTGGGAGGCGTTGACGCTCTGGCCGTTGACCTTCATGTCATCCAGCTCGGCGGTGGAGCCGATGTCGAACACGGCCAGGCCGGTGGTGAGCACAACGTCGGCCAGATGCACTTCGTTGGCAAAGGTGAGCTTCACCGCCTCGGCGGAGAAGGGCTGATCCATCTGGTAGGTGACGGTGCTGCCGCTCACCGTGCGGGTGACGCGGACGGTCTGCCAGCTGTTGGCAGTCTCGGTGTTGGCATAGCTCGTGCCGGAGACGGCGAAGGTGACGCCGCCGGTGGGAGGCGTGCCCTGATAGGTCAGGGCGATCTTGTGGACGTTCTGGGCGGTGTCAAAGGTATAGCCCAGCGCGCCGGAGCCGGTCCAAACGGTGGAGGCGTCGCCGTCGGCCCAGTTGGGACGGGTGCCGTTGGCGGAGCTGCCCACAGACTGACCAGCCTCGTAATAGATCGTGCCGCTGGTGGCCTCGCCGCCGTCCACATAGCTGGGGGCGGCCACGCGGATGGTGGCGGTGACGTTGTAGGTCTCGCCGAAGACCTCCGCCGTGCCGTTGACGATCACCTTGCCGGCCTTGTTGTAGACCTTGGCGTCCGGCTCATCCCAGGTGACCGCGAACTGGGCGGCGACCACCGTGCCGTCCGCCATGACAGCGGGACGGGCGGCGGGCAGGGAGGGAGCTTGCCCCACCTGAACAGCGGCGGAGTAGTTGAGCAGGGCCACCACGTCGTCCAGCACCACAACGCCCACGGAAACGGGGATGTTGTAGCCCTGGATGGTGCCGGTGATGGCGAACTCCGCGCCCGGCGTGGCCAGGAGGCCCTTGTCATATGCGTTCCATGTGATCGCCCGTTCCACCTGCGTGCCGTTGCCCAGGGTAACAGTGGCGGTTTCGGGCAGGTCGGGTTCGGTGTTGAGCTGGACGTAGATGGTCTTGGACAGGTCGTAGCTCACGGGGGCGTCGTTGCCTGTGTCAGCGACCGCGCCGCCGGTGGAAACGGTGACGGCGGCGGGGGTCAGGCCGGCAGAGGTGGCGGTGACGGTGAAGGAGCCTTTCTCCTTGGTGGACTGGATAATGGCCACCAGACGGCCCGCGCCCGCCTTGCGGGTGTCGGAGAGGTAGGAGGTGTGGTCGGGCTGCACACCGTTGTCCAGACCCATGAACACGCCGTCGCCGGTGACGGAGACCTTGATCTCCGGGGTCGCGCCGTTGACGATCTCGCCCTTGGCGTCCACCACGTCGATGGTGACGTAGGAGAGGTCGCGGCCGTCGTTCTTGATGGTCTGGCGGTCGGCGGTGGCCACCAGCTTGGAGGCCCCGGAGGTAGTGCGGACCACGCTGCGGCCCACGGTCCCGGAGATGGGGGTGGTGGCGGATTCGCTGGCAAAGGCCTTGACCTCCAGGGTGCCCGCCGCATAGGGAACGTTGAAGGTGGAGTACATGGCGGTGCCGGTCAGGTCGCCGCCGTGGTCGGTAGAACCGGGGGTAAAGGTGTTGGTCCCGCCGTTCTGCAGCGCCGTGGCCTCATAGGTGCGGTACTTGTGACCGGCGGCGGTGGTGGTCTCGTTGGCCTTGGCCGCGCCAACCTCCACGCCATTGAGGTACACGCGCACCACGGGGGCGTTGGTGTAGGCCACGACTTCCACATTACCGTTGCTGATCACCAGGTCCTCTTCGTCCCAGGTGGGCAGGACGTGGAGGGTGGTGTCGGTCTCGTTCCACATGGAGCGGTAGAGATAGTAGTTGTCCTTGGGAATACCGTTGGTGTCGATGATGCCGAAGAAGGAACTCTTGGGGGAATCCTCGCCGTTTTTCCAGCCTGGATCGGTGCCGTTGTTGGGGGTAGGCTCGCCGATGTAGTCGAAGCCGGTCCAGACATACTCACCCATGTTGTAGTCAAAGCGGACGGTGTACCACCAGGCGCCCGCGGCGGTGTCGCCCCAGCCCACCCGGCTCTTATCATAGGAGGTGAGGAGCTTGTCGCTGTTCAATGTCTGGTCTCTCTTGATGTTGTAAACGCCGCGGGAGTTGACGTGGGAGGCGGTCTCAGAGCCGTAGGTGAGCCAGCCGTTGTTGTGGGCGGCAGGCATCTTGTCACGGCCGGAATTGGGACGGGTATTGCAGTAGTTGAAGCCGATCACGCCATTCGCCGCGATGATGGCGTTGACCCGCTCCGCGATGCCGGTATTCCCGGTGGTGGTGGTGCGGGTATCGTCGCCCATGGTGACGGGGCGGGTGGTGTCGATGGCCTTGACCCAGTTAGTCAGGTTCTGGGCATAGGTCACGAAGCCCTCGTGGGGGCTGGTCTGCAGGATCTCGTTGCCCAGAGAGTACATGATGACGCAGGGGGCATTCTTGTCCCGGTTCACCATGGTCTCCAGCACGAGCTGAGACCAGACCCGGCCTTCGCCGCCCACGATGGTGTTGTCGTCGGCAATCTCAGTGTTGAAGAAGCGGGCGAAGTCGTAACGGTTGCCGTTCTTGGAACGGTCCCAGCAGTCAAAGGCCTCGTCGATGATGAGGACGCCCTTGCGGTTGCAGATCTCGATCAGCCCGTCATCGGCGGGGTTGTGGGTGACGCGGATGGAGTTGCAGCCCATGTCCATGAGGATCTCCACCTGCCGCTCCATAGCCCGGTACCAGGCCTCCGCGCCCAGCGCGCCCTGGTCGTGGTGCTGGCACACGCCCTTGAGCTTGGTGTTCACGCCGTTGAGCTTGAAGCCTACGTCGGCGGTGAATTCGATGGTGCGGAAGCCGAACTCAGTCTCGTAGGTGTCCACCACTGTGCCGTTCTGCTTGACGGTGGTCACCAGGACGTAGAGGTTGGGCGTGCCGCGGTCCCAGGAGTTCCAGAGCTTGGGACTCTGAACGCTGATGGTCTGCGTCACCGAGGCGGTGGCTCCGGCCGCGGGGTTGGCGGCGGTGGCGGAGGAGGTCTCAGCGAACTTCGCGCCCTTTTCATAGGTGGTGGGGTCCAGCTCGTAGATGGCCTGTTCCACCGTCACGTTGGCGGCGGAGGCGGTGTCGTTCTGCACGTCGGTCTTGATGTTCACCGTCCAGTCATTTCCGCTGCCCTTGACGGGGTTGACGAAAGTGCCGTACCGGGCCACATGGACGGGGTTGGTGACGGTGAGGTTCACGCTGCGGTAAATGCCGCTGCCGGAATACCAACGGCTGGAGGGGATGGTGTTGACTACCTTGACGGCGATGACGTTCTCGCCGGTGTAGTTCAAATATTCGGCGGGCAGGACAAAGGAGAACGGATTGTAGCCGTTCTTGTTTTCGCCCAGCTTGTGGCCGTTGAGGTAGACGTCGGTCTCCATGTACGCGCCGCCGAAGTCGATGGAGACGACCTTGTTATCCTCCCAGTCGGGACTGACGGTGAAGCTCTTGCGGTACCAGCCGGTGCCGCCGGGGAGGTAGCCGCTTTCCGCCTCGTACGCGCTGCTGTACTCCTGCTCGATGCTGAAGTCGTGGGGGAGGTTCAGGGTGCGCCAGGCGGCGTCGTTAAAGACCAGCGCCTCTGCGCCGGAAACGTCGCCCAGATTGAACTTCCAGTTTTCGTCAAAGTTGATCTTGCGCGCGTCGCCGGAGTAGCTGTTGATGGGGATGGTCTCCACCTCGGAGGGAGCCTGCCCGCCGCTCTCGGCCACGGCGGCGCGGGAAACGGTGACCAGCTCATAGAGGGTGGGGGTGACGCTGCCCCAGGAGAGCTTGATCTCGGCCACGCCGGTAATGCTCTCGGGCACGGCGATCTGGCTGAAGCCGCCGGTGAGGGTTTGCAGATCGACGAAGCTGTCCGACCCCGTGGGACGGACGGAGACCTTGACTCCGCTGGTCTCATCCTGGACCAGGTTGATCTGGCCGATGGAGGTGTCGTCAGACACGCGGTAGATCAGGCTGCCGGAGGTCTCGCCGTCCATGTTGGGCTTAAAGCCGGTGGTGAGGTCGCCGTCGGTGAGCTTGTCGGGGGTGAAGTCCCCGCCGGCCTCGGTGGGATCGGCCACGAAGGTGGGGTCAAAGAAGGTGGAGACATATTCCCCGCCGTTGATGGTGATCTCGTTAAAGCGCAGGTAGTTGTCGCTGTTGCTGGTGACGCGGTAGCGCAGGTAGCGCCCGCTCACCGGCGTCTGCAGAATGTTTTCCTGATAGAAGTAGTTGGCGGTGTCGTGCTGCCACTCGGTGCTGCCGTTGGTGCTGGGCGGGTTGTTGTAGTCGGCCTGTCCCTCGCCCAGGGTGGTGGTGATGGTGAGCACAGTGGTCCAGGGGCCGTCCTGACTGTCGGAGACCTCCCAGACGCCGTTACGGGGATAGTCGTTATCAGTGTTGTTGATGGTGGCCCGCAGGGAGCGGAACTCCAGAGGCTGGGTCAGGTCGAACAGGACCCAGTTGCCCTCACGCTGAGCGGCGGCAAATTTTGCCCGGGTGTTGACGTCGCCGTCGAACCAGGCCAGGGGGTCGTCGCTGGAGGACTCAGGCCGGCAGTTATTGGCGTCCACATAGGCGATGCCCTCGCCGGAGTTGATGGGGTCAAACTCCACAGACAGCCCGTCCAGAACAAAGGAGAGGGTGTGGGTGCCCACATTCTCCAGACGGACATAACGGGCCAGACCGGTGAAGTCCGTCACGTTGTCACCGGCGGCAAAGAGCTGGGCCGCGGAGGCGGGGGTGATCTCCGTCAGTTCGCTCTCGTTCATGCCCACCAGGAGCGCCAGGTCGGGCTGGACGGTGTAGTCGGCGATGAGCTTGGTGATGGAGCAGATACCGGGCAGGGCGATGCCCACAAACTCGCCGGGACGGAGCATCACGTTGTCGGCGGCGAGGGAGGCGGCGTCGTCAGCCAGCGTACCGAACGGATTGGTGATCCGCTTCACCGCATCGCTCTGATAGAGGAGCTTGTCGGCGTCGTTGCGCGCGGGAGGGGGTCCGTAGACAGAAATCTCGGCCAGGCGCACCCAGCCATTAGCCGCTGCAGGCCCGTTTTTCAAACGAATGTAGCGGGCGGTAATGCTTACCTCTTGGTCAATGGTATTCGTGTTGAGGCTGCTGGCAATTTGAGTGAAGGTCGAGCCATCGGTGGAATACTCCAAAATGGCGTCCTTCATCCGGTCGGCACCAGCGGAGCGGCTGTCCTGGACGATGACGATTCGCCCGATGGCCTTTTCACTGCCCAGGTCCACACGAACCCAAGCGTCGGCAGGGACCTTATCATAGGTGGACGTCTCGCCGCCCTTGTAGGGGTTCTCGGCGAACCAAACTTCCGTGGAGGTGTTGCCATCAGTGGCGTTACTGAGAGTACCGGACTGAATGCTCATGTTGTCGGACTTAGTAATAGCGGAAACGGTGAGCTTTTCCGCATCGGTAGACGTCCCGGGGTCTTCCGTCGTCCCGCCGGACTGGCCATTGATGTAGATCTCCTTGACGCCCAGCCAGACGTTGCTGCGCGCGGAGGTGGCGACCAGACGGACGCCCTTGGCGGTCAGGTTAAGCCCGGTCTTCTCTACGGAGGCCACGTCGCCGAAGGTGGCGTTGGGGATGTCCTGCCACTGGCCGTCCGCATCCATGTACTGGAGCTTACTGGCGGAAAAACGGTCGTTGGCGTTGCCGGGACGGCCCATCTCAAAGCGAACGCTGTTGAGGGAGATGGGCTTGTTGTACTTCACGCCGATGTAAGTCCCTTCGGAAACGCTGTTGGGGGATTTAAATACGGCGGCGGTGTTGTCGTCGCCGTCGCGGACGGCTGCCAGGCCGCCCTCCGGCGTGTCCTCACGGCTGGTGATGACGGTCTCGATCAGGAGGGAGGGGTCGATGATGGTCTGGGCGGTCTCCGCCACCTTGGTCATCAGCGCGTTGACGAACGGCTCCAGATAGCGGCCGCCTACACGGGCAGATTTGACCTCGGAGGAGTACTGGAAGGAATGGGTCTTGGAGGCGGCCAACAGGCTCTGGCCGGAGAGGTACTTGGTGACGATGGTGTTGCTGTCGTCGGAAGCCAGTGCGTCCAGCAGATCCACGGTGGCCTGGGCAAAGTCCTCCCAGCAGTCCAGCCAGGGGGCCATCTGCTCCTGGTTGCTGACATAGCCGTCGGCGGTCCGCTGGCCCAGGATGCGGGTGTTGCCCGTGGTCTTATTTTTATAGGTAGTGGCGGCGTTTTTCAGCGTGACGAACTCCGCCCGCATGTCCGCGATATCGGCCGCGGTCAGCGTCCCGGCGTTCAGCTTGCTGCGGAACTCGGTGAGCTTGGGAGCCAGCTCCACGGATTCCTCGTAAATGTGGTCGCCGCCGGCCTGACTGTGGTCGATCATGTGCTTGGACAGCTCACGCAGGGCAGTGGACTCGGCGGTCTCGTTGGGGCCGTCGTGGTCGATATATTTAAAAGAGTCGCTCCAAACATTGGCCTGACGCTCAGCGGCATCGTCGCCGTTCCAGACGTTCCAGGCGTAGTCGGCATTGTAGAAGATGCCGGCCTTAGAAGGTTCGGACTGCTGCATGGGGTTAAGCATGATGCCCTTGAGGTAAGCGGCGTTTTCGTCGGTGATCTCAGACTTGAGCACCAGATCGTGGCCGCCCATGGCAAGGCGGGTCTTGTCGTTGTCGGTGCAGGGCCAGTTGATCCAGAGGAACGGGCCGTTATCGCCCATGTTGTTACGGTAAGCATTCAAATAGTTGTTGTTCACCGTGCCCCAGATGGTGCCGCAGGTCTGGATGACGGGAACGCTGTCGGGCAGATTCTTCAGGGTCTGCATCTGGGCAGAGCTGCCGTCGCCCATGTAGTCATTGGGGCAGAAGGGGATAGAGGTCTTGAGACCGGGGTACTTCGCCTGCATCTCCGCAGAGGAGACCCACTCGGTCAGGTCGTTCATCAGGGTCACGTAGTTTGCCGCGTTGCCGCCGGGAACGCCCGCGTCGTCAGCCAAAACGGCAATCTGCCGCACGCCCACCTCCATGGCCTGCTCGAACTTGTCCTTCAGGAGCTGCAGATCGGCGGCGTAGTTATTGTCAAAGCGGATCGCGTTGTACATGAAGGGGTGGAGGGCAAAGCCAAAGTAGCACTTGCTCTCGTTGCCCGCCTCGGCCAGAGGCTTGATCTTAGTCTCCAGCTCTTCATCGGTATACAGCTCGCGCCACCTGGCGTTGTGCTTGGGGTCGTCCTTGGGGGCGTAGAAGTAGATGTTCTGCTTGTAGTCTCCGCCGAACTTCATGAGGGAGACGCGGTCCTCAGTGGTCCAGGGGTTGCCGTAGTAGCCCTCGATGAAGCCGCGGAAGGGCACGTCGGCGTAGTCCTCCACGGTGAGGTGCTTGACCTGGCGGTTCTGTACCTGCTGGAGGATGCGCTTCACGGTGGTCAGGCCGTAGAACGCCGCGTCGGTGTCCTTGCCCACCACGGTGACGCCGCTGGCGTCAATGGTGAGCTTGTAGGCGTCATATTTGTTAAAGAGGTCGGTGGTGGCAGTGGTCACGCCGTCTCCGGCCGCCTTAATGGAGACGTTGAGACGAACGGAGCCGCCGGTGCCCTCAATGAGACTCACCCCCGCCTGCTGGAAGGCCTCCACGGCGCGGTCCTTGGTGTACTGGTCGATCCCCGCGCCGTAGGTCACCTGCATGGTGGCGGGCAGCGTTACAGTGCTTGTGCCGTATGTAACGCGGTGGGGAGTGGGGTAGATCTCATACTCCCCAGTCTCGGCAAAGGGGTCGGCAGCCGGGTCCGCCGCGGGAAGCTCGCTTGCGGAGGCCAGGTCGCTGTCCTCCCCCGCGGCCGGCGCGTCGATAGCGATGGCGTCGTCCTCGTAGAACGACCCGCCGGCGTTGACCGCCAACGCGGGAGCGGCTATGCTGAACAGCATAGCCAGACATAATAGACAACTGACGACTTTGGTGAATTTTTTCTTCATGAATCTCATTCCTCCCTAAAAAATAGATATAAAATACCTACATTTCCCCTTCCTGTTTGCTCGACCTACTACCTCCTTCTCTAAAATGGTCATTTTGACGAAAAATGACAGCTTTTAATGCTCCATTCTTGTGTATGATAACATTTTCCCGCTGGGCTGTCAAGGTAAAATGGGACAAAGGTAGGTGGCCGGACATGGGAAAAGGGCGCTGCCTGACGGCAACGCCCTTTTTAGATGGAATTGGTGAACGATATAGATGAGATGCTCTGTGGAGCTCACTTTACCAGGGCATAGAGCCGCATGATGGTGACGATGCTCTGCATCCGGGTGTACTCCCCCTGGGGGGAGAAGGTGGTGTTGCCGGTGCCGTTCATAATACCGGCCTGGTACACCTGTCCCACGGCGGCGTCAGCCCAGGAGGCGACACCGTCGGTGAAGGGGTGGGACCCGCCGGAGAGGGGCTTGCCCATGGCGTTGGACAGCCGGGCCAGGATGGCGGCCGCCTGCTCACGGGTCAGAGGGCCGTCGGGGATGAAGGCCCCGCCGCCAACGCCGCTGACCACACCCAGAGCGGCCATCTTCTGCACGTTTACGTCATCGGTGTCGGTAAAGGTCTCCCGCCCGGTGATCTCCCCCTTGACGCTCTCGTACAGCCGGACGGCCAGGGCGCAGAACTGGGCGCGGGTGGTCACCAGGTTATAGCCCCCCTGGAGCTCCTGGGGCACCAGACCCTGGGAAATGGCCCCCTTCACCTGTCCCTCCGCCCAGGCGGGCAGTTCATCGGAAGGCTCCACCGGCGGCTGGACGGGGGTGGTGGGCGTTACAGGCGGCTGCCCCGGAACATAGGGGGTGTACGGGGCGGGGCCGCGACCGACATAGTGGCCGATTTCGTGGCTGGACTGGATATTGGTGAAGGTATAGTGATCCACCGCCCCCACGTTCTTCTTGTCCACCAGAAGCTCGGAGACATAGAAACCGTCGGGCGGGACCGCGACAAAGGTGACGGTGTCTCCCTCCTTGACCACAAGGACGCGGCCGTCCAGCATCAGCTCATTTCCCTGGGCGTCAAAGGCGCGGGCGTCCACATTGTCGTTATTAAAATAGAGGACATGTCCGCCGTCAGAGAGGAATTTTGCCGTGATGGGGATGGTAGCGGTCAAGGTGTTCTCCTCCCGGGACTCGGGATAGTCGGGATAGTAGGCGGTGAGGTTCAGCTTGCAGCCCTCTATGGCGCCCGTTTCATACCAGCTGCTGCGCTGGAGCCTTATCTTGATATCCGTTGACTCGCCGGGCCGCAGGTATTCGCCTGTGTCAGCGCTCATGATGTATTCGATTGCCTCCCAGGAGCAGCCGGAGGTGTCCAGCCTGCTTTCCACCCGCATGGGGCGGGAGCTGCGGTTGGTGACAGTGACGGCCCCGGTCAGATACTCGTCTGAGAGATAATTGGAGCGCTTGGTGATATTGGACACACCCAGGTCCAGGGTCGTGGTGCTCAGGTCCCACTGGATGTCACCCGCGGGGACCTCTTTGTCCGGGTCTTTGATCTCGTAGTCTACGGTGAGGATATCCTTAATATACAGTTTGATAAGGCCCGAATCGAGGAAGACATTTTCTCTGGTATCCAGACACACATACAGGTCTACTGTATCGGGTCCGGATCTCCCGTGATCAGTGCTGAGGTAGCGCGCCTGGATATCCTTGGATTCTCCCGGAGCGATATACACCTCATCAAAGTGAACGTAGCCACTCGAGCCGGACGGCATGTGGCTGAACCACGTCATATTGGTGCGTGCAAGTTGTCCGTATGTAATATAATAGTCGCTGTTGTTGGTCAGGGTAAAAGTAACCGGTTCAAACTCCTCCCCTATATAGATCGAGCCGAAGTCGATATGGCTGGTGCTGACGGTGATGCCGTAGTCTCTGGCGGCCTCCTCGGCGGAGAGAACAAAGTCCGCATACTCATCCCGCCAACGGTTGTAATATTCCCGCCCTGCCGCCAGAGCGGCGGTGGGCAGCAGGCCCAGGCAGAGGGCCAGGGTCAGCAGAAGGGAGGTGATTTTCTTCTTCATCGGGCTCACTCCTTATAAAAATTGCTCTTCCATATGGAAAGATAAAAGACATACGTCTTTTATTCATTATACTTCAAGCCATTTTCAAAAACAAGATACCGGCTGCATAGCGGGAGAAATAAAAATTCGCCGCAAGCACAAGGCTCGCGGCGAATGGTGGAGGAGGGTGGATTCGAACCACCGAAGCTTACGCAACAGATTTACAGTCTGCCCCCTTTGGCCACTCGGGAACTCCTCCATATGAAATTGTTTGGGCTGTCAAGCTCGCGTTGGACACGTCGCGGCTCGGCTTCCCTCCGTCTCGGGCCAAATCGCGGCGGCCTTGCCGCCTTACCAATTCGGCCCTCGCTCCGGTCCATCCGAGCCTACGTGTCTACGCTCGCTCTTCTGGAGCTGGTGGACGGACTCGAACCCCCGACCTGCTGATTACAAATCAGCTGCTCTACCAACTGAGCTACACCAGCACACGGCTGCTCGTCCAACAGCGAAAGCTATTTTACCAGAAAAAGAGCCGCTTGTCAACAGGGAAATTTCCGCCCTTTGACCTGTATGGGCGCGGTCTCGGCCCGGGAGCAAAAAGAACACCCCTCGCAGCCGCGAGGGGTGCTGGCGCAGAAGGAGAGATTTGAACTCTTTTCGCCCGTTGAAATATCAATATACACAGAGGTTTTACGACATATTTACGACACTTCGAGCTTCTTGTTGATTTTGCTGATTGTCTCTTGGCGGCGGGACGCCCGCAGGTGAGTGTAGACATCCATGGTCATGGCTGCGGTAGAGTGACCCAAGAGGTCCTGGGCCTCCTTGATGTCCACCTCACTCTCATAGAGCATGGTAGCATAGCTGTGGCGGAGCTGGTGGGCGGTGCAGGTAATGCCGGTGGCAGATACATAGTGTTCCCAGAGGGTTTGATACTTCCGATTTGTAAGTGGAGACGCGCCGCCGTCAACAGAAAAGATATACTCATCTGGTCCCCCTGGCGGTGGAAGAACATCTCGGAGCGGTTTGAGTAACGGGACCGAGCGAATCCCTGCAGCGGTTTTTGGGGCTTTGATATGCGGGCGGTCTCCTTCATGGTATAGGCTCTTCGTGACGTGGATCACGTTATTTTCTAAATCCACATCACCCCAGGTTAGGGCCAACGCCTCACCCCTTCGCAGTCCAGTGTAGAGTATGAACGTGGGCAGCAGCCAAACCCCGGCGGATTTCTTCACGATGGCCTCGTCGGCCTCGCTGGCAGCACTCCTGTGCGTCACAGCTAGGTTGGCGGGGACTTTTATGTGCGTGGATGGCGAAACCTCTATGACACCACTCTCCACGGCATAGCTGAAAATCAGATTGCAGACAAGGAGCTGGGTAGACACTGTTTTTCGAGCACGATTTCCGCGGGCAAAGGCGGTGATGAACCGCTTGACATCTCTGGGGACAATTTGACGGATGGGGGTGTCTCCAAATTCATCCACCGCCCGGCGATAGGCTGGCCTGTAATTCTTTAAGCTGTTTGGAGCCAGCATCGGGGAATGCAGATTCCACCACTCTTTTGCGATATCAGCGAACGAAGGGCCGGTCTCTTGGCGTGTGGCGTACTCCATGATCTGCACGTCGATCTCTCGCGCTGTGTGCCCATAAAAATGGATGCGCTTATGCGTGTGAGGGTCGGTGCGGGTGGTTTCCAGCAGCCCATCCGGGCGCAGATGGTATTTGCCTTTGGCCGGCATATGCCACCCCTCCTTCCTCTCGGCCCTCTCCTTGGGCACAAATATTTTCAAAAAAAGCCTTGACAAATGCGTATTCAATGCGTATAATAGTAAATGTAAGGGGGAGACAAAATGAAACGGAAAGACCTCATCAAACGATTCAAGAAAAAAGGATGGTGGATAGAGAGAGAAGGAGGAAATCATACCATCGTGACGAACGGGACCGACTACGAGGCAGTTCCCCGACACAGCGAAGTCAGCGAAGACCTAGCAAAAGCAATCATCAAACGCCGGGGGCTATAAGCCCCCGGCACCAAGAGGAGGACAGGAGCATGAAAACCGCATACCCCACTATTTTGACGCCTACCACGAAAGGATATCTTGTGTACGTCCCGGATCTGGAGATCAACACCGAAGGTGACACCCTGGAAGAAGCTCTGGATATGGCGGCGGATGCCATCGGTCTGATGGGGATTACTCTCCAGGACGCGGGGAAGGGGATTCCCCATCCGGCCTCGGAGCTGCCGGCCTGTGCCGATGGGGATATGACCACGTTCGTGCTGGTGGACTTTGACGCCTATCGGCGGGCCAACGACATGAGGACCGTCCGAAAAAATGTGACCATTCCCAACTACCTCAACGAGTTGGCTGAAAAGGCCGCGATCAACTTCTCCCAGGTCCTCCAGGATGGCCTGCGCCAGAAGCTGGGCGTTCAGTGAAAGCAGAGGCTCCGGAGCACAACTCCGGGGCCTCTTTTTTTCAGAAGGCGGTGTCCAACTTGGACACTGTTATTCCCCTACGTCAGTCGTTGCCTTGGCGGGCTTTGCAGCGGGCTTGAGGGCCTTTGCGACCTTCTTTTTGGCGTCGGCGGCACGATCGTCGTCCAGCACGTCCCGCTTGATGATTTCGTCGGTAATGATATGCTGTATCTCGTCATTGGAGATTTTCAGGTCTGCTGAGAGCTTGCGGAGGGTCTTGCGGACCGTGTCCAGGACAGGGTCTGCCATCAGGATCTGGGCAATCATGACCTTGTTGACCAACTGCTGTTGGGAATGAAAATCATCCAAGGACGTGCGATTCCCCTTGGCCATGGATTCGCGGGACAGGTAGTACAGCATTTCCAACTCGTTTTGCTTCTTGGGATTCAGGGTGGTAAGGTTGAAGTTATATACCAGCTCCGCCATGACGGGTTTACCAAAAACAATGTTGTATACCCGCCAGTCAACGCCGTTGGTCAGCACGACCCACTCAATGCCGGCGTTTGCGCCGTAATCAACCGCCTGTTTGACGTGCTGATCCTTCAGTTCAAGGCCCACCGCCTTGACCTCCATAAGCAGCTTGGTTACCCCATTGATCTGGGTGGCCAGGTCGCAGAAAGTTTTCTTGATAGCGAACTCCGACGTGATCTCGCTGTACTTGTCATAGCCGAATACGTCGGATAGGATATCGGACACAATGGTGACGGTGTCGCTCTCGTTGATGTCCTTGGCTTGAGCTTTCTTCACCACGGGCTGGAACTTCTTCACCCCAGCAATCAGCCTGTCTTTTACCTTCGCGGGAATCGTAACCATGTCTCTTTCTCCTTTCATTTTTGCGGTGTCCACCTTGGACACCGCTTTAATATTTTGCTCGGAGTTCCACCACCCGACCGAGGACACGGACGGGCAGGCTTTCTACCTCTTGGGCGCTGTAAAACAATGGGTCAAAGGTCGGGTTGGATGGAATCAGCGTGATCCCGTCCGGCCCGTATTTTATTTTCTTCACCGTGGCGCTGTCGCCGTTGACCAGCACCACTACGGTGTCCCCGGTCTCGGCGGCATCCTGCTTGCGGACGATGACCACGTCCCCCTCCCGCATCCGGGGCTCCATGCTGGACCCTTTGATCCGGAGACCAAAGAACTCACCGGAAGCCGCCAGGGCGGCGTCGATCTCCTCGTAGTCCACGATGTCGGTGACGGCCTCGATTGGGATACCGGCAGCCACATCACCCAGGACGGGCACTCGGATGGACTTCGGCTTCGCAGGATCCTTCACCTGTGAAATTCCGAAAAGGTAGTCAACGCTCACGTTAAAAAATGAGGCAATTTTTTGCGACATGGCGGTCGAAGGCAAGCAACGACCGCTTTCCCAGTTTCCAACGGCGGACTGACCGACGCCGAGCCGGTGTGCTAGTCCAGCCTGCGATAGCCCTCGCTGCTCCCGCAGGTTTTTTAGCTTGACTTGGAACATCTGTATCACCTCAGCGACACAATGGTATCAGATTTAATGATGTTATGCAAGGCGAGAAAAAGAAAATAACAAAATTACTGTTGACAATCAACAGAGGTTGTGTTATTCTTGCCGTGCTAACACAAATACTGTTAGACAGAGGGGAGGTGACGCAATGGGCGTTATGTGCATCAAGACGCGCCGGGAGGCGGCTGGGCTGTCCCAGGCCTGCTTGGCGGAGCAGATGGGAGTTGTGCAGGGCGCCGTTGGTAACTGGGAGAGCGAGGCGGCTCTGCCCAAGGCTCGGGACCTGCCCCGGCTGTCCCAGATCCTGGGCTGCACTATCGACGAGCTCTACAATAACCATACCACGGAAACGGAGTGATCACCATGGACAATCTGTCCCAGAACGCCCTGCGTCGGGCCCGGAGGACCGCCGGCATCACCCAAGAGAAGGCCGCGGAAATGTCGGGCTACTCGGTGGACGCCATCCAGGCTTGGGAGGCGGGGACCCGGCGGTGTGCCGTGGAGGCCCTGGACACCCTGGCGGTGTGCTACGACGCCCCCTGGCTGGCGGGAATGTACCTCCGGGAGCTGAGCCGGGGGAGCGTGCAGGCCTCCATGCCGGAATTTGAGCCGGGCAAGCCTCTGCCCCAGGCAGTGCTAAACCTGCTGGACAAGGTCACGGCCTTCGGGCGGAGCCATGCCGACCAGCGGCTGGTCTCGCTGGCAGCTGACGGGCGCATCGATGTCAATGAGCGCCAGGAGTATGACGCCATCATGGAGGACCTGCAGGACATCTGCCGGGCCGCCATGGAGCTCAAATTCTGCAAATCAGAAGATGATGAACAATGTTGACCGAGCGGACAGCGCGTAAAAAGCGGTGTCCAAGTTGAACACCGAAGGGAGGAACGCATCATGCCATTGGAGAAACCGGGATTCCGGGAGAATTTGGCCCGTCTGGATGAAGCCTATCCGGGCCGGGAGACCCTCAAGATCGCAGATGTAGCGGCGTATTTGGGCGTTTACCGGGGTACGCTGCTGGGCGACAAGACCTTTCCCGCCAAAAAGGTGGGCGGACAAAGCAAGTATGGCGGCTCCTATGTGGTGCCGAAGGTAGCGTTGGCGAGGTGGATGTCATGATTTCAGAGCATAAAAAATGCCCCCTGGGGTGCGGGTACACCACCAAGGGGGCCAGGAGGCAAAGCCTCCATGAGGACGCAAATATTATAACACACCCGTTTGGGTTTTGCAAGGGGGTGGTCAGATGTCCGACGTGATCAGGATAGAGCCGTGGATGGACTTCACGCCGCTGCCAAACCAAACGGTGTGCGACCGGCGGCTCTCCCTGCGGACGCTGGGTCTCCTGCTAGTGATGGCGTCGCGTCCCCCGGACTGGGACTTCTCGGTCCGGGGCCTAGCGGTTTACTGTGGGCTGAGCCGGGACACCATCCGCAAATCCCTGGTGGAGCTGGAGGAGGCGGGATACCTGACCCGCCGTCAGCTCCACGGAGATAAAGGAACCTTTGGCGGAAACGAGTACGTCGTCCGGGTGTTCAGCAGCGCCGAGGAAGGTATTCCGGCGGGTGAGGATACTCCGCCGGAGGAACCCCCTGCGGACGAGGAGGGCGCACCGTTGCCTGAAAAATCGTCAACGGTTGCACCGTTGACGAAAAAACCGGTGCCGGTTTTTTCGCCACAAAGTAATAATAGACTTAACAGTAATACCCCCCATAATCCCCCCACAAAGGGCACGGGGCGCACACGCAGGAAAGGACCGCGTGAGGCGCCCGACTGGGAGCCTGCCCGCTTTGAGGGCCTTTGGCGGTTCTACCCGTCGAAGGGGAAGCGCAACAAGCAGCGGGCCATGAACGCCTGGGACAAGCTCCGGCCGAGCAAGGCGGTGATCGACGCGATGGCCGCGGCCCTGAAAAAGCTGACGGCCAGCGAGGAATGGCAGAAGGGAATCGGGATCCCTCATGTGGCCACGTTCCTGAACAACCTGGACGACTACCTGGGCAACGCCGCAGAGCTGGGAGACGTTGCGGATGATAGACAAGCCCACACGGTGAGGAGCTCCCTACCGCCGCTATGACAGACAGAATTATTTCACAGGCCAGCGTCATCGGCGCGATGCTGATTGATGAAAAAATCATTGGCCACGTCCTGGCGGAAATGGATCCGCAGGACTTCCTCGACGAGGTTTACCGAAATATCTTTCAGACCATCCGCTTTCTGTTCAGCGAGGGGAAACATGTTGATTTGGTCACTGTTTGCGATGCGCTGAGAGTCAATTCATCGCCTGACCTGGCAGAAACCCTCAAGCAGTGTATGGAAATTGTTCCGTCCGTCACGGAATATCGCGAGTACATCAAAATCTGCAAGGAGCGCGCACAAGTGGCGCGCTTGCAGGCCCTGGGCATGGAGCTTATATCTGTCCAGACGGGGGAGGCGGCCCGGGACGTAACGGCAAGAATCAACGCGGAGCTGGTGACCAACCAACGCTCCAGAGGCGTGTCCATGAAACAGCTCGTGGAGATTTTCTACGAGCGGCTCAAAAAGCCAAAAGAATACTTGCCCTGGGGTCTCTACGACTTGAATCGTTCGATCTACGCGGAGCCGGGGAGTTTCATTTTGATCGCGGCAAGGCCATCGGCGGGGAAAACAGCCTTTGCCTTGATGGCGGCCTACGCACAGGCCGAAAAGTATCGGGTCGGCATGTATAGCCTGGAAACCGGCTATGGGCAAATTGCGGAGCGGACCTTTGCGCGGGTGGCTGGGGTGGACATGGAGAGAATCAAGGCTGGGTCTCCAACTGAGGACGATTACGAGGCGTTTGCGGTGGCGGCGGCCCAGATGGAAAAGCACAGTCTGGATACGACAGGCGCCGCCGGGTGGACAGTAGATGACATTTTTGCGGACGCACAATCCAAACGGCTCCAGGTCATCTATATCGACTATGTGCAGATCATCGCAGGAGACGAAAAGGCTTCCGCCTATGAAAAGCAGTCCAAAATCAGCTCGGCGTTGCACACCAAGGCCAGAGCAACCGGGATCACTGTGGTGGGCCTGGCGCAGCTCAACCGTTGCACCAGCACCCCTAAAATTTCAGACATCAGAGATTCTGGTCAATATGAGCAGGATGCCGATGTCATCATGATGCTGTATCGCACTAATCCAGATGACCTGCGAGACCCAGGGCGTCAACTGGATATTGCCAAGAACAAAGAGGGCCGAGTTGGGCATTTGGACTTGATGTTCGATGGAGCGACCCAGCGTTTCCGCTGTGTCAGCACGCTGGACCCGCCTCCTGAGCGAAAACGGACTGAAAAGGCCGAGGAGAAGCCTGCGGACCAGCAAATGCAATTCCACGAGCTGCCCAACGACGGCGAACCTCTGCCGTTCTGAGGGGGTGAGAGACATGGAGACACCTCGCGTCGGAGACAGGCACAGTTTCACCCCTGCCTACGAGTACGCATGGACCGACCCGAACCAGGGAGACCGCCGGGGCAAAAAGGCGAAGATCACCGTGACCGGGGAGATCATCTCGGTCAACTACCCCCATCGGCACTTCACCGTTGGATACGAGATCAACGGTGTGCAACAAAGAGAGACGTTCAAATTTTGACAAGGAGGCAAACCCATGAGGACAATCGCAGTGATCAACCTGAAGGGCGGTGTGGGCAAGACGACCACAGTCATAAACACCGCCGCCATCCTGGCAAGGGACTATCGGCAGCGGGTACTGCTGATAGATGCCGACAGCCAGTGTAATACCACAGACTTTTTCGGAGTGGATGCCGCCGCCCCCAGTCTGGCCGACCTGCTCCGTGATACGGCCTCCGGCGTGGAGGACGTGGTGGAGGAGTATATCCATCACACCAGCATCAAGGGCGTTGATATAATCCCCGCCGATGTGACTTTGATGGACCTGGACCTGACCAAGGTAGAGCTGGGCAGCGTGCAGGCGGGGACGCTGCGGAGCGTCCGCACCAGCCTGGAGGAGGTAGACGCCTACGACTGGTGTCTGGTGGACTGCCCCCCGGCATTCAACGCCGCCAGTGCGGCCGCTCTGATCGCTGCCGATGAGGTCATTATCCCCATCAAGCTGGACGCCTTTAGTCTGCGAGGCATGACCAACATGATGCGCCAGATCTCCAATATGCGCCGGATCAACCCTGGCTTGAAGCTGTCCGGTTGCCTGCCCACCATGTGGTACAACTCTCCCCAGATCGTGGAGGCGGAGGAGACCCTGAAGGCCAGCGGCCTGCCGGTCTTTGATCACATTCGCCGCACCGACAAGGTGGACGACATGACCTTTGCCCAGGAGCCGCTGCTGATCAGCAGCCCCCGGAGTGCTGCCGGTGTGGATTATCGCCGGTTTGTTCGTGATTTGATGAAGGGAGGATCTCACAATGGCTGAGAAGAAAAAGGGTTTTGACCTGGCCGCCGCGCTGGGTGAGGTGTCCATTTTGGACACCGGCATTGAGGTCCGGGAGCAGATCGAGTACATCGACATTGACCGGCTCCATCAGGATGAGCGGAACTTCTACGAGCTGCCGGGGATCCCGGAGCTGGCAGCCAATATCGAGTTTGCCGGGCTCCAGCAGCCCCTCCGTGTCCGGCCCGATTCGGAGCGGGAGGGCCATTATATCATCGTGTCCGGCCACCGCCGCCATGCGGCGCTCTCCCAGCTGGTGCAGGAGGGCAATGAGAAGTTCCGCCAGGTGGCTTGTATCGTGGAGAAGCAAAGCGGCGCCACCGATGAAGTCGAGGGTTGGCTTCAGGAGCTGCGCCTGATCTACGGTAACAGCGACACCCGCCGCATGAGTTCTGCTGATATTTCCAAGCAGGCGGAGCGGGTGGAGATGCTTCTCTACCAGCTGAAGGAGGCCGGGGTGGAGTTCCCTGGGAAAATGCGGGATCATGTTGCGGAGGCCTGTAAGGTGTCGGCCTCCAAGCTGGCCCGGCTGAAGGTGATCAAAGAGAAACTGATCGATGAACTGATGCCATACTGGGAAAAGGGTGATCTGAATGAGAGCGTGGCCTATGCTTTCGCCAAGCTGACGCCGGAGGCCCAACGCCTGACCGCCAGGATGGTGCGTGAAAGTTCGGCGTGGATGAGTGAGCCAAAACAATGGCATGAGGGAAACGTCACTTATTACGCCGAGAAAGTGAAAAAGGAGCTGAAACCCCGAAAAGGGCCAAAAGGCACCTGCGAGGCCTGTGACTGGGGGGCAGCTCGTCTTGCCCGTATGGTCGCTGGAGGCCGTAGCTATGACGATCATTGTGCCGATGGGAAATGCTGCCATGATTGCCCTAACCTAGGTATATGCAGCTCTGCTTGCCCCCATCTGAGTGGCGAGGTCGAGAAGGCCCAAAACGCCGCCAAGGAAAAGCAATCCAAGGAAAAACTTAAAAAGGCGAAGGAGAACGAGGCCATGTGTGCCCCCACTGTGCGGCTGTGGAAACGCTTTGGAGAAGCCAGGGCCAGAGCCGGGTTGACCTTTGAGGAATACGCAAAAAAAGCGGACGTGCGGGCCTTCCGCCGGGAAAAGAAGATTGCTGATTTTGAGCAGGGCAAGAAAATCACCCCCAGCAGCGGGGGGTTGCCCTATGCCGGTGGCGATGGCGTGGATGAGTGGCGGATCCGGCCATTGATTAAGACAGCCGATGCCCTGGGCTGTTCCATTGACTACCTCCTTTGTCGGACGGATGATCCCAGAGAAGTCCGGGAGATCAAGAAAGAAGTCCGGGAGTGGCATGGCCGGGGAGAGACCCCGCCAGAGGGTGAGATCATCATTACCTATGACCTTACCAACGCTGGGCCCAAGTACACTCCGGCTGTTTGGGATGGCCGCCGCTTCCATGCCCCCGGAAAACCCGACAAGGAACTGACCGGACTGGGGCAGCAGTTTACCAAGTGGATTCTGCTCCCGGAGGATGAGTGATGGGGCGGCAGAAGTTCACCCCGGTACCGGGCCAGATCTACCGCAATCATGGCGGCGGGGAGTTCCGGTGCCTGCGGGGGCTGAGGAATCTCTACGATGCCGTCATGCAGAATACGGCCAGCGGCTGGATCCTGCAGGCTCATGGCTGCGGCGTGTACCCCGATGGCACCATTGATTGGGACTACTCCACCGGCGGGTACTTTGCGAAGGAGGCGTGAGGATGGAAGAGTATAAATGTCTGCCTGGCGTCATGGCAAAGTGCCCGGACTGTGAAGGGCCGGAATGTACATACGCCAAAGGGAGCCGGTGCGAGGAGGACAACCTATCCTATCTCCCGCCGACCTTGCGGCAAGAACTGATGGCGTATCGGGCCACCGGGCTGACGCCTGGGCGAGTAGCGGAGCTTGCCCAGGCCGACCGTGACGGGCGGCTGGTGGTGCTGCAGGAGGGCAAAGTGCGGTGGATCAAGGCGATTTTGGACGAGCGGGAGCGTCAAGACCAAAAGTGGGGTTTCCCGCAGGAGAACACCTACGGCGAGTGGGGGTCCATTCTTGCCGAGGAGTCCGGGGAGCTTTGCAAAGAGCTGAACGATCTGAATTTTGGACAGGGTGACCACGGAAAGATGGAGACGGAGGCCGTCCAGGTGGCGGCTGTGGCGCTGTCCATTCTGGAAAACGCCGCCGTAGCTCATGATGTGACGGTGCAAGTCGCTGTAGCCCTGGGCCGCCTGACCCGCCAGGAGACCGACAATGTCTAGCCCGTTGATCTGGCACTGCTGCCGTATCCGCGCTGGGCCGCTGGTGAAAGAGTGCCGGGCGCTACGGCCTCGGTTCTCCCTGGAGGATACCGACCAGGATCACCGGCAGAAGTCCGAACTGAAGCGCTACCAGAAGAGCGCCGTGGACCGGCGCCAGGTGGACCGGCTGGAAATTCGGCTGGCCCTCCTGGGGCCCACGGGAACCCATTACACTTTGACCTTTGACGATGAGCATCTGCCGGCGGACTTTGCCGGAGTACGGCGGTCGCTCCGTGCCTTTCTATCCAGGGTCAAGCGGCACCTTGGAGACCGGGCACCGCCTTTGCCTTACTGCTACGCCATCGAAGGACTGCACGGCGACCACCGTTACCACATCCATTTTTGTTGTTCGGGAGATCAGCTTAGTCAAGACAGCGTAGTCCAGCTCTGGCGGCAGGGAGCCACTGATGCCGAGCCGGTGTTGCGGACCAGGTCCTATCGGGACCCAAAGACGGGCAGGTGGGAAGAGGTCTCAGATGGCGGCTACCGGCGGTTGGCTGAGTACCTCAACAAGGAGCGGACCGACGGGGTGATCATCCCCATCGGACGGCACCCCTGGAGCTGCTCCCGGAGCCTCAACGCCATGGTGCCTGAGACAGAGCGGTGGATGGACAGCACTGGGGCCATCGAGATTCCGGACGGGGTGCTGTGGGCCCGGCGTGGCGGCGTCGAGAACGACTGGGGCGCGTACTATTACGGCAGCTGGATCGAGATGGTCAGCTAGATTCCAGACAATAATAATCGCGCGCGCGTGCGCGGGTACAATCTTGAAATCTAGTGGTTATTTAGTCACGTTTTGATAAAGGGGTTGATTTTCTTGCCCGATGCGTGTAAAATGGTCTCAAAGGATGGATGGGTCCTCTGTCCCGAGTGTGGGCAGATGCGGCTGATCCGGCTCCCAGAGGACGGGAAGGTCAAGGCATACGCTTGGTGCCGACACTGCAAGAAGGAGCAATTCTTGGATATCGATTTGAGCCTGAGCCATTGAGCCTGAGCCACTGACCCGCAACACTGCGGCGATGTTGGCCCAGGCTTTTTGTTTATCCTGGCCCGGAGGTGATAGCCCGTGGATGATAAACAAACGGGGGCGTGGCTCCCTCGGCTGGAGGCCATGGTGGAGTCCGGGGACGAGGCGGCGTTCTATTCCTGGCGCCGCTGGCGTCGGCTCCGGGCCTATGTTCGCAAACTGGACAACAACGAGTGCCAGCTCTGCAAGGCTAAGGGCCGGTATCGCCGAGGGACCATCGTCCACCACGTCAAGCACCTCCAGGACCGCCCGGACCTGGCCTTGAGCATCTGGGACCCAGACACGGGAGAGCGGCAGCTGGTGACCGTGTGTAAGAGCTGTCACGAGGCGGAGCATCCGGAGGTCTTGCGACACCAGGACGTCAAAAAGCCGCCTGTGACAGCAGAGCGGTGGGATTGATACCCCCCGGTCAAAAAAACGGCTGTGGTCGCGTCCTGGCTAATCGGGGGTGCCGCAGAAAAAACAGCGGCGTCGGGCCCGCGCGGTGCTGGGCGCGCGAAAAATCAAGACTTTTCGCGCCCGCGCAGGCGGGTGAAGCCGCCAAAATGTCTTGGCTGTGTCGGAGCCGCGCGACAAGAGCCGACGGTGTCCAAGTTGGACACAGGCCAATTTGAGCAACGGGGAGGGAGAGCAGTGGCAGCAAAGAGCAAGAACCCAGGCGAAGCCAAGGACAAGTCCAAAGCCAAGGACTGGAGAAAGTCCAAGAGTTTCAAGGCCGTGCGTGCCGAGATCCTCTCCTCCCTTGGGTCCGCCGAATCCATGGACGCCCTGACCCTCTCCCGGGTGGACGAGTACATGGACTTCTGGGTGCTGCGGCACCAGCTCCAGGACGATGTAGACGAGCGGGGGCTCTACGTCCGGGACGACCGGGACCGTCTGATGGAGAACCGGAGCGTGAGCCTGGGCATCCAGGCATCCCGTCAGATGTCCGCTCTGGCGTCCGCCCTCGGCCTGGTGATCGGCGCCGAGCGCCGGATGGAGGAGGATGAGCTATGAGTACCCCCATCCCGCCCCAGGTGGAGAACTATCTGCGGATGGTGGAGGCGGATGAGCCCAGGGCCTGCAAGGACCAGCACGCGCTGGCGTCCTACCTCCGGCGGGTCTTTGAGACCGAGGACCTGGTGGTGGACACCCAACTAATCGCCAACTATCTGAGGCTGGAAAAGTATTTCCCCTTCAGCCGCCTATACCCCTGGGAAGAGTGCCTCCTAGTCCTCTGGAACTGCGTGTTTACCCAGGACGGACTGCCCCGGTGGCCCGACGTGCTGGCTATGCTGGGGCGCGGCTCCGGGAAGGACGGGCTTATCGCCTTTGACGCTTTTTGCATGGTCAGTCCCTACAACCCGATCCATGACTATAACGTGGACATCTGCGCCTACAATGAGGACCAGGCCATGCAGCCGGTCCAGGATGTGGTGAGGGCGCTGGAGCGGCCCGGATACGAGAGCAAGCTCAACAAGTTCTACGCCCACACCCAGGAGACGGTCCGGGGCCGGAAGAACGGCGGGGCCATCAATGGACGGACCAACAACCCCAAGGGGCGCAACGGCCTTCGGAGCGGGAAGATCTATTTCAACGAGGTCCACCTCTACGAGAACTACAACAACATCAAAGTATTCACAGCTGGGCTTGGCAAGGTGGCCCACCCGCGCCGTGGTATATTCACTTCCAACGGGCATACCTCGGACGGCCCCTTGGACGACTACCTGGCCCAGGCAAAGCGCATCCTATTCGAGGGGGAAGCGGACGGTGGTTTCCTCCCATTTGTTTTCCGGCTTGACGCCGAGGACGAGGTCCACGATGAGGCAAACTGGTACAAGGCCTGCCCGTCGCTGCTCTACCGGGACAGTCTCCTCCAGGAGACCCGGAAGGAATACGAGGGGTGGCTCAAAAACCCGGTGGAGCACGGGGACTTCATGGCGATGCGGATGGGTCTCCGGACCGGCTTCAGCGAGATCTCGGTGACCGATTATGAGAAGGTGCTGGAGACCAAGAAGGACCTGCCTGATATGACCAGGTGGTCCTGCATCGCCGGGATGGACTACGCCGAGCTGAGCGACTGGGCCTCGGTGGTGCTCCACTTTAGGAGAGGAAATGACCGATTCGATCTCCACCACTCCTGGATCTGCGCCCAGAGCAAGACCCTCCCCTTGATCCACGCCCCCTGGCAGACCTGGGCCCAGGATGGGGAGGTGACCGTGGTGGACGACGTATCCATTTCACCTGATCTGCTGGCGGCCTATGTCCAGGAGGCCGGGCGGCGGTACAACGTGAAGATGCTGTCCATGGACCACTTCCGCTGGACGCTGGTGGCGGAGTCCTTCCGCCGGATTGGATTTGACGCCACCGACAGGGACCGGGTCCACCTGGTGAGGCCCAGCGACATCATGCAGACCGACCCCGTGATCCAAGAGTGTTTTAACCGGGGCTACTTCCACTGGGGCGACAGCCCGCCGCTCCGCTGGGGTGTGAACAACACCAAGCGGGTCCGTGCCTCCAAAAAGTTGGGGGCGGACACAGGGAACTACTACTACGCCAAGATCGAGGGGAAGAGCAGAAAGACGGACCCATTCATGGCCCTGGTAGCTGCCATGACGGTGGAGGACAGGCTTGGCGCCGGGACGGCGGTACGGCCCCCCATGGCGGCTGTGACCTGGTGACCGACCCATGGAGCGCCAACCGCCGCGGCTCAACGCCGCCGCCCGGGCCCAGATCGAGGAGGCCCTGTCAAGGGGGTACGACGTAGCTGTCCGCCTGGCTGCCGATGGCAAGGTAGTGGTGGAGGTCATGACCAGAAAAATCATATATCGCACACCCTGAATTGACAGGATGGAAGGGCAATCGCGCCGAGGACTGAGGAGATCTTAGATCTCCCGGTCCCCGGCGCTTATTTTTTGTTTGGAAGGGAGCGGAGGAGCATGGGTATCTTGGCCTGGCTGTTCAACCCCAACAAGCGGGAGGACGGCTTCCGGGAAGTGAGCTGCAAGGACCTCTTTGACGCGGCGGCGGAGTTCGCGGCCTACGAGCTGGCCTTTTCGGTCTGCGTGGACATGGTCGCCAACGCCATCGGGCGGTGCGAGTTTCGGACCTATAGGGGCCGCGAGGAGGTGCAGGACCGGGAAGCGTGGCTCTGGAACGTGGAGCCAAATCTCAACGAGAACAGCACGGTATTCCTCCACAAGCTGGTGGACCGACTGTACCGGCATAACGAGGCCCTGGTGGTGTCCTTCCGACATCGGGACGGCTACGAGATGCTGGCGGTGGCTGACAGCTGGGAGCAAGGCGAGGCCCAGGTGACCAGACAGAACGAGTACCGGGAGGTGACGGTGGACGACTACACCTTCTCCAAGCGGTTCCGGGAGGACGACGTCCTCCATCTGCGGCTGAACCAAACGAGCATGGAGCCGGTGCTGGCCCGGCTAGCCAGGGCCTGGGAGAAGATGACCTCTCTGGCAAAGGCTCACTATGAGTGGGACCAGGGGCAGCACTGGAAGGTCCACATCGACCAGATCGCCTCCGGCGCCGATAACTTCGAGACCAACTTTGCCAAGATGATCAAAGAGCAGGTGCAGCCATTTCTGACCGACCCCAACGGGGTGCTGCCTGAGTTCGATGGCTACAAGTTCGAGCGGGTGGGAATCGGCTCCACAGGCAGCAGCTCCTCCACCTCCGACATCCGGGATCTGGTGGCGGACATCTTTGATTTCACGGCCCGGGGCTTTTTGATCCCCGCCGTGCTGGTCAACGGCAAGGTGGAGGGGACGGAGGACGCAAACAGCCGGTTTTTGACCCTGGTTGTGGACCCGCTGTGCGACCAGCTCCAGGAGGAGATCAACCGCAAGCGCTACGGCTACGAGGCGTGGAAGGCCGGGGACTACCTGCGTGTGGACAGCTCCTCCATCATCCATTACGACCTGTTCGACCAGGCCGCCAACGTGGAGAAGTTGGTGGGCTCTGGAGTGTATAGCATCAACGACCTCCTCCGGGCGGTCGGGCAGGGAACCATCAACGAGCCCTGGGCGGACAAGCACTACCTCACCAAGAACATCGCGGAGATGGACGAGGCAGCCAACGCCCTGGGGGAGTAGAAAGGAGGTAACCAAGTATGAGAAAGCAATACAAGCCCATGTGGGAGCTGAAGCAGCAGGCAGACCCGAACATCCTGGACCTCTTTATCTACGGCGACGTGGAAGGCGAGGTCTGGGAGGGCGGCTTCTTGGACGGCGACTGGGTGGACAGCGAGAACAGCGCCAACCACTTCCGGGAGGTCCTGGGGGCCCACCCCAACGCCACCCAGATCAACATTTACATCAACAGCTACGGCGGTAGCGTCTTTGAGGGCACGGCGATTTACAACCAGCTCAAACGGCACCCGGCCCACAAGACGGTCTATGTGGACGGCTTTGCCTGCTCCATCGCCTCGGTGATCGCCATGGCTGGGGACGAGGTGGTGATGCCCCGGAACACGTTGATGATGATTCACAACGTCTGGATGTCCGCCATCGGCTCCGCCGCCGAGCTGCGGAAGGCCGCCGATGACCTGGATGTGATGTGTGCAGCCGGTAGAGGGGCCTACCTAGCCAAGGCCGGGGACAAGCTCACCGAGGAGCGGCTTGTCGAGATGATGGACGCCGAGACCTGGCTCACTGCAGAGCAGTGCATTGAGCTGGGCCTGGCTGACCGCATGGCTGAACAAGACGCCGATATGAGCGGCGCCGCCGCCGTTCTCCAGAAGGCCAATCTGGACACCCAGCAGCGGCTGGACTTCCAGCGGACCCTGGCGGCTCACCTCCGGGATATGACCAGCGCTCCGGTGTCCAAGTTGGACACCGAGCCCGTGCCCGCTCCTGCGCCGGAGGTTGACCCGAAACCCAAGCAGAACGCCATTTTGGCTCTCTTTGCCGACAAAACTAAAAACTGAAAAGGAGAAAACATCATGAAGAACAACGACAGAATGACCCTCGACCAGCTGCGGCAGCAGCTCCAGCAGAACATCTCCGATGGCGACACCGCCGCCTTTGGCGAGACCTTCGGGCAGATCTCCCAGTGCATTCGAGACGAGATGCTGGCGGAGGTCCAGGACCGGGTGAACGAGGCAAAGCAGGCCATGGACACCAACGTCCGGGTTTCCCGTGGGGAGGCTATGCTCACCAGCGAGGAGCGGGAGTACTACCAGAAGCTCGCCGTCGCCATGGCGGACAAGAACCCCAAGCAGGCCCTCAGCGACCTCAACCTGGTGATGCCAGAGACGGTCATCGAGCGGGTCTTTGAGGACCTGCGGACCGAGCACCGGCTCCTTTCCAAGATCAATTTTATCCCCACCGGCGCCGCCATCAAGATGACCTACAACGCCAACGGTTACCAGGAGGCCGCATGGGGCGAGCTGTGCGACGAGATCATCAAGGAGCTGGTGAGCGGCTTTAAGGTCGCCAACACCGGCCTGCTGAAGCTGTCCGCTTTTATTCCCGTCTGCAAGGCGGCCCTGGAGCTGGGTCCCGAGTGGCTGGACAGGTACGTCCGGGAAATTCTCTACGAGGCCTATGCCAACGGCCTGGAGGTCGGCATCGTCAAGGGTAGCGGCAAGGACCAGCCCATCGGCATGATCCGCCAGGTGGGCGAGAGCGTCACCGTCACCGGCGGCATCTACCCCGAAAAGACCCCCATCACGGTCAACGCTCTGGACGTCCAGACCTTCGGCAATCTGCTGAGCCTGATGGCTACCGATGACGGCGGTAAGCCTCGGCCTATCCGGGACGTGATCCTGCTGGTCAATCCCGTGGATTACTACAAGGGGGTCATGCCCGCCATCACCATCAAGGCCCCCGATGGCACCTACCGGGAGGAGCTGCCCTATCCCATGGACATCATTCAGACCCCGGCTGTGCCCCTGGGCAAGGCGGTGATGGGCCTGGGTTACCGATACTTCGCCGCCATTGGCTCCGGCAAGGACGGTCAGATCGACTACTCCGACCACTACCAGTTCCTGGAGGATAACCGGGTGTACCTGATCAAGGGCTTTGCCAACGGGTTCCCCATGGACAACAACGCATTCTTGTTGCTGGACATCTCCAACCTGGAGGCCGCCATCTACAAGGTCCAGTCGGTGACCGGTCGGGCCCTCAGCTCTGACGCCACCCTGGCCTCACTGAGCCTTGGCAGCGCTACCCTGTCCCCGGCCTTTGCGGGTGACACCACCTCCTACACCGCCACCACCACTAACGCCACCAACGTGATCAACGCGGTGCCCGCAGATGCCGGCGCTACTGTGGCGGTGACCCTCAACGGCACTGAGGTGGCTAACGGCTCCGCCCTGTCCTGGTCCAGCGGCTCCAACACCGTGGTGGTCAAGGTGACCGCCGAGGACGGCACCACCAACAAGTCCTACACGGTGACCGTCACCAAGTCCTAAGATGACGGCCCGGACCGAGATCCCGGCGGGGCTGCTGGCGGATGTTAAGGTCTACCTTGACATCACTTGGAGCTCCGTCACCACCGATATGAAGGTCTCGGAGCTGATCCTGTCCGGCATGGCCTATCTGGACGAGAAGAACGGCGCCCCTGCGGACTACACGGTCCCGGGGGCCGCCCG
Organism: uncultured Clostridia bacterium; assembly: GCA_946550725.1. Classification (GTDB taxonomy): domain Bacteria; phylum Bacillota; class Clostridia; order Oscillospirales; family Oscillospiraceae; genus MGBC124762. The sequence continues at coordinate 92,250 of CAMNQX010000002.1, read as the reverse complement.
TGCCCTCCTGATGGATTATGTCCGGTACGGGCGGGACAACGCCCTGGACGTGTTCGAGGCCAATAATGCCAACAGGATCCTTGCCATGCAGAATGGAAGGAGGGTGGCGGCCTATGTGGAAAGCACCGTACCGCCCCAGAACGGATAGCATCTCTCAGAGCTATCCCGACGGGCTGGTGACCATCTGCGCGGTGACCGACGGGGCTAAGCCGGGTTACAAGCCCAAGCCCCAGCTCCACCCCAAAGGTGAGTTGCCCTTTGCCGAGCAGCGGCTTGGGCTGACCCGCCGGTATACCGCGCTGCAGGCCCAGGTGGATGTGGAGAGGGTGGTCAGAGTCCCGGCGGGTATCCCCGTCAGCACCCAGGACGTCGCCATCGTCACCGGCTCTGCCCGGCAGTACCGTATTGAGATGGTGCAGACGGTGGACGAGGTATACCCCTCCAGCCTGGACCTGACCCTGGCCAGGATGGAGCAGCTCCCCATGGAGGAGGTGGGTGAAAGTGACCTGGCGTGAACAGATCATCGCGGCCCACCTGGCTGTCACCGATGCCGTGAGCCATACCCAGCGACTCCAGTCGGACCGCTACATCGTGTGGCAAGAGGACGGGGCCAACGACCTCACCGGGGACGGAGCCCATGCAGAAAAGACGGTCACCGGCACCAGCGACCTCTACACCAAACTGGAGGTTGACCCATGGGGCGATGCCCTGGGGGAGAGCTTTGACCGGGCGGGGATCGCCTGGAGTCTGGTGGAGATCGAGTACGAGGAGGAGACCGGCTTTTACCACTGGAGTTGGGATTGGGAGGTGGCCTGAATGGCACGGATCGAAATGAAGGGTCTGGATGAGTACACCGCCGCCCTTTCCCGGCTAGAACGGAGCCTAAAGGAATCGGTGATCCGACCAGCCATCTACGATGGGGCCGACATCGCCGCCGACGCCATCCGGGGTGAGCTGCAGGCGCTGCCCACCCAGGGCGGCCTGGGCCCTCCAGTGGCCAGGGTGCCGCTGCAGGGGCCAAACAAGGCCCAGAAAAAAGCGCTACTAGAATCCTTCGGCATCACCAAGATGCGGGAGGATGACGGCATCTACGACGTCCGGCTTGGCTTTGACGGCTACAACGAGGTCAAGACCAAGACCTGGCCCAAGGGTCAGCCCAACGTAGTGGTGGCAAGAGCCGTGGAGCGGGGCACCTCGTTCATGGCAGCCAACCCCTTCATCAAGCGGGCCATGGGCAGAACCCGTAAACTCGCCCTGGTGGCCATGCAAAAGTCGGTCGATAAGTCCCTCAAAAACATCATGAAAACGTGAAAGGAGAACGAACTATGGCTACCATCGGTCTTAGCAAACCCTATTACGCCGTCTACAACAACGACGGTGGCACCGTGACCCGCTCAAACGGCGGGGTCATGGGCAAGTACACCAGTCTCTCCATCTCGCTGGATGGCGGAAACGACAACGTTCTCTACGGAGACAACGCCCCCGCGGAGAGCGACAGCACCTTCTCCGGCGGCACCGCCACTCTGGGCACCACCGAGCTGATGCCCGACATCGCCCAGGCCATCCTGGGCGTCTCCAAGGAGGCCATCGGGACCACCCCTGCGCTGGAGACCAAGGACGCCTACTGGAACGTTTACGACGATGACCAGGCCGCGCCCTACCTCTCGGTGGGCGGGATTCTGAAAAAGAAGGTGGACGGCGCCATCAAGTGGGTGGCCTTTATCCTGGAGAAGGTCCAGTTTACCACCCCCGGCACCGAGGCCACTACCCAGGGTGAGACCATCGAGTGGCAGACCCCTGAGCTGGAGGCGACCATCATGCGTAGCGACGCCCCCAAGCATCCCTGGTTCCGGCAGAGCTCTCTCCTGGACAGCGAGGCCGACGCCGAGGCGTTGGTGAAGAGCTATATGAACATTACCGACACTCAGCCCGCCTCCCAGCCTGCCGTGGCTAAGAGCGCCGCCAAGACGGCGTGAGATCGGAGGGACGCTGAATGAGGACGGCAACAATCACCCTGGACGGGCAGGAGCGGATGCTCTGCTTCTCCGCCGGCGTGGTGGAGGACGCCTGCGACAAGTTCGGCACGCTGGAGGGCTTTTTCAGCGCCCTGGACGGCGACCAGGCCACCCAGCTGCGGACGGTTATCTGGGCACTGGCCCGGATGATGACCGCCGGCGAGAGCTACGCCAAGCGCAAGGGGCTAGAGGCTGCGCCGGCGCTCTCGGAGGAGGACATCCGTGACTGCTGCGACCTGAGCGAGCTGATGGGGCTGCGGGCCAAGGTGGCTGAGACCATCACCAACGGCTCGGAGCGGCAGGTAGAGGCGGAACCGCCAAAAAACGCCGTCGCCACGCCGGACGGAGAGCAGAAGGACCAATAAGCCCGGCGTGGTACCTGTGGTATGGCCTCCACCTTGGCCTTGGCTACCAGGAGACCAGGTGCCTCCCATTTGGGGAGCTCCTGGACCTGGTAGCCATCGACCAAATCAAGGTGGATGGCTATACCCAGAAGCACAAAGAAACCGAGGAGGACTTCTGGCGCCTCCTGGAATGGAAGTGAGGTGATCACCTATGCCCTATGATCTTGGCCCGAAAATCGGCATGGACGGCGAGGCTGAATTTCGCAAGCAGATTTCCAGCATCACCACCAACCTAAAGACCCTTGGATCCGAAATGAAGGTGGTCACCACCGCTTTCATTGGGCAGGAAAACTCGGAGAAGGCCTTGACTGCCCAGAACCAAGTGCTGGGCAAGACGGTCACCGAGTTGAGCTCCAAGCTGGACCTCCAGAAAAAGATGCTGGCTGAGAGCGCTGCCGCCTTTGGCGAAACCGACGAGCGGACCCAGAAGTGGCAGCGGGCGGTGAACGAAACCCAGGCCGAACTGAATAAGGCAGAGGCCGAAATCCGGAAGAACAACGAGACCCTGAAAGACCACGGCAAGACTGCCGAGGAGACCGGGGACAAGTTCTCCGGCATGGGCGAGAAGGTCGGCGGGGCGGCGAAGGCTATGGGGTCCGCCATGGCGGCAGTGGGCAAGGCTGCCGCTGCCGGTCTGGCGGCTGCCAGCGCAGCCATCGGTGCGCTGGCAAAGCAGTCGCTGGAAGGCTATGCGGAATATGAGCAGCTGGTGGGCGGTGTGGAGACCCTCTTCGGCGCAGGCGGCAAGAGCCTGCAGGAGTACGCGGCAGACCAGGGCAAGACCGTTGCCGAAGTGGAGAGCACCTACCGCCAGCTGGAGACAGCCCAGGCGGAGGTGCTCAAGAACGCCAACGACGCCTACAAGACCGCCGGGCTCTCAGCCAACGACTATATGGAGACGGTGACCTCTTTCTCGGCGGCGCTGATCGCCTCCCTGGACGGAGACACGGCAAAAGCCGCCCAGGTCGCCGACGTCGCCATCACCGACATGGCTGACAACGCCAACAAGATGGGCACCTCCATGGAATCTATCCAGTTTGCCTATCAGGGTTTTGCCAAGCAAAACTACACCATGCTGGACAACCTCAAGCTGGGGTACGGCGGCACCAAGAGCGAGATGGAGCGGCTCCTCAAAGATGCGGAGCAACTCCCCAGTGCGATGGGGCGCAAATTTGATATCTCCAACTACGCCGACGTGGTGGAAGCCATCCACCTGGTCCAGGAAAACATGGGCATCGCCGGTGCCACGGCCCAGGAAGCCAGCACCACCATCGAGGGCAGCGCCAACGCCATGAAGGCGGCCTGGAGCAACCTGATTACCGGAATGGCAGACGAGGACGCCGACATGGACCAGCTTATCACCAACCTGGTGGACAGCGTGGTCACTCTGGGTCAGAATATCCTCCCGGTGCTGGAGCAGGCTCTGTCCGGCATGGGAGAAGCCATCAAGCAGCTGGCCCCAGTGATCGCGGAGGAACTGCCGGGCCTGGTGGAGGATGTAGTGCCGGCCTTGCTGGACGCCGCCACCGCCCTCATCGATGGTTTGGTAGACGGCCTCATGGAGGCGCTTCCTGTTCTGGTGCCGGTGGCACTGGACGCCGTCAATACTTTGGCTACCAGTCTGATCGAAAAGGCGCCTGAGCTCTTGGACAGCGCTATCACCATCATCACCACGCTGGCGGACGGCCTCACCGAGCAGCTCCCGGAGCTCATCCCAGTGGCTATCGACGCCATTTTGCAGTTGGCTGAGACCCTGACCGACCCGGACAGCCTGGGCAAGATGGTGGATTCCGCCATTGGTCTGATCATGGCCTTGGCTGACGGGCTGATCGAGGGGCTTCCCCGGCTGGTGGAGCAGGCCCCCGTCATCATCCAGAACCTGGTGATGGGCATTGCCAATAACCTCCCCAAAATCATCCAGGCGGGAATTGACCTGATCGTCAAACTAGCCGCTGGACTTATCCAGGCTATCCCGCAGCTGGTCCAGTCTATCCCCCAGATCATCTCCGCCATCGTCAATGGCTTTGCCACCTATGCCTCTAAGATCATGGACATCGGCAAAAACATTGTGTCCGGCATCTGGGAGGGCATCACGGGGATGGCGGGCTGGATCAAGGAGAAGGTCACAGGATTTTTCGGCGGCATCGTGGACAGCGTCAAGAGCTTCCTGGGCATCCACTCTCCCTCTACGCTGTTCAGGGACCAGATTGGCTATAACATGGGGCTTGGCGTGGCCCAGGGTCTCGATAAGAGCTCCAACAAGGCGACAAAGGCCGCCGACGCCCTGGCGAAAAACGTCTACACCGCCTCTAAGGACTGGCTGGACAAGAACACCAAGTATTTGCAGCTATCGCTGCAGGACCAGGTGGATGTTTGGGAAACCATCCAGAGCCAGTTTGTCAAGGGATCCCAGCAGTATGCCGATGCGGAGGAGCAGATCTTTGACCTGCGGCAACAGATCCAGAAGGAGCATGATGACGCAGTCATCAGCAGCGCACAGAAGGCAGTCAAGCTCCAGGGCACGACCACAGCCGAGCAGCTGGCTATCTGGGAGGACGCCCAGAAGCGGGTCCTGGCGGGATCGGAACAATACCAAAAGGCCGAGGAGCAGGTATATAGCCTCCGCGAGAAGGTGATGACCGAGTTCGAGGCCTCGGCGAAAGAGATCTTTGCGACCGCGGAAACGATCCAGAAGGAATATGACGATGCCTTGGCTAAGCGGACGGAGTCCATCTATGGCATCTACGGTCTGTTTAATAAGGCCGCCGAGGCGGAGAAGGTCAGCGCCAAAGAGCTGATCAAAAACCTGGACAGCCAGGTTGAGAGCCTGGGTAGCTTTTACGCCGGCCTGGACCAACTGGCGGAGCGCTCCTTTGTCCCGGACGACTTGATCGAGGAGATCAGGGCGATGGGGCCAAAGGTCGCCGGACAGCTGGACGCGCTGCTCAACATGGACGACGACCAGCTCCAGACCTACACCGACCTCTACGCCAAAAAGCACGAGCTGGCGGCGGCCCAGGCGGAGAAGGAGCTAGCCAGTCTGAAGGACGAGACGGACCAAAAGGTGACCGAGCAGATGCAGGCGCTGGAGCAGCTCTTTGATTCTAACGCCCCCGACATCGGCAAGTCCCTGGTGGACGGCCTGGCGCAGGGAATCCGGGACCACAACAGCACCGTCATCAACGCGGCGGTGGAGATGGCAAAGGCGACCATCGCGGCAGCCAAGGACACACTGGGCATCCACTCCCCCTCCACCGTGTTCGCGTCCATCGGCGGCAATATGGCCTTGGGCCTGGCGCAGGGCTGGGAAGAGGACTTTGCCAAGGTGCGGAGGGAGATTCAGTCCGGGCTCAACTTCGACGCAGGGGCGGTTTCCGCCAACCTGACTGTGCCCGGCTTGACGGCCTCCAACGCCCAGCCTGACTTTGCCGACCTGATGGCTGGCATGGTCAACGGTGTCCAGACTGCCGTAACCGGCGCTGGGTCCAACCTCCCCCAGTCTGCCACCATTGTGCTCCAGACCCCGGAGGGCATGACCGTGGCCCGGTGGCTGCTCCCCGACCTGCGGGCCGCCATGCGGGATGATCCCAGCGACGCGATGTAAGGTGTCCAACTTGGACACCGGGAAGGAGATAACCCCATGACCCAGCTTATTATCAACGGTCTGGTGCTCCCCGAGACGAGCCGGGACCGCTACAGCTGCTATGAGCAGGACATCGGCACCCAGCTGGAGATGATCTCTCCCCGCCTGGTGACCGAGCTGAGGGGCAAGGTCCAGATAATCTCCTGGAGCTATGACTATCTTGGGGACGAGCTCTGCAGGCCGCTGCTTAACGTCCTCCGCTCTGGCGGATCCTTCCCGGTGAGCTACTTGCCGGACACTGGGGACACGCTGGTCACGTCCCGGTTTCTCAAGACCCAGCTGACCAACCCCACTTTTGCTTTCAGCCGAAACGGCAAGGCATACTGGCACAATATCGCCTTCACCCTCCGGGAGGTGTCTGCCCATGCTTAACGCCTCGCCAGCTTTCCGGGAGGCTGTGGTTGCAGATTCCCGGCGGGTGGTGGCTCGGGCCGTGGTGGAGGTCATCTCCCCCGATATCGTGGAGGGGGTCCCCGCCAGCGGCGGCGCCGCTCCCTTTGCCCAACTCTCCCAGCTCACCGACAAGGTCTTTGCCCAATCCCACCCCTATGCCACCCTGGAACCAAACGCCTGGCCCCTGGACAGCAGCCGGGAAATCTACGGCAACGGCCCCGTCCAGGGCCAGCAGGCGTTTACCTCCGCCGCGGCCTCGGATGGCGAGGGTACATACCAGAGCGGCCCATGGGTGGAGGTCAACTTTTCCGGGGTCTCCATCCTGCAGGCCTGCGCCGTATTTTTTGAGACAGATCCCATCTACGGTTTGCCGTCCAACTTCACGGTGCAGGTCCTCTCCGGAGAGACGGTGGGGTGGAGCCGGGAGGTCGTCGGCAACACCGCCAAGAGCGTCAGCTTTTACGATTTTACGGTCCATGACCCCACGGCGCTGCGGGTGATCTTTCAGGCCTCCGGCATCCCGGGCCGCATGGCCCGGGTGTCTGAGGTGGTCCTGGGCATCTACGAGACATGGGACAATGACGACCTGGTGAGCGTAGACATTAAGCAGCAGGGGGACCCATCCTGCGTCTCGCTGCCTTACGGCACTATGACCATCGCCATGGACAACTCCGCCCACCGCTTTGACCCGGGGCAGCCAGGAGGCCTGATCGCCTCCCTGGAGGACCGGCAGGGCATCCAGATCTCCATGGGGGTCCGGCTCCCGGACGGCACCGACGAGTTCCTCCCGGTAGGGGTCTACTACCAGTACCAGGGAGGCTGGAAAACCGGGGCCGCGTCCCTCTCCATGACGTGGACCATGGTGGACATCATCGGCCTGCTCACGGGCCGGAGCTTTGTCCTCCCGGAGGCCCTTCCCACCACCTTGCGGGGGTGGGTGGAGGCCGTGGTGGCCCAGTTGGGGGTCAACTTTGTGGGCAAGTACACCGTGGTCCCCTCCATCGCCAACACGGCGGTGACCGCCAACAGCGCCGAGGACATCACCGGCCTGAGCTGTGGGGACATACTACGGTACGCCTGCATGATCGCCGGGGCCTGGCCCCGGGCGGGGAATCAGACCGGCGACCTGGTGGTGGAGCCGGTGTCCAATCTGGGCACCACGCTCACTCTGGACAACCTGACCGCCTATCCTCAGATCGCAGCCAACAAGGATATGGCCTCGGTCACCGTGACCATCTTTGACGGCAGCGAGAAACCCCCGGTCTACACCGCCGCCGGGCGGGAGTCCAGCTCCCAGAACCTCACCGTCAACAACCCCTTCGTCCACACCCAGACCCAGGCCAAGGCCGTGGCTGAGCAGATACTTTCCTGGTATGGCGGTCAGAAGATTTCCACCACCGGCCGGGGCGACCCATCCAGCGAGATCGGCGACTGGGACACGGTGGAACTCAATCCCCAGGCCACCACCCAGGGCCGCAGGATCTACCAGACCCTGAACATCTTCGGCGGGATACTGGCTGGATGCAAGAGCCAGTTTTTAGTACCACCCGCCGAGGCCCAGTAAGGAGGGGAAAACGTGTCCGTCATTGATACCTTGATCTACGACCGCACCGCCGCCGACGTGGAGCGGGTATACACCCTCGCCAAGCTCTGGGTCCCGGGAAACGACGGCAAGCCGATATTTATTGGAACGCCGAGCGAGAAGGCCGAGTGGGACGCCGGACTGAAGGGCGCCTATAACGCCTCCGACCTGAACCGGGTGGGGGCTGCGCTGCAGTATCTGGCCCAGTGGTTTGAGACCCACGGCTACTCGGTGGATGTGTCGGTCAAAACCGACTGGGTGGGGGGAGAACTTCCCGACGTGCCCACCATGGTCCAGCTCCAAAGCTACTTGGCCCAGGTAGAAAAGATCCGCTCTGTGGTTCCCGTGTTTCCGGACACGCTTCAGGTGCCAGACGACTTGCCGGCCTTCACCTGGCAGGACGCCAACGCCGTGGAGAAGATCCTGGCCGATGTGGAGCAGCTTATCCAGAATATGGAGCAGGCCTGGATCTATAGCGGTGAGGTGGAGTGTGGGGAGGTGCCGGCGTATGGATAATCCCACCGTGATCACCCTGCCGGTGATCCGAACCGCAGGCCTCAGTCCAACCACCGTGGCGGCCGGTGCGACTTACGCGATTGCCGTCACTGTGGAGGAGATCACCAAGATCCTCTCCCCAGTCTACCCCTATTCCGGCACAGTGGAGGCTGGAGAATGGCCTTAAACTTTGAAAAAGGAGTGACCCAAAATGTCCATCAAATCGGTTAAATTCACCCTGAACGGACAGACCGTGGACCTGACCCTGGACAGTGCCTCTGGCTCTTATAAGGGTACCGTGGTGGCCCCCAACACCACCAGCTGGAACGCGAACTCCGACCACAAATTCCACGGTACAGTAGTGGTGGAGGACACCGCCGGGAACAAGGCCACGGGCACTGTGACCGAGTTTCCGGGCCTAGCCCTGCGCGTCCTGGAGAAAAACAAGCCCACCGTGGTCGTGACCTACCCCACGGCGGGGGCGTACATCACGTCGGCCCAGCCTACCATCAAGTGGACGGTCACCGACCCCGATTCCGGGATCGACCCGGCCACCATCGGCATCAAGATCGATGGCGGCAGCGTGATCACCTCGGGCATCACCAAGACCCAGGCCACCAACGGCTACTCCTGTGAGTATACCCCGACCGCAGCTCTGGGTGAGGGCGCTCACACCTTCAGCTTCAGCGTCAGCGACAACGACGGCAACGCGGCTGCCCCCGTGAGCGTGTCGGTGACCATCGACACTGTGCCGCCCACCCTGAACATTGCCGCGCCTGTGGATGGTACCATCACCAACAAGAGCGCCGTCCAGGTGGAGGGCACCACCAACGACGCCACCAGCTCTCCCGTGACCCTGAAGGTCTCGGTGAACGGCGCCGCCGCGAACGCCATCACGGTCAACCCCGACGGCAGCTTCTCCACCTCGGTCACCCTCAGCGAGGGAGCCAACACCATTCAGGTCACAGCCACCGACGCGGCAGGGAAGACCACCACGGTCTCCAGGACGGTGACCCTGGACACCTCCATCCCTGTGATCGAGTCCGTGACCCTGGTGCCCAACCCCGTGGACGCCGGCAAGACCTACGTGGTCACCGTGGTCGTCTCGGATACCTGAGCCGATGGTGGTCAAGCTGTGGGGCCAGTGTAACGGGACCCGGATCAGTTTTGATCGGGAGCCCTCGGGACGGTGGGTGACCACCGTCCCACCGGCTCCTGACTCCACCTACATCATGGAGCTGTGGGCGGAGGACGCCGCCGGCAACGTGGGCTATTTTGCCACCGTCCTGGTGACCTTCGATCCCACCAAACTCCAGACCAGGGTGTTCATTTTATGCACCGGGGACCGCTGGAGTGTCCGTGATGTCCGGGAGACCTTCGGCGTATCTCCGCAGATCAAGGAGACCTTTAAGTGAAAGGAGGGATCCCCATGTGGGGAGCATCCCCGACAAAAACCATCCCTTTCATCCTCGGGGAGAGAAAGAACGTTTTCCTGGAGGTGGCGCTCCCAGATGGGCAAGACTTCGCCGTCACTGACGCCACCTATGTCCTCCGCTCCGCCCAGGAAGTTGAGGACCAGGGCCCGTGTGACGTTATCCGGCGAGACGTGGGGGACTATGTCCTCTCCGCCCTCCTGGAGCCCAAGAGACCCACAAACTACGTCCTCACCTATACCTATCGAATCGGCGAGGAGATCAGAAAAGCGCACGTCTACGTTCCAGTCTGCGGGAAAGGAGCTGATACGCAATGAAAGACCGAATTCCGCGCTATCCGGGGCGGGTCAAAATGACCATGCCGGACGGGAGCGTGCAGTATGTCACCCTCGAGCGGGCGGACGAGCCCACCCAAGTCGGCACGCCGCTGAACAAGGCCACGTTTCTCAGTGACGCCACGGCGTCCCTGCTTGGGTTGACGGGGGACCCGACCGTGGATGACGCGCTGAGGGCGGCGACAAATATTACGTTCAATAGTGTTTGGACCGAGCCGCCCTTGGGGCGTACTACGGTAACAGCATTAAGCCAGGCAAGAAGCAATCTTGCGGCAACGAAAATTGGCAACTACGCACTATTTGGAGGAGGACTGTACGGGGGAGCTGGTCAAGACACAGTTGATGCCTATAACGTCTCGTTGACCCGCACTACTCCGGCAGTAGGATTAAGCCAGATGAGATATAGTCTTGCCGCAACGTCTGTTGGTAACTATGCGCTGTTTGGCGGTGGGCGACAAGGCAGCAATCGATACGGTACAGTTGATGCCTATAACACCTCTTTGACCCACACCACCCAAACATCGTTAAGTCAATCGAGAGAAGACCTTGCCGCAGCGTCTGTTGGTAACTATGCGCTGTTTGGCGGTGGCTACTACAAAAGCAGTGGTTATTCCGCTGTAGTTGATGCCTATAACACCTCCTTAACCCGCACTACGCCGACAGCATTAAGTGTAGCAAGATATAGACTGGCCGGAGCGCCTGTTGGAAACTATGCGTTGTTTGGAGGAGGGACCTCTAGCAGCAGCGCTTCCGCTGTAGTTGATGCCTATAACACCTCCTTAACCCGCACTACTCCAACAGCATTAAGTCAAGCAAGGACATATCTTGCAGCAACGTCCGTTGGTAACTATGCGCTGTTCGGTGGAGGTAGCACAGGAAGCGGTCTCAGTACTGTAGTCGATGCCTATAGCACTTCACTTACCCGTACCACTCGGACAGGACTAAGCGTAAATAGACAGTTACTTGCTGCAACATCTGTCGGAAATTATGCGCTGTTCGGTGGAGGGAACGGCGGCGGAGAGGTAGGCTATTCCAACGTAGTTGATGCCTATAACGCCTCCTTAACCCGCACTACTCCAACCGCATTAAGCCAAGCAAGGACATATCTTGCCGCAACGTCTGTCGGAAATTATGCGCTGTTTGGCGGGGGAGATATTGGCAGCACTTATTACGATGTAGTCGATGCTTACAGTGGATTAGAGGGAACAAAGTTTACAATCCCCGCCTTTTCCAAGTACAAATTCACCGGCTATCACTCGACCGAGCAATTCACCCGCGAACCTCTGGAATGGAACAGCAGCGGGAAGCTATCCGGGTATATCCGCCGGGGTGGGTTCACCCTCTCGGGGCAGATATAATCATTTTGAAAGGAGCAATGTAAAATGGCACGTTATCAGATTTGGGACAAACAGAGCGATGTATACACCCCTTCCGGGGAGCACTTCACCGCGGAGGAGTGGGAGAACATGTATCCCTGGGTGAAGATCCCCGGCGCCAAGATGATCGTCACCACGGGGATCATCAACGGCGGCACGGCGATGGAGTTCGAGCAGACCAAGGCGATCTACAAGCAGAACGGCGCGGCAATCACCGAGGACATGACCGACGAGGAGGTTCTGGCCGCCATCGAGGACTTCGAGGACAACCCTCCCGGCGCCAACGAGCCCACCGTGGAGGAGCGTACGGCGTCCGCCCTGGAGTTCCTTGCGCTGAACAGTCTCCCCGACGAGGAGGTGATCTGACATGAATTACGAGACCATCAAGAAGAACTATCAGCGCGGCCTCTGGTCCGCCGCTATGGTGAACGTGGCCGTGAAGAAGGGCGTTATCACCGCCGAGCAGGCCGATGAGATCATCAAGAGCAAGGAGAAGTAAAGCAGGGCCGAAAATGCCACGAGAGGTGGCGGCCATGGAGGCGGAGGAAGGAGAGAGTACATAATGGACCACATGAAAAACATGATCCTGGCGGCGGTGGCGACCGTCGCCAGCATCGTAACTAACGCGCTGGGGGGATGGGACGTGTCGCTGCAGGTGCTGATCGGCCTGATGGCCGCGGACTGCCTCACCGGGTGGCTGGTGGCCGCCGTGTGGAAGAAAAGCAACAAGTCAGACACCGGGGCGCTGGATTCCAAGGCCAGTTTTAAGGGCCTGTGCCGCAAGATGGTAGTGCTCGTGCTGGTGTGGGTGGCGAACATGCTGGACACCGCTATGGGCATTCAATACGTCCGCACGGCGGTATGTATTTTCTTCATCGGCAACGAGGGACTGTCTCTGCTGGAAAACATCGGGCTCATGGGCGTGCCTTTCCCCAAGTTCCTGAAAAACGCCTTGGAGGCCTTGCGGGACAAGGGAGATGAAGGAGGCGGGGGCCATGACGGCGGCTGAACGGGTGCTGGACGTTGCCCGGAGGGAGATCGGCGTGACGGAATATCCCCCCGGCAGCAACAAGGTAAAGTACAACAAGTGGTTCTATGGCCGGGAGGTGTCCGGGGCCTCGTACCCCTGGTGCTGCGCCTTCGTGTGCTGGGTGTTTTACATGGCGGGGTGTCTCGGCCTTCTGCGGAAAACGGGGGGCTGCACCACTCTGATGAACTGGTTTAAGGCCAAGGGGCGGCTGGTGCCCGCGAAGGAGGCCAGGCCCAGCGACGTGGTGTTTTACCAGTTCGACGAGGACCCCTACACTGACCACGTGGGCATTGTGGAGAAACGGACGAGTACGGGGATCGTGGCTATCGAGGGGAACACATCGGTGACCAGCGACGACAACGGCGGGGCGGTAATGCGCCGCAACCGCAGGTGGAACGTCATCATGGCCGTGGCGCGGCCGGACTATGAGAGCGTGAAGGAGATGGACGAAATGAGCGAGAAGGAGATCAAGGCCCTGGTGGACGCCGCTGTGGAGGAGAAGGTCAACGAGGCGGTAAAGCCGCTGGACGAGGCCCTTTGCAAGGCCATCCGTGGATTGGAGGACAAGGTATACACCAACCTGGCCGAGCTGCCCGCATGGGCGCAGCCGGTGGTGGAACGCCTGATGGCCGAGGGGATCATCACCGGGGACGGCACGGGAAAGCTCCGCCTCACCGACCGGGACCTGGTGACCGCCGCCATGGTGGACAAGCTACGGGGGCGATTTTACGACATTTTTACGACATAAATAGTCGTAATTGACCACATTTAAGCGTATGTAACCGTCATGTCAAACAAGAAGAAACCCCTTGCAATCACTAGGATTTCTAGCGTTTGCAAGGGGTTTCTTTTTGGCGCAGAAGGAGAGATTTGAACTCTCGCGCGGGGATTACCCGCCTACTCCCTTAGCAGGGGAGCCCCTTCGGCCTCTTGGGTACTTCTGCAAGCCGATGGCGAAACACATAAAATTGTTTGGCGGAGAGGGTGGGATTCGAACCCACGGCTCTTTCGAGTCACTGGTTTTCAAGACCAGCTCCTTAAACCACTCGGACACCTCTCCAAGTTGGCCGCCCAGATACAGCAAGTATTCTAGCATAACTTTGCGGGGCTGTCAAGGTGGGAATTTTTCGTTCAGCAGTTTCGCCATGTCCGGGGGCAATTCCTGCGTAAAGGAGAGGACTTCCCCGGTGACGGGATGGGAAAAGGTGAGCTGATGGGAGTGAAGGGCGGGGCGGGAAATGCGCTCATCCTCTGTCCCGTAGAGAAAATCCCCCAGGAGGGGACAGCCGATATGGGCCATGTGGACCCGGATCTGGTGGGTGCGGCCGGTGTCCAGCCGCAGGGACACCAGGGACAGCGGCCCGGCCCGGAGGGTCCGGTAATGGGTGACCGCCCGCAGGCCGTCCGGGTCAATGCGGTGGGCGATGGGGGAGTCAGGGGCGTGGGCGATGGGAGCGTCGACGGTCCCCTCCAACGGCGTGGGCGTACCCACTGTGACGGCCAGGTACGCCCGGCGGAAGGCGTCGGTGTGGAGCTGGTTTTTCAGGGCGGTCTGGGCGCTGGGGTGTTTGGCCGCCACCAGCAGGCCGGTGGTGCCGCGATCCAGGCGGTGGACCGGGTGAAAGAGCGTTCCGGCCTGTCCGGTGGTCTGGTAGTGCCAAAGCAGGAAGTTGCCCAGGGTGTCAGTCTGTTCCGGGACCACGGGGTGGACCAGCACGCCTGCCTGCTTGTTCAGCACCACAAGGTGGTCGTCCTCAAAGACAATGTCCAATGGGCCGGGGGCGGGGAGGATGTTGGCCCTGCGTTCGGGGTCGTCCACCGCCACGTCCAGCACCTGTCCCGCGGCCACCAGGACGTTGGGGAAGGTCTTTTGCCCGTCCAGCAAAATGCCGTCGTCGAGCCATTTGACCCGCCGGATCACCGAGCCGGTCAGCCCTAGGGCACGGCGAAGGACGGTATCCACCCGGATACCGTCCTCTTCTGGTGTAACAATGTGGGTCAACCGGCGGCTCACGGGGCCTTTTGGAGCAAAACCGCCCGCTGGGCCGGGATGGAGGCCCGGACGTGGAAGCGGTCCCCGGTGAGGGCGTCCACGGCAGGGAAGGGCAGGTCCAGCATGGCGGACTTTTCCCCCCGGTTGGCGGCGGCGATGACCGTCTCCCCATCCAGGGTGCGGGAAAAGGCCAGCAGGCTCTTGTCCGCGGCCAAATAGGCGATATCCCCCCGGCGCAGGGCGGGGGTGGTCTTGCGCAGGCGGCCCAGCTTGGCCACAAAGGCCTGCAGGTCCTTGTTCTCGTCGCCCCAGGGGAAGGTCTTGCGGTTGAAGGGGTCCTCAAAGCCGGTGACCCCTGCTTCGTCCCCGTAGTACACCGTGGGCGCGCCGGGGAAGGCAAACAGAAGGGTGAAGCCCATCTTCAGCCGCCACAGGCCCCTCTGCAGCTCCTCCTCCGTCATCACATAGTCGGCCCGCTGCTCCCGGCTCCAGTCCCCCCGGTGGTCGGAGCCTGTGCCCAGGAAGGTGAGGATGCGCAGGGTGTCGTGGGTGCCCAGGGCGTTCATGGCGTTGTGGAAGGCGAAGGGGGGATAGTGCTCCCGCAGGGTCTCCATGTCCAGCATGAACTGCCGGGCGGTGCCGCCCAGCAGGAAGGAGATGAGGGCGTTGCGCAGGGGGTAGTTCATCAACCCGTCGCAGTGGCCGCCCCAGATATGCTTGCGGCGCACATCGTAGGCCATTTTAATGGAGCCGTCCTCCCATACCTCGCCGATGATAAGGCCGTCCTTTTTTTCGGCCCGGGCGGCCTCATGGAGAGCGTGGACCATCTCGTCGGGCAGCTCGTCGGCCACGTCCAGCCGCCAGCCGTCCGCCCCCCGGCGCAGCCAGGAGCGGATGACCCCGTTCTCGCCGCACAGGAAGTTGAGAAAGTCGGGATTGGTCTTGTTGAAGTCGGGGAGGGTCTTGAAGCCCCACCAGGACTTGTAGCTGTCCGGCCAGTGGTCCCACAGGAACCAGTCGTGGTAGGGGGAGTTCTCGTCCCGGGCAGCGCCGCCCTCGCCGTAGATTCCGGTGGCGTTAAAGTATTTGCTGGCCCATCCCGCGTGGTTGAACACCCCGTCCAGAATGATGCGGATGCCGCGGGCGTGGGCCTTTTTGCACAGGCGCTCAAAGTCCTCCCCGCTGCCCAGCATGGGGTCGATCTTTTCATAGTCGGCAGTGCCGTAGCGGTGGTTCTCCATGGCCTCAAAAATGGGGCAGAAGTAGATGGTCTCCACCCCCAGGTCCGCCAAATAGTCCAGCTTGCTCTCCACGCCGGCCAGGGAGCCGCCGAAGAAGTCCCGATTGGTGATCTCGCCGTTTTCGTCGGGCCGCCACACGGGGTGGTCGGCCCAGTTCTCATGGACCCAGCGGTCGCCGGGGCCAAGCTCCTTGGGAAGGCCCAGACGGCAGAAGCGGTCAGGGAAGATCTGGTAGCACATCCCATCGCCGAACCAGGCTGGGACGGCTTCGGAGCCGTCGTAGACGGTGAGCTGATACTCCTGGGACAGCTTCAGGTAGGGGGGCGTGGAGAAATCCAGCCGGAAGGAGTACCAGATCAGGCCCTGGTAGTCCGCGGGGATGGGGATGACGGCGGAAAAGGTGTCCACGCCCAGGGCGGTGTCCTGCCAAATGAGGGGGTAGGTCTCCACCCGGTTCTCCTGCTGCTCGAAGCGGAAGGTGACGCTGGCCTGAACAAAGCCCAGGCTGCGGGGTGGGTAGACCGACAGGGTGACGGTCTCCCCGGCGGCCACCGCGCCGAAGGGGGATTTGCATTTGCTGTCCCAGGGGTGGAACAAACTCGGGTCGAACGCTTCTCTCATCTCTTCCATGGGTTCACCTCGTAAACTATGATGACCGCGTCACCGAAGGAGGGTGTTTTCCTCAGTGGCGGTGGTAAAACTGTTTTGAGCGTTGAAATAATAGTCCAGAATGTCCGCGGCCAGCCCGGCCAGCCCGGAGCCGGAGCCGCCCTTCTGGGCCACGATGGCCAGGGCGACCTGGGGGTCGTCGGCGGGAGCGAAGCAGATAAAGGTGGCGTTGGAGGTGTCCTGCCCCGCCACCTGCACCGAGCCGGTCTTGGCGGCCACGGTGAAGTCCAGATCGCGGAAGTAGCCCCGCAGGGAGCCGGTGGTGGTCAGGTCGATCATTCCCTTGTGGATGGCGGCGAGATTTTCCGGGTCGATGTCGATCTGATCCAGTACCTTTGGCTGGTAGGTCTCCAAGGTCTCGGAGTAGTCGTTGGACTTCACGCTCTTCAGCAGATGGGCGGCATAGTGGGTGCCGCCGTTGGCCAGGGTGGCGGTGTAGTTGGCCATCTGGAGGGGGGTGAACTGGTTGTTCTCCTGGCCAATGGCGGCGGACATGACGTTGCCCTCGTACCAGATCTGGCCGATGGAGGCGGTGTAGTCGGGACCTGCCACCGTGCCCACCTTTTCGGGCAGCTCAATGCCCGTGGGCTGGCCCAGACCGAATTTGGCGGCGTAGTCGTCGATGGTGCGGATGCCGGTGAGCCGCCCCACCTCGTAGAAAAACACGTTGCAGGAGACCTCGATGGCCTTGGAAACGTTCACCCAGCCGTGGGTGGCCCGGGACTGCCGCCACAGCCAGCAGGCGGGCTGGGGGGAGGAGTAGTAGCGGTATACGCCGGTGTCCTGTATTTTGGTGGTGGGGGTGATGATCCCCTCCTGCAGGGCGGCGGTGGCCACCAGGGGCTTGAAGGTGGAGCCGGGGGCGTAGCGGCCGTCGGTGGCCCGGTTGAGGAACGGCTCCAGAGGGTCGGTAGCCGTGGCCTTGTAAAGCTCCGTGTCCTGGTAGATGGTGGACAGGTCATAGGTGGGGTAGGAGGCCATGGCCAGCACGTCGCCGTTGTGCACGTCGATCATCACCGCCGCGCCGCCGCCCGCGCCCTCGTCGGTGAGGGTGGGCAGTTTGGCGGCCAGGGTGTCCTCCACCTTCTGCTGAAGGGGGAGGTCGATGGTGAGGGCCACGTTGGCGCCGGGGGCAGGCTCCTCCGTCCAGGAGTGGGAGACGATTTTGCCCTTGGCGTTGCGCTCCACCAGCTGCTTGCCCGCCTGCCCCCGGAGCAGGGACTCGAAGGCCCGCTCCACGCCGTCCTTGCCCACGGTCTCGTTCATGGCGTAGCCCTGTTCCTTATAGATCTTCCACTCGTTCCGGTCCATGGGGCCGGTGCGGCCCAGGATATGGGCGGCGTAGGTGGTGGAGTACTTCCGGGTGGTCACCGGGGAGATGACCACCCCCGCCAGGGAACGCTCCCGCACGGCGGAGATGAAGTCCATGTCCACGCCGGAGGCGAAGACGTACCCCGACCAGATCAGCTCCTTGGCCCGGAGGGACAGCTCGTAGCGGATGCCCACCACCAGCCGGGCGTCGGCGTCGGAGACGGCCTCGTCCACGCCGTAGAACTGCCGCAGCTCCGCCAGAAGGCCGGGGCCTTTGGTCTCCTTCCAGCCCAACTCCTTGGAAAGCTTGACGTAGTTTTTGCGGTTGGTCTCGGACACGCTGCCGATGTTGAAGAAGCAGGGGTCCTCCGTGGTCAGGGGGAGGGTGTCCGGCCAGGACACGTCGTGTTCCTGGGCCACGCGGACCAGCTCCAGGAGAATGTCGTTCTGCTGCTCGCCCATGAGATTGGTGTTGAGGGTGACTTGATACACCACCTGGTTGGTGACCAGACTGCGGCCGTAGCGGTCGGTCAGCTCGCCCCGGGCGGCGGGGACGGTCTCCACGGTGCCCACGGGCTTTGTGAGCCGTTGGGTGTAGTAGTCCCGACGGTTGAGCTGCAGGTCCCACAAAATGCCGAAAAAGGCCGCCATCAAAACCGCCAACAGGATGACCAGGACCCCCAGGCGGAGGGACAGGGTGCGCCGCTTCACAGTCTCACCCCCCGTACCGGCTTGGTGACAAGGTGGTGGAGGAGCTTGAAGAGAAGATAGACGGGGATGGCGTACAGCAGGCTGCAGGCCAGCTCCCGTCCCCCGAGGGAGAGGATGTCGGAAAGGGCGCCCAGGTGGGACAGGGCGGCGGACAGGACCCGAAAGACCTCCAGCGCGGTCATGGCGGCCACGGCGCAGATGAGGTAGCCGGGCAGGCTCTGGCGCACCCGGTACTGGCTCATGGCCCCGGTGAGCCAGCCGATGACGCAAAGCCCCAGCGTCATGCCCCCGGGGAGGCCGGGGTACACCGCGTCGGCAAAAATGCCCAGGCAAAGCCCGAAGACCGCCCCGGGCAGGGCGCTCTCCCAAAGGCCCACCGCCACCGCCGCCAGAGGCAGCAGCACGGGGATCACGCCCAGGATGGGCAGGCGGTTGAGGAACAGCGTTTCCGCCATCCACACCACCAGCACGCCCAGAGCGTATAACAGCCATTTTCCAACGTCAGATCGGCGCATAAGGGATGCTCACTCCACGATATCAAAGGATTTGATGACAAACACCTGCTTTAAGGCGTCCAGGTCAGTCTTGGGGACCACGATGGCGTATTTGGTCATGCCGGAGGGGTCGTTCTGTACCGACTCCACCGTGCCCACCACGATGCCGGAGGGGTAGACGCCGCCCTTGCCCGAGGTGACCACCTCGTCTCCCGCCAGCAGCTCGGTGCCCTCGGGGAGATAGGACAGCTTCAGACGGCCCTGCTCCATGAGGGAGAAATCTCCCTCCAAAATGGCGGCGACGTCGGTGCGGGCCACCATGCCGCCCATGTCCAGGTCCGTGTCCACCAGGGTGGTGACGGTGGCCCAGTTGAGGCCGGTATCGGAAATCACACCCACCAGGTTGCCGTAGGCGTCGATGACGCATTGGTTGACCTCCACCCCGTGCTGGGTGCCCTTGGAGATGGTGAAGGACGACTCCCAGTTGGACAGGGCGTGGGCGGTGATATAGGCGGACTCAAAGTCGGTGAGGTCCCGCCGCTTCTCCCGCAGGCCCAGCAGCTCCCGGAGGCTTTTGTTCTCCTCGATGGCCTGTTGGCCCTCCCGGGCGTTGGCCTCCATCTCCGCCAGCTCCCGGCGCAGGCGTTCCACCTCGTCCTCCAGCTGATCGGCCTGATAGCGGCGG
The DNA here is from genome assembly GCA_946550725.1 of uncultured Clostridia bacterium. Lineage (GTDB taxonomy): Bacteria > Bacillota > Clostridia > Oscillospirales > Oscillospiraceae > MGBC124762. Next base: position 72,440 of record CAMNQX010000002.1, on the reverse strand, counting down.
TCCACCGAGTGCTCGAACCAGTCGGCCACGCTCGCTCCGGCGCTGCGGAAGGGAGTGGCGATCACCCCCACCAGATTGGCGATGGGGTCGCTGCCGGTGAAGAACAGGGACACCACCAGCGTCAGCGCCGCCAGCAGCAGGGCGATGAGGGCCACCAGGCCTCCGCTGCTCTGAAAGAACTTCTTCATCTCAGCCCATCACCTCCACGCCGAAGGACTTCAAGGCCATGCCCAGCTGGCAGATGGGCAGGCCCATCACGTTGAAATAGTCCCCCTGGATGCCCTCTACAAACACGCCGCCCAGGCCCTGGATGCCGTAGGCTCCCGCCTTGTCCATGGGCTCGCCGGAGGCGACATAGGCTTTGATCTCGGCCCAGCTCATGGGGCGGAAGGTGACGGCGGTACATTCTACGTGGGTCTGGGTCTGTTGGCCCCTTTGGAGGGTGAGGCCGGTGTAGACCTGGTGGGTCTTGCCCTGAATGAGGGAGAGCATTTGGAACGCCTCCTCCCGGCTGTGGGGCTTGCCCATGACCTGGCCGTCCAGGGCCACGATGGTGTCCGCGGCGATGACCAGCGCGTCCGGGCCTGCCTTGTAGGCCACCGCCTCCGCCTTGCGGCGGGAGATCAGGGCCACCTGGTCGGCGGGGGGCGGGGATTTATCCACGGTCTCGTCCGCGTCGGAGACCAGCACCTGGAAGGAAAGGCCCAGCTGGGTCAAAAGCTCTTTGCGGCGGGGAGAGCCGCTGGCGAGAATGATGTCCATGGGGAAACCTCCTTTTGCTGTCACGCTCGCATTGGGCGCGCTTCTCGCCGTGGCTTCCCTCCGTCTCGGGCCAAATCGCGGCGGCTACGCCACCTTACCAATTCGGCCCTCGCTCCGGTCCATCCCCGGCGGCGCGCCTATGCTCACGCTTCTATTTTCCCGTAGACCCGAAGCCGCCCGTGCCCCGAAGGGTCTCGGGGAGGGTCTCGGCCTCGGTCAGGGTGGGCTGGGCGCAGGGGACGATGACCAGCTGGGCGATGCGCTCGCCGGGCTGGATCACATAGTCCTCCGCCCCCAGATTGACCAGAGCCACCACGATCTCGCCCCGGTAGTCGCTGTCAATGACCCCGACGCAGTTGGCGGGGGTCAGGCCGTGCTTGGTCGCCAGGCCCGAGCGGGCAAAGATCAGCCCCACATATCCCTCGGGGATGGCCATGGCAAGGCCGGTAGGCACCTTAGCGCAGTTCCAGCGGCCCCGGTCCGCGCCGGCGGCGTGCCGCTCCAGGGTGAGGGGCGCGTCCAGACAGGCGCAGAGGTCCAGCCCCGCGGAGCCGGGGGTGGCGTATTGTGGGAGGACGGCGTGTTCCGACAGCCGTTTGATGGAAAGTTCCATTGTATCACCTGCTTTGGAGGTTATTCCACGTCCCGGTAATACAGCCCCCGGGTAAAGGAACCGGGAGCGGGCGGGACGGAATCGACGTAATGCTTTATGACCTTTCCACATTCCTGTGGGGTTTCCACGGTGAAGAGGAACCGGGCGGCGGTCAGCCCCGCCGTCTTCCACTCCTCCTTGTCCGCCAGATCAAGCACCTGGGAGTTGAGCACCCTGGCCCGTCCGCCTGGGGCGGGGACCACGGGGAAGGTGACGTTTTTGCGGTCCGCCAGACTGCCGCAGGGCTTGCCGCCGGGGAACTGCTCCAGGGTCATCAAAGGCAGATGACCGTAAATGATGGCCTCCACCGGCAGAGGCTTAGGAAGGCGGCGGATGGTGGAGAGCTTCTGCTCAAAGGAGACGGTGGCCCGGGCAAACCCCAGAGCCGCCATGGCCTCCAGAGTGTGGGCGTTGAGAACGCCCAGGCCGTAGTCCCCGTGGAGGGCAAAGCCAGCGCCTTTCGCCAGCCAAGCGGCGTCCCAGGTGTTCACCAGAGCGGTGTGAACACCCAGAGAAGCGGCGGCGCGCAGCTGGGCGGAAATGTCCGGTACCTCCCGGTCCCAGAGGATGGTGGGCAGAGCCGCCCGCACCTCCGCCCCGGCGTTCAGCGCCTGCTGTACCGCCTCGGGGTGGGCGGCGATCAGGTGGAGGGGCAGGTCGATGAGGGAGTGGGGTGCGGCGGTGAGAACGGGGGGAAGCTGCGCCGCATCGGAGAGGGAAAAGGCCCAGGCCGGGGGCGTGTCCGCCGCGCAGACGCTTTCCGGCGGGAGGAGCGACGCGGTTTCCTCCCGCCGCCGGGGCGGCGCGGAGCGCAGGGCGGTCAGCTCCTCCAACGCCGCCCGCCGCAGGGTGTTGAGGGCGGACTTGGGGACGGACAGCCCCGGTTCCAGGTCCAGGGTCAGCCCTGCCACGTGGTAGGGGGTGCCGCCGGTCTTGGAGAGCTGCTCGCCTACGTCTGCCTCCGTCAGCGGACGGGTGCGGGCGGCCTCCGGGGGAAGCCCCAGGGCAGTGGCTTCCCGTCCCTGAGGATCACGGACGGCGAGCGTGGTCTCCTGCCCGCTGCGGATGGCGGCGGTCATGGTCACGTCCACCAGGGGACGTTCCTTTTGGTAAGAGGCCCGGGCGGCGGCGTAGAAGCCCTCGTCGGGGGCGTCGGCCTCGGCCCGGGTGCCGAACATGGCGGGACCTTTTTTGTTGTTAAAATAGCCCTGGGTAAAGCCGGAGCGGGAAAAGGCCTTTTGGAGGGAATCCAGCTCGGCCTGGGTAGGCTCCCGGCCCTCCCGCAACGCGACGGCGTACACCGAGGTGACCACCGCCACATACTCCGGCCGCTTCATGCGGCCCTCCAGCTTGACGCAGGCCACCCCCATGTCCTCCAGCTCCCGAAGATGCCCCGCCAGGGACATATCCTTGAGGGACAGGGGATTGCCGCCGTTGTAGGGCAGGCGGCAGGGCTGGGCGCACAGGCCCCGGTTGCCGCTGCGGGTACCCACCATGGCGGAGAGGAAACACTGGCCGGAGTAGCACATACACAGCGCGCCGTGAACAAACACCTCGATCTCGATGGGGCTGTGGGCGCAGATGTGGGCGATGGCGTCCCGGTCCAGCTCCCGGCTCAGCACCACCCGCTCCATGCCCAGCTGGGCGCAGAATTCCGCTCCGGCCAGGGAGTGGACGGTCATCTGGGTGGAGCCGTGGAGGGGGAGGTCGGGAAAGCGGCGGCGGAGCAGTGAGGCCAGCCCTAAGTCCTGTACCAGCACCGCGTCCACCCCCAGACGGTCGGCGCGGGCGGCGGTGTCCAGGGCGGCGGGCAGCTCCTTATCGGCCAGAAGGGTGTTGAGGGTCAGGTACACTTTCACCCCCCGGACGTGACAATAGGACACCGCCCAGGCCAGATCGTCCAGGGAGAAGTTCTTGGCCCGGCGGCGGGCGTTAAAGTCGCCGCAGCCCAAATAGACGGCGTTTGCGCCGTTTTGGACGGCGGCGACCAGAGCGTCGGGGGACCCGGCGGGGGAGAGAAGCTCCATGTTATTTTGCGCCCTTTTGCTTGAACAGCTCCCGCTTGGTCTCGGAAAGCTCCAGCTTGAGCTTGGTGGACTCGTCCAGGTACTCCTTCAGCTGGCGGCGCAGGTTCTCCGCGCCCTCCACCTCCTGAAAGTATTCCTCGGTGATGTTGAGGGCGGCGAGGATGGCCGCGTCGCCCAAAGAGAGCTTGCCGGGGGCCATGAGCTGGGTGATCTGCTCATCCACGTGGGCGGCGACCTTGTGGGTAAACGCGGGGTCGCCCTCGGTGAGGAGGGTGTATTCCTTTTCGGCGATGGTGACCTTGACTTGGTTCATAGAAACGGCTCCTCTCTATTTAGGCTGGAGATAGTACATATTATAACAGTAATGCAGGAACTTGAAAAGGGGGTTTGCAAAAAATAACGCCGCCGGACGCAAGGCCCGACGACGTTACGAAGAAGGAGGAGAACTGGAAGAGGGAAGATCAGCGCACCATCATGATGCCGCCATCCACAGAAATGGTCTGGCCGGTGATGAAGTGGGCACCGTCGGAGGCCATAAAGGCCATGAGGGGAAGGAAGTCCTTCTCCATGTCGCCCATCTGACCGCCGATGCAGAGATTTGCCATGTCGGCGTCGTGGGCGGCCAGCTGCTCGGGGGTCATCATCTGGCGCATCTGCATATACATGGGGGTTTTGATGCAGGGGGCAATCATATTGACCCGAATGTTGTACTTTTTCCACTCGTGGGCGATGGTGCGGGACCAGACGTTCACCGCGCCCTTGGAAGCGCCGTAATGCGCCTGACCGGGGCTGTTGATGAAGGCGCTGGCGCTGGAGAAGTTGAGGATGGTGCCGCCGTGCTCCTTCATGTGGGGGAAGACGGCCTCGTTGCAGTAGAATGTGCCATTGACATTGATGGCGAAGACCTGGCGGAAGGACTCGCTGGTGATGTCCTCCGCGGGACAGTGAGGACCAATGCCGGCGGCGTTGACCAGCACATCTACCCCACCCAGGATCTCCACAGACTTCGCCATGGCCGCCTTGACGGAATCCTCGTCAGAAATGTCCATTTTGATAAAGGTGGCGCCGCTCTCCGCCTGGATCTTGGCCCCGGCCGTCTCGTTTCTGCCCCAGAATACCACCTTCGCACCCAGCTTGGGGAAGGCTCTGGTGACACCCTCGCCCATGCCGCTGGTGCCGCCGGTGACGATCACTCTTTTGCCGTCTAAACGTTCCATGATTCTGAATACCTCCCAAAAATGAATTTGTTAAACTATTGACAGTCTAACACGGAGGGCGTAAGATGGGAATACTTGATTCGTGCGGAAGGGTGGAACGAGAAGTTCCAGGTGAAATATATGGATGAAGCCATAAAAACCTTTTTTTGCGTCAAAGAGAAGGGGAGTTTCTCGAAAGCGGCGGAGGCGCTGTACCTCACCCCCAACGGGGTGAAACGGCGGATGAACCAGCTGGAGGCGGACACAGGGCTGACATTGTTTGCGCGGAGCAGCAAGGGGGTCGCGCTGACGGCGGCGGGAGAGGTGTTTTACGAGGAGTGCCGCGGGATGGAGCATCGGTTTACGCTGGCGGTGCGGCGGGCGAGACGGGCGCAGGAACACAACGCGGACGTTCTGCGGATCGGAATGATGTCTACCTTCGCCGACTCCTTCACCGTGACCCCCTGGCGGGGCGTGCGCAGAGAAGACGCCGTCAACCAAAGCTGCATGGTCTATTATGGAAGCAGCCTGAAGGACATGGAGCGGATGTTTGCGGAGGTGGGGACATGCAGCGACTGCTGCGTGGACCTGTACGACGAGGAGACGGCGCGGGAACACGGCCTGTTGACCAGGAAAATATCACAGTACGCGCTGCGGGTAGGGCTTCCCCAGGGGATGAAGGTGGAGGGCACGGTGACGCCGGACGCGCTGGCGGGAATGCCTGTGGCCCTGCTGACCAAAGGCCGTGGCCGGGTGTTTGACGCGCTTTGGACAGCGCTGGAGGGACAAGCCGCGCTGTTTGAGATCACGGATTACAGCATCAAGACCTTCAATGAGTGCTATCTGAAACGGGCGGCTATGATCTGTACGGAGAACTTGACCAATGTGTTTCCTTTTTACAGCTTTGCGCCGCTGAAATGGGACGAAGCGGTGGCCTACGGCATCTATTACAAAGAACCCCGGCTCCCGGAGCGGGCCGCCTTGGCGGAGATCCTGAGGGGCGAGACGTAACAGGACAAAAAAGCGTGCCTCACAAAGCTGTGAGGCACGCTTTTTTCATATGAGTGCAGGTCACTGCGGGTCCGCCCCGTAGTTGTCGGTGTTGGCGGGATCGTCGCCGTGGAGGATGGCCATCATCTCCTGGCCGGTGATGGTCTCCTTTTCCAGCAGGTAGGTGGCCACGGCGTCCAGGTCGGCCCGGTTTTCCTCCAGAATGCCCCGGGCCTCCTTGTGGCAGGACTCAATGATCTTGCGGACCTCCTCGTCCACCTGGGCGGCGGTGTCCTGGGCGCAGGTGAGGCCGTAGCCGCCGTCCAGATACTGGTTCTGTACGGTGGCCAGGCCCATGGCCCCGAATTTGTCGCTCATGCCGAACATGGCCACCAGCTTGCGGGCCAGCTCGGTGGCCCGCTCGATGTCGTTGGCCGCGCCGGAGGTCTTGGTGCCGAACACCAGTTCCTCGGCGCAGCGGCCGCCCAGCAGGGTGCGGATCTCGGAGAAGAGGTCCTCCTTAGTCATGAGGAACTTCTCCTCTTCGGGGAGGTGGAGGGTGTAGCCCAGGGTGCCCTGGACGTGGGGGACGATGGTGATCTTGCTCACCGGCATCACATCGTCTTTCTGCTTGGAGGCCACCAGAGCATGGCCCACCTCGTGGTAGGCGATGAGCTTCTTTTCCTTCTCGGTGAGGACGGTGCCCTTCTTCTCCGCCCCGGCGATGACCAGCTCGAAGGAGGTCAAAAGGTCCTGCTGGTTGACGGCCCTGCGGCCGTGGCGGACGGCCCGAAGGGCGGCCTCGTTCACCAGGTTGGCCAGGTCCGCGCCCACGCAGCCCGCGGTGGCCTGGGCGATCTTGTTCAGGTCCACGTCCTCCGCCAGACGGATGTTGCGGGTGTGCACCTGCAGGGTGGCCAGACGGCCCGCCAGGTTGGGCCGGTCTACGGTGATGCGCCGGTCGAACCGGCCGGGGCGCAGCAAAGCCTTGTCCAGCACCTCGGGGCGGTTGGTGGCGGCCAGGACAATGACCCCCTTGGTGGGGTCGAAGCCGTCCAGCTCCGCCAGCAGCTGGTTGAGGGTCTGCTCCCGCTCGTCGTTGCCGCCCATGCGGTTGTCCCGGGACTTGCCGATGGTGTCGATCTCGTCAATAAAGATGATGCAGGGGGCCATTTTGGCGGCCTCCTTGAACAGGTCGCGGACGCGGCTTGCGCCTACGCCCACGAACATCTCCACGAAGTCGGAGCCGGAGATGGAGAAGAAGGGGACGTTGGCCTCTCCGGCCACCGCCTTGGCCAGCAGGGTCTTGCCTGTGCCGGGGGAGCCGACCAAAAGCGCGCCCTTGGGCAGCTTCGCGCCGATCTCGGTGTATTTGCCGGGGTTGTGGAGGAAGTCGATGATCTCCTCCAAAGACTCCTTGGCCTCGTCCTGGCCCGCTACGTCGGCGAAGGTGACGCCGGTCTTTTTCTCCACGTACACCTTGGCGTTGGCCTTGCCCACGCCGCCGATGCCGCCCGCGCCGCCCATTTTACTGGACATGAAGCGGAACAGCAGGAGCATCGCCGCCACCATGAGGACGATGGGGAGGATCTGGGAGAGAATGAAGGACCAGACGTAGGTGGACTGGTCCACCAGGTCGGTGCCGAACTCCTTGACGCCGTGCTCCTCCATGAGGGGGATGATGTCGTCGTCGCTCAGCGGGGCGGTGGCGTACTGCTTGGGCGTCACCTTGGCCACGGGGAGGAAGGGGTTGCGCTGCTGAGCGGTCTCCTCCTGCTCCTGGGCGGCCTTTTCGTCCTCCACCAGGGTGAAAGTGAATTTGGAGTTGGTCATCTTCACCGTGGCCACCTTGTCCTCCATGACCCACTGACGGAAGGTGGAGTAGGGGATCTCCTCCACCTTGTCCGAGCGCAGAGAGGAGAATAGCAGCTGCATCCCGGCGGTGAGGATCAGCGCCCAAATGATGATGGTGAGGATGCCCAGGGTGTTTTTGCGGTTGTTTTTGTTGCCGCCGGAGTTGTTGGGATTGTTGTTGTTTGAATTCATTATGATGACCTTCCTTTTGGAAGAAATAGGGCCTTCCGCTGCAGATGAGAGGTATTGTATCATAGTTTAACCGTTATTACAATGAACTTTCTGTAAAGTTGCCGTAGAGAGAAAATGAACGCAGGGGACTTTTCAAACAGAAGTTTGTGTGATATGATATTTCGGTTAAAGAAGCGAAAGGAGGCGAAGGGCGTGGACTGGAAGGAAAAGCAGCAGGGCGAGGACGGCATCGTGGAAGGCCGCAACGCCGTGCTGGAGGCTCTACGGGCGCAAACTCCTATAGACAAGGTCTACTTGGCGAAGGGAGAGGTGGACGCCGCCCTGGGCCATATCGCCTCCAAGGCGCGCAGCCAGGGCGCGGTGGTGGTGGAGTGCGACCGGCGCAAGCTGGACGCCATGAGCGTCACCCATTCCCACCAGGGGGTCATCGCCGTGACCTCGGTGCGGGAGTACGCGGACGTGTCCGACATTCTCGCCGCCGCCAAAGAGAAGAACGAACCGCCTCTGGTGGTGGTGTGCGACGAGTTGAGCGACCCCCACAATCTGGGCGCGGTCATCCGCACCGCCGAGTGCGCCGGGGCGCACGGGGTCATCATTCCCAAGCGGCGCAGCGCGGGACTGACCGCCGTGGTGGCCAAGACCTCCGCCGGGGCGGTGAGCCATGTGCCGGTGGCCCGGGTGCCCAACCTGACCGCCTGCCTGAAGGACCTGAAGAAGGAAGGGCTGTGGGTCTACGGCGCCACGGCGGCGGGGGACACCCGGCTTTACGACGCCGATCTGAAAGGCCCCGCGGCTATCGTCATCGGCAGCGAGGGAGACGGCATGAGCCGCCTGGTGGAGGAGACCTGCGACGTGCGCATCGCCATCCCCATGCGGGGGAAGCTGAACTCCCTGAACGCCAGCGCGGCGGCGGCCATTGTCCTCTACGAGGCGGTGCGTCAGCGGCTGGGCTGAATTTTACGAAACACAACGAGGAGGTGAGGTCGTGGACAAGGATGAGCTGGACTTAGAACAGATCTTGGCGGAGTTTTCTCCTCGCCCCGCGGCCTCTCAGCCGGAGCCGCCGCAAGAGCCGGAGGAGGAAAGCCCCACCCCGGGACCGGAGACTTTGGAGCCAGAGCCGGAGCAGGAAGAAGCGGGGCCCCAGCCAGGACCGGAGACCCCGGGATCTGCGGAGGAACCGGAGGAAACCCCGGCGGGACCGGCCGCTGAGGTCCCGGAGCCGCCGGCGGAAAAAGAGAAGGAAAAAGAGGAGAAAAAACCCCGGCGGAAGCTCTTTGAGCCGAAAAAGCCGGAGGTGAAGTACATCGGGGAGAACGTGATCGAGTTTCCCGAGGAGGATACCTCCATGACCGGGCGCATCGGCAAGCTCTTTGAGAAGGCGGACGAGTACGCCGAGCAGATGTTCCCTGCCGACGACGTGCCTGACGACCCCGAGCGGGAGCGGCGGGAACAGCTGCTGCCGGGGGTGGACTGGGAGGAGGAGCCGACCCATGTGCCCCCCGCCCGGAAGCGGCACCGGGACCGCAGCCCCAAGCCCGACGTGCCGCCCATTCAGCTGGCGGCGCGGTACAAAAAGGGCCTTGGCTTCTTACATACCCGCACGGTGTTGGCCCTGGTGCTGGCGCTGGCGCAGATCTACTGGATGCTGGCCCTGCCCAAGGGCTGGCCCATCCCGTTTCCCATGACCGACGCCCTCCAGAACGGCCCCCTTCGCTATCAGATCAGCGCGGTGCTGCTGGCGGTGAGCGCGCTGGTGGGGCTGGACGTGCTGGGCAAGGGCCTGGGGTGCCTTATCAAGCTCCATTTGGAGTGGGAGACCGTGCTTCTGTTCTCCGTGGCGGCGGCGGTGGGGGACGCGCTGACCATGCCCACCCTGGGCGACCGGGGCGGGCAGATGCCCTACTGCGGTGTGGCGGCCCTGGCCATCTTCTTCGCTTTGTGGGGGCGGTTCCTCCGCCGCCGGGCGCTGCGCCAAAGCTGCCGGGTGGCCGGGTCGGCCACCCAGCCCTACCGGGTGTCCCTGGAAGAGAAATTTTGGGATAACGCCGACGCCTACGCCAAAAGCTCCGGGGAGAGCACAGGGTACGGCAGTCAGGTGCAGGGGAGCGACGGCATCACCCGCGCCCAGCACATCGCCGCACCGCTGATCCTGCTGCTGTGCGTGGTGTGCTCCCTGTTTGCGTCGGTGGGGCAGCAAAAGCCCGAGCTGTTTTTCTGGAGCTTATCGGCCACCCTCACCGCCGGGTGTGGATTTTCAGCGTTTTTGGTCTTTCCCATGCCTTTTTCGGCGGTGACAAGCCGTCTGGCGAAGGTGGGCGCGGCTCTGGCCGGCTGGGACGGCTACCGCCCGGGCAAGGGGGAGCAGGGGGTGGTGCTCACCGACGGCGACCTGTTCCCGCCGGGCAGCGTGACCCTCAACGGCCTGAAACTGTGCGGCGAGCTGTCCATTGAGACCGCCGCCTCCTATACCGCCACCCTCATCCGGGAGACGGGCAGCGGCATGGAAAAGCCCTTCTCCGACCTCCTGCGCACCCAGGGGACCATCTACCGCAAGGTGACCCGGGTCATGTTCCACGAGGGGGGCGTGTCCGGGGTCATCGGCGGCCGGCAGGTGCTGGTAGGGTCGGCGGCGTTCATGGAGATCATGCACATTGAGCTGCCCCAGGGGCTGAAGGTGAAAAACGCGGTGTTCTGCGCCGTCAGCGGGACGCTGGAGGCCATTTTTGCCCTCAATTACCGCCTCCATCCCGCCATCCGTCCTGCCATCCATTCCCTCATCGCCAACCGCCTGGACCCCATTCTGGCGACCCGGGACTTTCTGGTCATCCCCGATATGCTCCGCCAGCGGTTCAAGCTGCCGGTGGATAAGATGGAGTTTCCCAACCTGGACCGGCGGCGGGAGCTGTCCGAGCCGGGCCGACCCTCCGACGCGCTGCTGGCGGCGGTGCTGTGCCGGGAGGGACTGGGGCCTTATGCCGAGGCGGTGGTGGGCGGCAAGCGGCTGGTGAGCGCGGCGGGCTTTGGCGGGGCGTTCGCCCTGCTGGGCTCTCTGGCGGGCATCGCCCTGGCGGTCTATCTGGTGGGCGCGGGGGCCTTCGCCTCCCTCAGCGCGGGGACCATGCTGGCCTACCTCCTCCTCTGGCTGGTGCCGGGAGCGCTGATCTCCAGCTGGACTTGTAGATATTAGAAGCGCGACCCATAGACACGCAGGCCCCGATGGACCGGCCCGCACGGCAAAAACAGGCCGGGCGGAGCCCGGCGGCATTTTGCCAAGGGGCGGGAAGCGGGGCCGCAGCGTGTCCAATGGGAGCGTGACACCTTGACGCAACAGCCTTTTTAGGGTAAAATAACCCCACATTTCAAAAAACTTGAGGTGGTTTTCATGGCAGAGAACAAAAAGCAGGTGGAGCAGATCACCGACATGGACGCGGACTTCACCCAATGGTACACCGACGTGTGCAAGAAGGCGGAGCTGATCGACTATTCCTCCATCAAGGGGATGTTCATCTACCGCCCCTATGGCTACGCCATTTGGGAGAACATCCAGCGCATCCTGGACGCCGAGTTCAAAAAGACCGGGCACGAGAACGTGTATCTGCCCATGCTCATCCCCGAATCCCTGCTCCAGAAGGAGAAGGACCATGTGGAGGGCTTCGCCCCCGAGTGCGCCTGGGTGACCATGGGGGGCATGGATAAGCTGGAGGAGCGGTTCGCCATCCGCCCTACCTCTGAGACCCTGTTCTGTGAGCACTACAAAAACATCATCCACTCCCACCGGGACCTGCCCAAGCTCTACAACCAGTGGACCTCCGTCCTGCGCTGGGAAAAGACCTCCCGCCCCTTCCTGCGCCACCGGGAGTTCCTCTGGCAGGAGGGCCACACCATGCACGCCACCGCCGAGGAGGCCATCGCCGAGACCGAGCGGATGTTCAACATCTACGCCGACTTCTATGAAAACGTGCTGGCCATCCCCGTGGTGAAGGGCCGCAAGACGGACAAGGAGAAGTTCTCCGGGGCGGAGGCCACCTACACCGTGGAGTGCATGATGCACGACGGCAAGGCCCTTCAGGGCGGCACCAGCCACTATTTCGGCGACGGCTTTGCCAAGGCCTTCGACATTACCTTTACCGGCAAGGACAACCAGCTCCACAATCCCTTCCAGACCTCCTGGGGGGTGTCCACCCGTATGATCGCGGGCATCATCATGGTCCACGGCGACAACAACGGCCTGGTCCTGCCCCCTAAGGTCGCCCCCATTCAGGTGGTGGTCATCCCCGTGGCCCAGCACAAGGAAGGGGTCATCGAGGCCAACCGGGCGGTGATGGAGAAGCTCCAGGCCGCCGGGTTCCGGGTGAAGCTGGACGACTCCGACAACTCCCCCGGCTGGAAGTTCGCCGAGTACGAGATGAAGGGCGTGCCCCTGCGGCTGGAGCTGGGTCCCAAGGATATGGAAAAGAACCAGTGTGTCCTGGTGCGCCGGGACAACGGCGAAAAGCTGTTCGTCTCCCTGGACGGCATCGAGGAGACGGTGGCCAAGCTGCTGGAGGACATCCACGCGGGGCTGTTCGCCAAGGCCAAGAAGAATCTGGACGAGCACTGCTTCCCCGCCTTCTCCGTGGAGGAGGCCAAGGCCATCCAGGCGGAAAAGGGCGGCTTCATCAAGACCATGTGGTGCGGCGAGCTGGACTGCGAGCTGAAAATGAAGGAGGAGGCGGGGATGTCCTCCCGCTGTATCCCTCTGGAGCAGGAGCATCTGGGGGATGTGTGCCCCATCTGCGGCAAGCCCGCCAAGCATATGATCTACTGGGGCGTGGCGTACTAAGTCCAGGGAAACGAAGAGAAAACCCCCTTTGGGCCAAAGCCCAAAGGGGGTTTTGCCGCCGCGGCGGACGGGAGCGGAAAGCGGTTGCGGCGGCCTGGTGAACGTGGTATAATTGAGGCATACTAGCACAAAGGACAGAAGAAACGGGGGCGTTTTTATGGAACAGAGCGGGCACAAGGTGAAGGTCATCGGACACAAAAACCCGGACACCGATTCCATCTGCGCGGCTATTTCCTACGCGGCGCTGAAAAACAAGGTGGACAAGACCCGCCGCTACGAGCCGTGCCGGGCGGGACTGGTGAACCGGGAGAGCCAGTTTGCCCTGGACTACTTCGGGGTCCAGCCCCCCCGGCTCACCACCGACGTCAGCCCCCAGCTCCAGGACGTGGATTACCGGCTGGATACCGGGGTGGACGCCTCGCTCAGTCTGCGCCGGGCGTGGGACCTGCTGGGGGAGCGCAACGCGGACACCCTGTGCATCGTGGACGAGAAAAACCTCCTGCGGGGGCTGGTGACCGTGAAGGACATGGCCACGGCCTACATGGATATGCTCAACGAGGGCATTTTGAGCAAGGCGGACACACCCTATGAGAACATTGTGGACACCCTGGACGCCACGGTGCTGGCGGGCACGGTGGCCGGCAAGCGGGTGACGGGCAACATCGTGGTGGGCGCGGGCAGCGGCTCCATGATGGAGGCGTCCATCTCCAAGGGAGACGTGGTCATCGTCTCCGACCGGGCGGAGAGCCAGCTGGCCGCCATTGAGGGGGAGGCCGGGTGCATCGTGGTGTGCCAGGAGGCGAAGGTGTCCAAGACCATCTGCGCCCTGGCGGAGGAGCACGGGTGCATCCTCCTGTCCACCCCTCACACCACCTACGTGGCGGGGCAGATGGTGGTGCAGGCCGCACCGGTGCGGCACTATATGGTGACGGAGAACCTGTTGACCTTCACCCCCCACACCCCGGTGGAGAACGTGACCAAGGTGATGGCCAGCGTGCGGTACCACTACTTCCCCATCGTGGACGGCGAGGGGCATTGTCTGGGGATGGTGTCCCGGCGGAATTTGCTGAATTTGGAAAAGAAACGGCTCATTTTGGTGGACCACAATGAGAAAAGCCAGGCGGTGGACGGGCTGGAGGAGTCGGAGGTCCTGGAGATCATCGACCACCACCGCATCGGCGCGGTGGAGACGGAGGGACCGGTGTTCTTCCGCAATATGCCCGTGGGCGCCACCTGCACCATCATCTACCAGATCTACAAGGAGAACGGCGTGACGCCGGAAAAGGCGGTGGCGGGGCTGATGCTGTCCGCCATCCTGTCCGACACCCTCATGTTCCGCTCCCCCACCTGCACCCCTTTGGACGAGCAGGCGGCCAGAGAGCTGGCCAAGCTGGCGGGGGTGGACATGGAGGCCTACGCCCAGGCCATGTTCGACCACGGCGGCGACGTATCGGGGAAAAGCCCGGAGGAGCTGCTGCAGACGGACTACAAGATCTTCACCGTAGGCGGCACCCGCTTCGGCGTGGGCCAGAGCATTTGCATGTCGGACAAGAACCGCTCCGCCGGCGAGGCGCTGCTGCGGCCCTATCTGAACACCGCCCTGGGCAAGCAGGGGGTGGACTTCATCTTCTATATGTTCACCGACGTGCCCACCTCCACCACCGAGCTGATGATGGCGGGAAATGGGGCGGCAGAGCTGGTGAAGCGGGCCTTCGATGTGGAGACGGAGGACGGCGTGGCCATCCTTCCGGGGGTCATGAGCCGGAAAAAGCAGATGATCCCCGCTCTGCTGAGCGCCATCAAGGCGGAGCAGCCGTAGGCTCGTTTCAAAAGGCCAACGGCCTTTTGAAACGAAAAGTTGCGGCCCCCTGCGCGCACTCGCTACGCTCGCACACTCCGGGGGTCCGAGAAGTATGTTTTCCGCCGCACATGTCAGCGGAAAACATGATCATGCTTTTTCGCCGCCTGCGGGCGGCGAACTCTGCGAGGCTTTGAAAGACCAAAGGAATTTGAAACCAGGCCAAAGGAGGGCCTTGTGTATGAAACAGTGGAGCAAACGAAGCCGGACAGGACTGGTCAGCGTCGCGGTGTGCCTCGCTCTGTGCGTGGGCGCGCTGCCCGCCGGGGCCATCACCGTGGAGCAGGCCAGAGAGCTGATCCAGGAGCGCTATGTGGACCAGGTCCCCGCCGCCGCGCTGGAGCAGGACACGGTGGAGGCCACCGTGGCCGCCCTGGGCGACCCGTATAGCTGGTATCTCCCGCCGGAGGAGCTGGCGGAGATGCTGGACACCGATGTGGACCAGACCATCGTGGGCATCGGCGTGACCATGACGGCCCACGAGGACGGCTTTGAGATCATTCGGGTGGAGGAGAACGGCCCGGCCAAGGAGGCGGGGCTGGCGGCGGGGGACATCGTCACCGCTGTGGACGGGGTGACCTTGAAGGACTTGAGTTTGGAGGCCATCGCCGGGATGGTGCGGGGAGAGGAGGGTACCTCTGTGCGCCTCACCTACCGCCGGGGCAGCCGCAGCCGGACGGTGCGGGTGACGCGCAGGGCGGTGGTAATCGCCGCCACCCGGGGCGAGCTGCTGGAAGGTGGCCTTGGCTACATCCAATGCGACGAATTCGGCAGCGACACGGCGGAGCACTTCCGCACGCTGATCGGAAGGATGGACCAGGACGCCAACGTGTGGATCATCGACCTGCGGGGCAACCCCGGGGGCACGGTGGACGCGGTGAGCGAGGTGGGCTGTCTCTTTGCCGGACCGGGGGCCTATGTGCTTATGCGGGAAAAGGGCGGCGAGACCGCCGCCTACGGCCTGGACCAGGAGGCCATCACCCACAAGCCGGTGGTGATCCTGACCGACGAGGATACCGCCTCCGCCGCCGAGGCCCTGACCGCCGCCCTGCGGGACTATGGCCGGGCTATGGTGATCGGGGAGCGCACCTTCGGCAAGGGCATCGCCCAGGAGATCCTTTGCGACTGGCAGTATCCCCAGTACTTTCCCGACGGGGACGGCATCAAGCTGACGGTGGCACGGTTTTTCTCCCCCGTGGGCAACACCAACGACGCCTTGGGCGTCATCCCCGACCTGAACGTGGACGCCCGGCTGGCCTTGGGGCTGGTGGAGCTGCTGGCCCCCACCTGGAGCGGGGAGGAGTGCGCCGATCCCCTGATGTTCTCCCTCTACGGCAAGTGGTACACCCTGGAGCTGGCGGGGCTGGAGAAGGACGAGACCGGCCGGATGCTGCTCAAGGTCCTGCTGGACGCGCTGCCCCGCCCCATCACCCTGATCCGTCAGGGCGGCTTCGTGTCCATCGATGAGCTGTATGGGGAATTCGGGCTGGAGAACGGCCACTGGGAATTTCCCGACGGGGACGACGGGACCTGGTGCGACGCCAGCATCTACGACGTCCTCTATACTTACGACCTGGTGGCGGGGAAGGACGACGGAGCGTTCCACCCCCAGGACTCCCTGACCAGGGCGGAGCTTTGCCAGCTGGTGGCGGCGGCGATCCAGTGCCGCTACCCCACCAACGCCAGCCCCTTTGACGACGTGAACGACGACGCCTGGTACGCCCCGGCGGTCATCGCCCTTTACAACCGGGGGATGGTGCAGGGGGACGGGAACGGCAAGTTCCACCCGGAGGCGGAGGTGTCCCACCAGGAGTTTTTCGCGGTGATGGGGCGGCTGCTTGCCTGGCTCAACTGCGACGCCTACGACGCGCTGGAGACGATGGGAGAGGAGAAGCTCTCCCTGCGCATCCTCCGGGACTACGACGGCTGGGCCAAGGCCCCGGTGTGGCTGCTGGCCTGCGGGATGGAGGACGGGAACGGCGACTTTGTGGACCTTCTCTGGGAGTTTGCCGGGGACATCGACCCCCACGCCGCCACCACCCGGGACGAGGCGGCGCTGGTGCTCTATCAGATGATGAATTATCTTGGAATGGTATAACAAGCAAGCGGTGGACAGATGTCCGCCGCTTGCTTTTTTTTGTAATGTTCCGCGAAGGAATCCCCATTGTGCGTTTTGGTGAAAACGGGGGCCAGGCCCCCATTCTTTCGCAGACCATTTCTTTTTTGAATATTATAATGCTCGGGGCGGCGAACCCGCCCCTGCGCAAATTCCGCGCTACGCGCGAAATTTACGCGCCTGCTGGCGCGTCCCGTCTCCCGGCGGGTCCCTAGGAGAAAAAAGAAACGGTCCGTCCTCTTGTGCCGGCCGTTACGGCCTCTGTGGTCGGAAATGTAGAACGTCAGACAGTTGGAACAACGCCGCCTAGGTGGGTACATCCTTTGCGGGCGGCTGGGGACAGCCGCCCCTACGATTCTACCGAAGCGTTCATCTCTCTCGTAGGGGCCGATGTCCTCATCGGCCCTTACCAGACGGTGACCGCCTTACCAGGCAAGAGAAAACCCCAGAGGGAGATTCCAAATGAGGGGGACCGCAGTCCCCCAGAATGGCCCTGGGGCACCTTGCCCCACAGAAAAGATGGTTCCCCAGAGGGGCAGCTCAGTTGCCCACGACCGCGGAGAACACCTTCCCCAGCGCGTCGTGGATGACCAGGTCGGCGTGGGCATCGTAGGGGGTGGCGTCCTTGTTGATGAGCACCAGCTTGTGCCCGCCGTAGTAGCGGATCAGCCCCGCCGCCGGGTAGACCACCAGGGAGGTGCCCCCGACGATGAGCACGTCGGCGGCGCGGATGGCCTGCACGGCGGCGTACATGGTGTCCTCGTCCAATCCCTCCTCGTAGAGTACCACATCCGGCTTGATGAGACCGCCGCAGGAATCACAGTGGGGCACCCCCTGGGCGGCCTTCATGTAGTGGGCGTCGAAAAACTTGTGGCACTTGGTACAATAGTTGCGGTGGACGCTGCCGTGCAGCTCAAACACCGCACGGCTCCCCGCCGCCTGGTGCAGCCCGTCGATGTTCTGGGTGACCACCGCCTTCAGCTTGCCCTGCTGTTCCAGCTTGGCCAGGGCCAAATGGGCGGGGTTGGGCTTGGCGTCCAGAGGGAGCATCTTGTCCTGATAGAAGCGGTAGAACTCGGCGGTGTTTTGGACGAAAAAGGTGTGGGAGAGAATGGTCTCCGGCGGGTAGGCGTACTGCTGGTGGTAAAGGCCGTCCTGACTGCGGAAGTCGGGCACCCCCGACTCGGTGGAGCAGCCCGCTCCGCCAAAAAACACGATATTATGACTCTCTGTTATCCAGTTTCGTAAAATTTCCAGCTCTTGCATGGTCATCACCCCTTAAAACCATTGTAACGGATAAAGGGGTCTCCGTCAAGCAAGACAGAAGGGACGGTTCTCCTGTCGGATGGAGCCCGACAGAGAAAACCGTCCCTCAGTCTTGCGGGTCACAGCTCTCGTTTTGCCATGATGCGGCGGGAGAGGAGCCAGGACAACAGGAACAAAGCGGCGATGGCGAAAGGGGCCAGCGCGGGGAGGAAGGGGGGCAGGGCATAGAGGAAGTTGGCCACGGCGGGGAGGGCCAGAAGCGTCCCGGCGATGGCCACCACCGCCCCCAGTAGGGCCGCCGCGCCCACGAAGACCACCCGGGCCTTGGTGCCGCCGAAGCGGAACAGGATGGGGAGGACCACCGCGGCGTAGAGGAAGAAGAGCGCGCCGTACAAGAGGGCGTTCTGGAAAAAATACAGAGGATCATACAAGAAGTCGTAGAGGACCACGTTGGCCCGGCTCAGCAGGTTGATGAACAGCTGAAGGACAAAGACGACCAGCCCCATGAGCGCCGAGAGCAGATACCGGGCGTCCACCATGGCGTTGCGGCCGTTTGGCGCGGCGGCGGCGTAGCCCTGCCAGCGGTTGAGGTCGTCATAGTTGAACAGGTTCATCAGGCTGACGAAGGAAAAGAGGACGATATAGAGGCTGGCGAAGGAGTTCACCGAGTCGGACATGATCCCGATCACCGCGAAGACGGCGATGATCAGGGCGTAAAACTTGATATTCGGCAGCAGAAGGGAAAAATCCCGTTTCAAAAACCCCGTCATGTAAAAGACCTCCTTTGTGGGCGGATGAAATTATAGCTCTTTGACCGCCATGATATGGCGGGAGATACGGTGGGAGATCAGCAGGGCCGCCGCCCCCAGGGGAAGGGCGAGGAGGGGGAGGACGCCCAGAATGGCCAGGGGGTCGCCGTCGGCAAAGACCTGAAGGGAGGTGGCGCCAATGGCGATAAGGGCGGAGAAGGCGGCTACCACCACGATCATTACGATGCGGGACTTGGTGCCGCCGAAGCGGTAGGCGATGGGGAGAATGACCGCGGCGTAGAGGAGGAAGGCCCCGGCGTAGAGAAGAGCGGTCTCCAGCTGGTTGGACTTATCCAAAATACCCAGAACGAGCTGGAACAGGAACACCACCACGCCGATGCCCGCGGCCAGAAGATACCGGGCGTCCACCATGGCCCTGCGGCCATTGGGCGCGGCGGCGGCGTAGGTCTCCCAGTGGTTGGCCTCGTCGTAGCTGAAAATGCTCATGATGCTGGTGCCGGAGAAGATGACCAGATAGAGGGAGGCGAAGGAGGCGGCAAAGTCGGTGAACACCGCCAAACCGGCAAAGGCCAGCACAAAACACAGGTAAAACTTGGCGTTGACCATCTGCAGGGAGAGGTCCCGCTTCAAAAAGCCCAGCATATTACCGCTCCCCCTTTGTGGTGTAGATCATGATGTCCTCCAGGGTGGCCGGCTCTACGGCCGCGTCGGGCAGCGCCCGCTTCAGGACGGCCCGGTCGCTCACCAGCGCCTGGCAGCCAAAGCTCCCCTCCCGCTTGCCCACCAGGATGTCATGGGGGATGGCGGAGAGCTGGTCGCGGGTGCAGGACACCTTGCCGTATTGGGCCAGCAGCTCGTCCTTGGGACCCTGGACGGTGAGCCTGCCCTTGTGGAGATAGGCCACATAGTCGCACAGCTTTTCCAGGTCGCTGGTGATGTGGCTGGAGATGAGGATGGCCCGCTCCTCGTCGGAGACGAAGTCCAAAAACACGTCCAGGATCTCGTCCCGCACCACCGGGTCAAGGCCCGACGTGGCCTCGTCCAGCACCAGCAGCCGGGGGCGGTGGGCCAGGGCGGCGGCGATGGTGAGCTTCATCTTCATCCCCCGGCTCAGCTCCTTCACCTTCTTATCCACGGGCAGGTCGAACTTCTGCAGGTAGCTGTCAAAGAGCTGGCTGTCCCAGCCCGGGTAGACCCCGGGGAGGAAGGCCGCCACCTGGCTCACCTTCAGCACGTCGGAAAAGGGGCACTCGTCGGGGACGTAGCCCACCGTGTCCTCGATCTCCACCGTGCCCGCCGTGGGATGGATGATGCCCAGCAGGCACTTGATCAGGGTGGACTTGCCCGCCCCGTTTTCTCCGATCAGCCCCAGAATGGTGCCCTTGGGCAGGGTCAGGTCGATGTTTTCCAGCACGAAAGAGCCGTAGTCCTTGGTCAGGCCCTTGGTTTGAATGGCGTATTCCATGTGATTAAACCTCCTTGGATAGAATGTCCAACGCTTGCCGTACTTCGGCGGCGGAAATGCCCGCCGAGCGGGCCACGTCCAGAGCCTGGATCAGGTGGTCCTCCACCCGCCGCCTGGCGTCCTCCCGTACCAGCTCCAGGTTCCTGGCCGCCACGAAGCAGCCCTTGCCGGGGACGGTGGTGATGAACCCCTCCCGCTCCAGCTCCTCATAGGCCCGCTTGGTGGTGATGACGCTGATGCGAAGGTCCCGGGCCAGCGCCCGCATGGAGGGCAGCGCCTCCCCCTCCGCCAGCGTCCCCGAGAGGATGTACCCCTTGATCTGCCGGGTGATCTGGTCGTAGATGGGGGTATCCCCGCTGTTGCGAATGATGATATCCATAGGTCACCTCCGTGCATACTGTATTTATCGCATATACACAGTATACACATACGGCGCGGTTTGTCAAGGGGAAATGCAAAAAAATTTTGGGCGGATGAGGACATCCGCCCCTACAGAGAAAAAACGTCACGTTTGCGCGTAGGGGCCGATGTCCCCATCGGCCCGAGAACGTAGAATGCTGCGGCGCGCCTCCCCATAAACGGTTTTTATTGCATTTTTCCAAAAAACGTCTATAATAGAACCAACTTTCCAAAGGACGGTGGTTTCCATGAAAACCAAAGCCAACTATACCATGCTGTTCGACTTTTACGAGCTGACCATGGGCAACGGGTACTTCCAGACCCCCATGAAGGACAAGATCTGTTACTTTGATGTGTTTTTCCGCAGCGTCCCCGACGGGGGCGGCTTCGCCATCGCCGCCGGACTGGAGCAGGTCATCGACTACATCGAGAACCTGACCTTCGACGACGAGGACATTTCCTACCTGCGGAGCAAGAACATTTTCCAGGAGGAGTTTTTGGAGTATCTGCGCCACTTCAAGTTCACCGGCGACATCTGGGCGGTGCCGGAGGGGACGCCCATCTTCCCCGGCGAGCCGATTTTGACCGTCCGGGCCAAGGCCATTGAGGCTCAGTTTGTGGAGACGTTCATTCTGCTCACCCTGAACCACCAGTCCCTCATCGCCACCAAGACCTCCCGCATCGTCCGGGCGGCCAAGGGCCGGGGGGTGAGCGAGTTCGGCTCCCGCCGTGCCCAAGGCCCCGACGCGGCCATTTTGGGAGCGCGGGCCTCCTACCTGGCGGGGGCGTCGGGGACGGCGTGCGCGATGGCGGATCAGATCTACGGCTCTCCCGCCACGGGTACCATGGCCCACTCCTGGGTGCAGATGTTCCCCGACGAGTACACCGCCTTTGAGACCTACTGCAAGCTCTATCCCCACTCTGCCACCTTGCTGGTGGACACCTACAACGTGCTGAAGTCCGGGGTCCCCAACGCCATCAAGGCGTTTCAGACCGTGCTGGCCCCCATGGGCATCGAGAACTGCGCCATCCGCATCGACTCCGGCGACCTGACCTACCTCTCCAAGAAGGCTCGGAAGATGCTGGACGACGCGGGGCTGACCAAGTGCAAGATCGTGGCCTCCAACTCGCTGGATGAGTACATCATCCGCGACCTCATCCAGCAGGGGGCGCAGATCGACGCCTTTGGCGTGGGAGAGCGGCTCATCACCTCCAAATCCGAGCCGGTGTTCGGCGGGGTGTATAAGCTGGCGGCCATCGAGGAGGACGGCCATATCATCCCCAAGATCAAGGTGAGTGAGAATCCCGCCAAGATCACCACCCCCCACTTCAAGAAGGTCTACCGCCTCTTTGCCCCGGACACGGGGAAGGCGTTTGCCGACTATATCACCGTCTATGACGAGGCGATGGACGGCCAGCCCCTGGAGCTGTTCGACCCTCAGGCCACCTGGAAGTCCCAGACCATCACGGACTATGTGGCCAAGCCGCTCCTCGCCCCGATCTTTGAGGGAGGCAGGCGGGTGTACGAGATCCCCACCCTGGAGGAGGCCCGGGCCTATTGCGCCCAGCAGGTGGACGCCCTGTGGGACGAGGTGAAGCGCTTTGAAAACCCCCACAACTACTATGTGGATCTGTCCCCCAAGCTGTGGCAGATCAAGCAGGACCTGCTGAAGGAGCAGGGCCACAAGTAAAGAGAGACAGAGAAAGAGAGAGAAACCATGAACAGAAAAGAGATGAAACGCGCCGCCAAGGGCGTGGTCAAGCGGCACTGGCTGGCGCTGGTGTGCCTGTGTCTGGCGGCGGCTCTGCTGGGCACGGAGTTTACCCAGAGCCTGACGCTGGTTCGGATGAACTTCGGCGGGGAAGAGACAGTGGAGGAGGGCGTTCGCACCGACTTTGGCAGCGCCGACCTCTACGAGATCCTGGCCGACAGCTACCGGGAGAAGGACCCCGCGCCCACCGCGCCGGCCGACGGCTTTTTGGGGCAGGTGTTCGGCCGTACCCGTGGAGTGCTGGCCGGGGTGGTGAACATGGTCGCCTCGGGCAAGGCCATCACCACCGTGCTCATGAGCATCCGCTCGGTGACCCAGTCGGACGGCGTGGCGGTGGCGGTGTTTATTGGAGCAAGTATGCTGCTCAACCTGGCTTTCTGGCTGTTCGGGAAGGAGATCTACACTGTCGCCCTGCGCCGGGTGGTGCTGGAGGGAGAGGAATATGAAAAGCTCTCCCTCTCCCGGCTCACCTTTCCCTGGCGGGAGGGCCGCTGGAAGCGGGTGGCGGGGGCCATGCTCCGCTGCACTGTCTATCAGTTTTTGTGGTGGTGCACTCTCATCGGCGGGATCATTAAGCAGTATTCCTATTTCCTCGTACCCTACATCCTAGCGGAAAACCCCACCCTCACCGGGCGGGAGGCCATCACCCTCTCCCGGCGGATGATGAAGGGCCACAAGTGGCAGTGTTTTGTCTGGAAGCTGAGCTTCCTGGGCTGGACGCTGTTGGCCGGGGTGACCTTTGGACTGTCCCAGCTCCTGTTTTCCGCCCCCTATGAAGCGGCGTTTTTCGGGCGGTACTACGCCTACGTCCGTGCCGACGCCCAGGCCCGGAACGTCCCCGGCGTGGAGAAGCTGACCGATGACCGCCTGTTTGAAAAGGCGGACGAAAAGACCTTGGAGGAGGCGTACCCGCTGTCCGCCCGGTGCGCCGACAAGCCCGGAGACTTCATCTCCCAGGACAAGGGCTTCCGCCACTTCCTGGCGGCGAATTTTGGCATTTCCCTCTACTCCCGGGCGCAGGAGGCGGAATACGACGCCGCCGTGGCGGAGTGGTCGGCGGCCCAGGCAGGGAAGGACATGGCGGAGGGCCTGGCCTACCCGGTGAAGCTGTGCCCCGCCCCCACCAAGGCGCATAAGGACACGATCCCCCAGGTGAAATACCTGCGGCACTACTCGGTCTATTCCCTGGTGCTCATGTTCATCCTGTTCGCCTTTGTGGGCTGGCTGTGGGAGGTGTCCATCGGGCTGGTGCAGGGCGGCGTGTTCGTCAACCGCGGGGTGCTCCACGGCCCGTGGCTGCCCATCTACGGCACCGGTTCCATTATGATCCTGGTGGTGCTGGCCCGGTTCCGCAAGAAGCCGGCGGCAGAGTTCTTTCTTGCCATCGCCCTGTCGGGGGCGGTGGAGTACTTCACCTCCTGGTATTTAGAGGTGATGCACGGCGGGATGCGCTGGTGGGACTACACCGGGTACTTCCTCAACCTCAACGGCCGCATCTGCGCCGAGGGCCTGCTGGTGTTCGGTGTGGCGGGGGCGGCGGTGGTCTACTACCTGGCCCCGGCCATCGACGGCGTGATCCGAAAGATCAAGCCCGCTGTGGCCGTCACGCTGGCGGCGGTGCTGCTGGCGGTGTTTCTCGTGGACAACGCCTATTCCTCCGTCCACCCCAACGAAGGCCCCGGCGTCACCGACGTGACCGCGGCATACATAGAAAAACGGACGCGTTAAGCGTCCGTTTTTTCTTCGTTCGTTTCCGGCGGGGGAGTTTCCTCCGCCGGGTCCACGTGGATCATGATATGTTTAATATCCGGGAAGTCCCGCTCCACGGCGGCGTGGACCCGCTCGGCGATGGCGTGGGCGTCCCGGAGCTTCAGCTCGCCGTCCACCTGAATGACCACATCAATATATACCCGGTTGCCGAAGGTGCGGGACTGGAGCAGCCCCACTCCCAGCACGTCGGGCTGGGCCAGGACATAGTCCCGCAGGCGGTTGTCGTACTCCTCCCCCCGGGAGGTGTCCAGCATCTTGCTCAGCGCGTCCTTCAAAATGTCGTAGGCTACCTTGAGGATGAACAGGCAGATGACCACGCTGGCCACGCTGTCCAGCACCGGCCAGCCCAGCATCGCGCCTCCCACGCCGATGAGGGAGCCGATGGAGGAAAAGGCGTCGGAGCGGTGATGCCACGCGTCCGCCATAAAGGCGGGGGAGTTGATGAGCTTGGCGTAGTACCGGGTGTACCAGAACATGGCCTCCTTCATTCCGATGGACACCAGCGCGGCCACAAGGGCGATGACGCCGGGAGGGGTCAGGGCGTCATAGTTGCCCGCCAGAATGTTGGTCACGCCCACCTTGCCGATCCCCAGCCCGGTGACCAGCAAAATAAGCCCCAGGAGCAAAGAGGCGACGCACTCAAACCGCTCGTGGCCGTAAGGGTGCTCCTTGTCGGCGGGCTTTTGGGACAGCCGCACCCCCAGGAAGGCGATGAGGGTGGTGAACACGTCGGAGAGGGAGTGGACGGCGTCGGACACCATGGCGCCCGACCGTCCCGCCACCCCCGCAAAGAGCTTGAACACGGTGAGGATGACGTTGCCCAGCACCGTCACCACGGATACCCGCTTAATAATGGTGTTTGTTTGCGCTTCGTTGACCTGAGACATAGCTGTCCCCTCCTTAAAGGCATAATCTTACACCGCCCGGGGCGTGATGTCAAGGAGCATTTTTTCGGATCACACCGCAGGCGATGCGCTTGCCGGAGCCGCCGGAGGGCTGGGTGGTAAGATCGTCGAGGTGGTCGTGGAGGATGACGGTTTTGCCAATGACCTCCGACACGGAAAAGCGGTCGGTCAAAAACAGGGAGAGGGCGGCGCCGCCGCTGCCAAACAGCGGGGGAAGGTCGCCGGCGTGGTAGGGGTGGGGACAGCCGCCTGGGTCATAGTGGCCCAGGGCGGCGGAGAACGGCTCGGCGGAAGTCCCGGCGCAGCTGTCCCCGGCGTGGATGTGGAACCCGAAGATGCGCCCGCCGCAGGGGGAGGAAGCCGCAGGCAGGCCGGTCACCTCCGCCCAGACCACCACTCCCGCGGCGGTCTGGTAGAAGCGCACGATACCGGTGAGACCGGGGTAGTCCTCGCCGCCGGCCAGCCGCGCCACGGCCTGGGGCCGGCGGCGGAGGAGGGTGGGCAGGCAGAGGCTGAGACCGGGGCGGGACAGGGAACGGTCCATGGCAAAACCTTCTCTCCGTAAAGTTTAAGATATCCTATGCGGAGCGGGGGAGGGACGTTCCCGGCGGGCCGCTCAAAAAATGTAGAAAGGCATCGAAATTTTTTTGAGTCTCATCTTGACGAAGGGAGGGGAAATATATTATAATGTCGTTTGTACTTCAGCAGCTAGAGGAGGGAAGAAAATATGCTGTTACGAAGAAGTGAGACCGAGATCATGGAGGCCCTTTGGGGCAGCGAGGAGCCGATGTCCTCTGCTGCTTTGATCGAAGCCATCCCTCAGCGCAGGTGGAAGGAACGGTCGATTTTTGCCATTCTGGACGGCCTGCTCAAGAAGGAACTGATCTATGAGGCGGGCTTTGTCCGCCGGGGAAAGACCATCGCCCGGACCTTTGCCCCCACCATGACCTACGCGGAGTTCATCGCCCGCCAGGTGGTGGAGGCGGGAGAGTCCTACAAGCCCACCCTACCCACGCTACTCTCCGCATTCCTCAACACCGAGGACGTTACGGAGGAGGCGCTCCAGGAGTTGGAGAGTCTGATCGCTCAACGGAAGGCTGACTTGATGGATGATTAGTGTTTGGTCTGTCCTCAGCGCCTCGCTGTGGTTCTCAGTGGCTTGTCTGCTGCTGATGCTTCTGCGAAGACACACCAACTTCCTGCTGCGGTATGGCACCGCGGCGTGGTCGGCGGCCATTCTGCTGACGGTGATCCGGCTGCTGCTTCCCCTGGACAGCAAGCGCATGGTGGTGCTGCGGTCTTACCGGGTGTTGCCTGCGCTGCGCGAGACCATGGAACATGAGCTGACGACGGGCCTGACGGTGAACCGCCTTCTGGTGTGGCTCTGGCTGGGCGGCGCGCTGGTGGGGCTGGGCCTTGTGGCACGGAGCATGATCCGGAACGACCGGAACCTGGGCACGGCGATCAAGGCGCCCCGCTCCCAGCAGCTAAAGGAGGCTGCTGAACGGTGCGGCGTCCCCATCGGGATGGTCCACGTCACCCACGCCATCACCACGCCGGTGTCTGCGGGCTACATCCATCCGGCCATCTATCTGCCGGACCGGCCCTATGTTGACGGCGACCTGGATTGGATCCTGAAGCACGAGATGACCCATCTGGCCGGGCATGACTCGTGGCTGTGTCTGGGCTTTCTGCTGTTTCGCTGTGTCTTCTGGTGGAATCCCCTGGTCCATCTCGCCCAGAGGGCGGTGAAGGAGGTCCTGGAGCTGCGCTGCGACAAGGCGGTGCTGACCGGCGTGGAGGCCACCGACCGGCTGGCCTATGTGGAGGCTCTCTACCGCGCGGGACACCAGGCGCGCCCCGGTGCTCTTCGCTTCATGGGAGCGGGCACCTGCTTCGCCCAGCCGGGAGAGCCAGCCGCCCTGGCCCTGCGGGCCAAGATGGCGATGGACGCCCCGGCCAAGCGGGACAAGACGGCTATGGCGGCGCTGGCGCTGAGCGTGGCTCTGTTCGTGGTGTCCTATGTGTTCATATTGCAGCCTGCCGGCTTTTTTCCATCCAACCAAGACGACGCGCGGCCCGTGCACGCGGTATCGCCGGACACGTCCTACCTGAAGAAGCTGCCCTCCGGCGAATACGAGTTCTGGTGTGACGGAGAGCTGGTTTGGACGATCAGCGAGGATATGCTGCAAGACGAAATGTTTGAAGGTTTGGAGGTAGTATCATGAAAAAGACCCTGATCGCGACCCTGCTGGTTCTGGCAATGATGGTGAGCGGCCTGAGCGTTCTGGCCGCCGCGGCGGAAGCGCCCGTTCCCCCCGCCCAGGCGGAGGACGGCGGCATCGCCCCCCACGCGGAGGAGACCATTTGGTATACCCGCGTTTACAACGGCGTGCTGCAAAAGCGCCTGTGGTCCATCACTTACGAGCGCTGGCTCACCGACTGGATCGACGTGGGCTGAGCAAACAGAAACCGGCAAAGAGGGCCGCACCCTGTATGGGTGCGGCCCGCGTTTTTGGCGGGGGGGGGCTAAAAAAGAGGAGAGGTTCGTCAAAATATAAAAAATTTGAAGAGGAAAAAGAAAAATTATTGCAATAAATACCTAAGAGTGATAGAATGAACTGTCAACGGGCGAGCAAGCCGGCTTGCTCATCTCTTTGCAAACACAGGAGGGATAACATGAGAAAGGTTGCATGGAAAAAGCTACTGGCAGGACTTCTGGCGGCGGTATTGCTGCCGCTGGGTGCGTTGGCCGCGCTGGTAGCAGAGCGCGCGGGGGCGTCTCCGCTCCGCGCGTCGGTCACGGTAGCGGGAGACAGGGTGACCATCGGCAACGGCTACATCAGCCGTACGTTCTCCACTGCGGAGGGCAAGCTGACCACGGTCGATCTGACCAATAAGCGCACCGACGGGGGGGACACGGTGTTTACCCCCGGCGCGGGCAGCGAGGAGTTCAAGGTCCGGGTGGTCAACGTGATCCCCGCCTTGGACCGCACCGGCTGGACGGCCACTACGGACAGCTTCCATAACGCCACCGGGGCCGGGGACGGCAACGCCCCCAACCTGATCGACGGCAATACCGGCTCCATCTGGCACACCAAGTACAGTGACGTGGACGGAAACGAGGACTGCCGCACGGCCTTCCCCTATCAGGTGGTGTTTGACCTGAACGGGTCCAAAACGTTCCAGTGCTTTTCCTGGACCCAGAGAGCGGCGGGCGGGACCAACGGCCGCACGAAGGAGTATGACCTCTACTACTCCACCAGCGCCACCCCCCTGGACATGAACGCCGAAACGGGCTGGACGCTGCTGAAAAGCGGCCAGTTCAACGAGAACGACACCACCTATGTGGGGCTGGACGCCCCCTGCACCGCCACCCAGCTGAAGCTGAAGGCGAAGTCCTCCTGGGCGGGGAACGCTTACGCCGGCGGCGCGGAGTTCAACCTCCACGCGGAGAAGGACCCCACCGCGGGCCTGGACGGCAGCAGGGAGTTCGCCGCCAGCGACCTGACCCTGGACGGTGCGCCGGTGGTGGAGAACACCAACGCCACCATCAACGGCGTGGCCAAGAACGGCCAGAAGGTGACCTTCCGCTTTGTGCCGTTTACCTTCCGCAACGTGGAATACACCATCACGGAAAACATCGTCATGTATGACGACGACCACTTTATGCGCAAATATCTGGAGATCAGCGTTCCCCAGGACAAGAAAACCGACGCGGTGATCGACTACATCGACCTGGAATCTCTGGTCACCAGCTCCACCGACGCCACCTGGACCATTCCCACCGACGCGGGTGGGATCGTGGCGATGGAGCAGTTCAAGGCCAATTTGGGACAGCCCATCTACATCCAGGGGATGTTCTTCGGCTGCGAGTTCCCCGTGGCGGATAACGAGATCGTGGACAACGTGGGCTATCTGCGCTATTACACCGGCAAGTCCTTCGACCGCCTCCAGAAGGACGACCAGCTCACCGCCGACGGTAAGTACGTCACATGGCAGACGGTGGCGGGGGCGGCCCGGAGCACCGACAACGCGGTTATCCAGGCCGACTTCTTCGAGTACATCAAGTCCATCGCCACTCCCTCTGATTTCCGGATCCAGTATAACTCCTGGTTCGATAACATGATGCTCATTGACGACGACAACATCCTGGAATCCTTCATTGAGATCGACAAGGAGCTGAACAAGACGGGGGTGCGTCCGCTGGACTCCTACGTGGTGGACGACGGTTGGAACAACTATAACAACACCAGCGTGGTAGACGCCGCCCGCTCCGGCACCACGCTGAACACCACCGGCTTCTGGGAGTTCAACAGCAAGTTCCCCCAGGGCCTTACCCCCTCCAGCGAGCTGGTCCACAACTTCGGCAGTAACTTCGGCGTGTGGGTCGGCCCCCGGGGCGGCTATAACTTCTATGGCACCATGGCGGATATCCTGGCCAAGAACGGCACCGGCAGCAAGGCCGGTGGCTCCATCGACGTGGCTGACCGGGTGTACGTGAAGAATTTCACCGACATGGCGATCCAGTGGATGCGGGACTACGGCGTCAACTACTGGAAGTGGGACGGCTTTGCCGACGGCGGTCAGTACGGGACCTGGGCCGCCGCCGACGGCGTGCCCGGCTATGCCAACAACCACATGACCGGCGGCTATCAGCAGATGTACCACGTCACCGACCTCTGGGAGGGCTGGATCGACCTGATGGAGGCGGTGCGTCAGGCGGGGCAGGACTACAACATCAACAAGCTGTGGATATCCCTCACCTGCTACGTCAACCCCAGCCCCTGGTACCTCCAGTGGGCCAACTCCGTGTGGATCCAGTGTACCGCCGACCAGGCGGACGCAGGCCCCAGCTCCAGCAAAATGGACCGCCAGATCACCTATCGCGACGCGATGTACTACGATTTCCTCAAAAACCACGAGTTCCAGTTCCCCCTGTCCAACATCTATAACCACGACCCTGTCTACGGCACAGAGGGGACGGGCATGAACATCAACACCGCCACCGACGAGCAGTTCCAGAACTACCTCTACATGCTCTCTACCCGTGGTACCGCCTTCTGGGAGCTTTATTTCTCCGACAGCATCATGACCCCGGGCAAGTATGAGGTGACTGCCGAGTTCCTGGACTGGGCGGAGGAGAACTACCATATGCTCCGCAACGCCAAGATGTTCGGCCTGTCTCCTGCCAGCAACAGGACGCTGGGCGGCGGCAGCGACGGCGAGACCAATGCCTACGGCTTTGCCTGCTTTGACGGCACCGACGGCCTCATCTCCTTCCGCAACTCCTCCAACGCGGCCAAGAGCGTGACCATCACCTTTGACCGTACCATCGGCGTGCCTGAAAACGCCGGGACGCTGAAATATCACATGGAGCACTCTCACAACCTGACGGCGGGCACCCCCACCGTGGGGACGCTGACCTATGGCGACACCTACACCGTGACCCTTCAGCCCGATGAGGTGCGCATCCTCCGCTTCTCCAAGAACGGCGACACCACCGCGCCCCAGTTCGCGTGGGTCTCCGGCGACGGCGAAAACGGCGTGACGGTGCGCTTTAACGAGAAGGTCACCGGAGGGACGTTTACCGTCAACGGCACGGAGGCGACGGCGGAGGCCAGCGCCGACGATTGCACCTTCCACCTCACCGTTCCGGCGGGAACGATGACCGACCAAACGACCGTCACCGTGGCGGCGGCTGGGATCAACGATCTGGCGGGGAACGCCCTGGCCCAGACGACCGTCACCTTCCCCTATCACACCCAGAACACCGTGGCCGCTCAGGAGAGCTTTGAGCAGGTGACCGAAGCGACCCAGCTCGCAGCGGCGGCGGAGTCCCTCACCGGCAGCAACGGCTTCACCGTGAACGCGCAGGTATCCACGTTGTCCGCCGGCGCGGTGGTGGCCCAGGGCAGCGAGTACGTTCTTGGCATCCGGGAGGACGGCAAGGCGTTCTTCACCGTCCATGGTCAGACCGCCGTCTCTAAGAACACGGCCAACGACGGCGCGGTGCATATGATCACCGGCGTGAAGGAAAACAACGGCATGATGAAGATCTATGTGGACGGCACGCTGGAAGGCTCGGCCTATCTGGGCGGGGCGCAGGACAGCGTGACGGCGGCCGCCATTACGGTGGGCAGCGACGGCTTCTACGGCAGCGTGAAGGCGGAGGTGCTGGATACCGCCCTGGGCTATGACCAGGTGGCCGAGAAGCTCCAGACCGAGACCCCCGACGACCCGGATACGCCCACCGGTGAGATGAATCTGGCGCTCAATAAACCCATTGTTGCCAAATGGACGGCGGACGGGACGGATGCGGAAGGGAACGCATCCTCTCGCCCGGTGAGCATGGCGGTGGACGGCAACAAGACCAACACCACAGGGAACTACGGCGAATTCGGCGCAGATAACCGGGACGAATCCGCCTATCTGCAGGTGGACCTGGAAGCGGTGAAGAGCGTTTCCGGGGTCAACCTTTACCGCTACTGGCAGGACGACAGAATTTACCAGGGGACCGTGATCGAGCTTTCCGAGACGGAGGATTTCAGCGGCGTTGTGTATCAGGTCTACAACTCCGACACCACAGGCACGCTCCACGGACGGGGCCTGGGCAGCGACAGTACCTACGCGGAGACGTCAAACGGCCTGCACCTGGCCCTGACCGCGCCGGTAAACGCCCGATATGTGCGCGTTTATATGCACGGCACCGCCAGCGGCAACACCAACCACGTTGTTGAGTTGGAAGTGCTGGGACGGTAAGCTCCGAACAACATACGGAAAGGATGATGATCCGGATGAAATACACTTGGAAACGTTGGGGCGCGCTGCTGTTGGCTCTGGTCATGGCGTTGTCCCTGTTCCCCGCCACCGCCCTGGCGGCGCGGATGGATGATACAGAACGGCCCGCCGTCCCGGCGGAGGAGGTTGGCGCGCAGGCCGCCGCCCCGGCGGTGATGGAGGACGGCCCCGCCGCCTTGGTGGACGGGGATACCTCTGACGATATTACGGCCACCGACGACAGCCGGGATATCGACCGCACCACCTATACGCTGACGGTATCCAGCGAAAACTCCACGACCCACACCACAGAAGGGCCGAAGGGATATGCTGCGGACAATCAGATGAATACCTTTTGGCATTCCAACATGGCGACCAACGAGAGCGGCCGCTGGATCGCGGTGGAGCTGCCTGAGGTCACCTGGGTCTCGGCGCTCCGTTACCGTCCCCGCTCGGATTATACCAGCGCCAACGCCAGCGCCACCCCGACGGTGAACGGGAACGGCTATGTGACCAGCTACCGCATTGAGGTCAGCCGGAACGGAACGGACTGGACGTCCGTGGCCACCGGCGACTGGGCTGCCTTTGAAAATGTGGAGGGCAGAGGGATGCTGCCCACCGGAGCCTGGGAAGTGGCAAACTTTACCCCGGTGCAGGCAAAATACATCAAGCTGGTGGGCGTGCACACCGCGGGCAACGGCAACACCGACCAATATATGCACGCCGCGGAGATCCGCGTGGTGGCCGCCCCGGAGGAGCAGAGCTACACCGTCTCCGGCACGGTGGTGGACGCCGGCAACAACAACGCCCCCATCAGCGGCGCGGTGGTGAACATCGAGGGCGCGACCGCCACCACCGATGAAAACGGCGCGTACTCCGTCACCCTGCGCAACGGGACCTACCCCGTAAACGTGGCTTGGGACGGCTATGAGGTCACCGGCGGCGGAACGGTGACGGTCAGCGGCGGGAACGTGACCGGCCACACCATTACCATGCAGCGGGTGGCCCGCGCCATCACCGGCACGGTGACCGACGGCGCGGACCCGCTGGAGGGCGCGACGGTGACGCTGGTGCGGGCTGCCGCCCCTTATTCCACCGTCTCCGGCGTGACCGCTGCCACCACCAACGCCGCCGGCGGCTACACTCTGAACGTGGGAAATGTGCCCGCCGGGACCTACAAGGTCCGCGCCGCCAAGGCGGGCTACGGCGCGGCGCTGGGCGACACGGAGGTGACCGTCACCACCGACAGCCCCACGGCGACCTTTACAGGCGGACTGGTGGCCCTCACCGCCATCGGCGGGGCGGACTACCACTATGACATGACCGCGTTGTCTCCTACCTATGCGACGGGGGCCAATACCGCCGCTCGTGTGGAAAACGGCGGGCTGCTCATGAACTTCAGTGGAACGGACGCCGGAACGAGCCAGGTCAAGCTCAACGACATCACCGCCGCCGACCTGGTGGTGGAGTTTGACGCCACCCGCGGCGGGACCAACGCCGCCGCCGGCTTCGGTGTAGCCCTGCGGTTCGCGGACAACAACAATTTCTTCTACGTGGGCCAGAGCCACAACGCCGGCGGCTGGTTCACCGAGAGCGTCAGCGGCGGGACCCATCAGACCAGCGAGGCGGTCCAGGGGCCGTCCTTCCTCTCCGGCGACACCCGCCACTTTGAGATCGTCCTCCATCAGGCCGACGGCGTGGCCAAGGCCAGCCTGTGGATCGACGGCGTGCAGGTCTTGAACGACGTGCAGGCCGGGGGCAGCGAAGGAAACGGCCCCACGGCGGCGGGCCAGATCGCCTTCATGAACTGGGGCAACAACACCACCGTCACGGTGAAGGACCTTTACATCACCAGCGCGGACAGCAAGCTGACCATCACCATGCCGGACACCTTGACGGCGTATGCGCTGGGCTCGGACACGCCTCTGCCCCCAGGGACCGAGCCAAACACCGTCCTTGCCAGCGAGGGCGACGTGGTGAACATTTACAGCGCTGACCCGGCGGAAAAGCAGATGGCCGCGCCCCTGACGGTGAAGAAGACGGCGGACGACACCGTTGTTTCCACCGAAAACATTCTGCACGTCACCCATAACGGCTCGGCGCACAAGGAACGGGGCTATTACGTCCAGTTCCAAATGCCCGCTTATGACGTGACCCTGACGTCCACCCTCAAGTCGTATTTGGAGGGCGTGACCCTGACCAAGGATGAGGACAGCGGTACGCTCACCACCACGGTGGCCCCCCAAGGGGCCACGGCGGCCTACCAGTGGTTCCGGGAGGGGACGACTGAAAACACCTGGACGCTGATCGAGGGCGCCACCGGCAGCACCTACACGCCCCAGTCGGCGGACGCGGGGTATCACCTGAAGGTGGAGGCTTCCGGTACCGGGAATTACAGCGGGGTGGTCTCTGCCACCACCCAGCAGACGGTGACCAACGCCATCACCGGCGTGTCCATCCTCCGCTCCACCGCCGCCGATGAGGTGGTGGATGTGGGCGGCTCCGCCGTTCTGCGGGCCACCATCACCCCCGCCCAGGGGGTGGACCTGGCGGTCACATGGACCGCCGAGCCGCAGGGCGTAGTCAATATTGAGGCTCTGCCCAACGCCCGGAAGGACCCCAATATGGACGCGGCCTACTCCGAAGCCACCATCACCGGTGTGGCTGCGGGTACGGCTACCGTTACCATCCGAACCTCCAACGGTCTGACCGACGCCCGGACGGTGACCGTGGGCAAGGCCGTGGCCAACGTGATCTTCGAGGAAAACGACGAGTTCACCCTCTACACCAACCCGGTCACGGCGGAGCAAAGCAACACCAAGACGCTGACCCCCACCGTCAACCCCTCTGACGCCACCAACCCGGCGTTGACCTGGTGGAGCACCGACGAGACGGTGGCCACCGTGACGCAAGGCGGCGTGGTCACCGCCGTGGCGCCCGGTACGGCGGAGATCTACGTCCGCTCCCAGCAAAAGCCAAGCCTGCGGGCGTACCGTTCGGTAAAGGTGGTCACGCTGCCTACGGCATTGGAGCTGGATGTGACCGAGGCGGAGCTGGTCCTCCGCCCGGGGAGTGCCTCCGGCGCCCAGGTGGTCGTTCCCACCCTTACCCCCACCGACGCCAGTGACAAGACTGTCGTCTGGACGACGGGCAGCAGCGCCGTGGCTACGGTGACCAAGCCGTGGGCGGCGGATACGGGCAGCCAGAACGCCCTGATCACCGCCCAGGGCGTGGGTGAGACCGACATCACCGCCACCAGCGCGGCCAACGGGGCGCTTGTGAAGAAGGTACACGTCACCGTAAAGCAAGAGATCGTGGGTCAGGCCGCGGTGAGCGGTGAGCTGAAGTTCGGAAGCGAGCTGACCGCCGACGTCAACGACATCATCGAGGCGGCCAAGAACGACCTGACCTATGCGTGGTACCGCGGCGAGACCGCCCAGGGCACGGCCTTGGCCACGACCAAGACCTACACCCCCGTGAAGGAGGACATCGGCCAGAAGCTCACCGTGAAGGTCACCGCCGCGGGAGACTATTACTTCGGCGAGACCACCTACACCACCGGGACGGTCACCAAGGCGGACGGGCTGCCGCTGAAGGCGGTACCCACCTTTACCAACGTCTCCGCCGCGGGAGAGGCCGACGGCGAGATCACTGGGCTGTTCAAGGGCCGCAAGTACGAGTACAAGCAGGTGGAAAACGGCACGGTAGACCCGGGCGAGACCGGCTGGACCGCGTTTTCCGATATGTCCGATGATGAGACCGGCTTGGCCGGGAACTTTGGCACGGCTAAGATCACCGGCCTGGAGGCGGGCACCTATGTGGTGCGCCGCGCCGCCGACGACTGCTATCAGGCCGGTCCTCACCGCACCGTGACCATTTCCATCGAGAATACGGGCGACGTGGTGGTCCACAATCCCCAGACCTTTGTGGGCGGCCTGGTCACCGTGGGCCGTACCCAGATCCCCGAGGGGGACACCGTCCGCCTGAGGGTAACGCCTGACACGGGCTATGAGCTGGTGCCCGGCTCCCTGAAGGCCACTCCGAATGCCGGCGACGAAGTGATCGCCGAGGCGGATGAGGAGACGGAGGGGCTTTACACCTTTATCATGCCCCGCGGCATCGCCAGCGTGACCATTTCGGCCGAATTCCGCCTGAAGACCTACACCATCGGCCACGCTCTGACCAACATCAACTGCAATATGGCGGGGCATGACCACACCACCACCCACGGCACTCCCTTCACCATCATTCTGACCCCGGCGGAGGGCTACGAGATGCCCCGGTCGCTGACGGTGACGGTGACGGAAACGGGCCAGCGGTTTACCGATTACACCTACACCGCCGCCGACCCTGACCATCCTGAGACGCGGACGCTGACCTTTGCCCACGGCGTGACCCAGAATGTGAGCGTCCACGGCGACGGCGTGCTGAAGACCTTCCCGGTGGAGTACGTCCGCGAGCGTGTGAGCTTCCTCTCCGCCCCCGCGAGAGCCGGTTGGCATCAGGAGTTTATCGCCGCGGTCACCCCGGACGCGGGATATCAGCTCCCTGACGAGATCACCGTCACCATGGGTGGACAGGCGTTTACCGACTTTACCTACACCAAGGAGACCGGAGCGATCCATATCGCCGCCGACCTGGTGGAGGATGCCCTAGCCATCACCGTGCAGGGCGAGCGGGAGATCGTACCCCTGGAGAAGGTGAGCATTTCCGGCGTGGCCAAGGTGGGTCAGCGGCTGACCGCCAATATCACCCCTGCCGGGGCGGACGGCCACGTGACCTATCAGTGGTGCTGGGCGACGCTGAATAGCGACGGAACAGTGGCGAGCGTACAGGAGATCACCGGGGCCACCGGCCGCAGCCGGGCGATCACCGAGCTGTCCCAGGGCAAGCAGATCGTGATGAAGGTCACCGCTGTGTCGGGCGGCGGCTTCTCCGGGATGGTGCTGTCCCAGCCCACCGGCGTGGTGGTGGCCGCCGATGCGGACGGCGTGATGCCCGCCAATGTGGAGATCGTGCGGCCCAGCGTGTCCATTGACGTGGGCGCGACCGATACGCTGGTGGCGTATGTCACGCCCTCCAACGCCACCAACAAGACTGTCCTCTGGGAGACCAGTGATCCGGCGGTGGTCTCCGTGGCCAACGGCGTGATCACCGGCGTTGCCCCGGGAACGGCGACCATTACCGTCACCACGGCGGCGGATGAGACCATCCGGGACACCTGCGTCGTGACGGTCACCGCGTCCAGCGCGGTGCAGGCCGAGGCGGAGGACGTAGTGACCGCGTACGACGGACTGGCTCACGGCATCCAGGTTGCGGTGACCGACCCCGTGGACGGAAGCGCCAGAGTGACCTATTCCAGCGACGGCGTCAACTTCTCCGCCAACAATCCCACCTTTAGCGCGGTGGGCGAGTACGTGGTCTGGTATCAGGTCACGGCCACCGGAATGGTGGGCGCTCAGGGCCAGGCCAAGGTGACCATTGAGAAGGCGACCCCCAAGATCGCCATCACCGCCAGCCCCAGCGCCTTGAGCGGAGCGGGTGAGGTCACCCTCACGGTCACCCTGCCCGCGTACGCCGACCGCACCGGGTCTTATGTAGAGGCCAGCGACCTGATGCTCCCCGTGATCCGCAACGAGGACGGCACCTACACCGTGGAGCTGCCCGGCGACCACAAGACCTACACCTTTACCGCCACCTTGCTGGGAACGGATCAATATGCGGAGGTCTCCGCCACCTGCACCGTGCGGGTAGGCGCGTCCACCTCCGGCGGCAACAGCACATCTTCCGAGACCACCCAGACCGAGACCCGGGAGGACGGTACCAAGGTGACCACCGTGACGAAACCTGACGGCACGGTGACCAAGACCGCCGAGAAGCCCGACGGCTCCAAGTCCGAGACCGTCACCACCAAGGACGGAGCCGTGACCATCACCGTCACTGATGCTAAGGGCGAGGAGCTGGCCAAGGTGGAGCTGCCCGCTACCATTCCCGCCCCCGAGACCCGCTTTGACGACGTGCCCGAGGGCCACTGGGCGGACAAGGCCATCCACAACGCCGCCGCTCTGGAACTGGTGAAGGGCGTTGGAAACAACAAGTTCGACATGGTCGCCCCCATGAGCCGCGGCTCTCTGGCAACGGTGCTCCACCGCCTGTCCCAGGGCAAGACGGACTACGAAACCACCTTCCAGGACGTGGCTGAGGGCAAGTTCTACACCGAAGGCGTGGCCTGGGCCGCGAAGGCCGGTGTTGTTACCGGCTACACCGCCGACATCTTTGCCCCCGAAGACGTGATCACCCGGGAGCAGCTGGCAGTGATGCTGGCCCGCTACGCCAAGCTCATCGGCATGGACACCTCTGCTGATCCCAAGGCGCTGGAGGCCTTCGCCGACGGCGAGAACACCGGCAGCTGGGCCGTGAACGGCGTGGCCTGGTGCGTAAACAAGGGCATCCTCCAGGGCAAGGGCGGCAACGTCCTCGATCCCACCACCAACGTCACCCGCGCGGAAGTCGCGGTGATGCTGGACCGGTTCATCGCGTTGCTCAAATAACGTTTTCACGCAAGAAGGCCCGCAGTCGCAAGACTGCGGGCCTTTTCCTATGCGGGCCAATAAGACATCGGCCCCTGCAAAGGCAACGAACGGTTCGGTAGGGACCGTAGGGGCGGCTGTCCTCAGCCGCCCGCAACGTTTCAGAACCGTCTCACCCTCGTATCCCGCCGTTTTCCCCACAGCGTTTCAACAGCGTTTCGTGCATGAAGACCATCAGCGCCAGAATGACCAGCAGATAGAGGGGGAACAGGGATACCGAGATGTGGTTGGCGATCAGGCCGAACAGCGGCGGCATGAGGCAGTTGCCCACATAGGCGCTGGCCATCTGCACGCCGATAATGGCCTGGGACTTGTCCGCGCCGAAATGGTCGGGGGTGGAGTGGATGATGCAGGGGTAGATGGGGGCGCAGCCCAGGCCGATGAGGATCAGCCCCACCAGGGCGGCGTATTCCCCCAGGGGAAGGAGGAACGCGGCAAGCCCCACCGCGATGATCCCCTGTCCCAGCCGAATGAGCTTCGCGTCGCTAAGCTTCATGGTCAAAAAGCCGTTCAGCGCACGGCCCACGGTGATGCCAATGAAAAACAGGCTGGCAAAGCTGGCCGCCGTCGATGGGGCGACACCCTTGTGGAGCACCAGGTAACTGCTGGCCCAAAGCCCCGTGGTCTGCTCCAGGGCGCAGTAGCAGAAGAAGGTGACCATCACCGCCTTCACCCCGGGCACAGCGATGATCTGCCCCAGGGTGAGCGGCGTGGGCGGGGCGTCTTGTTCGCTGTCCGACCGCTGTGCGCCGCCCTTCCAGAGGGGAAGACTCAGCACGATGACAACGGTCAGCGCCAGCTGCATCACGCTGATGATCCGATAGCCCAGGCTCCAGCTCCCCCAGCCGGTGAGGGCGTAGCCCATGATGTACGGCCCAATGGACGCGCCCACGCCCCACATGCAGTGGAGCCAGCTCATGTGGCGGCTGGCGTAGTGGAGGGCCACATAGTTGTTCAGCGCCGCATCCACGCTCCCCGCCCCCAGGCCGTAGGGCACGGCCCACAGGCACAGCATCCAGAAGGAGCCGCTGACGGAAAAACCAAAGAGGGCGGCCGCCGTCATGGCCACGCTGATGGCCGTTACCTTTCCCGCTCCCAGGCGGCGTGTGAGACGGTCGCTGGCCAGACTGGAGAGCACCGTCCCCGCCGAGATGATGAAGAAGATGATCCCCGAATAGGATACCGGCACGCCGAAGCCTTGGTACATGGAGGGCCAAGCCGACCCCAGCAGGGAATCGGGCAGGCCCAGACTGATAAACGAAGCGTAGATCACGGCCAAAAGTAAGTGTATCATCTTGCGTTTCTCCTTTCGTTCTGATAGGATAATAACACAAAATGACCAGGGCCGCTAGCAGGAGATCCCCAGATCTATATGACAAGATCACCGAGAGGGCGGCTGACAGGGCGCAAAAGCCCCGATCCCACGGAATTGGGACCTTTTTGGCGGGGACGCGCGGGAAAACGGATTGCAATCAGGAGGCGCATCCTGTATAATTCCACAAGAAGACAAGAAACAGAGATTACGCTGGCGGGGGGAGGTAAGGCATCATGCATGATCCATTTTCAAAGGATGATTTTTTGAGGGGTACAGAGGAGCCTTTCTTGACCCCCTATTCCCGGCAGACCCCTTACCGGCGGCCCCGCCGCAGGCGGCGCAGACGGCGGTCCGCGCCGGGGTGGCTGGGCCTTCTGCTGGCGGTTTGCGTCTTGCTGGCGGTGATCCTGGTCATCCGGGCCTTTCTTCCGGCGGAGCGGGGGGAGAACGGCCCGACGCCCACG
Organism: uncultured Clostridia bacterium; assembly: GCA_946550725.1. Classification (GTDB taxonomy): domain Bacteria; phylum Bacillota; class Clostridia; order Oscillospirales; family Oscillospiraceae; genus MGBC124762. Next base: position 32,472 of record CAMNQX010000002.1, on the reverse strand, counting down.
GCGGCCGACCCCACGCCGCCGCTTCCGTCTGCCTCCGTGGCGCCGACGGCGGCGCGGGAGCCTCAGCCGACCCAAACGGAGGCCGCTCCGCCCTCCGCCGACCCGGCCCCGGCGGTGGACAGCGACGAATGGTTTGCCGACGCGGTGTTCATTGGGGACTCCAGGGTGGCGGGCCTGCGGCTTTACAGCGGCATTACCCCAAAGACGACCTTCCTGGATCACACTGGCCTTTCTATTTACGCCATCGCCAACGGCAAGGAGGTATTTCCCCGGGGGGAGAAAAAGGTATCGGTCCTGGACGCCCTGGCGGAGGGGAAATACGGAAAGGTGTATATCTCCGTGGGGGTCAACGAGCTGGGCTATTTCGACCCCGCGGGCTTTGGCAAGGCCTACGGCAAGGTGCTGGACGCCATCCGGGAGTGCCAGCCCGACGCAACGGTCTATGTCCAGTCCCTGATCCCGGTGAACGAGGCCAAGTGCAGGGAAAAGGGGATGCCCGATTACATCACCAACGAGGGCGTTGCCAACTATAATGAGGCGCTGAAGACGGTCTGCGAGGAGAAGGACGTGATCCTTCTGGGCATTCCGGAGGACCTCCTGGACAGGAACGGTGAGGTGCAGGAGGAGCTGACCACCGACGGCGTTCACTTCAAAAAAGAGGGCTATGTGCGGTGGCTGGAGTACCTGACCGGCCACACCGGGGCGGAGGAGGAGACCGCGCAATAAAAAAGAAGCCCCTGCAACATTCCTGACCACGTTCCCACAGGAGGGAGCATAGGCCCGATACGATAAGGCCGGTTCGGGGACCGGACAAAAAGCGCCTTGTTTCCCCAAGGGAGATGTGGTATACTCCCTATGAAAGTGAATATGAGGTATAGCGCACACGGCGAAGGCCGGGATGAAGAAGGGTGGAAGTCCCTCACGAGAAGGTCACTGTGACAGTCAGACCGTCCGTGCGCTCTACGAGCGGCCTACCGGACTCTGGGTCGATCATGGCACGCAAAAAAGCACGGGAGTCTCGTTCCCGTGCTTTTGCCGCCTATCTGCCCTCCGGCCGCGCCGGGGGGCTTTTTGATGGACGGACACATTCCTTTGGAGGACTGATATGACAAACAAAGACACATTTTCTTCCTACCATCCCGGAGTAAATTTTCTGTATTTTGCTCTGGTGCTGGCGTTTACCATGTTTGCGGCGGACCCGGTGATCCTTGTCCTTTCGCTGCTCTGCGCCCTGCGCTACGCGGGATACCTCAAGGGTGGAAAGGCGGTGCGCTTCAGCCTGGTGTGTATGCTGCCTCTGGGGCTGATGGCGGCCGTCGTCAATCCGGCCTTCAACCACCGGGGGTCCACCGTGCTGGCCTATCTGCCCTCCGGTAACCCCCTGACGCTGGAGAGCATCCTCTATGGCCTCTCTGCCGCCGTCATGCTGGCCGCTGTGATCCTCTGGTTTTCCTGCTATACGGAGGTGATGACCTCGGACAAGTTTGTCTACCTCTTTGGCCGGGTCATTCCCGCCTTGTCGCTGGTGCTGAGCATGACGCTGCGGTTCGTGCCCCGGTTCAAGGCCCAGTTCCGGGCGGTGGCCGACGCCCAGCGGTGCGCGGGTCGGAACGTATCAGAGGGGAGTGTCCGCCAGCGTCTGCGGCAGGGGATCACCATTCTGTCCATCCTGGTCACCTGGGCCATGGAGAACGCCATCGAGACGGCGGATAGCATGAGGGCCAGAGGCTACGGCCTGCCGGGGAGGACCGCGTTTTCCATCTACCGCTTTGAGGAGCGGGACCGGGCGCTGCTGCTTTGGCTGGGGGCCTGCGGGGGGTATCTGATCTGCGGCTGGGCGGCGGGCGCGCTGGACTGGCGGTGGTATCCTACGGTGGAGGGCGCGCCCGTCACGCCGTTTACGGTGAGCGTTCCGCTGGTGTTCCTGGCGTTGTGCCTGACGCCGGTATTCCTGGACCGAAGGGAGGACGCGGTATGGAAGCGTTTGCGATCCGAGATCTGAGCTTTACCTACCCCGAGCAGTCCCGACCGGCCCTTCGCGGGCTGTCTCTCGCCGTCCCCCAAGGGGCGTTTCTCGTCCTCTGCGGCCCCTCCGGCTGCGGCAAGAGCACCCTCCTGCGCCAGCTGAAGCCCGCCCTCACCCCCCACGGCGTCCGCACGGGGGAGATCCTATTCGAGGGCGCGCCCCTGGGGTCGCTGGACCGCCGCGCCCAGAGCCAGCGCATCGGCTTTGTCCAGCAGTCCCCGGAGAACCAGGTGGTCACCGACAAGGTCTGGCATGAGCTGGCCTTCGGCCCGGAAAGTCTGGGCTGGGACACCCCCGCGATCCGCCGGCGGGTGGCGGAGATGGCGTCCTTCTTCGGCATCCAGTCCTGGTTCGATCAGGACGTGAGCGACCTCTCCGGCGGGCAGAAGCAGCTGCTGAATCTGGCCGCCGTCATGGTGCTGCAGCCCAGCGTCCTGATCCTGGATGAGCCGACCAGCCGGCTCGACCCCATCGCCGCGTCCGATTTTTTGGGAATGCTGGGGAGGATCAACCGGGAGCTGGGCACCACGATCCTGCTCACGGAGCACCGCCTGGAGGAGGTCTTTCCCCTGGCTACCTCTGTGGCGGTCATGGAGGAGGGGCGTATCCTGACCACCGGCAGCCCCAGTGAGGTGGGGCAGACGCTGCGGGAGCGGGGACACGCCATGTTCCTCGCCATGCCCACCGCCATGCGGGTGTGGGCGGCGGTGGAGAGCGGCGCGCCCTGTCCGGTCACCGTGCGGGAGGGGAGAGACTGGCTGGAGGACTTCGCCGCCGGCCATCCCTTGGCCCCGCTGCCTTTGGAGCCGGCTCGGGAGCGCACAGGAGAGACCGCCATAGAGGCGGAGAAGCTGTGGTTCAAGTACGAAAGGGACCGGCCCGACGTGGTGAAGGGGCTGAGTCTCTCGGTGAAACGAGGAGAATTTTTGGCCCTGCTGGGCGGTAACGGCACGGGCAAGACCACCACGCTAAAGCTGCTGGCCGGACTGCTCAAGCCCTACCGGGGAACGGTGGGGCTGTCCGGTTCGGTGGGCGTTCTGCCCCAGGAGCCGCAGACGCTTTTTGTGAAAAAGACCGTCCGGGAGGACCTTTATGAAATGGTCCGGGGGACAAGCCTCAGCCGGGAGCTTCAAGACGGCCGGATCGCGCAGGTCACGGCGCTGTGCCGCCTGGAGGAGCTGCTGGACCGCCACCCCTACGATCTCTCCGGCGGGGAGCAGCAGCGGCTGGCTTTGGCTAAGATCCTGCTTCCCGACCCGGATATCCTGCTGCTGGACGAGCCGACCAAGGGGCTGGACGCAGAATTCAAGCAGAGCTTTGCCGGAATTCTGGCGCGGCTCCTGGACCGGGGCGTGACGGTGCTCATGGTCAGCCACGACATTGAGTTCTGCGCCCGGTACGCCCACCGCTGCGCCCTGTTTTTTGACGGGAGCATCGTCGCCGAGGCGCCCCCCCGGGCGTTTTTCTCCGGCAACAGCTTTTACACCACCTCCGCCAACCGCATGGCCCGCGGGGTGCTGCCCGGGGCCGTGACGGCGGAGGATGTGATCGCCGCCTGCGGCGGAAAGCTGCCCCCTGCGGCGGAGGTCCCCCCGGCCCCGGAGCCGCCGGGGGAGGACGGCCCGCCGCCCACGCCCGAGGAGACGAAGGCGGCGGACCGGGCGGAAAGGCCGCTGCCGTGGTGGCGAAAGCTGGGGGCGGCGGTCTTCGGGGGGCTTTCCTTTCTGCTGTTCTTGTCCTTTCAGGGCCGTTCCGGACGGAAGCTCTGGAACGACCTGCTGGGCGGAATGGGCGTCCTCGCGGCGGCGGGCGGACAGCCCTGGCCCGTCTACGCGCTGTTTTTGGCCTCCCTGCTGGCCTTCGCCTTCTGCGTCACCCGGCGGAGCCGCCGGGGCGGCGAGGAGGCGCGGCCGCCCCGGGAGAAGCGGAAGCTGACCCGCCGCACCCTGGTCGCCGTGGGGCTGATCCTGTTGTTGATCCCCCTGACCCTGTTGGTGGGCGAGACCTATTTGGATGGCAAAAAATATTACGTGATCTCCCTGCTGGTGCTGCTGGAATGTATGCTTCCCTTCTTCCTGGTCTTTGAGGGCCGCAAGCCCCAGGCCCGGGAGCTGGTGATCATCGCAGTGCTGTGCGCCGTCTCGGTGGCGGGGCGGGCGGCGTTCTTCATGCTGCCCCAGTTCAAGCCGGTGATGGCCATGACCATCATCGCCGGCGTCGCCTTTGGGGGTGAAACGGGTTTTTTGGTGGGGGCCGTGACCATGCTGGCGTCCAACATCCTGTTTGCCCAGGGACCGTGGACGCCGTGGCAAATGTTTGCCATGGGGATCACCGGCTTTTTGGCGGGAGTGCTGTTCCGCAAGGGATTTTTGCGGCGGAGCCGCGCCGCTCTGTGTGTGTTCGGCGCTCTGGCGGCGATCGGGATCTACGGCGTTCTGCTGAACGTCTCCTCCGCCCTCATGGCGGGCAGTGAGCTGAACGGAAGGGTCCTGCTGGCCTATTGCCTCTCCGGCTTTCCCTTCGACTGCGTCCACGCCGCCGCCACCTGGCTGTTTCTCTGGTTTGCCGCCGAACCGATGCTGGAGAAGCTGGACCGGGTGAAGGAGAAATACGGACTGGTCCAGTAGAACACCCGGCTTGTCAAGTGGATTGACAGATGGACGGAGATAACGTAAACTATGGGAGGCTGATCAAACGATATCTGCGAGGGGAATTTATGACAAAGGAATTGATCTTGGGGCTTATGCTGCCCTTGGCGGGGACGGCACTGGGGGCGGCCTGTGTGTTTTTCATGGGGGGACGGCTTCGGGCGAACGTCCAGCGGGCCTTGACCGGCTTTGCCGCCGGGGTCATGGTGGCGGCGTCCGTCTGGAGTCTGCTGGTGCCTGCGATGGAGCAGGCGGAGCCGATGGGGCAGTGGGCTTTCCTCCCGGCGGTGATCGGCTTTTGGCTGGGCGTTTTGTTCCTGCTGGCGCTGGACCGCCTGGTCCCCCACCTGCATTTGGGGAGCAGCGAGCCGGAAGGCCCCCACACCCGGCTGAAACGGACGACCATGCTGGTGCTGGCGGTCACCCTCCACAATATCCCCGAGGGGATGGCGGTGGGCGTGGTGCTGGCGGGCTGGATGGCGGGGAACGGGACGATCACCGTCACCGGAGCGCTGGCTCTGTCCATCGGCATCGCCATTCAAAATTTCCCGGAGGGGGCGATCATTTCCATGCCGCTCCGCTCAGAGGGAGAGGGGAAGGGGAAGGCGTTCCTGCACGGGGTGTTGTCCGGGGTGGTGGAGCCGCTGGCCGCGCTGTTGACCATCTGGGTGTCCGGCTTCATCCTCCCCGCCTTGCCCTATCTTCTCAGCTTCGCGGCGGGGGCCATGATCTACGTGGTGGTGGAGGAGCTGATCCCGGAGGCGTCCGCCGGAGAGCACTCCAACCTTGGAACGCTGTTTTTCACCGCGGGCTTTACGGTGATGCTGGCGCTGGATGTGGCGCTGGGATGATAAAAGGCGGCGGGAAAGGGCATGAAAAAGGCCCACAGTCTTACGACTGCGGGCCTTTTCGTATGTGCGGGCCGCGGGGCGGAAAGTTTACATCCCGTTCAAGCAATTTGCAGGACAGGTGTGGTAAAATGCTCAATAGTGTAGTATTCGATTGGAAACGCAAGGAGGCAGGATATGACGAAATACGAGAATGTGCAGCAGTATACGGAGAAAATGGCGGCTCTGTGCCGGGAGAACGACGGGGTGTCCCGGGAGCTTTACAAGCGCTTTGACGTGAAGGCGGGGTTGCGGGATGAGAACGGCCAGGGCGTTGTGGCCGGACTGACCAACATCTCGGAGGTCAAGGCTTTTGAACTGGTGGACGGGGTGAAGACCCCCTGTGAGGGCCAGCTGCGCTACCGGGGCTACGACGTGACCGACCTCATCCGGGGCAGCACGGGGATGCGCTTTGCCTTTGAAGAGACCGCCTATCTGCTGATCTTTGGCTGCCTGCCCGACGAGGAGGAGCTGGCCAGCTTTTGCGAGGCGCTGTCGGTGTGCCGGACCATGCCCACCAACTTTACCCGGGATGTGATCATGAAGGCGCCCAGCAGCGACGTGATGAACAGCATGACCAAGAGCGTACTGACGTTGGCGTCCTACGACAAAAAGGCGGGGGACCTGAGCGAGGAAAACGCCCTTCGCCAGTGTATCGGCCTCATCAGCGTCTTCCCCATGCTGGCCGTCTACGGCTACCACGCCTACAACCACTACCGCAAAAACGCCAGCATGTACATCCACCGGCCCAATCCCCGGTACTCCATCGCGGAAAACTTCCTGCGGATGCTCCGGCCGGACATGAAATACACGCCGCTGGAGGCCCGAGTGCTGGACGTGGCGCTGCTGCTCCATGCCGAGCATGGCGGCGGCAACAACTCCACCTTCACCACCCGGGTGGTCACATCCTCCGGCTCGGACACCTACTCCGCGATGGCGGCGGCGCTTTGCTCCCTCAAGGGCAAGCGCCACGGCGGAGCCAACATCATGGTCATGTCCATGATGGAGGACATCAAGCGCCATGTGCGGGACTGGGCCGACGAAGAGGAGGTCATGGCCTATCTGGCCAAAATTTTGAACAAGGAGGCCTTTGACCGCAAGGGCCTGATCTACGGCATGGGTCACGCGGTCTACTCCCTGTCCGACCCCCGAGAGGTCATCTTCAAGGGCTTTGTGGAAAAGCTGGCGGCGGAGAAGGGCAGAGGAAAGGAACTGGCCCTCTACAACGCGGTAGAGTCCGCCGCTCCCAAGCTCATCGCCCGGGAGCGGAAGATCTACAAGGGCGTCAGCCCCAACGTGGACTTTTACAGCGGCTTTGTCTACGAGATGCTGGGCATCCCGGTGGAGCTGTATACGCCCCTGTTCGCCATCGCCCGGGTGGCCGGCTGGAGCGCCCACCGCATGGAGGAGCTGGTCTCGGCCAACAAGATCATCCGCCCGGCTTACAAGAGCCTGGTGACGCCCCAGAACTATGTGTCCAGAGGGGAGCGGAAGCAGGAGGAATTTTAGTATGACCATTAACAATGCGTAGGTTCAACATACTATAATGGTTTCCTCCTGCTTATATGCGGGAACGGTCACGGTGGTCAAGCCCTGCTGATTTGCCCACGTCAGAAAACACTTGATTGCTCGGATATAGCTGGCTATGGTATTCCTCGCAAGGCCGTGTTCCCGCATTTTGGCGGTCATGTTCTCGGTGTCTTTTCGGGTCAATTCCTCAAAGGGCATTTCTGTATTCAGAAATTGCTTGATACACCTGAAATGGTTATCATAGCTACGAATCGTCCCTTCGCTTAACCCTCTGGCTTGGCAATCCTTTAGATACTGTTCGTGGGCTTCTTCGATGGTCTGTTTTGCGTCTGCCTGCATTAAAATCTTGCGTTTTCCTGACACACTGATTCCCTCATTTCTTTTCAGTTTTTCTCAAAAATCAGCCGTGCAAGCCCACGCATAAAAGAAGCCTTGCAACCTTTGAGTTGCAAGGCTTCTAACGCAAGATGGAGCTACTGATGTGACTTGAACACACGACCTGCTGATTACGAAGTGCTTAAGGAGAGCTTATCCGCTGCGGTACAAGGCTTTCCGGCGCTTTTCGCTCGAAAATCAGCAGGTCGGCGGCGCATCCGTTCCGCTGCTTCCGTCCGCTCGTTTCCCCGTGTGGGTCAAACAGCGATCCCGGCCTCCCGCATAGCTTTTGCGGTCTGCAGATCATAATCTGCCGCATCCAGCCAATACGCTGTCTTCTGATATTCGCCTATACCCCTCACCTCCCCTTCGTACCATAGTTAGGCCAAAAATACAAGCAATTTATTTTTCGATACCCAGCACAAAAACGTGTGTTTTTGCGAGGGAATAGAGGAGTTGCGTAAAATCCAGAGGGAAAGTTCGGCACGAGACTTGATTTCAAAGGGGGGCTTGGTTAAAATAAAAAAGAGGTGATACGCGTGGAAAGTAATGTGCTGGAAAAGATCATCCTCCAGCAAGGACAAAATATGATCCACAACGCCCTCCCCCGAACCTTAGAGCCGGGTTACTTTTTTGGCCCACACTGCCATGAGAATGTGGAGCTTTGCCTGATGCTGGAAGGGGAGTGCGACATTATTGTCAATGGTCAGGCTGTCACCGTCCATGCCGGTGAGGTCATGGTCATTTTCTCTCATATCATCCATGCCTTTCACATGGCCTCAGACCGACCCTCTCATTTTTTGCAGATGCATTTTTGCCCGCGGAGCTTTCTTTCCATGAAGCCGGCGGTTCGGGATTCCCTTCGGCTGGTGCAGTATATGACCGATGAACACAGCGCGTATCTGATCCGGCCCTATACCCCGCAGCTGGCATATTGCATGGAACGGATCTGCGACGAGTGGGCCGGAGAGGAGGTCCACCACACCGCGCTGGCAGACACCTATGTCTCCGAGTTCGTTTTGCTGCTGTCCAGAGAGATTGAGCAGAGCTACCGGGACATTTTTGTGATCCACAATCCACTGGCAATCAAAGCCATACAATATATCAACGGCCACCTGAACCGGAAAATCAGCCTGGCCGACGTGGCTAAGGGCTGTAATGTCACCCCACGATACCTCTCCGAGGTATTCAAGGCCCATGTGAATATCACGGTCAATTCCTATATCAACATCGCCAAGATCGACCGGGCGACGAACTATATCGGTACGGATCATTTAAGCGTCACCGAGACAGCCAGCCGCTTGGGCTTTACCAGCACGCAATACTTTGCTAAGGTGTTCAAACGCTACACCGGCGTGTCCCCAAGCGAGTTCAACTGGGCACAGTCGCCCAGCGTGTAGCAGGAGAATTTTCGAAGGAACGAAAGGCCGGGGAGCCAGCTTCCCCGGCCTTTTTTGCGCCCTTGAGCAGCTCTCCCAAACACAAGGCAAAGAAACTTTACCTCCTAATTTTACACAAAGGGCCTGTTTTCCACTCAAAAATGCACGACTGGCATAAGGCCGGTTTGCTAAAGTAAAAGCATCAATTAGGGCCGAAGAAGCAAGAAAGGGCCTGAATGGAGGAGACAATCATGAAAAAGTGGAATTGTGACCGAGGAGGAAGAAGCCGCTTTTTTGCACTGGGCATAGCGGTGACGCTGCTGGCGGGCGTGCTTTTCGGCATCTTCTCGGCGGGGGCGTCGGCAGAGATCCGGCACTACGATTTGACGCCCGCCGCGATGACCGGAGATGAGACAGAGCTTTTGTCCTACAATCCGGACCGTGGACTGCGAATGGAAGTCTATCTGGACGTGGCCACAGGGAACAGCGTGTTCGAGCATGCGGATGAGGACGCCATCGCCCAGCTCCACGACGAGATCGCGTTGTATGGCTCCGACCATCCTCAGCTTGTTCAGGTGTATTTTTACCTGACGGGCTATAAGGACAAGGATCTGGACGAGGCGGCCTTTACCCGGATGAACAACTATTTCGATGAGTTGGAAAAGTACAATCTGAAAGCCGTGCTTCGGTTTGCGTATATTTCGGACGATGCCAACCCCCTGACGCAGGAGCCGGACACGGATCAGGTGTTGGCTCATCTGGCCCAGCTCAAGGACTGGATCGCGGCTCACGAGAGCCAGATCCATGTGTTCCAGCTTGGCTTGATCGGAGCGTGGGGAGAGTGCGACGGCAACGCGTTGGACCGAATCGGCGAGGCCAATGAAAAACGCATTTTTGACGCGGTGCTTGCCAACATCCCAGAGGATATGTACCTTCAGGTCCGGTATCATTATCTCAAATACGATAACATCACGCCGGATGATCCGAATTATGACCGGGTAGGCTTCCACGATGACTTTTTGATCGGCACGCCTCACGGCTGGAATACCGCCGGGGGCGATCCCAGCTCGGCGCTGTGGAAGAAGGTACACGACGAGTCGGCCAACGCGCTGGTAGACGGTGAGATGATCTGGGGCAGCGCCAACAAGACCTACACCGGCGGCAAGAGCATCAACGCCATTCTCATGGCCCAGCGTCTGGCCGACCACCATTTCACCTCCCTGAGCCTGACCCACAACTATAAGGAGGGTAAGGAGAATCACGCCGGGGACATCTACTCCATGTCCGACTGGCAGAAGGAGTACGTCAACCCCAAAATTCTGGACGCCAACGATCTGCCCTACAACGAGAACTGGTTTTTGGACCGTGAGGGGAACAATCTGCCCCGGACGATGTACGACTATATCCGGGACTATTTGGGCTACTATCTGGCCTGCGAAGGCGCGGAGACGACCGTGAACGGGGCGGAGGTATCCGTTGACCTCAAGCTGAAGAACTACGGCTTTGCCGCACCTCTGGGTCTGAAGGACATCCGATTGGTGCTGCTGGATGTGCAGGGGAATGAGGTGGACAGCAAAGAAGTCTGCCCCTTGAGCGAGCTGCAGCCCGGTGTTTCTCAGACGGTAGAGCTGACGCTGACCAAACCGGACAGCGAGAGGATGTACCGGCTGGCTCTGCGGGGCGAGGCGGATGACGGTACCCCGGTCCGGCTGGCAAACCACATGGAGGTCTGGAACGGCTATCACGTTCTGGGCGATCTGTAAGGGAGGGGAAGACAATGAAGTGGAACAATTTCCGGAGGGTACTCTGCGGAGCTTTGTCCGCAACCCTGCTGTTGAGCACGTCCGGCCTGGCTTTTGAACGGGAGGAGCTGGAAGCGATCCCGAGTGGCGAAGAGGCGGGTGTGTTTGTCCAAGAGGCCGTTGTAGCATTTCCGATGGCAGAAGAGGAGAACGCGTTTGTCCGGGAGGACGGCAGGGCGGTCCTGGCGGCGAATGACACCATCACGGTCTCCATTCAAGGGGCCGAACTGAATCAAGAGGGAAATGACGCCAACCTTTCCGCCGCCGACTACATGGCCCGGCTGGTGGAAACCCCGGAAAATACAAGCAAGGATGTGAACTTCACCCCCGACACCGAGAAAATGGCGGCGGGCGAGACGTGGTTTGAGTATGACTACGGGAAGGAAGTCAAAATCGACGGCGTGAGCATGGTGGGCTGGTGGCCCGGCGCCCAGGGCGTCAAGGAAGTCTCCTTCCGCTATTATGACGGGGAGAACTGGCAGGACGGCGACGCGAACGTCACCGTGCCCTGGGGCGTGGACGCCAGTGTAAATGGTCCCATTTCCATTTCCTTTGATCTCTCCCAAGCTGTGACGTGCAGTCAGTTCCGTATCGTGGTCAACAGCACCTATACCGCGTGGAGCTCTAAATGCTGTATGCGATCCATGGCGCCCAGGCTGGACTTGGGGGCGCAGGTGAGACTGTCGGAGGCTATTGACGCTGCGCAAGAGGTGCTGGACGGTGCGGTGGTGGGAGACGCGCCCTATCAATACAGCCAGGATGTCTATGATGCGTATTCCGCCGCAATCCAAGCGGCGCAGGACGTTTTGGATGGGACCTCCGCTTCGGATGCGGAGTACGCGCAAGCGGTGGAGACGCTGGAAGACGCCCAAAAAGAGTTCCTGGACGCGGTCAATTTGCCCGGAACACTGAACGAGCCGGAGATCACGCTCCATGGCCTGACCACTTCCGGCAACCCGCAGACGCTGGTCAGCGGAACGTCGGACTTTGACTTCTACTCCGGCGCCGACACCATGACGGACGCGTATTTTGAGTACAACTATGTGGACCAGGTGAAGATCTATTCCATGGATCTTCTGGGCTGGTGGCCCAAGAGCCAGGCGGTGCGGACGCTGAGCTTCTCCTACTACGCGGACGGCGAGTGGCACGAGGGCGAGCAGAATGTGACGGTGCCGTGGAAGTCCGCGGCGGGGAGTAATGGCGCTTCTGATGACAGCCCGGATGGAGAGTGGCTGACCATGGTGTTTTCCCAGCCTATGGAGTGCACCAAGCTGCGGGTCTATGTCACCTCGGCGTATCACGCTTGGAGCAACAAGGTCTGCATGCGCCATATGGAACCCCGGGGCGAGGTCATCAAGGAGATCAAGCCGCTCTATGACGCGATCCGCGCCGGGCAAAAATATGTAGACGGCGTATTGGTGGGCAACCGCCCCGGCGAGTTCCCGCAAGCGGCGGTAGACCAATTCCAAGCGGTGGTCTCTCAGGCGATCTCCGCGCTGGACCAGCCCGATTTGACCGAGGCGGAGCTGCTGAAGCAAATGGCCGCCGTGGACCAGGGGTTGGAGATACTGATCCAAAGCCAGAATCCTCGGGTGGATGGAGAGGCGTTGCCGGAAGTAAGCCTGGAGGAGGCCGAGGCCGCAGCGGGGACCCCCTTCTGCCTGGTGGACCGGCAGCTGGCCACCCGTTTGGAGCTGCGGCCGTCTCAGGGGGAGGGAAGTATCCTTTTGGAGTATGGCCAGCCCTATACCCTGTCGTCTTTGACACTGATCGCCGACCAGCCGCTTGCCTCGGCGGTAAAGCGGGCCAAGCTGCAGCACTGGGACGGAAGCGAGTGGCAGGAGGCGGGTGAATGGACACTGGCCTACCGGGGCACGGTGCCCAATTTTGAAGGAGTGACGTTGGCGCTGGAGCAGCCGGTCACGGCTTTGCGTTTCCGACTGGTCCTGTTGGAGGGCTACGGAGACACCTATGTCATCAGCGAATTGCTGGCCGGCGGGACCTTTGCGGTGGATCGTTCCGCCTTGGAGGAAACGGTCCAACGGGCAGAGACAGTCTTGTCTCAAACGGAGGACAAGGACCGCTATGCGGTGGATAACCTGCGCTGGAAGCTGGCCTCCGCCACCAACGAGGACTTCTTGAAGACTGCCTCCCAAACGGAGATTGACGCGCTCCGTGCAGCGCTGGAAGACGCGATCTCCGTGCTCGTTCCCGATCACGCGGACCTGTCGGAACTGAGCCTGTCGGCGGGGTCCCTGACGCCTGCCTTTGATCCCGCTGTGCACGAGTATACGGCCAGCGTGCCGAACGGCACGGCGCAGGTGAAAGTGACCGCAGTCGCCGCGCAGGCTGGCGCGACAGTGGAGGTGAAACAGGGGGACACGGTCTGCGAGAACGGCGATGTGGCGCTGAACGTAGGCGAAAACATCGTGACCATCCAAATCACATCTGGAGCGGCCGCGAAGACCTACACAGTCACCATTACCCGCGCCTCGTCTGGCGGAAGTGGGACGGGAGGTTCGTCCAGCGGAAGCAGCCGTCCGTCCACTCCCACTGATACCACCAAGACCGAGACCCGGGAGGACGGCACGAAGGTGACCACCGTCACCAAGCCCGACGGCTCCAAGACCGTGACCGTGGAGCAGCCCGATGGCACCAAGTCCGAGACCATCACCACCAAGGACGGCGACGTGACCATCACCGTCACCGATCCCGAGGGCGAGGAATTGGCAAAAGTCGAAATTCCCGCCGCCATTCCCGCCCCCGAGACCCGCTTTGACGACGTGCCCGAGGGACACTGGGCGGACGAAGCAATTCACAACGCGGCCGCCCTGGAACTGGTGAAGGGCATCGGCAACAACAAGTTCGACATGGTCGCCCCCATGAGCCGCGGCCAGTTGGCTACCGTCCTGCACTGCCTGTCCCAAGGCAAGACTGACTACGAAGTGACCTTCAAGGATGTTGCCGAGGGCAAGTATTACACCGAGGGTGTGGCTTGGGCGGCCAAGACCGGCGTGGTAAAGGGAATGACCGAAGAACTCTTTGCCCCCGACCAAATCATTACCCGTGAGCAGCTTGCGGTGATGCTGGTCCGCTACGCCAAGCTCATCGGTCTGGACACCAAGGCGGACGCCAAGGCACTGGAAGCCTTCGCCGACGGCGATACCACCGGCGACTGGGCCGTGGACGGCGTGGCCTGGTGTGTGGAGAGCGGCATCCTCCAGGGCAAGGGCGGCAACGTTCTCGATCCCACCACCAACGTCACCCGCGCGGAAGTGGCCGTGATGCTGGACCGGTTCATCGCCCTACTGAAGTAACCTATCTCAGCGCTGGATAGCGCGAACATCCTTCCTTCCTGTGGAAGCCCCACGGCCGCAAGGCTGTGGGGCTTTCCAATGCTATGACATGTGAGGAACGGTCAAAAATTGCTATGCAGTAAATAAATGAAAAGGCCAGGAGCAAACGCTCCCGGCCTTGCCCTAACATTACGCTCTGTTCAATTCCTCCCGTAGCCTCTTTACAATGGCGGCTTTCTCCTTCTCTGTCTTCGCTCGGTCGTACTCAGCCAATGCCTCGTCCCGGAGCCGCTCGGACTCCGTCTCCCAGGCCAGGAACTCCGCCTTAGTCATAGTGCCCTTCTTGGTGCGGGCAAAGTATTTTTTATAAGCCCGTTGGTGGATGGCCCAGACCGGGTGGTTTAGCACCTTGGCCCGGAAGCTCTTGGTGGAACCCACCTCCCGGCAGGTCTTGCCCTCCTCGCTGTTGGGCGCTGGCTGGTCGCAGTAGTTGTAGCTGGCACCCGGCGTCTGCAAAAACCACCGCCCGCAGTTGGCGCACCGCTTGGGCACAAAGCCGCGCTGCAAGCCGCGCATCAGTTCCACGTAGACGAAATCCGCCAGCCGGTCAAAGTACAGCTTCTCCACCAGCTCATGGTGCTCCTCGTCTACCTCCAACACAGCGTACTGGATGTTCACCTGGGGCGCGTCTACCTCTGGGGACTTCCCCAGGCTAACACCGCTCACCAAACCGTCCAATCCACGCTCATAGATCCGCTGCGCCAGAGGTTTTTTCCTCTGGCCTTTCTTTTTCTCAAAGACTGGCGGGAAGGTGTCCTCCAAAAACCAGGCATAGCGTTCCCGGATCGCTGTCACGTCCTCGCTATTGGAGAGGTAAAGACGCACGATCCTGTTGTGAAGCATAGCGGTGTCGCAGCCGTCGTAATTAAGCAGCTCAGTCAGCGCGGCACCGTAGGGGATCATGGTGGGATCGTCCTCCACCCAGTAGCCCTCTGTTCCGAACTGCACCTTCACGTGGGTGCGGGGGCGGTGAATATCAAACAGGTCTTTTCCCAGAACGCCCATGGCGGTGTCCTCCCAGTAGATAATGTAACTCAGACGATATAGTGTATGTGCCTATATGATACAAAACCTATTGACGAATGTCAAGAGCGGTGTTACCATGAGCCGCAGAGATAGAGAACGAAGAACATAATAACAAAAACGAAAGGAGTGACACTGTGAAAGAATTAAAGTACAAGTCCTACGACGACCTGCCGCTGTTCCTCAACGCCGAGATGGTGTCGGCGGTGCTGGGTATTGCTCCGTCCAGCGCCTATGAGCTAATGCACGAAGCTGGATTTCCAGTTTTGAAAATTGGCAGTCGCATGGTAGTGCCCAAGGAGAACTTCATCCAGTGGATAGAGGAACATACAGCGGGAGGTGACACACAGTGAGCAAGGCACAAGGTAATTGTTTCTATCTTCCCAATGCAATTTTTGAGTTGGGTCTGTCCTCCAGCGCATTTCTGGTGTACAGCTATCTCCAGCGGTGCGCCAACGGAAAGACCTGCCAGTGCTACCCCAGCTACGACACTATCGGGAAGGCGGTAGGGCTGAGCCGAAACACGGTGCAGAAGTGCGTCGGAGAGCTGGCGGACAAGGGGCTGATCTACACCGAGAATACCTCGGTTATTACCAAAGACGGGATGAAGCGAAACGGGAATCTGCGCTACACAGTGTTACCCGCCGAGGAAGTGGTAGATGCGCACCACCAAAGTCAACTCCGCCGTTTGGAGTTAGAGACGGCTCTCACAAAGGGACGGCGCGTGGGAGTAGTAGAGGGCCTACCGAATCGGTAGGGCAAGCATAGCCTCCGGCTATACGCCGGACGCATTCGGGGCGCTGCCCCGATCCCCCCAACCCCCTAAGGGGGAGAAAGGAAGGACAATGCAGAAGAAAACGGAGATCGTCACCCTGCGGATGACACCTCAAACAAAGCAGAAGATCAAAGAGCTGGCGGCAGAGGTCCACATGACCGTCACCAACTACCTGTGTATCTGCGCTCTGGGCAAGGAGATCGTCCGGGTAGATGGTCTGGACACTGTGCTGAGCGAACTGAAAGCTCAGGGCAGAAACCTGAACCAGCTCACCACTCTGGCCAACATGGGCAAGCTCAAAGTCCTGCGAGGAGATGATCTGGTGGATGGGTACGCCAAACTCTACGAGCAGGTCAACCAGCTCACAAAGGTGGTGAAGTGAGATGGCCACCTTTACAGCAATCAAGAACAAGACCCAGAGCCGTGGCGCTCTGGGCCGGGCGCTGGACTATGTGAAACAGGAGAAGAAAACACTGTGGGAGGAACGAAAACTGGTTACTGGCTGGAACTGCGTGGCCCAGTCCGCCTACGATGAGATGATGACCACCAAGCGACGGTTCCAGAAAACCGACGGTCGGATGTTTTACCAGTTCGTCCAGTCCTTTGACCCGTCAGAGGATGTAACGCCGCAGGAAGTCCACGCCATAGGGCTGGAACTGGCCAAAAAGCTGTTCCCGGAGTTCGAGGTGGTAGTAGCCACCCATGTAGATGCCAACCACATCCACAACCACCTCATCGTCAACAGTGTGAGCTGGAAGGATGGGTGCAAGCTCCACCAGAACGCCGCAGACCTCCAAAGGCAACGGAAGGTCAGCGACGCCATTTGCGAAGCTCATGGTCTGACCGTACTGAAGCCGCCTCAAAAGCACACCGAAGACAAGAAGATGCGCCCCGGCGAATACCGCTCGGCAGCCCGGGGTGAGAGCTGGAAGTTCCAGCTCATGGCTACCATCGACCTGTGTATGAGAAAGACCAAGACAAGCGCCGAGTTCGTCCGAGAGATGGAACGGTGGGGGTATCAGGTGCGGTGGGAGCCCACTCGGCAGTGCATCACCTACACCACACCCAAAGGGAAAAAGTGCCGGGACAACCGACTGCATGAGGACAAATACCGAAAGGAGGTCATGGAGTGTGAATTCCAGATCCGAGCAGAAATGCTCCATCGAAGAATTGAAGAAGCTGAATCAGCCACGCGAGGTGACATCACCAGCTTCCACCTATCCCACAGAGGAACAGTGGACACACCTGATGCGTACCCTGAACGCTCAATACCGTTTGCTGGAGAGGATGCACTCTGCGATGGAAACGATGACTACACAGTCCGAGAAGCTGACGAAGGAGACAGTGGAGATTTGCCAGAGGCTCGAACAGGTTGGGAAGAAGAAAGAGCGGCGGCTTTCTCTGCCCCGGATACATTTTCCCCAGCCCAGGCTGGCCTGGCTGTGGGCCATCCCGATCCTTGTGACCTTGCTGGTGCTCTGGTTCGCTGGGGCCGCCATCTGGAACAATCTGCTGCGCCCAATCCTTCAGTTGATTCAGTAACCGAACACGGTGACCGTAAGACCATCTCCGAAGAGCGAAAAAAGAAAATCGCCATGGGGCACAAGCCGGACGACCACGAAGAACAGTCCCATACCAACACCATGCGGCTTATGTGACGGTCAGAAAATGGGACGCTGTAAACAAAAAAGATATGTCTGAACTGATAACTCTGCTCCGAAGGGATAGCTATTCCCCCAACCCTGTGGTATGGTGTGTGCTTACAAAGGAGGCGCACGATTATGGCAAAGGTACTGAAAGACCTATTCAACGGGGACTTATCCCTATCCGACCGTCCCATGCCGAAAGGGTCAGAAATGTACAAGCTGAGCACTCAGCTGTGCAAGTGTGAGGAGACGCTAACACAGCAACTGGACGAGCCGGAAAAGGCGCAATTGGAGGTCCTCACCCGTACCCAGTGGGAACTGAACTGCTTGACAGCCGAGGAAAACTTCATCTATGGGTTCAAGTTGGGTGTCCAGCTCATGGTGGAATGTTTGGGAGGTGAACCAGATGGCTAAAAAGCGTGCCAACGGCGAGGGCAGCATCCGCAAGCGGAAGGACGGACGCTGGGAAGGGCGGTACACCGTTGGATATGACCCCACCACGGGCAAACGCAGGATCAAGAACGTCCTTGGTGCGACACAAGCAGAGGTCAAAGAGAAACTGCGGGTGGCGTTGGAGAACATCAAAACTCTGGACATGACCCGTGAGGATTACACGGTGGCAAGCTGGCTCCGAACATGGTATGACCTCTACGCAGAACCCAACGTCCGACCCAGCACCGCCCGCAGCTACCGTGGCAATATGGAACAGCACGTCATTCCAAACATCGGTCACATCAAACTCACCAAGCTGACGGGCCGAAATCTACAGCGGCTTTACAAAGACCTTCAAGAGCATGGCCGCCTGCGAGAAGCACAGAAGGAAACCAAGCCCGGATTAAGTAACGCTACTGTCCGTGGTATCCACATGATGCTCCACAACGCACTCGACCGGGCGGTAAAAGAGCGACTCATTCTCCGCAACCCAACAGAGGACTGTATCATCCCGAAGCTGGAAAAGCAGGAGATGAAGATACTTCGCCCAGAGGATATGAAGGACTACCTACAAGCGGCAGAGGGCAGGGGAGTGCTGCCCATGTTTTATCTGGAGTTGGTCACAGGATTGAGAAAAGGTGAGCTGGTGGCTCTCCTCTGGGATGACTTGGACACAGTTAACAATACCATCTCAGTCAGCAAGCAGCTCACCCACGACAAGGACGGCAATCTGACCGTGACCCGTCCCAAAACGGAAACCTCCATCCGCCAAGTGTCCATCCCGCAAGGGGCGGTAGACCTTCTTATCCAAGAACACGAAAAACATCCGGACAGCCCCTATCTGTTTCCCTCGCCCCTGACAGGTCAAGCCTACCACCCGGACTCCATTGTGAACCTCCACAAGAAGATCCTGAAGGACGCGAACCTGCCCCACATCCGTTTCCACGACCTCCGGCATACCTTTGCCACGATGGCCCTCCAGAATGGCGTGGACGTGAAAACCGTCTCCACCATGCTGGGACACTACGACGCAGGGTTCACTCTCCGCACCTACACCCACGCCACCCGGCAAAAACAGGACGAAGCCGCCCAAACCATGGGTAGCTTCATGGCGCAGGTGATGTAAGCACCCAACAGCAGAAAAGCACCGGGTAAATTTCACCCGGTGCTTTCTGTTTCTCTCCCAACGTTTCCCCGTGTGGGTCACGGTGTGGGTCGGGAAATTTCTCACCTGAAAACTAACAACAAATAGGGCACAAAAAGCCTCGATTCCATGCGGAATCGAGGCTTTTTGGAGCTACTGATGTGACTTGAACACACGACCTGCTGATTACGAATCAGCTGCTCTACCAACTGAGCTACAGTAGCAAATATGCGCTTGCGGACGTAGGATAAACCGAACGCCTAAGTATTCTACCACAACCTGTCCGCCGCGTCAACCCCCTACATAGCGGCGCGGCGGAGGCGCATACTATGAAAAGGAGTTGACTCACATGGTTTTCTGGGCCTTTGCCGGCACCATGTTTACATTTTCCATGACCGCCCTGGGCGCGGCCACGGTGTTCTTTTTCCGGCGGGAGATCACCCCCGCCATCCAGCGGCTGTTTCTGGGCTTCGCCGCCGGGGTGATGATCGCCGCCTCCGTCTGGAGCCTGCTCATCCCCGCCATCGAGGAGGCAGAGGAGAGCGGCATCCCCGGTTACCTCCCCGCCACAGGCGGGTTCATTCTGGGAGTGGCCTTTCTGCTGCTGCTGGACAAAGCCCTGCCCCACCTCCACCACGACGACCCCCACGCGCCCAAGGCCAAACGCTCCAAGCGCACCGCCCTGCTGATGATCGCCATGACCCTGCACAACATCCCCGAGGGCATGGCGGTGGGCCTGGCCTTTGCCCGGGCCGCCCAGAATGACGGCGGCTTCCTCTGGCTCTCCGCCGCCGGGGCGTTGGCCCTGGGTATCGGTATCCAGAACTTCCCCGAGGGCGCGGCCATCGCCCTGCCTCTGCGGCAGGAGGGCAACTCCCGCGCCCGCGCCTTTGGGGAGGGCTGTCTTTCCGGGAGCGTGGAACCCATCTTCGGCGTTCTGGCCGCCATTGTGGCGGGGAGCGTGGCGCCGCTGATGCCCTGGTTCCTCTCCTTCGCCGCCGGGGCCATGATGGTGGTGGTCGTGGAGGAGCTGATCCCCGAGGCCCGCCTGGACCAGTCCGCCCACGCCGGGACCTTGTCGGTGATGTTCGGGTTTTTGCTCATGATGGTGCTGGATGTGGCGTTGGGGTAAGCCGGTGCATAAAAAGGGGCGGTGCCGTTGCACCGCCCCTTCCTAAATTAGTATTCCCCCGGAAGCAGCTGATCCATGATCACGTCAAAGGTGTCATACGATTTCTCTTCCGCATCTTGAAGCAGGTCGTAAGACATCTTGTACCATGTTGCAAAGTGGTTGTAATCCTCCGTACTATTTGTGCGGAGGTAGGCCTCCGCGTATGTCTGGGCGGTTTTCATATACTGTGCGCCGTTGACCAGGTCCTCGATGCACGCGGAAGCCGGAGTCAGCTCATCGGACAAATTCTTGCGAGCGGCCAGGGCGTTTCGCATGTTTGTGTAATCCTCCACTCTCGTGCTGAGCAGAGAAATGGAGTCATCTAAGTCGCGGAGCGCCGCAACCGCTTCTGCCGTATCCTCCAGGAAGATACTGTTCCACATCAGATCTAAGATCGCTTCGCCATATTCCGTCGTATCTTCCATGTATTTGTAGAACTTCAACGCCTCCAGCAGATCGGTCTGCTGTTCGGATGATTTGTCCTCCAGCGTTACCGTGGACGTCGCCCCGTCCCAGCCGACATCCAGGCCCAACGAGTTCGCTACCGCTCTTACGGGCAGATAGGTGGTGCCATTGATGGCAAACGGCTCCACGGCGTTACCGTTTGCGTCCACCAAATTGACAGCCGTGCCATTCATGGTCACCTTAATGTTGTTATAATCGACCTCTACCGTCCGTCTGCCGACAGTAGCTGCTGCCGAGCTGATCAGGCCGACCAGCAGAAGACACACTAAGGCTCCGCCCCAAAAGCTCTTCCATGGTTTTTTCATCCGTTTTCCTCTCTTTCACAGATTATTGCCAACATCAGAAATATTGACTGATATTAGTCAATATGATTATAGACCATATTCGGATAATATGCAAGAGGAAAGTGAGGCTTGCGTATTATGATGTCATATGAACGGTTATGGGCCACCATGAAAGAGCGGGGAGTTACGCAATATGCGCTGATCAAGCGGCATCATGTCAGCCCGTCGCAGATCACCCGCATGAAGCGAAACGAGAGCGTTTCGACCCACACCATTGAAATGTTTTGCCGCATCCTGGACTGCCGGGTAGAGGACATTATGGAATACGTCAAAGATGATGAATAAAAGGGACGGCTTCGTAAGAAGCCGTCCCTTTTTATGGCAAAAGTTCCTCGTAGGTGGTTTCCAGCGCGTCGCGCAAATGGCGCAGCTCTACGGCGTAAATATGCCGTTGGCCGACCTCGATCTTCGCCACAGCGCTACGGGTCACATCGCATCCGCGCACCTGCAACCGGGCGGACAGCTGCTCCTGTGTCAATCCCATTTTCTCCCGGAGCAGGCGAACCTGTTGCCCTACCAGTCTGTCATATGAAAAGTCCATGCCTGCCTCCCCTTGCACCAGTATGAGAACAAATTTAAGTTGATATTACAGGAGAAATGTGGTATAGTTGCACTTGTATAGGTGCA
The DNA here is from genome assembly GCA_946550725.1 of uncultured Clostridia bacterium. GTDB lineage: Bacteria > Bacillota > Clostridia > Oscillospirales > Oscillospiraceae > MGBC124762. Next base: position 10,842 of record CAMNQX010000002.1, on the reverse strand, counting down.
ACCAAAAATAAGGAGGGGCACAAACATGGAAACGACACAAAACCTCTTAGAAAACCACGTCATTTACGGCCTTGACTGTGCAATTTGCGACTATTTGGATCCTGTTTTGGAGCAAAAGCTGGGCAAACCGTTTCGCATCTGGCGATTCCTTCTCCAAGAGCAGTCCATCCGAAGCGCGGACGCGACCCGCGCGCTGGGAAGAACTCTGGTGGGGCAGCCTGTGAGCTTTCAGGAGGAGCTTTTGGAATACGGAGACGGTGTGCCGCGGATCAATCAGGCATGGCATAAGCTGATGGGTACGTATGCGGGGGTGAAGTGGCGGGAGTTGTGTATGTTTTACAGCTGCGTCGATTCGGAACGCCGTGATCTGGAGAACATGGCAGCGGCCCAACAGTCGGCAGAAGACAGCGGGGACGCGGCCCACACCCGGCGAGTGCGAGAGATCATGGCTTTGGAGGATATTTTGTCGCCTAGTTGGTGGTCGGAGAAATAACACACTGGCCGGGTGGAGGACATCATGGAGTATGTCCCGGAGGAATGAACCGGGTGGAAAAACGGGGAAAAGACAGCTCTTCGGAGCTGTCTTTTTGCATATCCATATGGTAAAATAGCAATACTACACCAGAAAACCCGCCGAAAGGGGAGACCGCCATGCCCGCTGCCAAGCCCGAGGAGATGACCCATCTGAACGCCCACCGTCTGGTGCCAAAGGACCACCCGCGCATCCGGTTCCGCGGGCAGCTGGACCTGCTCCAGGCCCACATCGTCGCCGCCCAGCTGGCGCTGGAGGGGGAGCGGGACGGCGAGGTCCTCATCCGCCACCTGGAGGACATCTTGGCCCTGCTGCGGCAGGTGATGCGCAGCGAGGTGCTGGACGAGCCTCTGCCTGACGAAACCATTCTGGGCCTGACCCCGGAGGAGCTGCGGGCGCAGTCCCACGACCCCAAGACCTATTTCGGCATCGACCCCATGACGCCCCCCAGCCGCCGTTTCGGGCGGGCCTACGCCCAAATCAACCTCCTCCGCGCCCAGGCGCGGCTGGCGGAGGAGAGCGCGGTGGCGGCGTTCAGGACCAGCCCCAGCAAGGCCCAGCGGCAGATCATGCAGGTGATGAACCGCCTGTCCTCGGCGTTCCACATTCTCATGTGCCGCATCCAGGCGGAGGTGGAGCATGCCCGCTAAGCGGGCGTTTCTCGTTCACCTTCCTGGCGACCCCAACTCCGACTACCTGCGGGCGGTCCTGCCCCTGGCCCCCACCCTCCGGGAGGCGGACGCGGCCGTCCTCCCCCGGCTGACGGCGGAGACGGCGGGGCCGCTGTTGGACGCGCTGGCGTTGGGGAAGCCGGTGTTCCTCCCCGCGGATTCGCTGCCCGAGGTCATGACCCGCACGCTGGCGGCGGGCTTGTCCGAACTGATCAGGCAAGGGCTGGCCGTCTGCCCCCTCACCCAGCTGCCCAAGTGGGTGCAGACGGGGGCGAGCTGCCCTGCGCTGCTGACCTACGAGCGGCTGAAAGCACTGGCGGCCCAGGGGTTTGACCGCATTTATCTCGCCGCCCGTCCCGGGGCCACGCCTCTGGCGGTGACGGCGGCAAAGACATGGAATATCCATCTGACAGGGGGGATCGACGCTGGAACTGGCCAAAGTCATCGGCTCGGTGTGGTGTACCCGGAAAAGTAACGCCCTCACGGGCAACAAGCTCCTGCTGGTGGAGCCTTGGAAGGCGGGGGAGGGGAGCGGCGGCAACGCCAGCCGGGTGGCCGCCGACCTCATTGGCGCGGGGCTGGGGGAGGTCGTCCTTCTCACCACCGGCTCCGCCGCCCGAAAGGCCCAGGGAGACGACCAAAGCCCCATCGACGCGGCGGTGGTGGCCATCGTGGACAACTGGGAGTTGGGAAAATGAGCTTGTGGATCTTTCTCACATACAGCTTTTTGGGGTTCCTGCTGGAGCTGGTCTACGCCCAGTTGACCCGCTCCGCCAAGCCCGACCGCAAGTGCCTGCTGGTGCTGCCCCTGTGCCCAGTGTACGGGCTGGCGGCGCTTGGGATCGTGGCCCTGCCGCCCTTTGTGACAGAGCATGTCCTCCTTCTTTTTCTGGCGGGTGGCGGTGTGGCGGTGGCGGCGGAATACGCCGTGGGCTTTTTTACCCGCCACGCCCTGGGGGTGGATTTTTGGGACTACTCCCAGGTCAAAGGTAACCTCCACGGCCTTGTCTGCCCCCGGTTTGCCCTGTACTGGGGCGTGCTGGCCGTGGCGGGACGGCGTTGGCTGCACCCGCTGCTCCTGCCCGTGCTGGAACGCCTGCCCGGCTGGCTGGGGGCGGTGGCAGCGGCGGCGCTGGCGGTGGACTTCGTGGCCTCCAACCTCCTGCTCCGCCGCCGCCGGGACGCGGCGTGCCTGCGGTGGTACGACGCTTTTTTACAGCCGCTCTAGGTCGCGCAGGGTGTCGTTGAGCATTTTTTGAGGCAAAAAGCCCCCTACCAGCGCGACGAGCTGTTCCAGGGTCACCGTTTTGGCGGTGTCGGAGAAATGTTTGCCCCGGAACACCATGGGAAAGCGCTTCTGGAGCATCCCCCGGGTGCCGGGGTGCTCCAGCAGCTCCCCGATGGTCACCTTTCCTCCTCGCAGATCCATGGTTCCCACCTCCTTTCAAATCATTCTATGCGCCGGCCAAAAAGATGTATGAGCGCCGCCCCGGGGGACATACTAAGGAGCGTGAAAGGAGTGGAATTCACATGAACAACGGTCAAGACAACATCAACCAGTCCATCAAGTGTTCCGTCACCAGCTGCGCCTATCACTGCTGCGACAAGGATTACTGCACCCTCAACGAGATCAAGGTGGGTTGCTGCGATCCCACTGTGGCCAAGTGCGACCAGACCCAGTGCGCGTCCTTCCATCTGGGCGACCACGGCGCCAGCTGCTGCAAGGGCTGAGACGGAACCGCAAAGACCAAAACGCCCCGGCGTCCTGAGAGACGCCGGGGTGTTTTTTGCATTGACATTTTCTTCACAAGGGAGTATAATTAGGAATGATTCTTAATACGATTTCAAGGAAAGAAGGAATACGTATGAAAAAGCTTCTTGCGCTGGCGCTGCTGTGCGCCCTGGTGCTCACCGCCTGCGGTCCCAAGCCCCCCGCGCCCACAGTGGAGCCGTCCCCCTCGGCGGAGCCGACGGCAACGCCCACGGTGGAGCCGACCACGGACCCCACGGACGCCCCGGTGGAGCGGACGAAGGTCAAGCTGGCCGTCCTCCCCGGTCCCACCGGCGTGGGCGCGGCCAAGCTGCTCAGCGACAATGAGGCGGGAACCACGAGCAACGACTATACCGTCACCGTGGCCGCCGACAACCAGCAGGTGACGGCGGGGCTTTTGAACGGCGACTTTGACATCGCCGCCCTGGCTACCAACGTGGCCTCCAACCTCTACCACAAGTCTGAGGGAGCCATCCAGATCGCCTGCGTCAACACCCTGGGAACGCTCTACATTTTGAACAAGGGGATCGACGACACCCTCAACGGCCTGGCCGACCTGAAGGGGCGCACCATTTACGCCTTCGGCCAGGGGGCCAACCCGGAATATGTCCTGCGCTATCTTCTTCAGCAGAACGGCCTGGACATGGACAAGGACGTGACGGTGGTGTGGCAGACGCTGGAGGAGGTCACCGCCACCATGCTCACCGGCGAGGGGGAGCTTTGTATGCTTCCCGTCCCCGGCGCCACGGCGCTGAGCGTCAAGTCGGAGGGGAACATCCAGCCTGTCTTTGACCTGTCGGCGGAGTGGGATATGATCGCCGAGGACAGCCGTCTGGCCATGGGGTGCATCGTGGTGCGCACCGCCTTTGCCCAGGAGCATCCTGAGGCGGTGGGGGCGTTTTTGAATGAGTACGCCCAGTCCATCGACTACGTCAAGGCCAACGCCGACGGCCCCGCCGCCCAGATGGTGGCGGACGCAGGGTTGGTCCCCAGCGCGGCCATCGCCGCCAAGGCCATTCCCCAGTGCAATCTGGTGTTCATGACAGGGGAGGATATGCAAAGCACCATCCAGGGCTACTTTGCCGCCCTCTTCTCCATTGACCCCGCCGCCATCGGCGGCTCCACCCCAGACGACGCGTTCTACTTCATGGACGCCGTGGTGGAGTAAATGAAAAAACGCCCCCTTCCCAAGGCGTGGAGGGTGCTGCTCCCTCTGTGCGTGTGGCTGGGCCTCTGGTGGGCACTGGCGGCGCGCATCGGCCAGCCCCTTCTGCTGCCCACCCCGTGGCAGGTGCTCACCTGCCTGGGGGAGCTGGCGGGCACAGCCGCCTTCTGGACCACCTGCCTGACCACTCTGGGGCGGGTGTTTCTGGGGGGCGGCATGGGCATTGTGGCCGGCGTGACGCTGGCCGCGCTCTCGGCGCGTTTTGAAGGGTGCGCGGCGGTATTCAGCCCTGCGGTGAAGGTCATCCGGGCCACCCCGGTGGCCTCCTTCATCATCCTCATCTGGCTGTGGGCCAGCGCCAACTGGGTGCCGGTGGTCATCGCCGCGCTGATGGCAGCGCCCATCGCCTGGTCCGCCACTCACCAGGGGGTCGCCGAGGTGGACCCGCAGCTCATCGAGCTGGCAGAAGTCTACCGTTTTTCCCGGTGGAAGACGGTCCGGCTGGTGTACCTGCCCGCCATGGAAAACGCCCTGGCGAACGGGTGCCGCACCGCCCTGGGCTTCGCGTGGAAGTCGGGGGTGGCCGCCGAGGCCCTGTGCCGCCCGGTCCGGGCCATGGGGACGGCCATTTGGAACGCCAAGACCTATCTGGAGACGCCCCAGCTCTTTGCCTGGACGGCGGCGGTGGTGTTGCTGTCCATCGCGGTGGAAAAGCTGCTGTGGGGGCTGTGGAACGCCGCGGAAAGGAGGCGAGCGGGTGGAGCTTCATGACCTCAATGTCGCCTTTGGAGATAAAGTGGTGTTTGACCACCGGGACTTTTCCTTCCCAGACACGGGGCTGACCCTGCTCACCGGGCCGTCGGGGGTGGGCAAGACCACCCTTTTGCGCGCGCTTTTGAAGGAGTACCCTGACAGCGCGTTCCTGTTTCAGGAGGACCGGCTCTTTCCCCGCCGCACCGTCCTCCAGCACCTGCTGGACGTGATGGACAAGCCGGACCGGGACAGAGCGGAGGAGCTGCTGGCCCTGGTGGAGCTGACTGGGGAAGAAGGGGCTTATCCCGCCCAGCTCTCCGGCGGCATGGCCAGAAGGCTGGCCCTGGCCCGGTGTCTGGCCCTGGCCGGTCCGCGCTTCCTGCTGGACGAGCCGTTTGCCGGGGTGGACGAGCCGCTGCAAAGGCGTATTCTGCCCCGGCTCCAGGCCCTGGGCAAGCCCCTCGTCCTCTCCACCCACAACCGGGGGCTGCTGGAATACGCCGACCGGGTAGTGGAGTTGTAAAAGATTAAATTCCCATGAAAAAGCATGGGGCGCTCTTGACAAAGGCTGGAAGTCGTGCTATTCTGGAAGATGTAAAGCTTGCTTTACATCTTCCGGAATTTTTAAAAAGGGAAGGACGACTGATGATGAAAAAATGGGTTTCTTTGTTTGTGTGCCTGTGCCTGCTGCTGACGCCTGTGCTGGCGGCGGAGCCGGAGGGGGAGGCCGCCCCCGTTGCGACCGAGGCGGTGGAGGTCCAGCAGCCCTCGGCCTGGGCGGTGCCCTATCTGGCGGACGCCTACGGGCTGAAGCTGGTGGACGACGGCTACACCGGGTACATCACCGCTCCTGTTGCCGCCGAGCAGATCGCCGCCATCGCGGGGCAGGTGTATGCCAAGCTGGCCCTGCTCACCGACGCGCCGGCCGGGGAGCCGGCCTGGGACGTGTCCGGCAGCACCCGGGGAGACGTGGTGAACGCCCTGGGCGAGGCGGTGCAGGCCGCCGGGTTTGACGGCGCGGAGCCTGTGCAGGCCCTGCAGAAGCTGGGGGCTGTGCAGGGGGACGGCGTGTCCCTGGCCCTGGAGCGCACCTGCACCTATGAGGAGGCCATGGTCATGGCTGCCCGCACCGTCTTGGGGGCCTACGACACGAAAAACGCCGGCTCCAAGGGCCTTTTGTGGAAGGCCACCAACGGGGAGAACACCGTCTACCTCCTGGGCACGGCCCACATGGACCGGGGCAACCTCTACCCCTTCCACCAGACCCTTCGTAACGCCATCCAGTCCGCCGACACGGTGGTGCTGGAGCTGGACTTCCAGGACCAGGCGGGAGTGGCGGAGTTTGTAGCGATGCAGACCTACGGTGAGGGGGACGGCCTGAAAGACCACGTTTCCCCGGAGCTTTACACCCGCACCGTCAACGCCTTTGCCCAGCTGGGCCTCCCGGAGGAGCAGATCAACACCTTTAAGCCCTGGGCCTTGGCCAACACGGTGACCAGCCTCATGGCCAGCGACGAGACCGCCGGAGACGCGCCCATGGCCATCGACCTCTACGTCAACGCCGCCGCCGTCAACGCGGGCAAGACGGTCACCGGGGCGGAGACCTACGCCCTCCAGGGCGGGATCTTCGACACCCTCAGCGAGGAGTACCAGACTGCCTATCTGGAGAGCGGCGTCACCATGCTGGAGGCCACCTTCGCGCCCCCTGCTGACGAGCCTCAGGAGGTGGACCCGGAGTATCAGGCTGCTCTGGACGAGCAGATGCAGATGCTTACCGACATGATGACCGCCTGGCAGACCGCCGATCTGGAGCTGTTCAACAAGACCTATGACAAGTCCGCCATCGTCGACTCCGACGACGAGCTGAACGCCCGCCTGTTCACCGACCGGGACCCCGGCATGGTGAAGGTGGCCCAGAGCTACCTGGAAAAAGAGGGCAGCAACACCGCCTTCCTGGCCTTTGGCGCGGGCCATATGGTCGCCCCCGGCGGCATCGTGCCCGAGCTGCAGAAACTGGGCTACACCGTGGAGCAGGTCACCGACTATCAGGCCGTTCCGCCCACCCCTGCGGGCTGACCCCCGATCCTGTGAGAAAAAACACCGTCTGCCACGGATGGCAGACGGTGTTTTTCGTGACGGTAGAACATCCGGAGGGGCGGTGCGTGCCAGTGGCACGCGTCTACCGCACGACCGAGCCGATAGGCGAGACCCCGCGGGAGCGGGGACGCCGCCGGGGGCGGCGCAAATTTCGCGCGCAGCGCGGAATTTGCGGAGGGTGGGCTTTGCCCACCCGAGCAACATTATAGGTCTAAATCGTCGTCGGCGTCGTCCAGGCCGATCTCCGCGTCCATGGCGGCGATGTCGGCGTCGCCCAGATTGGCGGCGGACTTGATGTCGGTGATGCGCTCATCATTGTAGGCGATGCGCTCCTTGCTCTCCACGATCTTGGCGCACAGGGCCGCGTAAGCGGGATCCGGGTCCATGCCGTGCTGGGCAAAGTAGAGCTTTCCGATCTCTGTGTAAGCCTTGCGGATCGCGTCGGCCTCGGTGGCGTTGTTCACCTTCAGCTTGCCGATCTCCATCAGCTCCTTCGCCTTGGAAACGCCGTTCTGGGCCAATTCAGTCACTCTGCTTTTCAACGCTTCAAAATCCATGGATCAATACCTCCTCGTCAAATTCGCGTCCCCCTGCGGGGTACCTTACATCTGCTATTGTACTACGCCGGGGGGGAAGATACAAGTCAAAAGAGGGAAATTTAATCCCCGCTCCAGAGGATTTTAATCTGCCTGCGCCCCGGCGGGGAGGGGGAAGGTGACGATAAAGGAGACGCCGGGGCCGTCCTCCCGGGCGCGGGCCTCCACCGTGCCGCCGTGGGCGCGGACGGTGTCCTGAACGATGGAAAGCCCCAGTCCCGTGCCGCCGGCGGCCCGGGAACGGGCCTTGTCCACCCGGTAGAACCGTTCGAAAATGCGGCTCAGGTCCTCCGCGGGAACGCCCACGCCGGTGTCCTCCACCTTGAGGACGGTCCCTTCCCTTGTCCCGGCCAGAGTGACCGTCACCGAGCCGCCGGGGAGATTGTATTTCACCGCGTTCTCCATCAGATTGAAGGCGATCTGGTAAAGCCCGTCCTCATCGCAGGGGGCGAGGCAGTCCTCCTCCAGCCGGTACACCAGCTTGACCTCGCTCTGGGCGGCCAGCGGCTCCAGCATATGTCCCGCGCGGCGGATGACGGGGGCCACGGCGGTGGGAGGAGCAGGCTCAGATGCGGCGGGTGCGCTGTCCATCCGGGTGAGGGTGAGAAGCTTTTCCGTGATGCGGGTGAGGCGCTCCGCCTCCTGGTTGATGTCGCCGATGAACTCCCGCAGGGTGTCCTCCTCCATGTGGTCGGCCTGGAGAATGGAGTCGGTGAGCAGGCGGATGGAGGCCAGGGGGGTCTTCAGCTCGTGGGAGGCGTCGGAGACGAACCGCCGCCGCACCTCCTCGGTGGTCTGAAGGCGGGTGGTGAGCTGGTTGAACTCCTGCCCCAGCTGGGCCAGCTCGTCGTGGCCGGAGGTCTTGACCCGGTGGGAGTACTCCCCCTCCCGCACGGTGCGGATGCCCTGCAGGAGACGGCCGATGCGGCGGGTGAGGGCGCGGGAGAGGACCAGACTGACGGCGATGGCGATGGCGCACACCACCAGAGAGATGCTGCGCAGGTTGCGCTGGAAATCCACCAGCAGCGCGCCCTGGTCGGTGTCGTATTCAAACAGGGCCACCCCGCCGATGATCTCGCCGCCCACGGTAACGGGCGCCGCCGCCCGGCTTTGGAAGGCGCCGTCCTGAAAGGTGGGGTGAAGCACGTCCACGCTCTGGGAGAGGGCGGTGGTCAGCTCGGGCCAGTCACAGCGGGTGCCGACGGACTGGGCGGACTGGTCGGTGTCGTACACCACCACGCCGTGGGCGTCGGTAATGATGACCTGGGTGAGGCCGTGCAGGGAGAGCTGCTCCATGATCTGCCCCGCCCCGGCTTGGGTGACCTCCTCCAGTCCGGCCAGACCGGAGGAGAGAAGGGAGGCGTGGCTCTGGAGGGTGTCACGCTTGCTGCGGAAGATCAGCTCCTGGGTGGAGAGGACGGGGTAGGTGTTGAGAAAGAGCAGCACCGCCGCGATGAGCAGCACATAGGTGACGGCAAACTTGAATTGCAGACCCAGGTGGAGCCGCCGGCCCTCCTTGCCCGTCTCAGTCATTTTTGAGGTAATAGCCCACACCCCATTTCGTCATGATGAGCTGGGGATTGGCGCTGTCCCGCTCCAGCTTCTCCCGCAGACGGCGGATGTGGACGTCCACGGTGCGCTCCTCCCCGGCGTACTCGTAGCCCCACACCAGGTCCAGCAGGGCGGAGCGGGAATAGACCTTGCCGGGGTTGTTCATCAGCAGCTCCATCAGGTCGAACTCCTTGGCGGTCAGCTCCACCGGCTCCTCGTCCTTCCACACCGCCCGCTGAGCGGGGATGAGGGTCACATGGGCGCGGACCAGCCGCTCCTCCTGCTCCTTCTCCTGGCGCTGGGTCGCGCCGCGGCGGAGGATGGCCCGGATACGGGCCTTCAGCTCCAAAAGGTTGAAGGGCTTGGTGATGTAGTCGTCCGCGCCGCTCTCAAAGCCGATGAGCTTGTCGGCGTCCTCGCTTTTGGCGGTGAGCATGATGATGGGGACGTTGGAGAACTCCCGGATGGCCAGACACGCCTGCAGGCCGTCCAGCTTGGGCATCATCAGATCCAGGATGATCAGGTCGAACCCGCCGTTCCGGGCCAGCTCCACCGCCCGCTGGCCGTCATAGCCCACCTCCACCTCGTAGCCCTCGTTTTCCAGGTTGAATTTAATGCCCTTGACCAGCACCTGTTCGTCATCCACCACTAAAATTTTCATGGCTGTCCTCCTTCGGGGTCCGTGACCGTGACATAAGGCTCTAACTGCTGAAAGATGCCCTCGCCGATGCCCTTGACGTTCATCACGTCCTCAATGCGCGTGAACGGGCCGTGCTGGGTCCGGTAGTCCAAAATGGCCTGGGCCTTGGCCGCGCCGATGCCCGGGAGACCGGTGAGGTCGTCCAGAGAGGCGGCGTTCAGGTCCACCAGGGTATCGGGGACAAAGACGGCCTTGGTGGGAACGGAGGTGGCCTCAGCGGGGAAGGGGGCGTCGGCGGTGACCTTGTAATAGCCGCCCTGGCCCACGTCCCGGGCGAACCACCCGGCGAAAAAGAGGACAAAGGCGGCGCACAGGGCGACGGCCGCCTTTTCCGCCTTGGAAACTGTCACCGCTTTGTCACCTCCTGGCCGTTGTAAAATCAAATCCGGCATGCTATAATAAATTATTCGCCCTCATTATAACATACAGACGGAGAATTTGCCATGAGAAAATACATCGCGTTGTTTTTGGCGCTGCTGTTGGCCGTGACCCCTCTTTCCGCCTTGGCGGCCAAGGAGCCAAGCCCCGAGCCGACCCCCGCGCCCACCCCCAAGCCTGTCCAGACCAGCGAGCTGCTGGCGGGGCTGGAGGAGCCGGCGTGCAAGGCTGCGCTGCTCATGGACGCTGAGACGGGGACCGTTCTTTACAGCTTCCACGGCGACGACAAGAACTACCCCGCCTCCATCACCAAGATCATGACCGCGCTGCTGACCCTGGAGGCGGTGGAGCGGGGGGAGCTGACCCTGGACCAGGCGGTGACAGTGCCGGAGGGCTTCGACGTGGACCTGGAGCTGGGGGGCACCAGCCAGAATCTGAAGGTGGGGGAGGCGCTCAGCGTCCACGACCTGCTGTACTGCGCCCTGGTGGCCTCCGCCAACGACGCGTGCAACGCTCTGGCCACGGCGGTGGCGGGGGACGTGCCCTCCTTCGTCTCCCAGATGAACCACCGCGCGGAGGAACTGGGGCTGACGGGTACCCACTATGTCAACGCCCACGGCCTCCACGA
>CAMNQX010000001.1 GCA_946550725.1 uncultured Clostridia bacterium | reverse complement strand
ACGGCGGCCTCTCACGCCGCAAACATGGGTTCGATTCCCGTACGGGTCACCATTCTTCCTTTTAATTTCATATTGATTTTAACTGAGAAATCAGTTAGAATATAGGAAGCGCGGTAACGCGCGATCCGATCAGTTGGTGCTGATTGCGGTGAGGGTCCACCTGTTCCCATCCCGAACACAGAAGTTAAGCTCACCTGCGCCGAAAATACTTGGCTGGAGACGGCCCGGGAAAATAGGTAGTGCCAACACAAACGAAGGGGTCTGGTCTGACCAGACCAGACCCCTCTCATATGCCTCCTTAGCTCAGTTGGTAGAGCATGCGGCTGTTAACCGCAGGGTCGTTGGTTCGAGTCCAACAGGTGGCGCCAGTTTCGGACGGCTTGCCGTTTTTTTGAAGCGGCAAGCCGTTTCCGGAATTTCCCGGCTCGATCAGAGGGGCCTTTAGCTCAGCGGTTAGAGCAGCCGGCTCATAACCGGTCGGTCCCGGGTTCGAATCCCTGAAGGCCCACCACAAACACGCGGTGCCGTTCCAGATTTCCCGCAGCATATAAAGGGGTATAGCTCAGCTGGTAGAGCAGCGGTCTCCAAAACCGCGTGCCGAGGGTTCGAATCCTTCTGCCCCTGCCATCCAAAGTCCCGGAACCGCGCGTTCCGGGACTTTTCGTAGCTTGATTGGGCGGGCTTGGGCCAAAAAGCCGGCAAAAGACACCAGCAAATTGCACAAAACCCAAAATAGACCACCTTTCCGGGAAAATGAGCGAAAATGCAGGGGGAAACAGAATGAAACAGACAAAAAGTTTTTCCGCTTGTATTTTGGAAGACTCTCTCCCCCAAAAAAGAGCAAAAAATTTGTGCAATTAAAGAAACTTTTTTGAAGGCTTTTTGGAAAATGTATCCCATTTTGTAACGTGGGTGTGCTATGATAGGATCACACCCGGAGAGCGAAAAAGGCATATGCCTTTTTGTTTGGCGTGAAACGCCAAACAAAGACCTTTATAGCCGGGACCTGCATCTTATGAAGAAGGAGCGAGAACGATGAAGAATCAAACGACCAGACGCATCTTGGCGATCCTGCTGGCTCTTGTGCTGACGCTTGGGCTTCTGCCCACATCGGCATTCGCAGCCCGCGTTGCGGACGACGAGGTGCAGACCACCGCGCCGGTGGAGGACGCCGGGAACGGCCAGGCGACCTTGGCGTGGTCGAGAAGCGTCTCTATTAAGCAGACGTATGGTAGCATCCGCCGAAAGGACGCGGGGAGTGTAAACATTGAGACGGATTATTCGGGCAATTATGTCATGAAGAGTCCTACCACTTACGCCAGCACCCCGTCGGGCTACACCTTCAGCCATTTTCTGGTGTCCTGCGGCGGCAACGGCGGGGTAGGCCCTGCCGGGAATCAGCTTCGTAAGGGCGTCGGTGACACTTGGGCCTATATTTCCGGTACTTGCGAGATCGAGATCGTATATACCGGCGGTTCCAGCTCTGGCGGTTCTGGTTCCGGCAGCGGCAGCAGCAGCGGCGACACGAGCACCGGCCACAGCGTTTCTGTTCGCTTTTGTGTCTTGTATGTAGATTCCAGTTTTAACACTGGCTACAACTACGGCGACAGCGAAAGCACCACTTTTGTGTGCCAGTATGGGGTGGACCACAGCGCTTCTTCCTACAACAACCACACCATCGCCCTCAGCGATATTCGGGCGGCGGCGAACCGGCTGAGCATCAACAGCGGTTACGCAGTCGAGGGGTGGACCAAGACCGCCAGCCGCAATCCTTCGATTTATGGCTTCACTGGAAGCCCCACCGCTTGCAACAAGGGTGATACGATCTATATCGTTGCCAAGCGGTCCAACAGCAGCTACACCATCACCTACAACGCCAACGGCGGCAGCGGCGCGCCGGGCAACACCTACACCGAGAGCAACACCAGCTCCACCAAGAGTGGTACGCTGTCCAGCTCTAAGCCCAGCCGCAGCAACTACACGTTCCTGGGCTGGAGCACCGACTCCGGCGCCACCAGCGCATCCTACGCGGCGGGTGGAACCTATAACTTCACCAGGGACACCGACCTCTATGCGGTGTGGCAGAAGGTCGAGAGCAAGACCATCACCGTAAAGAAGGTGTTTGCGGGCCTGACCTCGGAGCAGGTGGATGCGTTCACTGGGGACTTCGCGATCGTGTATAACCTTCATAAGGGAAGTCAAACGGGAGTTGTCCTCGCCTCCAGCGCATTGATGCTGCTGGACGATGGCGCTAGCTTCGACGAGGACACAATGACCGCGGCGTGGACCATCTCTTATGAGAATCCCACAAGCGCAACGCTGTATTTGGAGCTTACGGAGTATGGCGGCGACGTAGCAAACTATACCTACACGCCGACCTCCAGCACCGGCGACAGCTTTACCAAGAACGGCGATGCCTATACAACGTTCATTACGGTCAACGGATCAGCCGGCAACTTAACCCGTACCATCACCAACACCTACACCAAGATGATCACTGTGACCTGGCTGGACGCGGAGGGCACGCAGATCAAGCAGGAGACCATTCCCGAGGGTGATGATTACGAGGACTTGTACCCCACCGACCAGAGTACCACCGGCGACTGGGGCGCTCCCGTGACCGACCATGAGACAGGGAACATCACCATCCGGTGGGTAGAGCCGACCGCCGCCACCGCCAACTACACCGTGCAGTGGTTCGACACCCTGGGCAACGTGCTCAAGGCGCCTGAGACCCGCAACGGGACCGTGGACACGACGGTGAGCGTCACCGGCGCTGACAAGACCGTTGAGAAGTACGATTTTGTGGCAGCCGATTCCCGGAACGTGATCAGCGACACCCTGGCCGAGAGCGGCACGGTGCTGAAACTGTACTTCCAGCCGAAGAAGCCCACGAATGAGACCCTTTACGACCAGGGGATGTTTACCCTTCAGTGTCAGGACAAGACGAGCCATAAGTACTCTCAGCGTTTGCTGGCGTACAATACGACGAACGGTTATACTGAATGGAATTCGAACCTGGCCGCTTATGACGACGCCGTGACGAAGGGTGAGGACAGCTACACCTGGAGCATGACCATCCACGCGGAAGGGTGGCTGGCGCTTTACCAGACTTGGTATGCGGAACCCGTCCACACGCTGACTGACGGTCAGGCGGAGGATATTATCCTCACCTTTACCTGGAATGCGGAGACCGCGACATGGGAGCTGCCTGACGGCGCGGTGCCCTTCACCATTCAAATGGAGGGCCACAAGACCACCCACACCTGGAAGGACGAGGGCGACGCCGGGCATGTGTGGAAGACCGCGACCGTCTCCGACTGCCTGACCGCTCCGACCTACGACGGCACCACCCCCACCAAGGCGGCGGACGACGATTACACCTACACCTTTGATCGTTGGGACGGTCCTGCGACCACCGATGACAGCAAGACCTATACCGCGGTCTACACCCCGACGGCGATCCCCAAGCTGGAAATCACGAAGACAGCTTTGGTCACCGGCAGCGTGAAGCCCGGCGACGAGGTGCGCTATCAGATCATGGTGACCAACGTGGGCAACACGGATGTGACGGGCGTGGTCATTACCGATGCGCTGGACAGCAACCTGGAGTTCGAGGGAGCCGTCGGCACCGGGAAGATTTGGGACGCCGCACCTGTGGAAGGCAAGTATGACTTCGGCGAGCGCGTCTTAGGCAGCGTAAATACGGACACCAGCACGATCACGCTGACCATCACCGCCACCGTGGCGGACGGTGTGGCCAACGGCACGACCATCCCCAACGTGGCCACCGTGGACTGCCCGAACATGCCTGAGGACAGCAAGCCCAGCGACGACGTGAACATTACGGTGGGGCCGACCAACGGCACCGTCACCGTGAAGTATGTGACCGACGACGAGACCCCTGTGGAGCTGGGTTCCGTCTCCTATGAGGCGGCGATCGATGCGGACTACGACCACAGCGTGGACAACGACGGCACCGCCATTCCCGAGAACGGCAGCGCCACCGCCAAGTCCCCCAAGACCATCACCACCGAGGCGGGCGTGACTTACGCTTACGACGCGATCGCCACCAACAGCGCGCTGACCGGCACGGTGAGCGACGGGCTTGTGATCACGGTGGTGTACGCCGCGGACACGAAGGGCAACCCCGGCACCGACGATGCGGGCGAACCCACCGATGAGCCGGACGGCACCCCCGACAAGTACCAGGTGAAGGTGACGTTCCATGTGGTGAGCGGCTTCTGGAACGACGGGGCTAACGCCGACGTGGTGGAGTACCTGGAGAAGTACACGGATGGGGTCATGGCCGCTGACGGCGTCGCCACCCTGGGCGACATCATTCCCGGCGCGGGCGAGAGACCCATCTCGAACGAGTATCGTGCGGGCAGCTGGGACGTTACGCCCGCCGAGACGACCACGATCAGCGCGGACACCACTTACACCTACACCTACGTGGCCAAGGGCCACTACACCGTGATCTGGCTGGACGACGACGGGAGCGTTCTGCATCCGCAGGAGACCGTGTTGGAGGGCGACGCCATCCCCAGCAAGCCGATCCCCACCAAGGAAGCGGACGACGACTACACTTACACCTTCAGCGGGTGGGACGATGACGTGGACGAGACCACCGGCGACGTGACCCGGACCGCGACATACACCGCCACCGCCAGACCCAAGGCGACCGTGACCTGGGTGGACCATGACGGCACGGTGCTGGAGGGGCCGGTGACCTTCAACACGGACGGCGATCCCGAACCCGCGCAGACCATCGACGACCCCACCGAGTATGAGGACGACGACAACGTCTACACCTTTGTCAACTGGACCAGAGCTGTGGACGAGACGACCGGCAACATCACCTACACCGCGACCTACGACGCTGCCCCCAAGTACATCGTGACTTGGAAGGACGGCGACACCGCCATCCTTGAAGGTGAGGACAAGGTCAAGGGCGTGGACGACGTACCTGAGTTCCCCGGCGAGTTGCCCGAGGCTCCCGAGGGCAAGGAGTTTGACCGCTGGGGCGACCCCGTGGTGGACGACGAGACCCACACCATCACCGTGCCCATCGTGTGGAAGGACAAGGACGCGCTGACCGTGAAGTGGGTGGATGAGGACGGCAAGGAGCTGGACTCCAAGACCTTCTTCAAGGGCGACGAAGAGCCTGCGAAGACCATCGACAACCCCACCAAGGCTTCTGATGCCACGTATAACTACTCCTTCAAGGAGTGGGTCAAGACCACCGACGACCAGGGCAACATCACCTACACCGCCAGCTATGACGCGACCCGCAAGAGCACCGGTGGCGGTGGCGGCGGCGGGAGCCGGCCTGTCGATCCTCCCGAGGAGGACCTGGGCGACGAAGACGTGCCCCTGGCCGAGCTGCCGATGCTGAACCAGACGGATCACTTCGCCTATATCATCGGCAAGCCGGACGGAAATGTTCATCCCCTAGGCAATATCACCCGCGCGGAGGTCGTGACCATCTTCTTCCGCATCATGACCGAGGAGGCCCGCAGTGAGAACTGGGGCGAGATCAACGAGTTCAGCGACGTGACCGAGGGTATGTGGTATAACCACGCGGTGTGCACCGCCGTGAACGCGGGCCTGATCAAGGGTATGCCCGACGGCACCTTCGGTGGCGACCGCAACATCACCCGCGCGGAGTTCGCCACCATCGCTGCCCGGTTCCTGGATACGGCGACTCAGCCCGCGGAGACTTTTACCGACATCGAGGGCCACTGGGCCGAGGCCGACATCACCCGCGCCACCGTGGCCGGCTGGATCAAGGGCGTGGGCGACGGGAAGTTCAACCCCGACGCTTATATCACCCGCGCTGAGGTCATGACTCTGGTGAACCGTATGCTGAACCGGAAGTTCGACGAGACCAACACCCTGGCCGATATGGTCGTGTGGGCGGACAACATGGACAAGGACATTTGGTACTACGGCGATGTGCAGGAGGCCACCAACGATCATGAGTATGAGCGCAAGGCGGGCACCCTGACCGAGACCTGGACCAAGATCACCGAGCCGCGCGACTGGAGCGAGCTGGAGAAGTAAGAAGCGAAGCGCGACCGTAGACGCATAGGGAGCATCTGAGCGGAGCGAGCACCGAATTGGTAAGGCGGCATAGCCGCCGCGATTCGGTGGGAGTCGGAGCGAAAATGCGACCGGCCATGCGTCCAACGGGAGCGTGACAACAGCGAAGCCGAACCGAAAAGCGCATCCAGCGCGAGCGTGACAACCCAAATGTTTTGCGTTCCCCGAATAAGATGCAATAGTCTGACGGGAAAGCCCGGGCCGTATGGCCCGGGCTTTCTTGCGGATAGCGGACGGAACGTTAGGAAGCGGATAAATTTTGCAGAGAATATCCGAAAAAAAGGATTGACAAACCACAGGGAACAGGGTATAATCTATCTGTTCTGTTGGCGGGACTGAATCGTTTCCTCGCCGCGAATGACAGACTCGGCTCGGTAGCTCAGTTGGTTAGAGCGCCGGCCTGTCACGCCGGAGGTCGAGGGTTCAAGTCCCTTCCGAGTCGCCATCTTCGCTGCTGTAGCTCAGTAGGCAGAGCGCATCCTTGGTAAGGATGAGGTCGGCAGTTCGAATCTGCCCAGCAGCTCCAGAAAAAAGACACGCTCTGGCGTGTCTTTTTTCTTGTTATCGTTTGGCCGCCTCTAGGTGGGCGGTAAGTATATATTGAAGTATGAAAAGGAGAGAAAGAACATGCGAACACTTGAGGTGGCACGGGTGGAGGACCTCCAACAGTGCGTTGAGATCATTGACATGGGGCGGCGGTTTCAGCAGACCCAGGGGCTTGTCCAGTGGACTGAGGATTACCCCAACATAGATACCATCCGGGAGGACATGAAAAACGCAAAGGGCTATGTGCTCCGGGTGGATGGCGTGGTTGCCGGCTACATGTGCATTGATTTTGACGGGGAGCCGGCCTATGACGAGATCAAGGGCGAGGGGGAACAAAGGAGCCTTACGCGGTGGTCCGCCGCATGGCGTTCCATCGTGATTTTAGGGGAATGGGGCTTACGGACAGTGCCTTTGCGTTGATCGAGGAGCTGTGCGGCACGCGGGGCGGGAACAGTATCCGTGTGGACACGGACTTCCCCAACAAGCGGATGCAGCACATTTTGGAGAAAAACGGATTTCAGCAACGGGGCGTGATCGTGTTTCAGGGCGGCGAGAAGCTGGCGTATGACAAGAGCCTGTAAAACGGTCATTCCACCGACGGTGGATTGACGGGCTTGCGGCGGGATGGTAGGATAGCGGTGAGGTGAAACACTATGGAGTCCATTGACCGGGAGAAGTTCGGCGGGTTCGTCGCCGCACGGCGTAAAGAGTTGGGCCTGACCCAGCAGGAGCTGGCCGACAAGCTGTTTTTGTCTAACAAGGCGGTGTCCAAGTGGGAGACGGGCCAGAGCCTGCCCGACATCGCCCTGTTAGAGCCGCTGGCCCAGTGCCTGGGCGTGTCCGTGGCCGAGCTGCTGCGGGGAGAGCGGATCGAGGAGCGGCCCATGGAGGCGGAAGAGGCGGAGACGCTGGTGGACCGGGCCATCCGGTTTGCGGACGACGACCAGGGAGCCAAAGGCAGAAAAAAACGCCGCCGCTGGCAGATCGCTTGGGCCGTCTCGACGGTGTTGGGGTTTTGGGGGCTGTGCGCCCTGTTTTGGAACGGGGTCAGCCGGGCGGAGCTGGTCAACACCGTCTTTCTCACAGAGCTGCTGTGCCTGATCTTCGGCTTCTGGGCGGTGTTTTTCGCCCCCGCGCGGCTGCCCCGGTACTACGACGAGAACAAGATCACCTCCTTTCAGCAAGGCCCTGTGCGGATGAATCTAACGGGGATCCGCTTTCACAACGGCAACTGGCCCCACATCCTGTCCGCGCTGCGGTGGTGGCTGGTGATCGTCCCGGTGGTTTTTCCGCCGGCCTACGGCCTGCTGCGGGCGGCTGTGCCCGGATGGGGCGTTTCCTGGGAACTGGGCCTCACGCTGACCGCCTGCCTGGGGCTGTTCGTGCCCGTAATGGTGGTTGCAAAGCGGTACGAATAGAGGTACAATAGAGGGCAGTAAACATAGAAAGGATACGTTTCATGGAATACACCCTCTATGATCTGGCCCTGTTCTGGCTCATTTACGCCTTCCTGGGCTGGCTGGTGGAGGCGGGGTACTTTGCCGTCACCCGCCGGGGCTTTTATGACCGGGGCTTCCTCTCCGCACCGTTGGTGGCGTCCTACGGCGTCACCGCCCTGCTGCTGATCTTGGTGCTGCCCACGCTGAACGGTCTGCCCGTGCTGCAGTTTGCCTTCTGCACCGTCATCGCCACAGTGGTGGAGACGCTGGCCGCAGTGTTGGCGCGGCTGCTTACCCCCGGCGTACAGTGGGAGCGCACGAAAAAGCGGGCCATCGGCGGCGGCAAGTGGGGCCTTGTGGCCTCCCTGGCGGTGGGCGGCATGTTTTACCTGAGCTACCTGCTGGTCCATCCGCTGCTGATGGCGCTGGTGCTGATGATCCCGACTCTGGCGGAAATGATCGTCGTGTGGGTCCTTTTGGGGTTGCTGGCGGTGGACTTCGCCGTGTCCGTGTACGCCCTGCGGACGGGCGCGGGCGCCTCCAACACCCGGCGGCAGCGGGAGGGGCGCACCAAGCTGGCGGCCGGGGTGTCCAACTTCGTGTGGCGGCGCCTGCGCAAGGCGTACCCCGGCATTGAGCAGGAGTCCCCCGAGACCGACGAAGAGGACCGGGCCGTGTTCGCCAAGGGCCTGTGCTGGGATAAGCTGATCTGGGTATTTTTCCTCACCGCCCTGGGGGGCGACCTGATCGAAATGTGCTGGGTGCGGCTGGTGAGCCATGTTTGGATGTCCCGCTCCAGCGTCCTATACGGACCCTTCAGCCTGGTCTGGGGGCTGGGGGCGGTGGTTCTGACCGTTACCCTCCAGCCGCTGGCCCAGAAGGCGGACCGCTATGTGTTCCTGGCGGGCTTTGTCATCGGCGGCGTATACGAGTATATGTGCAGCGTGTTCACCGAGATCGTGTTCGGCACGGTGTTTTGGGATTACAGCCACATGGTGCTGAACATCGGCGGGCGCACCAACGTGCTGTTCTGCTTCTTCTGGGGCGTGCTTGCTCTGGCGTGGGTGAAGTTCTTCTACCCCTGGCTGAGCAAGGGGATCGAGGCGGTCCCAGTGCTGCTGGGCAAGTGCATCACCTGGGTGCTGGTGGCGCTGATGCTGTGTAACGGCGTGCTGACCGGGCTGGCCATGCTGCGGCACCAGGCCCGGCCGAGCCACCCCCAGCCCGCAAACCAGCTGGAGGCCTTTTTGGACCGGGAGTACCCTGACGACTTCATGACCCACCGCTGGCCAAACATGCGACAGGTGAACAAATAAAAAGATGTGTGCCGCAAGGCACACATCTTTTTTGCGGTTACCGCCGGAAAAGACCGCGGACAGCGTTGGCGGGGGGTGTAGACCGTTCTTTCACAGCAAAGGCACGGTGGAATTGACTGATGTGGCGGCGCACCTCGGTCTCCACACCGCTGCACCGCCCGGGGTCCAGGTCTGCCAGCTCCACCAGGTGGAGGATGGGGGCCAGGTACTCCACCGCCATCACATGGGCGTCCGCCCGCTTCACCGCCTGCTGCTCCATCAGACGGGTGAACAAAGTCTCGTAAAGGGCCAACGGCTCGTCCCACAGCCATCGGAGGGTCTCGGGAGACCGCCGGGCAAAGGCGCGGAAGCCCTGCCCCTCCGCCAGTTCGGGTCCCAGCCAGGCCAGAGCTTCCTCCTCCAGTTGGTCGGCGGCGAGGGAGCCGGGGCCGCGGGTGACCTGGGCCAGACGGCCCTGGGCGTCGCCTGCGGCTTGCCACAGCGCGCGGTAGTGCTCTGTGACCCGGGGGGCCACGGCGGCGAACAGGGCCTCCTTGCTGGCGAAGTGCTTGTAGAGAGACGGCGCACGGATACCCACCGCCTCCGCGATGTCGTTCATGCTGGTGGCGTCATAGCCCTTGCGGCTGAACAGCTCCAGCGCCGCGTCCATGGCACGCTCCGCCGTGCCCCGTGGAATGTCTGCCATATTGATCGCTCCTTCTTGTGGTGTCTGCCTAAGGGGTGTTAGCTGTTAAGCAAACGGCTATTAGCCGATAGCTTCAGTATACCCCGGGGCGGGCGGCGTGTCAAGGGGTTCGACGGCTTTCCCTATTGCAATTCAGAGTATGCCATGATATAATAACATAAATCACGAACGAGAAGGCCGGTGACACAATGAAAGAGATCAAAGGTCTTAAGGACCGATTGTCCAAACAGCGGCCTGACAGCTGGGAGGACCTGCCCGACCTGTCCCTCTATATGGATCAGCTGATCTCCTATATGCCTCGCCAGCTCATCCCCCTGGAGGAAGGGGACGCCCTCACCGCGGCCATGGTGAACAACTACATCAAGGCGGGGCTGCTTCCCCGGGCGGAGGGAAAACGTTACGGCCGCAAGCATTTGGCCTACCTCACCGCCATCTGCGCGCTCAAGCCGGTGCTGTCCATGAAGGAGCTGGCGGAGCTGCTGAACGCGGTGGACAATCTGCACGTGGTGGCGGAGGACTGGTACGCTTTCTTCCTTGGGAAGCTGGATGAATCCATGAACACCGTGGCGGACAGCCTGGACGAAAACGCCGGGGAGGGCGACCTGCCAGCGCTAGCCCTGCGGCTGGCGCTGGACAGCTACGTGAACAAACTGGCCTGCCAGCGGGTGCTGGCGCTGCTGGAAAAGCAGAATAAGCCGGCCGCTCCTCCCGCAACGGAAAAGAAAAAGAAACCCAAGCCTGCCGCTCCCCCGGCCGGGGAGAAGAAAAAGAAGAAATAAGAAGGAAAAGAGGACGAAACCATGAGTGAGTATGTGATCGTGACCGATTCTTCCGCCGATCTGGACGCCGCGGAGGTCAAGGAGCTGGACCTGCAGGTCATTCCGCTGAAGTTCACCCTGAACGGCGTGACCTATTCCGACTATCCCGACAACCGGGATATGGACCCCCACGCGTTCTACGACCGTCTGCGTGCCGGGGAGGTAGCCACCACCGCCGCCCTCAATCTGGAGGACGTTAAGGGGGCGTTTGAGCCGATCCTGAAGGACGGCAAGGACGTTCTGATGCTGGCGTTTTCCTCCGGCCTGTCCTCCTCCTGTCAGGCGTGTATGCTGGCGGCAGGGGAGCTGGCGGAGGAATACCCCGACCGTAAGATCTATGTGGTGGACACCCTGTGCGCCTCCCGGGGACAGGGGCTGCTGGTCTACCACACGGTGATGAAAAAGCGGGCCGGGGCGACCATTGAGGAGGCCCGGGACTTTGCGGAGAACAACAAGCTCCACCTGTGCCACTGGTTTACCGTGGACGATCTGATGTTCCTCAAGCGGGGTGGCCGGGTGTCCGCCACCGCCGCGGCCCTGGGCACTATGCTGTCCATCAAGCCGGTGCTCCATGTGGATAACGAGGGGCACTTGATCAACATTTCCAAGTCCCGGGGCCGGAAGAGTTCGATCAAGGCGATGGTAGACAAGGCGGCGGAGCTGGCCATCGATCCGGGCAGCCAGACCATGTTCATCTGCCACGGCGACTGCCTGGAGGAGGCCGAGCAGCTGGCCCAGATGGTCAAGGAGCGCTTCGGCACCCAGGACATCCGTATCGGCTACACCGGGACGGTCATCGGCGCCCACTCCGGCCCCGGTACCCTGGCCCTGTTCTTCCTTGGAAGCGAGCGCTAAAGCGTTTGCTTCCAAGTGGATTTGCGGCCCGACGGCGCGCGCCCTGCGGCGCACTTGCGGGCCGGGAAGTGATTTTTGCCAGGCGCATGTCCTGGCAAAAATTATTTTATGACGATTTTGCCGCTTTGCGGCAAAACTCTGCGAGGCTTTTTTGGGGGTGTATGTATGGCACAGTGGTTGGAATACTGCCTGGCGGCAAAGCCGGAAAAGCTGGACGCCCTGACAGCCCGCCTTACCGCCAACGGCGCGGAGGGGCTGGTCATTGAGGACGAGCAGGACTTCCGCCGCTTTTTGGAGGACAACCGCCAGTACTGGGACTATGTGGACGAGGAACTGGAAAAGCGCATGACCGGCGTGGCCCAGGTGAAATTCTACGTCCCCGCCACCGCTGACGGCAAGGTGGAGGCGGCGGGGTATCTGGCGGGGCTAACGGACATTAGCGTCACCGTCACCCCCATGGAGGAAGAGGACTGGGCCAACGGCTGGAAGAAGTATTACCAGCCGCTGGAGATCGGCCGGCGGCTCTATGTGGTGCCCGAGTGGCTCCCCCGCGAAGCCCCGGCAGGGCGGGTGAGCCTGATCCTCAATCCCGGCCTTACCTTCGGCACCGGCGCCCATCCCACCACCCAGCTCTGTTTGGAGGAGGTGGAGCGCTACGCCGCCAAGGGGCAGCGGGTGCTGGACCTGGGCTGCGGCAGCGGCATCCTGTCCATCGCCGCCCTCAAGCTGGGGGCGGACTACGCCCTGGGGGTGGACATTGACCCCAAGGCCCCCGACGTGGCGCGGGAAAATGGGGAGCTAAACGGCGTTAGCCTGGAAAGCTACCGTCTGTTAGCCGGAGACGTGCTGGGGGACAAGTCCCTGCAAACGGAGCTGGCGGGGGAGAAGTGGGACCTGATCTTAGCCAACATCGTGGCTGACGTGATCATTCCCCTCAGCGGCATGGTGGGGCCGTGGCTAGCACCCGGCGGGCGGTTCCTCTGCGCGGGGATCATTGACACCCGGGCCGGGGAGGTGCGCGCCGCGCTGGAGGAGAACGGCTTCGTCGTGGAGGATGCTTTGGAGCGCAAGGGCTGGTGCGCCTTCGGGTGCCGCTGGGCCGGGGAGGGGAGAGCATGAGGCGTCCAACCGCCAAGGTGGCCCCGCTGGTGCTGGAGCCGGGGCGGCGCACCTTCTGCGTCAGCGACATCCACGGCAACCTTCCCCTGCTGAAGGGCCTGCTGGCGAAGCTGAACTTCACCGCCGCCGACACCCTGATCGTCATGGGGGACATCGTGGAGCGCAACGCGGGGAGCTTGGCGACCCTCCGGTATCTTCTGGAGCTGAGCCGGGACTTTGATGTGCGGTTTTTACTGGGCAACTGCGACAACCTGGTGCTGGACTTTGTCGATGAGGGCGGCGAGCTGCTGGACGACTTTTTTGAACGGTGGATCGGCAACCTGGGCCAGCGCAGCGTCCTGGTCCAGATGGCCCAAGAGGCGGGGGTGGCGATTGAAGGCGGGCGAAAGGACTACCCGCTGGCCCGCAAGACGCTGCGGGAACGGTTTGTCCCCGAGCTGGACTTTTTGCGGGCCATGCCCCACATTTTGATCAACGACGACTATCTGCTGGTCCATGGCGGGGTGCCACGGGAGACGGAGCTGGACAGCCTGGTGGCCTTTGACTGCATGAAAAACGACCACTTTTGGGAGCAGGGACGGCAATTTCAACGCTGGGTCATCGCGGGACATACCCCCGTGACCCTCTATCGGGGAGACATCCCCTCCGCCGATCCTATCATTGACGAAGAAAGCCATATCATCAGCATCGACGGCGGCTGCACCCTGAAGGTGGACGGGCAGCTCAACGCCCTACGCCTGCCCGACCACCCGGTGGAGGGCTTTTCCGTGGTCTCCTACGACGGCTTTCCCGTTGTGACCGCCCTGGAGGGGCAGGCCCCGTCGGAGACCTCGGTGAACATCCGTTGGGGCCACAGCGCTCTGGAGGTGCTGGAGCGGGGGGAGGAATTTTCCCACTGCCGCCATGTGGAGAGCGGGCGGAAGCTGGACGTCCTCAACGAGTATCTCCGCTTCGACGGCGAAGGCGTCACCTGCGAGGACTCCACCGACTACCGCCTGCCGGTGGCGCCGGGGGACCGGTTGGGTGTGGTGCGGACCACCGGTCGCGGGCTGCTGTGCAAGAAAAACGGCGTGACCGGGTGGTATTACGGAGCATATCAAGCATAAGAAAAGGCCTCGCGGAGTTCGCCGTCCGCAGGCGGCGAAAAAGCATGAAGCGGGAATTTTAGGCTTGGCCTAAAATTCCCGTTCTTTTTTGGACAGGTTGTGGTAGACTGCCCTTCCGAAAGGAAGGTGACAGCAGTTGACCGGCTATTGTGAGACCGCCCAGGAGGTATTGGAGGAGCTGGGCTGCGACCCTCGGCGGGGGTTGGAGGTTGGGGAGGCGGCCCGCCGTCTGGAACGGTACGGTCCCAACACCCTGACCGCGGGGAAGCGTCCCTCCCTTCTGCGCCGTGTGGTGGGCCAGCTGAAGGACCCCATGATCCTGGTGCTGCTGGCGGCGGCAGGACTGTCGTGGTGGGCCGGGGGCGGCAAGGACTGGCTGGACAGCAGCATTATTTTGCTCATCGTGGTGGTCAACGCGGTGCTGTCCATTACCCAGGAGGATCACGCCCAAAAGGCGCTGGATGCCCTGCGGGACATGGCCGCGCCCACGGCGCTGGTGCGGCGGGACGGGGCGCTGTGCCGGGTGGAGGCCGGGGATCTGGTGCCCGGCGACCTGGTGTACATAGAAGGGGGCGACCAGGTCCCCGCGGACGGGCGGCTGTTGTCCGCCTCGGGCCTTCGCATCGACGAGAGCGCCATGACGGGGGAGAGCGTCCCGGTGGACAAGGCCCCCGGCGGGCCCATGGCGGGGGACACCCCCCTGGCGGAACGCTCCAACATGCTTCTGTCCGGCACCCTGGCGGTGGCGGGACGAGGCTCTATGGTGGTCACCGCCACGGGAATGAATACGGAGATGGGGCGCATCGCGGGGATGCTGGGGGACGGGGAGAGCCGGTCCACCCCTCTGCAGCGGAAGATGGGGGAGATCTCCAAGACCCTGTCCTTCCTGTGCCTGTGCGTATGCGCGGTGATGTTCGGCGTGGGCCTGCTTCAGGGCAAGGAGCTGCTGGGGATGTTCCTGACGGCGGTGTCTTTGGCGGTAGCCGCCATACCCGAGGGCCTGCCCGCCATCGTCACCATCGTGCTGGCTTTGGGCGTCCAGCGGCTGGCGAAACAGGGGGCCATCGTCACCAAGCTGCCCGCGGTGGAGACCCTGGGGTGCGCGGGAGTGATCTGCTCGGACAAGACGGGCACCCTCACCCAGAACCGCATGGAGGTGAAGGCCCTGTGGAGCCTCGCCCCGGCGGGGGAGACGGCGGCGCTCACCGCCTTTGTCCTGTGCAACGACGCCGACCTGACCTCCGACGGGGGACGGGTGGGCGATCCCACCGAGCTGGCTCTGTTGGAGGCGGCGGGAAAACGGGGGCTGAGCCTGGAAGCGCTGCGGGGCAAATATCCCCGGCTGGGGGATATCCCCTTTGATTCCTCCCGCAAGCGGATGACCACCTTCCACCCCGGCGAGGGGGGCAAGGTGACGGCCATGGTCAAGGGAGCGCCCGACCTGCTGCTGGCCCGGTGCGACAAGATCCTCACCGGCGCGGGGGTAATGCCCCTGACCCCCTCCCTGCGGCGGGAGGTGGAGCGGGTGAACGCCAAGCTGGGCGGGGAGGCCCTGCGGGTGCTGGCGGCGGCGCGGACAGAGCTGGACGCCCTGCCCAAGCAGCCCATTCCCCAGCGTGTGGAGCAGCATTTGACCTTTTTGGGTCTGGCGGGGCTGATGGACCCGCCCCGCCCCGAGGCCGCGGCGGCGGTGGAGCGCTGCCATCGAGCGGGCATCCAGGTGGCGATGATCACCGGCGACCACCGCTCCACCGCCGTGGCGGTGGCGGAGGAGCTGGGGATTTTGGAAGAGAGCGGCAGCGCAGTCACCGGGACAGACCTGGACTTCCTCACCCAGGAGCAGCTGGAGGAGGAGGTGGAGCGCATCCGCGTCTTTGCCCGGGTCACCCCAGAGCATAAAATGCGCATTGTCAAAGCCTTTCAGGCCCGGGGCCATGTGGTGGCCATGACGGGGGACGGGGTCAACGACGCCCCCGCCCTGAGCCGGGCGGACATCGGCTGCGCCATGGGCAAGACGGGCACCCAGGTCGCCAAGTCCGCCTCCCACCTTATTTTGACCGACGACAACTTCTCCACCATCGTCTCCGCCGTGGCGGAGGGACGGGGCATTTACGCCAACATCAAAAAGGCCATTCACTATCTGCTCTCGTGCAACATCGGGGAAATTTTGACCCTGTTCGTCGCCACTCTGCTGGACTTCGCCCAAATGCCCCTGGTACCCGTCCAGCTGCTGTGGCTCAACCTGGTGACCGACTCCCTTCCCGCCCTGGCCCTGGGGGTGGAGCCGGTGGAACAGGGGATCATGGAGGAGCCGCCCCGGGGCGGCAAGGAGAAGCTCTTCGACGGTAAATTTACCTTCCGCCTGGTGTGGCAGGGGATGATGGTGGGGGCGCTGACCCTGGCGGCGTACTTTTTGGGCCTCTACCGGTTCGGAGACAGCGGCGCGGCCAACACCATGGCCTTCGCCACCCTCACCCTGACCCAGCTGTTTCACGCCTTCAACGTCCGCAGCGAGACGTCCTCCCTGTTCGCCATGGGGGTGCTGGGCAACCGGGCCATGAACAAGGCGTTCCTGGTGGGCCTTGCCATGCAGCTGGCGGTGCTTCTGCTGCCGCCCCTCCGGGTGGTGTTTTCCACCGCGCCCATGACCGCACTCCAGTGGATGACGGTGCTGGCGCTGGCACTGACGCCGGTGGCGGTGTGCGAGTTGACCAAAGCGGTGGGGAAAAAGAACGGAGATTTTTGAAAATTTTACCGAAACACCCTTGTCATTTCCCAGGGAGAATGGTAAAATCATTTCATTACAAGCATATCTCTGGCACCATATTATCACATGAGGGAAGGATGAAGCACATGGCCAAGAAGTATGTGTACAAATTCTCCGAGGGAAACAAGGACATGCGGGAGCTGCTGGGCGGCAAGGGAGCCAACCTGGCCGAGATGACCTCCATCGGTCTGCCCGTCCCCCAGGGGTTCACCATCACCACCGAGGCCTGTACCCAGTACTATGAGGACGGCCGTCAGATCAACGCCGAGATCCAGGCGGAGATCATGAAGAACATCGATATGCTGGAGGAGCTGACCGGCAAGAAGTTCGGCGACCATGAAAACCCCCTGCTGGTCTCCGTCCGCTCCGGCGCACGGGCCTCCATGCCCGGCATGATGGACACCATCCTGAACCTGGGCCTCAACGAAGAGGTGGTGGAGGTCATGGCCCGGAAGTCGGGCAACCCCCGCTGGGCCTGGGACTGCTACCGCCGCTTCATCCAGATGTACTCCGACGTGGTCATGGAGGTGGGCAAGAAGTACTTTGAGCAGCTCATTGACGCCATGAAGGAGAAGAAGGGCATCACCCTGGACGTGGACCTCACCGCCGACGACCTGAAGGAGCTGGCGGGCCAGTTCAAGGCCGAGTATAAGGCCAAGATCGGCGACGACTTCCCCTCCGACCCCAAGGAGCAGCTCATGGGCGCCATCAAGGCGGTGTTCCGCTCCTGGGACAACCCCCGCGCCAACGTCTACCGCCGGGACAACGACATCCCCTATTCCTGGGGTACCGCCGTCAACGTCCAGTCCATGGCCTTCGGCAACATGGGCGACAACTGCGGCACCGGCGTGGCCTTTACCCGCGATCCTGCCACCGGTGAGAAAAAATTGTTTGGTGAGTTCCTCACCAACGCCCAGGGCGAGGACGTGGTGGCCGGCGTGCGCACCCCCATGCCCATCGCCGAGATGGCGGAGAAGTTCCCCGAGGCCTTTGCCCAGTTCGAGCAGGTGTGCAAGACCCTGGAGGACCACTACCGCGACATGCAGGACATGGAGTTCACCGTGGAGGACGGCAAGCTGTTCATGCTCCAGACCCGCAACGGCAAGCGCACCGCCGCCGCCGCCCTCAAGATCGCCTGCGACCTGGTGGACGAGGGCATGATCGACGAGAAGAAGGCCGTGACCATGATCGACCCCCGTAATCTGGACACCCTGCTCCATCCCCAGTTTGACCCCAAGGCCCTGAAGGAGGCCCCCGTGCTGGCCCGCGCCCTGGGCGCGTCTCCCGGCGCGGCCTGCGGCAAGATCGTCTTCTCCGCCGAGGAAGCCAAGGAGTGGGCTGCCCGGGGGGAGAAGGTGGTGCTGGTCCGCCTGGAGACCTCTCCCGAGGACATCGAGGGCATGAAGGCCGCCCAGGGCATCCTCACCGTCCGCGGCGGCATGACCTCTCACGCCGCCGTGGTGGCCCGGGGCATGGGCAAGTGCTGCGTCTCCGGCTGCGGCGCCATCAAGATGGACGAGGAAAACAAGAAGTTCGAGCTGGCGGGCAAGACCTTCCACGAGGGCGACTGGCTCTCCCTGGACGGCTCCACCGGCAATATCTATGACGGCGCGGTGGCCACCGTGGACGCCTCCATCGGCGGCGAGTTTGGCCGGGTCATGGCCTGGGCGGACAAGTACGCCCGCCTCCAGGTCCGCACCAACGCCGACAATCCCCATGACACCGCCCAGGCTGTGAAGTTCGGCGCCAAGGGCATCGGCCTGTGCCGCACCGAGCATATGTTCTTCAACGACGACCGCATCCCCGCCATCCGCCAGATGATCTGCTCGGACACCGTGGAGCAGCGCGAGGCGGCCCTGGCCAAGCTGGAGCCCATGCAGCAGAGCGACTTTGAGGGAATGTACGAGGCCCTGGGCGGCCTGCCCATGACCGTCCGCTTCCTGGATCCCCCCCTCCACGAGTTCGTCCCCACCGAGGAGCACGACATTGAAAAGCTGGCCGCCGACATGGGCAAGAGCGTGGCGGACATCAAGGCCATCATCGCCGGCCTCCACGAGTTCAACCCCATGATGGGCCACCGGGGCTGCCGCCTGGCGGTCACCTACCCCGAGATCGCCGCCATGCAGACCCGCGCCGTCATCAAGGCTGCGCTGAACGTCCAGGCCAAGCACCCTGACTGGAAGATCGTGCCCGAGATCATGATCCCGCTGGTGGGCGAGGTCAAGGAGCTGAAGTACGTCAAGAGCGTGGTGGTGGCCACCGCCGACGAGGTCATCAAGGCCGCCGGCTCCAACATGAAGTACCATGTGGGCACCATGATCGAGATCCCCCGGGCGGCCCTTACCGCTGATGAGATCGCCAAGGAGGCCGACTTCTTCTCCTTCGGCACCAACGACCTGACCCAGATGACCTTCGGCTTCTCCCGGGACGACGCGGGCAAGTTCCTGGAGGCCTACTACGATAAGAAGATCTATGAGCAGGATCCCTTCGCCCACCTGGACCAGACTGGCGTGGGCCGCCTGGTGGCCATGGCCGCCAAGCTGGGCCGCGAGGCCAACCCGGATATCCACCTGGGCATCTGCGGCGAGCACGGCGGCGACCCCGTCTCCGTGGAGTTCTGCCACAAGGTGGGACTGGACTACGTCTCCTGTTCCCCCTTCCGGGTGCCCATCGCCCGTCTGGCGGCGGCACAGGCGGCCATTAATAACGGGTAAGAAGCGTGAGCGTAGACGCGCCGCCGGGGATGGACCGGAGCGAGGGCCAAATTGGTAAGTCGGCATAGCCGCCGCGATTTGGCCCGAGACGGAGGGAAGCCACGGCGGACAGCGCGTCCAACGCGAACGTGACACCCTGGAGAACCCAAAAAGGAGCCTCGAAAGAGGCTCCTTTTTTTCAAACAGACACATTTTGAGCCGGCTGTCCTTCTGTTCCGGCGGAAAACCTGTTATCATGGGACCATCAACGAAAGGAGTGGTTTTCATGAAAAATTTAGACGTAGCCTATGCCGAGCGCATCGCGGCGGAGTATGACCAAAAGCCCGCCTCCAAGCTGGTCGCCCTGAAAAAGCTGGACAAGAAGGCCAAGCTGCCCGCTGAAATTTTCGCGTACACCTTCGGCGTTGTGGGCGCACTGCTGCTGGGCGTGGGGATGTGCCTTTGTATGGGGCAGATCGGCGCGGGACTGGCCTTTGCCATGCCTCTCGGGGTGGCGGTAGGGGTCGTTGGGATCGCCGCAGTGGCGGTCAACTATCCCCTTTACCAAAAGCTTCTGGCGGCGGGCCGGAAAAAGTACGCCTTTGAAATTATGGAGCTGGCCAAGGAGATCAAGGCCGGGGAGTCGTAAACAAACAAGCGGGGGAGGGAAGGGACATGAACAAGGCGGAGAGCAAATATTTCAACACCGCCAAGCGAATGGCCGAAGCGCTGCTGGCCCTCATGGAGAAAAAGGATTTTCAATACATCTCGGTGAAGGAGATCTGCGCCAAGGCGGAAGTCAGCCGCTCCACCTTCTACCTCCACTACGAGAACACCGCCGAGCTGCTGGCAGAGGCGGTGGACATGATCCACGAGCGGTTCCATAACAGTATTCCCGCGGCAGACGTGAGAAGTGCCGCCATCTCCTACAAGCCCCGGTCCGAGCTGTTTTTGGTCAAGGACAAGTGGCTGTTGCCCTACCTGGCGTTTGTGGAGGAAAATAAGCACGTCTACAAGGCCATCCACACGCAAATGGAGAGCTTCGGCGCGGAGCGCACCTATGAGGAGTTTTTTCAACAGGTCTTTTCTCCCATCCTGTCCCGCTTTGGCGTGGAGGAGAGAAAGCACGGGTACATCATGACCTTTTACCGCCACGGCCTGACGGCGGTCCTGATGAAGTGGGTGGAGGACGACTGCCGGGAACGCCCCGAGGACATCGCCGCCGTGATCAAGCTGTGCGTGGGCGAGGAGCGGGGATGAAAAGAGGACTGGGGGCGCTATGCGGTTTCGCCGCCACGGTGGCGTTCGCGGTCTATAACGGCGCGCTGGGCGCCGTCTGCGCCTCGCCGTGGCACGGGAGCATCTGCGCCTATTATCTGCTGCTGTCCGCAGCGCGGGGGCTGCTGCTGTGGGGCCAACGGCGGGAGCGGCTGAGCGAGACGGACGGAGCGGGGCTGAAGCGAAGGTATCTTTGCGCCGCCGGGGGAATGATCCTGGTCATGGATCTGGCCCTGGCCGCGCCGGTGATCCTCCTGGTGCTGGATCAAAGGGCGGCGTCCATGGGGATAATCCCAGCCATTACCTCCGCAACCTATACCACCTACAAGGTCACGGCCGCGGCAGTCGGACTGAAGCGCACCCCCAAAGACCCGTTTCTCCGGGGGCTGAGCGCGCTGCGGTTTGCGGACGCGCTGGTGTCTGTCCTGGTGCTGCAAAACACCCTTCTGTTGGCCGTGGACGGCGGTATTACCGAGGATATGCTGCTGCTGTGTCTGGTCTCCAGCGCCGCCCTCTTTGCGGTCATCTGCGTGGTGACAGCTCTTTGGTTTGCCGGAGCCTGGAAAGCTGCGGCGCAAAAGGAGACTGAACTCCGCTGAGAAGCTTGCTTCCCGGCGGGGTTCGTTTTATAATGAGCAAAACGGCAGAGCGGAACAGGAGGCGCACCATGCGAAAAGTGACCTTATACATCGCAGTCAGCCTGGACGGGTATATTGCGGACAACAGGGGAAAGGTAGATTGGCTGAATGGGCAGGACCGCGAGACGGAAAACATCGATACCTATTCTGCTTTTATCCAAGACATCGACACCGTTGTTATGGGATGGAAAACCTACCATCAAGTCGCGACGGAATTGTCTCCGGACGAATGGGTCTATGCCACACTGACAAGCTACATCATCACGCATCGGGCATGTCCATCTACGGAGACGCTCAAATTTGTGCAAGAGGACCCCTGTGAAGTCGTCCGAAGGCTCCCACGGAGGACCGCACAAGAAAAAGGGCAAGGCGAACCGCAGCCGGTCGCCTTGCCCTTCGCTTTTTGAGGGGTGAAATTTGTGCGCCTATGTTTGCGGGAGCGCCTTTTGCCGCCATCTTCCCATTTTGTAGAACACTACTGACAGGACGGTGGACACCCCCCAGCCGATGGGCCAGGCCAGCCAGATGCCCAGCGGTCCCAGAGGGACGGACAGCACCCAGGCCAGGACCACCCGCAAAAAGAGGTCGGTGAAGGTGGCGACCATAAAGCGGATCATGTCCCCCGCGCCCCGAAGGATGCCGTCCGCCACCAGCTTGGCGGCGATCACGCAGTAGAAGGGGGCCAGGATGCGCAGGATCAGCGTCCCCGTGTCCATGGCCGGCCCGGTGGGGCTTTCCATAAAGAGAAACACCAGCCACCGCCCGCCGAACACATACAGCAGGGACATGGGCACGCAGATGGTCCACACCATCCGAAGGCCCGCGCCGAAGCACTCCTTGGCCCGCTCCGGCTTGCCCGCCCCCAGATTCTGGGCGGTGAAGTTGGAAATGCCGTTGCCCAGGGTGTTGAGGGAGGTGATGACCAGGCTGTTGAGCTTGATGGCGGCGGAGTAGCCCGCCATCACCGCCGAGCCAA
The DNA here is from genome assembly GCA_946550725.1 of uncultured Clostridia bacterium. Taxonomy (GTDB): domain Bacteria; phylum Bacillota; class Clostridia; order Oscillospirales; family Oscillospiraceae; genus MGBC124762. The sequence goes on along the minus strand of CAMNQX010000001.1, from coordinate 230,526 downwards.
AGCCGTTGATGATGCCCTGGATGATAATATTGCCCACCGAGATAAAGCTCTGCTGGAGGATGCTGGGCACCGCCACCTTGGACAGCTCTCCCAGGAAGTGCCAGGAGAAGAGCTTGGGCTTGGTCTCCGTCTCGATCTTGCGAAAGCGGAGAAACACCACCACCATCGCCAGCACGCAGCTCACCCCCTGGCACAGGAAGGTGGCCCAGGCCACCCCCGCCACCCCCATGCGGAACGCCGCCACAAAGAGGATGTCCATGCCGATATTGCTCACCGACGAGCAGGCCAGGAAAATAAACGGAGTCTTGGAGTCGCCCAGGGCGGAGAAAATGCCGGTGGCGATGTTGTAGTAAAACACGAAGGGCAGGCCCAGGATGTAAATGTCTAAGTACAGCTGGGAGGCGGCAAGCACGTTGTCCGGAGTGCGGATGAGCCGGAGCAGGGCCGTGGCCCCCAGCGCACCCCCCGCCATCAGCAGGGCGCAGAGCGCGCCGCCGGCGATGAGGGTGGTGTAGACGGTGGTTTTCAGCTCGCTGTATCGGTGGGCGCCGAACAGCCGGGACACCACCACCGAGCAGCCGATGTTGCACCCGAAGGCAAAGGCCAGAAAAATGAGGGTGACCTCGTAGCTGTTGCCCACGGCAGCCAGGGCGTCCTCGCCGATGAATTTTCCCGCCACAAAGCTGTCGGCGATGTTGTAGAGCTGCTGGAAAATGATGCTCCCAAAGAGCGGGAGGCAGAATTTCCACAGAACGGCAGAGGTTTTGCCCACGGTCAGGTCTTTGTTCATGGACATGGGGATTCGCTTCCTTATGTTACAAGAGTCTCTTTTGGTATCCGGCTACGAACTTGGCCATCAAGGGCGCAGGAAGGACCTTAGAAGCGGCATGGAGGGCTTTGTTCTCCAGCCCGGGGGTAATGACCCCTTTGCCCTTTAAAAGCCCGTCTGCGGTGGTTTTGGCCACCTGTTCGGGGGTCATGGCCCGGCCGGGGTCGGCCCGCCCGGAGCGGCGGGAAAACTCGGTGGCGATGGAGCCGGGACACAGGGCGGATACCGTGACCCCAGTCCCCTTATATTCCTCCCGCAGGGCGCGGGTGAGGGAGAGAACGTAGGCCTTGGAGGCATAATAGGCCGCCATGTACGGTCCCGGCTGCCACGCCCCGGTGGAGGCCACGTTGAGCACGCGCCCTGCCCCTCGCGACCGCATTTCGGGGAGAAACGCCCGGTTGAGGGCGGTGAGAGCGGCGACGTTCACCTGAATGAGGGCGTCCAGCGCGGCGGGGGACTGCGCCTCAAACGCCCCCGACAGGCCCAGCCCGGCGTTGCACACCAAAATGTCTACCCGATGGCCGTCGGCCTGCACCTGCCGCGCCAGCTCCGTCCCTGCGCCGGGAGCGGAGAGGTCCAGCGGATAATAGCTAACCGCCGATAGCTTTTCCAGCGCCTCCCGGCTGCGCCCGGCGGCTAATACCTGATAGCCACGGGACTGGAACTCCGCCGCCAGGGCCTTGCCCAACCCGGCGGAGGCCCCTGTTATCAACACCTTCCCCTTGTCGGCGAATGGGGAATAGCCGTTTGCCGCCCTCATCGCTGGTAGTCAAACTCCAGGTTGTAGAGGGAGACGGTGTCCCCGTCCTGGATGCCCATTTCCTCCAGTCGGTCAAAGAGACCGGATTGACGGAGCATCCGGTCAAACCAGCTGCGGGACTCAAAGTCCCCAAAGTTGACGTTGGCCATGAGCCGCTGGAGCCACGGCCCCTCCACGATCCAGGTGCCGTCGTCGGTGCGGGTGATGTTCAGCGGTTCGGTGGTGTCCACCGTGGGGGGCTTGGGCACGTAGGTGGCCTCAAAGGGCTTGGGGGGCGGGAGCTGGGACAGGGTCTCCCACACCCGGTCCATCAGCGGCTCCACCCCCTGGTGGGCGGCGGCGGAGATCTCAAAGAAGGGGAGACCCATGGCCTCCACGTGGGCCTTCAACGCCTCCAGCCCGGCCCGGTCCAGGGCGATGTCCGCCTTGTTGCCCGCCACCACCGTGGGCCGGGAGGGGAGATCGGGGGACCACTGGGCCAGCTCGGCGGTGATGGCCTTGAAATCCTCCACCGGGTCGCGGCCCTCGGAGCCGGACACGTCCACCACGTGGATCAGTACCCGGCAGCGGTCGATGTGGCGTAAAAAGTCGTGGCCCAGGCCGGCCCCCTGGGCCGCACCCTCGATAATGCCGGGGATGTCGGCCAACACAAAGGAGCTGCCCTCCCCGCGGGCCACCACGCCCAGGTTGGGGGAGAGGGTGGTGAAGTGGTAGTTGGCGATCTTGGGCTGGGCGCGGGTGACCACGCTCAGGAGGGTGGACTTGCCCACGTTGGGGAAGCCCACCAGCCCCACGTCCGCCAGGAGCTTCAGCTCCAAAATGACCTCCATGGACTGCCCCGGCAGGCCCGCCTTGGCGAAACGGGGGGCTTGGCGGGTGGGGGTGGCAAAGTGGTGGTTGCCCCAGCCGCCGTTGCCGCCCCGGCAGAGGACGAAGGGCTCGTCCTGGGCCATGTCCCGGATGACCTCGCCGCTCTCGGCGTCCCGAATGACGGTGCCCCGGGGGACCTTAATGGTAAGAGTCGCGCCGTCCTTGCCCGAACAGCGTTTCCCCGTACCGTCCATGCCGTTGCCCGCCACGTATTTGCGCTTATAGCGGAAGTCCATCAGCGTGGTCATATGGTCATCCACCACCACGATGATGTCGCCGCCCCGGCCGCCGTCGCCGCCGTCAGGGCCGCCGGCGGCCACGTATTTCTCCCGGTGAAAGGCCACCGCGCCGTTGCCGCCGTCTCCGGCCTTCACCAAAATTTTCGCCTTGTCCAGCCACGCCGCGGGCATAGGCTCACATCCTTTGCAAAGTTATGGGGTTATTATACCAAATTGTTACCGAGAATTGCAATAAAAAAGGCCGCCGCTGTTGCGGCAGCCTTTTCAAGCAAGTTTACTCGGCGACTTCCTCAATGATCGCCTGCTTGCGGTCCTTGCCGAGACGGATGAACCGCACCCGGCCGGACTTGAGGGCAAAGAGGGTGTCGTCGCTGCCCTTGCCCACGTTGACGCCGGGGTGAATGTGGGTGCCGCGCTGACGGACCAGGATGTTGCCCGCCAGAACGAACTGCCCGTCGGCCCGCTTCACGCCCAGACGCTTGGACTCGCTGTCGCGGCCGTTACGGGTGGAGCCAACGCCCTTCTTGTGGGCGAAAAACTGCAAACCAATGTTCAGCATGGTATTACACCTCCGTATCTATAACAGATAGATTGTCGGGATATTCCTCCGCCAGGGTGGCGCAGTGCACCATCAGACCGGCCAGGAGGGCTTGACACAGGGCTTCGTTTTCCTGCCCCATGTCGCCGGGGAGCTTAAGGGAGACGTAAGCGTCCGCCTCGCGGGTCTTCACCGCCGCGCCCACGGCCAGCACGTCGTTGACGGTGGTCTCCACCAGGCGGATGGCGCTGGTGAGGGCGGCGCAGAGGATGTCCGGCTCTCCGGGAGGGACAAGCTCCGCGTGGCCTTGCAGCTCCACGCGCTCAATGCGCTCGTCCCGGGTGGTAAAGGTGACGGTGGTCATTTGTTACGCCTTCACCTTGGTGATCTCGATCTTGGTGTAGGGCTGACGGTGGCCCTGCTTGCGCTTGTAGTTCTTCTTGGGCTTGTACTTGAAGACGATGACCTTCTTGCCCTTGCCGTTCTTGGCGACCTTGGCCTCCACGCTGGCGCCCTCCACGACGGGGGTGCCAAAGGTGGCCTTGTCGCCGTCAATGACGGCCAGAACTTCGTCGAACTTGACGGTCTCGCCGGCCTCCACGGGAAGCTTCTCGATGTAGAGAACGTCTCCCTCGGCGACCTTATACTGCTTACCGCCGGTGACAATGATCGCGTGCATACTGTTTTCACTCCTTCATTACGGGCTCGCTGTTATAGGAGAAGCACCCAGGGCGCTTTCTTATGACCCCATTCCATGCGGCCTAAGCATTATATCAGCGAAAAATGTGGTTGTCAACCCTTTATTTGTGCTTTTCATTATAAAACAGCAGCCAGCTGCGGAAGGAAAGCACGCCGAGGGGGACGATCAGGCCTGCCAAAACGAGCCAGGTCTCCCATAGGGTAAGCTCCTGAAACAGCTCCAGCCGGGGCAGGAGGATAAGCAGCAGCAGCGCCGTGGGAAGCCAAAGAAAGTGGAACAGCCGCAGGAGCCGCCGCCGCCAAAGGGGGATATCGGCGGGCAAAAAGTCCTCGGGGTGGGCGACCTCGCAGGCGATGGAGGCCACCGGGCAGCCCTTTACAGCGGTGTAATTGCGCGTGGCGGTGTATTCAATGCCGTCCAAGGTAAACTCCGGGTACATACTCTCTTTGGTGATGACGATATCCTTCCCTTCTCCGGCGGCGTAGGCCAGCAGGGCGGCGGTAAACTCCCGGGGGGTGGTCACCGCCTCGTCCGGAAGAAAGGTGAACCGCTTCTCGTGCTCCGCCAGCGCCACCCGGCGGTAGTCGTCCCGCCAGCGCTGGAAGAAGCTATCCGAGCGGGCGGGGTCGTCCATGCGGGCCAACAGAGCGTCGACGTCCAGCGCCTCCAGGGACGCCGCCCCGGACACCTCACGGCACATGGAAATGGCCGCGTCCAGCTCCCTGGAGCGGGCCTCCAGCCGCTCCTTTTGCCGCGCGGCGGCGTCGCCCAGCGGCTCCTTGCCCTCCAGCACCGCCTTGACCTGGGGCAGGGGCATATCCAGCATCCGCAGGGCGCGGATGCGCTTGAGAACGGCGATGTCGGCGGAGGAATACTCCCGGTAAGCATTTTGCCTGTTGCGGGCGGGGGAGAGCAGCCCTTGCTTTTCGTAAAAGCGGATGTTTTCGGCGGAAACGCCGGAGAGGGACTGCGCGTCTTTGATGTTCATGGGGAACGCTCCTTTCAGCAAGATGGCCCCAGCGTACACCCTGGAGCCGCTCCAAGGTCAAGAGGTTTTTGAAAATTTTTTACTTCCGCTCCAATTTGACCACCGTCTCCACGTGGAAGGTGCGGGGGAAGAGGTCTACGGGCTGGACTTTTTCGACGGTGTAGGCCGCCGACAGCAGCTTCAGATCCCGGGCCAGGGTGGCGGGGTCGCAGGAGACGTAGACGATGCGCTGGGGGGCGATGGTCAGCAGGCTTTCCACCACCTCCGGGGCCAGGCCCTTCCGGGGCGGGTCTACGATTGCCACGTCGATGGTTTCGCCCGTCTGGGCCAGTTTCGCCGCCACCGCCGCCGCGTCGGCGCAGACGAAACGGGCGTTTTTCACGCCGTTGGCCGCCGCGTTGGCGGCCGCGTCCTCCACTGCCTGGGGGACGATCTCCGCCCCCAGCAGGGTCTTGCACTTCCTTGCCATGGTCAGGCCGATGGTGCCCGTGCCGCAGTAGAGGTCCAGCAGCCGTTCCTCCCCGGTCAGGGCGGCAAATTCCTCCGCCAGGGCGTACAGGACCTCCGTCTGGGCGTGGTTGACCTGGTAAAAGGCGGGGACGCTGAGCCGGAAGGTCACCCCCCGCAGGGTGTCTTGCAGGGCGTCCGCCCCCCAGAGGGTGCGCCAGCCGCCGCCAAAGATCACATTGGTGTCCCGGCGGTTTTCGTTGAGGACCACCCCCGCCAGAGACGGCGCGGCGGCCCGGAGGGCCTCCACAAGCTCGCCCTCATGGGGCAGGCTCTGGCCATTGACCACCACCGCCGCCAGGCTCTCCCCGGCGGCGCTGCTCCGCACGAACAGGTGGCGCACAAGGCCCTTGCGGGCGCGCTCATCGTAGGCGGGGACGCTGTACTCCCTCATCCACCCCCGCAGGGCGGCGGCCAGGGCGTTGGCGGCGGGGGACTGGAGGGCGCAGCCGTCCACGTCCACCACCTGGTGGCTCCGCTCCCGGTAAAAGCCCACCTGAGGCCCCGGAGCCACAGGGAACTGGGCCTTGTTGCGGTAGTGCTCCGTCTCCGCCGCCCCCAGGACAGGGGGCACGTCCACATCCAGCCCGCCGATGCGCTTCAGCGCGTCGGAGACCTTCTGCCGCTTGAAGGACAGCTCGGTGGGGTAGTCCATGTGCCGCAGCTGGCAGCCGCCGCAAAGCGCAAAGTGGGGGCAGTCGGGAGCGACGCGGCCGGGGGCGGGGGCCAAAAGCTCCGTAATATGCGCCCAGGCGGCCCGGTGGCCTACATGCTCGACCTCAATGACGCACCGTTCGCCCGCGATACCGCCCTTGACGAACACCGCCAGACCGTCGATCCGGGCCACGCCGGCCCCGTCCGAAGCCCAGTTTTCCACCGTAACGGTGTAACGTTCCCCCTCTTTGACCACCTGCGTCCCCTCCTTTTTTGTTGATTCTAACATAGATGTGGGAATTTTACAATTTAGACTTTTTTAGTGGGACGATCTGTGGTACAATAGGACGTTAATATGGACACGAATGGGCATACGCCCTGAAATACTTTGGAAAGACAGGTGACACCATGGGAATTTTTAACGCGCTGTTCGGGACCCGCTCCCAGCGGGAGGTCAAAAAGGTGGAAAAGCTGGCCGACCGGATCGAGGCGCTGGAGGAACAGTACAAGGCCCTCTCCGACGAGGACCTGAAGGGGATGACGCCCAAGCTGAAGGCGCGGCTGGCAAACGGCGAGACCACCGACGACATCCTGCCCGAGGCCTTCGCCACCGTGCGGGAGGCGGCGTGGCGGGTGCTGGGGATGCGGCCCTACCGGGTCCAGCTCATCGGCGGCATCATTCTCCACCAGGGGCGCATCGCCGAGATGAAGACCGGCGAGGGCAAGACCCTGGTAGCGACGCTGCCCGCCTACCTGAACGCCCTCACCGGCGAGGGGGTCCACATCGTCACGGTGAACGACTACCTGGCCAAGCGCGACAGCGAGTGGATGGGCAAGGTCTACCGCTTCCTGGGCCTGACCGTGGGCCTGGTCATCCACGCGGTGGAGCCGAGGGACCGCAAGGCGTCCTACGACGCGGACATCACCTACGGCACCAACAACGAGTTCGGCTTCGACTACCTCCGGGACAACATGGCCATCTACAAGCAGGAGCTGGTCCAGCGGGGCCATGCCTTCGCCATCGTGGACGAGGTGGACTCCATTCTCATCGACGAGGCCCGCACCCCCCTGATCATTTCCGGCCAGGGGGACAAGTCCACCCAGCTCTATACGGTGGTGGACTCCTTTGTGGCCCGCTTGAAGGGCAAAAAGGTGGCCAGCGTGGACGAAAAGCAGGAGGAGGATCCCAACGAGGACGCGGACTACATCACCGACGAGAAGGCCCGCACCGTCACCCTCACCGCCCGGGGCATCGCCAAGGCTGAGCAGCAGTTTCAGCTGGAAAACCTGGCCGACCCGGAGAACACCACCCTCTCCCACCACATCAACCAGGCCATCCGTGCCCACGGGCTGATGAAGCGGGACATCGACTACGTGGTGAAGGACGGCGAGGTCATCATCGTGGACGAGTTCACCGGGCGCTTGATGTTCGGCCGGCGGTATTCCGAGGGCCTTCACCAGGCCATCGAGGCCAAGGAGCACGTCAACGTGGCCCGGGAGTCCAAGACCCTGGCCACCATCACCTTCCAAAACTACTTCCGCCTTTACGACAAGCTCTCAGGCATGACGGGTACCGCCCTCACCGAGGCGGAGGAATTCGGGCAGATCTACGAGCTGGACATCGTGGAGGTTCCCACCAACCGTCCCCTGGCCCGCATCGACAACCACGACGTGGTCTACAAAAACGAGGCGGGCAAGTTCCGGGCCATCGTGGAGCAGGTGGCGGAATGTCACGCCAAAGGCCAGCCGGTGCTGGTGGGCACGGTGTCCATCGAAAAGTCCGAGCTGGTGTCCGCCCTGCTGAAGAAGAAGGGCATCCCTCACAATGTGTTGAACGCCAAGAACCACGAGAAGGAAGCGGAGATCGTGGCCCAGGCGGGCAAGCTGGGGGCGGTCACCGTGGCCACCAACATGGCGGGCCGCGGCACCGACATCATGCTGGGGGGCAACGCGGAGTTTCTGGCCAAGGCGGAGCTTCGCAAGCAGGGGCTGAGCGATGAGCTGATCGCCGAGGCCACCGGCTTTGCAGAGACCGACGACCAGGACATTCTGAACGCCCGCAAGGCCTTTGCCGAGGCGGAGAGCAAGTATAAAGAAGAGATCGCCCGGGAGGCCGAGCAGGTGAAGGCCGTGGGCGGGCTGTTCATTTTGGGCACCGAGCGCCACGAGTCCCGCCGCATCGACAACCAGCTGCGCGGCCGCGCCGGCCGTCAGGGCGACCCCGGCGAGACCCGGTTCTTCCTCTCCCTGGAGGACGACATCCTCCGCCTGTTTGGCTCGGAGCGCATCCAGAGCATGATGGAGGGGCTGGGCATCGACGACGACACCCCCATCGAACAGAAAATGCTCACCAACGCCATCGAATCTGCCCAGAAACGGGTGGAGAGCAAGAACTTCCAGGCCCGGAAGACGGTGCTGGAGTACGACGACGTGATGAACACCCAGCGTGAGGTCATCTACAAGCAGCGCAGGGAGGTGCTGGACGGCAAGGACCTGAAGGACGTGATCCAGAATATGCTGGAGAACGTCATTTCCCGCCAAGTGCACAGCCACTTTGTGGACCAGCAGGGGATCGGGTTGGAGGATTACGCCGCCGCCATCGCCCCCTTCAAGGGCGTGTTCCTCGACCCCGCCAAGCCCGGCCCGGGGGAGGACGAGCTGGACAGCCTCACCGCCGACAGCCTCACCGAGAAGCTGTTGGAGGCCGCCCATGCCCGTTACGCCTTCCGGGAGGCGGGCTTCGGTGAGCCGCTGATGCGGGAGATCGAGCGGGTGGTCATGCTCCGTGTGGTGGACGAATACTGGATGGACGAGATCGACGCCATGACCGAGCTGCGCCAGGGCATCGGCCTGCGGGCCTTTGGCCAGGCGGACCCGGTGGTGGAGTACAAGCGGGAAGGCTACGAGATGTTTGAGAGCATGATCGCCGCCATCCAGGAGGAGACGGTGCGCCGGTTGTTCCTGGTGCAGCTTCGCCAGAACGAGGAGGTCAAGCGGGAGCGGGTAGCGAAGGTCACCGGGGAATCGGGAGCCTCCGACGGCACGGTGAAAAAGCAGCCCAAGCGCACCGCCGAGACCAAGATCGGCCGCAACGACCCCTGCCCCTGCGGCTCGGGGCTGAAGTGGAAAAAGTGCACCTGCAAGGAGTATCACCCGGATGAGGTGTAACGGGCAAAACATGAATGTGTAGGGGCGAGCTGTGCTCGCCCAGCACATATGGCAAAGGGCAGCGGGCCGGTGAGGACACCGGCCCCTACATGGAAGGACGGTTCGAGTCGTAGGGGCCGATGTCCCCATCGGCCCACAACGAATACAAGCAGGGAGGGGACGGCGACGTGGTGACCCGGTGTGTTGATCAACTGGAATATGAGGCGTCTCCGCTCCTGGCTGCCCCCCACGGGTTTTCCACCCGCATCGGCGGGGTGTCCACGGGCATTTTTGAGAGCCTGAACCTGGGCCACCGCCGGGGGGATGACCCGGAAAACGTCCGGGAGAACTACCGCCGCTTCTGTGCCGCCACCGGAACGGACGCCGCCGCCATCGTGATGACCAACCAGGTCCACGGCAGCGAGGTGAAGGTGGTCACCCGGGCGGACGTGAAGCCCGACCTGTTGGCTCCCACCCCTTTTGAGGCGGACGCTCTGGCCACCAACGCTCCCGGCGTGACCTTGTGTATCTTTTCCGCCGACTGCATCCCCGTGCTGCTCTTTGACCCGGTGAAGCGGGCCGTGGCCGCCGCCCACGCGGGCTGGCGGGGCACTGCCGCCGCCATCGCCGCGGCGGCGGTGGAGACGCTGAAACGGGAATATGGCAGCGATCCGGCGGACCTTCGCGCGGCCATCGGCCCGGGCATCGGGCCGTGCTGCTTTGAGACCGACGGTGACGTGCCCGCCGCCATGACCGCCGCTCTGGGCGGACTGGCGGAGCCGTTCATGACCCGGACAGGGGAGAAGTGGAACGTGGACTTAAAGGCCATCAACGCCGCCATTTTGACGCGTTCCGGGCTTTTGCGGGAGCATATCGACGTGAGCCAAGAATGCACCTGCTGCGCCCACGACCGCTTCTGGTCCCACCGCTACACCAAGGGGGAGCGGGGGAGCCAGGCGGCGGTGATCATGCTGGAACCGTAACGAGAGCAAGAGGAAAGGGGGGACGGAGATGCACAGGGAGACAAAACGCCGGCTGGCGCTGGCGCTGAGCGCGGCGCTGGCGGTACAGCTGACCGCCTGCCGCACCACGCCCGACCCCGCGCCCGATCCGTCCCCGTCCCCCACCCAGGAGGTTCCGTCCCCCACCCCCACCCCCGTTGTGCGGCAGGCGTTTTCTCTGCCGGTGGAACCGGAGGGGACGTGGAACCCCTATGTGGGCAGCCGCTCCACCAACATGATCCTGGCGTCCCTGCTCTACGACAGCCTTTACGGTCTGGACAACAGCTTTGAGCCTTACCCCGTGCTGGCCCAGGGGGCTGCGGCAGAGGAGGACGGCCTCACCTGGCGGGTGACCCTGAAAAGCGGCGTTACCTTCTCCAACGGCGCGGCCCTGGACGCCCGGACGGTATGCGCCGCCCTCACCGCCGCGAAAGGGGACAAGAGCCTATACGCCGCCCGGCTGGAACAGGTGAAGACCATCACCGCCGAAGGGGAAAACACGGTGGTTTTTCAGCTGAACGCGCCGAACCGGGACTTTCTCGCCCTGTTGGACATCCCCGTGGCCCTGGTGGAGCAGGAGGAGGTCTACGGCACCGGGCGGTATGTGCTGGACGGCGAACGGCTGTTAGCCAGGGAGGGAAGCTGGCGGGGAAGCCTTGAAATCCCAAGGGAAATTAAGCTAACAAGCATTAGCGCGGCCGACGAGCTGATCGCCGCCTTTGACAGCGGTGGGCTGGGGCTGGTGGCCTCCGATCCCACCGGGCCGGACGCGCTGGGCTTTTCCGGGTCCTATCAGACCTGGGAGTATCCCACCACCACCATGCTCTACCTGGGGTTCCACCGCGCCTCGGGAGTGTGCCAGAACCCGGAGGTCCGCGCCGCCCTCAGCCGGGCGGTGGACCGGGGCGAACTGGTCAAGGAGGTGCTGAAGGGTCACGCCTCCATCGCTGCCCTGCCCGCGCCGCCCACCGCTAAGCGGTATGACCAGACGGTGGCAAGGGCGCTGAGCTACGACCCGTTAGCCGCTGCGGAGGCCTTGGACGTCATGGGTTACGAGGTGGACGAGGACGGTGTGCGGCGGTCAGGCAAACGGACGTTAGCCTTGACGCTGCTGGTGAACTCTGACAACCTCTTCAAGGAAAAGCTGGGGGCGGCCATCGCCGCCGACTTGGAGGCGGCGGGATTTGAAGTCACCGTCACCGCCCTGCCCTGGGAGGAGTACAAGAAGGCGTTGACCGCCGGGGAGTTCGACCTGTACCTGGGGGAGACCCGGCTCACCGGCGATCTGGACCTCACCGGGTTTTTCGCCGCCGGGAGCGGCCTTTGCTACGGCGGCGCGCCGGACAAGGAGCTGGCCGGGGCGCTGGCGGAGGCCCGAACCACCGGGGAGTGGGCGGCGTTTTATCAGCTGTACGCCCAGCAGCCGCCCTTTGTGACTCTGTGCTTCAAGACCGGCGCCGTGCTGACCCAGTGGGGGCAGGTGAGCGGGCTGCGGCCCACCCAGAACGATCTGTTTTATCAGCTGGAAAACTGGATATTTGACCAGTAAATCGGGAGAAAAGGAGAAAAAGAGATGGTATTTCGTTGCTTTGCGGAAAAACGCCCGGCCTACGACGTGGCGGGCAAGGGACTGGAGCGGGAGCTGCGGGAGCTGCTGGGTCTCAGGGGCCTGACGGGAGTGCGCACCCTGCGCCGGTACGACGTGGAGGGCATCGACGCCGCCACCTACCAGCGGGCCAGAGCCATCGTCTTTGCCGAGCCGCAGGTGGACGAGGTGTATGACGAGACCTTCCCCGCCCCCCAGGAACCGTGCGCCGTCTTTGGAGTGGAGGCGCTGCCCGGGCAGTTCGACCAGCGGTCGGACTCCGCAGGCCAGTGTCTCCAAATGCTGGCGGGGGGCGAGCGGCCCCAGGTGCGCTCCGCCACGATCTACGTTCTTTTGGGAGCGGTTTCCACCGAAGAGCTGGAAAAAGTGAAGAAATACCTCATCAATCCCGTGGAGAGCCGGGAGGCGTCGCTGGACAAGCCCGCCACCCTGGCCCAGCAGTACCCCGAGGCCAAGGCGGTGGCGGCGGTGGAGGGCTTCACCGCTATGGACGCCGCCGCGCTGGAGACCCTGCGCGGCGAGATGGGCCTGGCCATGGACCTGGAGGACCTGAAGTTTTTGCAGGGCTACTTCCGGGACGAGGAGCACCGGGACCCCACGGTGACCGAGGTGCGGGTGGTGGACACCTATTGGTCCGACCACTGCCGCCACACCACCTTCTCCACCCATTTGACCGAGCTGGACATTCAGGATGAGGCTGTGAAGTCGGCTTACGAGGCCTATTTGGCGGCCCGGGAAGAGGTCTATGGCAAGGAGAAGGCCGCCCAGCGGCCCGTGACCCTCATGGACATGGCCACCATCGGGGCCAAGGTGCTGAAAAAGCGGGGTCTGCTCCCCGAGCTGGACGAGAGCGAGGAGATCAACGCCTGCTCCATCCACGTCCCCGCCGTGGTGGACGGCAAGGAGCAGGATTGGCTGCTGATGTTCAAGAACGAGACCCATAACCACCCCACCGAGATCGAACCCTTCGGCGGCGCGGCCACCTGCATCGGCGGGTGCATCCGCGACCCCCTCTCCGGGCGGGTGTACGTCCACCAGGCCATGCGGGTCACCGGCTGCGGCGACCCCAGAACGCCCCTCAGCGAGACGCTGGAGGGCAAGCTGCCCCAGCGTAAGCTGTGCCAGACGGCGGCGGCGGGATATTCCTCCTACGGCAACCAGATCGGCCTTGCCACCGGACAGGTGAGCGAGCTTTACCACCCCGGCTATGTGGCCAAGCATTTGGAGTGCGGCGCGGTGGTGGGCGCGGCCCCGGCCAGCCATGTCCGCCGGGAGCAGCCCGCCCCCGGCGACGTGGTGATCCTGCTGGGCGGGCGCACCGGGCGGGACGGCATCGGCGGCGCCACCGGCTCGTCCAAGAGCCACGACTTAAAGTCCCTGGACACCATGGCTTCCGAGGTGCAGAAGGGCAACGCCCCGGAGGAGCGGAAAATTCAAAGATTGTTCCGGGACGGAAACGTCACCCGGCTCATCAAGCGGTGCAACGACTTTGGGGCGGGTGGCGTGAGCGTGGCCATCGGCGAGCTGGCCGACGGCCTCGCCATCGATCTGGACGCGGTGCGGAAGAAATATGACGGCCTGGACGGCACCGAGCTTGCCATCTCCGAGAGCCAGGAGCGCATGGCGGTGGTGGTGGCTCCCGAGGACGCGGCGGCCTTCGTCGCCGCCGCCGAGCGGGAGAATTTGGAGGCCTACCAGGTGGCGGTGGTGACGGAAAGTCCCCGAATGGTGATGAAATGGCGGGGGGAGGTCATCGCTGACCTGAGCCGTGAATTTCTGAACACCAACGGCGCGGTGAAGACCGCCAAGGTCTACGTGCCGGAAGCACCGGGGGCGGAACTTTCCGAGGGGAAGGTAGACCTGCGGGAGATGGCGTCCAGCCTGAAATGCGCGTCTCAGCGGGGGCTGGTGGAGCGGTTTGACGGCTCCATCGGCGCGGGGAGCGTGCTCATGCCCTTCGGCGGCAAGTACCAGACCACCCCTGCCCAGGCCATGGCGGCGCTGCTGCCCGTGGAGCCGGGGCAGGAGACCGACCAGGCCAGCGTGATGGCCTGGGGCTGCGACCCGGAGGAGCTGAGCCGGGACCCCTACTGGGGGGCGTATGACGCGGTGACCACCTCCATTGCCAAGCTGGTGGCGGCGGGGGCGGACTACAAGAAAGCCTACCTTACCCTGCAGGAGTTCTTTGAGAAGCTCCGGGACGAGCCCAGCCGCTGGGGCAAGCCGGCAGCGGCGCTGCTGGGGGCGATGCAGGCCCAGCTGGACTATGGCGCCGCCGCCATCGGCGGGAAGGACTCTATGAGCGGGTCGTTCCTGGACCTGGACGTGCCGCCCACCCTCATTTCCTTTGCCATCGCGCCCATCAAGGCCGGGGAGGTCATCTCTCCCGAGTTCAAGGAGCCGGGACATCCGGTGTATGTGTTTGCGCCGGGCGATGATTCCGGGGAGAGCCAGAAGGCCGCGTGGGAGACATTCCACGCCCTGTGCCGGGCCGGGAAGGTGAAGGCGGCTTGGGCCGTGGAGAACAGCGTTGCGGAGGGCATCATGAAGATGTCTTTCGGAAACCGTGTGGGATTCTCTGCCAAGGCGGAGGAAGCAAACGGCTTTTGGGAGAGTGACACATCATGGCCCGGCGCGATCATAGCGGAACTGACGGAGGATGTGGACAGCCCCTTCGCGACCCGCTGGGGCGTCACCACGGAAGAATCGGTGATCGGGCTGGGCGGCGATTCCGCCCCCATCGACGAGCTGTTGACCCTGAACGAGGGAGTTTTGGAGGACGTTTACCCCACCGACGCCCCGGTGGACGGGATGGCGGAGACCTACGCCTGCACCGAAAAGGCCCCCATTGTGGCAAAGCACAAGATCGCCCGGCCCAAGGCGGTGATTCCCGTGTTCCCCGGAACCAACTGCGAGCTGGACACCGCCGCCGCCTGTATCAAGGCGGGCATCGACCCGGAAATTCTGGTCATCCGCAACGGCTCGGCGTCCGCGCTGGCGGAGTCGGTGAACGCCCTGGCCGACGCCATTGGCAAGGCCCAGATCATCGCCCTTCCCGGCGGCTTCTCCGGCGGCGACGAGCCGGACGGCTCGGCCAAATTCATCTGCTCCCTGTTCCGAAACGCCGCCGTCACTGACGCGGTGCATGACCTTTTGAAAAACCGGGACGGGTTGATGGTGGGCATCTGCAACGGCTTCCAGGCCCTTATCAAGCTGGGGTTGATCCAGTACGGCGAGATCAGGCCCACCGACGCGGGCTGCCCCACGTTGACCTTCAACGCCATTGGGCGGCACCAGAGCAAGTACGTCTACACCCGGGTGGCCTCCACCCGTTCGCCCTGGCTGAGCCTTTGCAGCGTGGGGGACATCCACGCCATCCCCGTCTCCCACGGAGAGGGGCGGTTCGTGTGTACCCCGGAGGTGCTGAAAACCCTGGCCGCCCAAGGCCAGATCGCCACCCAGTATGTGGGCGCGGACGGGAAGGTGAGCATGGACATTTCCGCCAACCCCAACGGCTCCGTGGGCGCGGTGGAGGGCCTCATTTCCCCCGACGGGCGGGTGCTGGGCAAGATGGGCCACACCGAGCGCAAGGGCCGCTACATCGGCGTGAACATCGTGGGGGACAAGCTCCAGCCCCTCTTTGAGGGCGGCGCGGCGTACTACGCGTAACAATGGGTTGGAAAATTTGTAACCGTTTGTGCGCAAATCGTAACTTGCCTCCTGAGGCGGAGGGGGGTAAAATGGTGAACGTTGAGGAAATTTTGGACCTGGCGGTGGAGGTGGGCTACCAGCTCCAGCTGGCGGGGGGGGAGATCTACCGCGTGGAGGAGTCGGTGGGCCGTATCCTGCGGGCCTACGGCATCGAGACGGGGGAGGTGTTTGCCATTCCCAACTGCCTCATCGCCTCCGCCCACACCGACGGGCGTGAGGTGACCAGTATGCGCCGCGTCCCCAACCACGGGACGGATATCTGGAAGCTGGAGGCCATGAACGACCTGTGCCGCAAGCTCTGCGCCGTGCCTCTGCCCGTTTCTCAGGCCCGCCGGGAGCTGGAGGAAAAGCTGTCGGAGGAAAAGCAGTACACCTGGCCGGTGATCCTGCTGGCCCACTATGTGGCGGCGGCCATGTTTACCCTGTTTTTCGGCGGCAGCTGGCGCGACGCGCTGTGCGCCGGGGTGTGCGGCGCGGCCATCGGACTGACCTTGTGGTGGATGGATGCGCTGAAGGCCAACCTGCTTATCCGCACCATCGCCGGGGGCGGCGTGTCCGCTCTGCTGGCCCTGGGCTTTGCGGCGGTGGGGCTGGGGGACAGCGTGGACCTCATGACCATCGGGGCGCTGATGATCCTGGTGCCCGGCGTGTCGCTGACCAACGCGGTGCGCGACGTGATGGTGGGGGACATGGTCTCCGGGCTTTCCAAGCTGGCTGAGGCGGTGCTGGTGGGCATCGCCATCGCCCTGGGTACTGGGCTCGCGCTGGGCGTGGCCCGGCTGTTTTAAGGAGGCGGGGAAATGGACTGGATAAGCGTAGCACAGCAGTTCCTTCTGCCCTGTCTGTGGGCCTTTGCGGCCTGTCTGGCCTTCTCGGTCATCTTCAATATCCACGGCTCGGGTATGTTCATCTGCGGCGCGGGCGGCGCGCTGGGCTGGCTGATGTACCTGCTGTGCAGCGGGCCGCTGGGGCTGGGGGATATGTGGTCCGCCCTGCTGGCCGGGGTGACCATTTCCGTCTGGAGCGAGACCATGGCCCGCCTGCGCAAGTGCCCGGTGACGGGCTACCTGCTGGTGGCCTTCTTCCCGCTGGTTCCCGGAGGCGGCATTTATTACGCCATGAAGTTCGCCATTGAGGGGCAAACACGGAATTTTGGCAACACGTTGATGCACACGGTGGAGTTTGCCGGCGCTTTGGCTCTGGGGGTGCTGCTAGTGTCCTCGGCGGTGCGGATGCGGAGAACGGTGGCGGAAAGGAGACGTGGACAGCGGCATGGCGCGGTATAAAACGGTTTTGTTGGACGCGGACAACACCCTTCTAGACTTTGAGGCAACCGAGCGGCAGGCCCTGCGGCGCAGCCTGGAACAGCGGGGCGTTCCCTTCAACGGCCAGGTCTTGCAGACCTATCTGGACATCAACCGCCCCCTGTGGGCGGCCCATTACCGGGGGGAGATCAGCCGGGACGAGCTGATGACACGGCGGTTCGGGGACTTTGCCAAGGCCCTGGGCATCACCGCCGACCCGGAGGAGTGGAACCGTGACTACCTCCGTATGCTGGGGGACTGCGGCGACGTTCTGCCCGGGGCGGTGGAGCTGCTGCAGGCGTTAAAGCCCCACTGCACCCTGGCCCTGGCTACCAACGGCGTGTCGGACATCCAGCGGCGGCGGCTGAAGGACAACCCCGTCGCCCCTTATCTGGACGCCATCTTCATTTCCGAGGAAATGGGGATCGGAAAGCCCGCCAAGGGCTATTTTGACCGCGTCCTGACCGCTCTGAACGCCGACCCCGCCGCCACGGTGATGGTGGGGGACGACCTGAATTCTGATATACAGGGAGCGATCAATGCCGGCATAGATTCCATATGGTATTCACAAACGAAGGAAAAGAGTGCGCTTCCCACCTATCAGGCCAACAGTCTGGCCCAGGTGGCGGAAATCATATTAGAGGAGAGATAACGATGAAGCGAGTGCTGCTTGCGGGGCTGTGCGCGGTGCTTCTGCTGCCCGGGTGCGCCCCCAAGGAGACGGCGGTCAGTCCGCTTCCTAGCCCTTCGGCGGCGGTGGAGACCCCCACGCCCACCCCAGAGCCAACGCCGGAGCCGACCCCGGAACCCACCCCCGAGCCTACTCCGGAGCCGGTGGAGACCTATGGCGCGGGGATGGCGGCGGGGGAGGACTACGACTTTGCCAGTCCCGTGCCCGAGACAGAGGCGGTGGAGGACAGCTACTTTGACGACGCGGCCTTCATCGGCGATTCCCGCATCGACGGCCTCCGCCTTTACAGTGGCATCACCAACGGGGAGTTCATCGTCCACACGGGGCTGAGCGTCTTTCAGGTGGACAGCCGGGACATCACCTACAAGGGCAAGAAGATGAAGGTGATGGACGCCCTGGGGAAGGGCGAATACAAGAAGGTGTATGTGAGCCTGGGGGTCAATGAGCTGGGGATGCACAACGACCAGGGCTATTACGACCACTTTGCCAAGCTGGTGGACGATATCCGCGCCCAACAGCCCGACGCCACCATCTATATTCAGCTGCTCATCCCCGTAAACGAGAAAAAATGCCGGGAAAAGGGGATCGCCAGCTATATTGAGAACGAGCATTTGCAGGTCTACAACGACCTTCTGGTCCAGGTGGCCCAGGAAAAGCACGTGTTCCTGGTGGACCCGGCGGAGGACCTGACTGACGAGACCGGGGAGCCGCCCTACGACAGCGTGGCCGATGGGGTGCACTTCAACCGTGCGCCCTATCAGCAGTGGCTGGACTATTTGAAGCGGCACACGATTTATAAAGGGGAGTGGGATGCATGAAAACAAAGATGAAACGGGGCTTGGCGGCGGCGCTGGCGGTGCTGATGGCCCTGGGGTTGGCGGCCTGCGGTACGACGGCGGCGAAGGAGTTCGACGCGGAGGAGACCCCTAAGGCGCTGATGGATGCGGGGGCGTTTTCCGAGGACCTGGAGGAGGTGGAGCAGGCCGTCCTGCTGCAGCTCTACGGGCTGGACGAGAGCAAGGTGACTGCGGCGGCGGGCTTTGGCTCCACCGGGCTGACGGCTGAGGAGGTGGCGGTGTTTGAAATGACCGACGAGACCGCCGCGCAGGAGGCGGAGAGCCTGCTGCAGGCCCATTTGGAGTACCAGAAGGAGTCCAATGTGGACTACCGCCCCAACGAAATGCCCAAGCTGGAGAAGGCGGTGGTGGAGCGGCGGGGCAAGACGCTGCTGTTCCTGGTGGCGGCAGATCGCACTGCGGCCGACGGGGTCTTGAAGTAAGCATCCCTTTCGGGCGCTTCCACACAGCCTCCACAACGGGCTTCAACATTTGTGGAAGCTTAATTTTTTCCAACATGTCCCCCGGTTCGCCGGGGGACATGTTTTTTTAGAAAAATGCGGGAACTTTTTTGAAATGTACCCCGTCAAAGGATATATTGCCCATATTTTGGGGTGTGAGGCTGTGAACTTCCACAATTTCCACGTGGAAAATTTGAGGAAAAGCCCAAAAGGGGCTTGCATTTTTCGGTGAGTTGTGCCATAATATTCCCGTGAAAAAATGGGCCAAGGCATCTTTCTGAATTTTTTGCCAGAAAGTTACATAAAAAGACGGAAAATGAAACGTCGAATTGAAACATGAACTGTCGCCGAGCAAAGAAAAGGAGGTGAGGGGTCGTGGACGTGAGCATAAGTAAGCTGAAGCTGTTGGGAACGCGGATCATCGCGGGCGTCCTGACCGCCTCAATGCTCCTTTCTACCGCCACCGCTGCCTTGGCCGTGGGCAGGACCACGCCGGAGGAAGAACCGGGACAGGTGACGGAACCGGTCACCACGCCGGACGACAACAACAATAATAATGTTACGGAGCCGGATACCACGGAGGAGCCGGTCTACTCTACGCCGCTGGTGTTGGACCAGCCTACCATCGGTTTTACCGCGGAGCAGACCACTGTGCGGGTGCGGGCCACCGTGACCGACGTGCGCTACCTGGGGGCGCTCAGCTCCCTGGAGGAGTTTGCCTCCTTCTTCCCGGCGGACGTGGACCTGGACGAGTGCGAGTATCTGACCTCCGACCTGCGGGAGAGCATCGGCCAGATGGACGAGGCCACCCGCCGCAGCTACCGCGGACAGGCCATCGGCAAGCTGAACGTCACCGAGCAATTCCTGTGGAGCACGGTGTTTAACGGATACGATTATAAGGATTACATCAAGATCGAGGTCGTGGACTACAGCGTGCGGGACGCCAGCGAGGACATGGCCCCCAGCATCAGCTGCGATGTGGACATCACCTGGGTCGGTCCCACCGAGACCGTGGCGGAGACGCAGACCACTGCCGGCAGCCAGAACGGCGTCAGCTCCATCACCCCCTCGGAGAGCGAGCTGCAGGAGCTTCTGAACGGCGCCACCTCCAACAACGGCTCCACCACCAACAACAGGAACCCCCTGGAGGAGTCCCAGGAGGTCCAGGATTTCCTGTATGACATGTATAAGAATGGCGGGTTGACCCAGGAGAACACCACCGGGTACGACCTGAGCTACTTTGACGAACGGCTGAAGGCGGAACAGGCTGCCTCCGGCGGGTCCCTTGCGGGCAACGGCACTACCAGCGTGGATCTGGAGTCCCTGCTGAACGGCGAGACCGGAACGTCCACTCAGGACGGCGGCTTCTCCCTCATTTCCACTTCTACTCAGGACACTACCTATAATAATAAGGAAGAGAACAACGACGATCAGGCTCCTGCCGCTCCCGCTACCGAGGAAACGAATCAGAGCGAGGACGAGACGGGGACTGTCCCGGGTACGGTGACCGTGCCTGTGGACGGCGAGACGGCGGTCGCCCCTGACGGCGGGGATACGGCGCTGGAGCCGGCCGACGCCGCAACGGAGCCGGACCCGGTGCTGGACGAGAAGGTGGAACCGCCTCTGGAAGAGGACGCGGTGGCGCTGGACGCGCCCGGCGATGACGGAGCGGCGCTGGCCGCCACCCAGCCTGAAGGGGACGGGGAGCCGGAGACTGCCACGCAGAATGAAAACCAAGACAGCCAGACTGGAAATGACCAGGCTGGCGATTCGTCGTCTCCCGACGCCGATCAGACCGCGGACGGCAGCCAGCAGAGCGGCGGGCTGAGCATGGAAGAGCTTCTGGCCCAGATGGGCGCCGGCAGCCAGACCATCGTGCCCCAGACGGGCGGCGTGACCAACACCGTCTTTGACAATTTCCAGCGCAAGCTGACCAAGGACGAGGCGGAGCTCTACGGCGAGGACACCGTGGTGCAGACTGCGGTGGTGAGACCCACCATCGACAGCACCGGCAGCGCAGTGTATGAGACCTACTTCTCCGTGTCCGTGCCCGAGTCTGATCTCTCCACCGCTGGCATGGCCTACTTCTTTGGCACCGCCACAGTCCCCGAAACACCCGGCAGCGATACGGACGTGGACGACCCCAACAAGGACGACGACGGGGAGAAGAAGGAGGAGGAGCCTGGCGACAAGGCCGACGAGGATAAGCCCCAGGAGGACCAGAACCAGGAGCAGAAGGAGAACAACGGCTCCTCTACCCCCCTGCCCGAGCAGGCCACCAGCCACGCGCTCACCGATTACAGCAACGACAAGACCATCCAGGCCCTGCGGGAGGATGAGCTGACCCGCTTTAATGTGAACGACCAAGGCCCGGACCAGAACAACATCCACTACATTCGTATGTTTGTCAGCGAGAGAGAGCGGACGGACGTGGGGGCCATGCTGAAGAAGAACCTGGAGGATCAGCTGGCCGACACCGCCAATAATACGGTGCTCTATTCGGTGCTGGATCAGCGGGTGGCCCACATCGACGCCTCCGGCGTTCTGCGCACGGTGGAGACTGACAAGGACGGGAACATTACATGGCAGGCGCTGGAAGGGCGCACCGCAGTGTATGCCCGGTGCCAGACCGCCTTCGGCATCGTGAAGTACGCCGTGATCCAGTTGGAGGTGCGCGACCAGTTCTACCTCTCCAGCGGCCCCGCCCTGGGTGAGGGCGCCACCGAGTATTCCGCCAAGGTGGCCATCCCCATGGTTTCCTCCGGCGTCCAGCATTCTCTGGCGGTGAAGGCGGACGGCAGCCTTTGGACTTGGGGCCAGGGCAGCGCGGCCAACGCCTTGGGCAGCTATAACGGCAACCAGGCGCTGACCCCCAAGGCCATCTACCTGAAATCCGCGAACAACATTTATAGTCCCCTGAACAACATCGTCATGGCGGGCGCGGGCGGCGGCTACTCTCTGGCCCTCACCGCGGACGGCTTTGTGTACGGCTGGGGCGACAACACCTACGGCGCCACGGGCAGCGGCCTGTTCGTGGACAAGAATAAGACGGTACCCGATCCGCAGTTGGTCGTCGCGCCCATGGACCCCACTGACCCCAACAATGTGGACGGACACCTGGGCAACATCGTCTACATCGTGGCGGGCGACCACCACGCGCTGGCGCTGGCGGCGGATGGCCGGGTGTACGCCTGGGGCGAAGCCACCTTCGGCCAGCTGGCCGCGGACCCGCTGCACGCTGCGGGGCTTGTCCTCCAGCAGGGGGAGAACGGCGCCCCCGACTACTATTATTGCAGCACACCCCGTGTGGTCTGCGACGAGGACGGTAACCCCCTCACCGGCATCGTTTCGGTGGCGGCGGGCGGCTCCACCTCCGTGGCGCTGGACCGCAACGGAACGGTGTACACCTGGGGCGACAACCGCCGTGGCCAGTTGGGCCAGGGCGACCGCACCAGCGAGCTTGGCGGAGAGACCAAGGTGGACCAGAGCTATGTGCCGCTGAAGATCACCCACTACCAGAGCTATCTGGGCGGCGGCGCTTCCTCCTCCATCCACGACACCACCGATCCCAGCAGTCCCGACTACGGCGGGTTCGTAGCCATCGCGGCGGGCGGCCTGTCCTCCACCAACGATCTGAGCCAGGGCCAGATCCTGGCGATCAAGCCGTATCTCCAGACGCTGATCGGCGGAGACGGGAGCAGCACCGTGATGGACCATACGGTGGTTTACGGCTGGGGTTCCAACGACAGAGGTCAGCTGGGCGACAACAGCGATGCCCCCGAAGGGGAAGGCACCGCCGCCCAGCGCACCGACCGCGACCTGCCGACCGAGGTGCGGTTCACCGGCTCCTACCAGGATCTGGCGGGCGAGGACGCCATGTGGGTCGGCTATCGACCCATCGCCCTGTCGGTGGGCACCGACCACACCATGTCCATCGTCCAGTTCCGTCCCCAGGGCATGGGTGATAGTGCCGAGTCGGACGTCTACTACACCTACGGCTGGGGCTACGACGAACGTGGCCAGCTGGCGCAGAGCATCCACTCCGGTGACACCTCCAGCGCGGGCAAAGGCTCCCGGCGTCTGCCCATCCGCTTCCTGAAGGAGGCCATCGACTCGGATACGGACGAGAGCGCCTATGTCTATGTCACCGACTCCGCCGGTATTTCCGCGGGCAACTCCTTCTCCATCTTCTGGGATCAGACGGGCGAGGTGTACGGCAACGGCCACAACTCCGTCTACCAGCTGGGCGTGGACGTCAACTACAGCGGAACGACCCATAACGAGGTGGAGCACGTGCCTGTCCGGGTCGGCCGCGGCATCAGCCAGGACCTGATCTATGATAAGGTGTGGGTGTATACCTCCCTGACGGACGAGGACACCGAGGAAACGACCACCATGCTCACCGGCCGGTATGCGGTGCAGCCTGAAACGGTCCCCATCCGGGGAACGGAGGCGGACCAGCAGATCGAGAGCGCGGAGACGCTGGAGCGCGTCCCCGTCTCCAAGCTGCTGCAGATGGAGCCGACCGGAAACGACGAAAACCTGATGGACCTCAGCGACGAAGAGTTCCTGGCCCTTCAGCACACCGCCCTTCAATACTCCCTGCCGCTGACCGACGAACAGTACGCCGTGGTCTTCAAGGACGGGATCAAGCGGTTCTACTCCGTGGGCTTCAACCTGTCTGAGCGTGACCGCGCGGTGCCCACCCCTGACGGTGTGAAGATGCTCTACGGCTATACCCATGCCGAGGAGCAGAAGGATCCCTACCTATATATAACTCCCACGGAAGAAGAGATGGCGGAGGACGACCCCTGGAAGAAGTTCGCGGGAAACAACGCCGTTCTTCTGCCTAACAAGCAGGCGCAGCGTCCCAACGAGACGGTGGCCGGCGTGGTGGAGAAGGACGCGCCCGACGCGGCAGACGGCATCTACGCCGGCAAGTTCCACATCACGGTAGACGACGCCAACAACTTCACCACCCCCATGGTGCGCGCGGGCGAGAACTTTACCGTGGCGCTGAAGTCGGACGGTTCCGTCTGGGCCTGGGGCGACAACACTTACGGTCAACTGGGCACCGGCATGACGCCGGAGGAGTTGCCCTACACCAGCTACCCCACCCGGGTCAAGGGCGCCAACGGGGTCATGCCCTGGCTCACCCTGATGAAGGAGATCTCCACGGGCTTCAACCATGTGCTGGCCCGCTCCGCCGACGGCTCGGTGTACGCCTGGGGCGACAACTCCAGAGGTCAGCTGGGCCAGAACGAGAACATCTATGTGAACGGCGAGCGTCCGTGGATCGACGCGGATAACAAGCCGGTGGTCCACATTGACCAGGACAAGGTCAACGAACTGGCGAAGAGCTACTCCTGCGTGCCCCTCCAGGTCATGGCGGGCACCAGCTCGGAGGAGACGGACAGCCAGTACTTTATGGGGGCGACCTCTATCGCCGCGGGCGGCTACCACTCCATGGCGGTGGCCGGCAGCGAGAGCTACATCTACACCTGGGGCGACAACTCCCGCGCTCAGCTGGGTACGGGCTACCTGCCCGGTACGGCGGGGACGCTTCGTCCCTATGCCGATAAGGTCGTTACCGCCCCCAACACCCAGGATCCCCGGGAGCGTTACCTCACCGAGGCCATCTCGGTGACAGCCGGCGGCTGGCACTCTCTGGCCACTGGCCGCTTCCCCGGCGCCGTCGCGCTGGGCGGCGGCAACGAGGCCATCTACGCCGCGGCCTGGGGCGACAACACCTACGGACAGTTGAGCCTGGAAAGCTGGTTCCCCGTTGAGGAGGAGGGCAGCGACCAGGGCACCTATATCGGGTACACGGCGGACTTCGTCCGCTATACCCCCTCCAACCCCACGGGAGCTGAGAGCAGCCCGCTGATGGACAGCGTGGCCCAGATCGCCGCGGGCTATTACCATACCGTTTTCCTGCGCGGCAACAGCGGCACGGTCTATGTCGCCGGCCGGGCCAGCGAAGGTCAGCTGGGTACCGCGGGCGGATTGGCTGAGGCCAGCCGTGGGTTTGTTACCCTCGCGCTGCCCATGAGCTATCCCACGCCCACGAATATCAGCGACAAGTGCCTGGGCGTCGCGGCGGGCGAAAACTACACAGCGCTGCTGGTGGGCGACGGCACTATGAACGTGGACGCCGAGGGCGGAGTCCCGGAGATCAGGATCTACCGGGCGGACATCTTCGTGCTTGGCTCCAACACCGACGGTCAGACCGGCACGCTGGCTCTGGACGAAAACGGCGTTTACTCCACCAGCGGGACCGCGGAAGAATACAGTCTGGCCAGCAGATATAAGAAGATCAGCCTTCCCACCACCCTGACCGGTGAGGCCCAGGCCCTGGAGCCGGGCAGCATCATCAAGGGCCTGACAGCAGGCGGACGGCATGTGGTCGCCTACACGGACAAGGGTGAGCTGTTCGCCTGGGGCAAGAATGAGTTTGGTCAGCTGGGCGAATTCTCCCTGGTGGACCGCAGCACCACCAACCAGTCCGGCTTCAGCGCGGCCTATATCCCCCAGGTCTCCGGCGTGGTGAACTACGGAAACGGTCTGGCCTATGACGTGTGGATGGTCACCAAGCGCAACGGTGAGCTGTGGGCCGGCGGCGCTGACTGGGATTACCAGCTGGTGCTGAATACCCCGAAAAGGACCATCATCCCCCTGACGCCCAACACTGTGAACGGGCAGTTGATCTTCTACGCCACCCAGGTCCCCGGCGGCAGCTATACCATTATGGCCCGGGCCAAGAGCGCAGGCGAGGAAGGCGAGTGGGAGAACACCGGTACGGTCGTTGACGTTGTAAAGGGAAGAGACTTTACCGTCGATCCGGCGGTGGTGAACTTCTTCTCGGTGAATTTCAGTATAACGGACCGCAACGGCGGGAAGGCAGAGCCTTCCACCATCAGCGCGTCCTATACCATTGGCAGCAAGACCATCGAGGTGACCGACGGCCAGGTGGTCTGGGGCGGCGGCACCCTGGTGGTCCACGCCGTGGGCCAGGGCGGCGTGGTGCCCGACTACGATTATGATTGGACGCTGGTGCCGGAGGTCCCCCACACAGAGGAGAGACTGCCCCGCTACGCCGCGGACGACGAAGAACACGACAGCGAGAGTGATCAGGCGACTGTGGACGGTTACCTGACCGTGGAAGAGGTCACCGGGCAGGTGACGGTGGAGTGCGTGGTCATTGACCCGGTGTATCAGGACCTGACCGTGAAGGTCTGGCGCAACCATGAGAGCTGGAACGACTGCACCAAGCAGCTCTTCATCAAGAGTAAATACCGGGCCATTCAGCTGGTCCAGGACGAGAAAGACAAGTCCACTTACCATGCGCTGCAAGTGCCCCAGGGCAAGTACTATGTTTATGAGGGCCAGGCCAGCAACTACGCCACCGGCCTCAAGGGCCCCATGCTGATCGACTTGGAGAAGGACCAGACGGAGAATCTGAACTACTTCTCTCTGGACCATGTGTCGGCGGTGCCTGAAAACGGCGTGTCTTACGCAAAGGTGTCCGTCAACTACGCCATTTTGAACGATAGGGGCCTGTATCAGGCGGATAACAAGGCCGGTGAGCTGGCCAACGTCACCGGCAAGGAGGCCATGGCGGGCGCCACGCTTCTGGTGTCGGTGGAAACGCAAGTGAGTACCCTTGCCACCGTCTTTGCCGCCGTGACCAGCCAGTGGACGGATCAGGCGCAGATCGGCGACCCGGTGGGCTTTACCCCGCTGAACGACCTGACCCGCGGAAACAACCTGTTCTCCCGTGCCTTCACCCTCAACGGAGCGGTGGGGGCGGAAAACGCGCCCGAAATGCTGATCACCCTGAACGGCAACGTTCAGGATCAGGCCAGCAGAAAGTATATGGCCCTGCAGCTCAACCTGAACGGAGCGGTCTGGGATGGGACGTGGGATGGCAAGACCTATACCTTTACACTGGAGAGCGACCGCAGCCGAAGCAGAAAGCACGAGCCGTTTGCGGTGGGCAACTATCAGGAAGGCGACAACCGGGTGTGGGCCAGCTATCCGCTGAGCTATAACGCCGAAAAGGGCGTCTTTGAGGCCAACGACCTGCCGCTGGACTACTATATGCTTTATATGGAGAATCCTAACGGGGTGAAGATCCCTGTGACGGACGGCGCGTTCCAGCTGACCAAGACCGGGTATGCGGTGGTGGTCTGGAACAACGGCGCCCCCAGCCAGGTGACCAAGACCGCGCAGACCAACCCCCTGGAGGTGCCCTTCCGGGCGGTGAACTTTACCCTGCGCACCACCGGGAACTATAGCGGATATTTGAAGGTCATCAGCGGCTTCAACGAGAACCTGACTCTGGAGGATGGCGGCAACGGCTTGTTCCGGGGCGGCTACAGCGCCGACGGAACCATTCTGGCCAGCAAGAACCCGGTGCCGGAGGGCAACGTGCAGACCCTGGCGCTGCTCACATCCACCAACGGCGCCATCACCACGGAGAGCGTGGTGATGCCCACGGGCAATACCATCTCCGTGCAGATCCAGGGCACCGGCGGCAAGCGGTTCAACGCCTTTGTGCTCCGCGACCCGGAGGAGACCGTGGGGAACGCGGGGATCGCGGTCTCGACCATCATTGGCCAGATGAAGGAAAGCCAGGTGGGCGAAGGCCAGCGTATCCCCAACGAGCCGGTGATCTTCTCCACCGATGAGGCGGTGGCCTATAACCCCTGGGTCCCGGGCAGCGGCGAGGATGTGGATCCTCTGTCCCTCCCCTGGGATCTGTCCAACGCCAACAGCGTCACCGTCACGGTGGCGATGAATACCGCCCTGGGTGAGGACGACGAGGACGGCAAAGCGGACCTGAGTTCCCTGGAGGTCGGCGAGGCCGTCATGGCCGCCGAAATGCCTTGGGACGAGCTGGCGCCTGTCTCCCTCTATGCCAACGGCACATCCACCGGCGGCCAGACCTCCAGTGTCCAGAAGGAGACGACGGTCCCTGGCCGTGACCTGCCCGACTGGAGCGAGGGCGCCTCCACGGTGGACGAACTGGTGCTGGGCAACTATCTGGAGCTGGTCTACGGCGACACGGTGGACATCGTGGCGACGGTGGAGAACTATTACCCCGGCTACCGGCTCATCCGTCCGGAGATCACCACCAAGGTCTACCGCAATATCGGTACGGCAGAGGGCGGCACGGTGCAGCCCTATGTTCCCATGCCCAGCCAGAAGATCCCCAGCGGGGAAGTGGACGAAGAGGGCGAGCCGAGCTATGTGCCCAACCCGGAGTATGACCGCTGGTACGTGGGGCCGAACGGCGAGGAAGGCGTGGAGCTGCGTATCTCCAGCTCCAACCCCGACATTGTGAGCGTTGAGGGCTATACCTTGGCGGCCGGACACCAGAACGGCATCGCCACCGTGCGGGTGTACAACCCGGTGACCCGCCGTTCCGCTATGATCACAGTCCACGTGCTCAACACCACCGATTCCTCCAGCGACCCCAGCGGGTATGCCTACAAGGCTACCCCCGCCATCGCGCTGGGCGACGATTTTAGCATCGCGCTGAAGGCTGACGGCACCGTCTGGGCCTGGGGCAACAACGATAAGGGACAGCTGGGCATTGGCGACAGCGATGTGGAGTTCAGCAGCTCGCCCCTTCAGGTGCGCTTGAACGCCGACAACACCCCCCTGCGGCAGGTGATCGCCATCGCCGCGGGCGCTGACCATGCCGTGGCCCTGACCCGGTCCGGCGAGGTCTATGGCTGGGGCAGCGGTACGCTGGGCCAGTTGGCCGTGAAGCCCGAGACCTTGACAGAGGTCGGCCATGATCGTGTGGCTTACGGCGCTGTTCCGGCGGCGCTGAGCGGCGACAAGGACCACTCCGTGACTATCCGCGGCAAGATCATCAGCCTGGCAGCGGGCAAGGGCTTCACCATAGCCCTTACCGAGAAAGGGACGGTCTGGGGCTGGGGCCGCAACGACAAGGGCCAGCTGGGCACGGGCTACACCGGAGATATCTTCGGGCTGGATGAGGTGCGTGAGGCCCACTTGGATGAGGTGGCCGTGCCCGACCTCACCAAGCGGCTGCTGGAGGCCCTCTATCCCGAGCTACAGAACATTGACCACCTGGACGAGTTGAATGAAAAGATGTTGCGCTTCCAGGCGTCTCCCAAGGGCTATTACCGGGACAGCTATTACCTCTATCTTCAATACCTGCTGAACACGTTGGACGTGGCTTCCCGCCATAACAACGCGCACTTCGGCACGGAATCGGTGGTCAACCTCTATAAGGCCGCGGACGCCAACGGTATTATGAAGCTGGAGCACCCCATGCGGGACTACCGGGGCAACGCTATGTTCACCCAGCAGGAATATGTGCTGGCCATGGAGCTGTACAACGTCACCTTGAAGCGGCTGGATGAGTACCGCGTGGTCGACGTGGACGGTCATCCGATGACGGACCACTTTGTGCCCTACGCCAACGAGATCTACGACCAGGACTACCAGCTGGACTACGAGTGGAGGCTGACTGCTCCCACCTACACCGGCGTGATGTGGTCCTACGAGGACTACGAGGCCGCGCTGGCGGACTACGAGGACCGCGCCAGCCGCAACGAATATGTCACCACCGACGGTGAGTTCAATCCCGACCCCACGGACGACTCCGTGGAGATCATGGAGGGTCGGCCCACCTTTACCCAGTTCACCTATCTGCCCACCCAAGTGCTGGAGGGCGCCAGCGCCAGCCGCGGCTATTACCTGAGCAATATCCTGGCCATTACCGCCGGCGACGGCCATGTGCTGGCCATCCGCAACGACGGCGCGGTGTTTGCCTGGGGCGACAACGCCTACGGCCAGCTGGGCGCTGCCAAGGACGTGGCCAATGCCAACGCCAATGGCCTGGATGATGTACTGGAGCTGACCTGGAAGGAAACGACCACCCTGGGCGCGACCTTTACCTACCGCGTGCCTGCCCGGGTGCTGGCCGGAAACGACGCGCACCGGGAGGACGTGCCCACCGAGATGGGCGGCCTCATGGGCAACGCCATGGTGGTGTCCGCCGGCGGCGACCACACCCTGGCGCTGATGGCCGACGGCACGGTGCTGGCCTTCGGCAAGGACAGCTATGGTCAGCTGGGCACCGGCAACGTGGGCTGGATCAGCTACGATACCTCTTTGAACCATGGCGCCACCGCCAACGCCGACGAGGTGACGGCCTGGACGCAGGTGAAGCCCTACCTCCAGGAGCGCCGGAACGCCAAGCCCGCTCTGGTGGTGAGGTCTTTGGGCCGTGTCCAGACGACGTCGGAGACCGGCCTGACCTACATGGCGCCCATCTTTGACGAGGAGACCGGCACATACAGCGTGAGCACGCTGAACAATGTCCGCGCCATCGCCGCGGGCGGCAACTCCAGCGAAGTTATCGTGAAGGACGCGGAAGGCGCCAGCGGCGGCACGGTATATGCCTGGGGCGACAACATGAGCGGACAACTTGGTTACGACGAGATCGACGAGGAGGCCATTTTTGGCGTGCGCACCGGTTTCGTCGGCTTTGCCATGCCTGTGGCCAAGGGAGAAAGCAACAACGCTGCCTCGGAGAACTTCGCCACCGCCATGGTGATCTCGGTGGGCCGGGAGCATATGGCCGCAGTGCGCACCGACGGCTACGTCTGGGACTGGGGCAAGAACGACAAGGGCCAGCTGGGCAACGGCACCACCACCGACAGCTTCTGGGCGGTCCAGGCCGGTGACGGCGAGTCCAAGACTCTGCTGCTGCAGAAGTACTGGAAGTATGACGCGAAGGACACAATGCTCCATGAGTACAGCCAGCTCAAGCCCATGGGGGAGGACAACCCCAACAGCGTTACCCTGGCGGCCGGCGAGTACCTGCTCATTGACCTGAAGGAGATCCTGTACAGCCGCCGCATGGGCTTCAACCTGATCACCGACGGCGAGAGCAAGTCCATCGCCGACGAGCTTGACCTTGTGGTGGCGCAGACGGCGGATCCCTCCGTCCTCACCTCCAAGCGCGGGGTGAACGGAGACGACACCCTGGTGAAGGTGGGCGCCACCAGCGACAAGCTGGGGCGGACCAGCTTCTATCTGGACTACGAGAACAAAAAACAGAACACCAGTAACATGCTGGTGCTGCCCGTTTGGGTGCGCCACCGCCAGATCGACTCCACTGCGGGGGGGAACAGCGCCGACCCCGACCATATTCTCTCCCAGGCGGCGCCTATGGTGGCCGCCGGGGCACACCACACCGTGGCGCTGGACTCCGTGGGCCATGTGTGGGTGTGGGGTGACAACACCTACGGTCAGCTGGGCCGCAATCCCAGCACCTATCGGCGGTTGGATGCGCCCTACCGCTTGAACAACTTCTTTACTTACAGCTCCAGCGGCATTACCAATCAGCCGTATCTGACGGAGAGCGGCAAACCCCTCACCTTCGTGGCGGTGGCCGCCGGGGATAACTTCTCCATGGCGCTGGACATCGAGGGTCATGTGTGGGCCTGGGGCCAGAACATCGGCGGCCAGCTTGGCCGGGCGGGCGTCAGCGCCACCACCCATCCCAACTATGTGCCCATGCAGGTGCGTGCCCGCGTGGCGCGCAGAAGCCCGGTCATCCTTTTGGGCGACTACATGGTGACGAAGGAATACCTCCATACCGTAGACGGCAACGAGTATTTTGAACGCTATCAGGAGCAGGACCGCATCGTAGCGATCGCGGCCGGCTCCAACCACGCCCTGGCTCTGTCCGAGGGCGGCTATGTGTACGTCTGGGGCAGCAATACCTTTACCCAGAACAATACCATCACCACTACTTTGTGCGGTCAGCTGGCCCAAGGCCCCACCGGCGAGAAGCAGCTCACCACCGCCAAGATGGCGTTGAAGGGCAAGAGCAGCAGCACCACCGCGAACCTGCAGGGGGCGGTGGGCATCGCTGCCGGCGGAGACACCAGCGCGGTGCTCTTCCCCAACGGCTCGGTGTTCACATTTGGCTCCAACGCTTACGGCCAGTTGGGCGACGGCAGCAGCCGCAGCAACCGCAACAGTCCCGTTCGCCTGACCCTGGGGCAGGGCGACGGCGCCGGACGGGTCAACACCAACGATTCCGGCAACAAGATCTTTATGGATAAGGTCATCGACCTTGGCATGGGCAGCCGCCACGGGGCGGTCATGGCCCTGAACATTACCAACCGGGAAGAAACCGGGGATATCTACCGCTGTGCGGAGGGCCATGAGTTCACCTCTATGCCCGCCGGCGGCGTGTGCCCCTATGAGATACCGGTGGACGCCGGCGAAAGCGGCGCGGCCACCGTGGACGAAGGGGACGGCGAGACCACCGAACCCACCACTCCCACCACCCGGCCCTGCGGCGCGGTGGTGACGAAGATCCCTGCACCCACACCCTTTGTCGTATCCCCCGGCATCTATGGCTGGGGCGACAACAGCTACCACCAGCTGGGCAATCCCACCGGCTCTGAGATCGCCGCGGGAAAAACCACCTTCAACTTCCCCGTTGCCCTGGTCCTCCAGGGCGTGCAGGCCCTTGATGCGGGCTTTAACGGGACCATGGGCAAGGTGGAGGACCCCGTCCTCAAGCTGGAGCTGAAGAAGGACGCGGTGCAGCTCCTGGCCTGGGGCGACAACCGCAAGGGCCAGTTGGGCAATAAGGGCGGCGCCGTAGGCACCCCCGTTCACTATGATAACACCGTCGCCCGCGACCTGGATGGTCTGCAGGTGGACGACGTGACCTATATGCAGCAAATTTCTACCTTTGCCATGGGCGAGGACTTTATGGTCATGTCCCGTGACACAGGCACGGTCTTTGCCGCCGGCGCCAACAACAAGAACCAGTTGGGCGACTACGACAACGCCGATTCCAACTACCCCGTGGTGGTGGGAGAGCTGAGCTACGCCTCCCTCAGGGCCTGGGGCACCGACCACAACACCACCCCCCACGATCTGGCGCCGCAGATCACTTTGGTGGGCGGCGAGCAGGTCACCTTCATCCTGGACCGGATGGGCTACGTGGAGGAGAAGGGGTATAACCTCCTGGCGCACCGTGACGATCCGGTGCTGAACGTGGCCGACCTGGAGTTCACCGCCCTGGACGAGAGCATCATCACCTTCAAGAGCAAGAACACCTCCAACAACACGGTGATGTTCGGGTCTCCCGACCCGCTGGATCCCAAGATGGGCAACACCTTTATCCAAATTTATGAGCGCGCCACCGGCCGCAGCCTGCTGCTGCGGGTCCAGGTGCTGCCCAGCGCCGCCAGCGGCAGGTTCACCACCCCCAAGATCGCGGCGGGGAAGGACCACACCGTGGCGGTCAAGGCCGACGGCACCGCCTGGGCCTGGGGCAGCAACCAGAAGGGCCAGCTGGGCGACGGCACGTTTACCAACCGGGCCTATCCCGTCCAGATGCGGGATATGAGCGGCAAGATGTTCACCAACGTGGTGGGCGTGGCCGCCGGCGACGGCTTTAGCGCCCTGGTGGTGGACGTGGACGGCGATCAGGTCACCACCAACGACCGGGAGGTCTATGTGGTGGGCACCCTGACCAACGTGACCACCAACCTGGGTTCCGGCACCAGCTATGAGGAGCAGATGCAGGCATGGCTGCGCAGCCAGCCCAAGGTCCGCTACCTCTACCGCCGGGGCAGCGAGTACGCGGAGTTCTCCCAGGAGGAGATCGACGCGGGCATGACCAGCGGCTGGACCTATTCCGGCGTGCTCACCCGCGTGACCGAGATGCGTACCGACGCGGACGGACACCAGTATGAGTACTTCTTCACCTATTCCACCTATGTGGACGAGTACGGACGGGACTGCGGCCGGTGGAGCGATATCCCCGAGACCTGCCCCAACCCGCGGCATACCCACAGCGGCGAGTACATGGTGCGCGACGGCCAGACCCGCAACGACAACCAGCTGGTGGTGATCTCCACCGAGGTGGACATCGACCGCATCCACTACGATGCGGCGGAAGGCTGCTACCTTTACACCTACTGGGATGACACCCTGGGCCGCTACAATATGGTGTTCTACAACAAGCAGTACAAGGACCCCACCACCAACATGACCTACTGGGTGAGCGCGGCCTTCCAGGGCCACTACAACAATATCTACGCCCACAGAAACGATGGTACCTGGGTGAACAACTATGTCAAGGCCCATCAATATGAGATGTACATGCTGCCTGTGGGCAGCCTGACGGCAGACTTCTATACCATCAGCTACCGGGCGGTGACGTACACCTACTACACCGGCACGCTGAGCTGTACCTACTGCGGCCTGAAGAATTACGATCCCATGTCCTCCAGTGACCATCCGCTGGTCTGCGACGACCCCACCTGTAACCTCCTGGGCCAGCAGTACTTCACCAAGATCTTTGACGACAAGACCAATACTGCGACCTATACCGGCTCCGTTCTGCCCAAGAACGAGCAGCGTTACCGCGTGTGGCAGTGTGATAACGGCCATGTCTGGATGGATTACTACTCTGACGTTGAGCGGGAGATGGCCGTCTCCCCGGTGCGCCAGCTGGTCACCGGCACGGGCACCCAGGAACGGGTGGGCGTGACCGACGTGGTGGAGATCTTCGCCGGGGCCGACCACCTGCTGGCGCTGACCAGCGAGGGCAAGGTCTACGCCGCGGGCAGCAACGACCGGGGCGAGCTGGGCCAGGGCGACTGCGAACCCACCGACGTGGCGGTGGAGGTCAAGGGCTTCAAGGGCCGCGACCTGCTGAAGCACGTGGTGGACGTGGCCGCGGGCGACGGGTTCACCGTGGCCCTGCTGGCCAACGGCGAAATGTACGCCTGGGGCGCCAACGACAAGGGCCAGCTGGGCAACGAGATCACCGCCACCGTGGCGGAGGGCGGCGTGGTGAACTATGCCACCACCCCCGTTCAGATCAACTCCGGCGCTTACCGCCTGGATGAGAAGCCCGAGTTCCGCAACATCACCGGCGTGTACGGCATCGCTGCCGGCCGCGACCATGTAGTGGTGGTGGCCCGGGACAACCAGTGGGTGCCCGACGTCAGCACCGATCCCGACCAGGTCACCAAGGCGGTGGCCGGCGGCCACTACGACCGCATTACCACCCTCTTTGGTTGGGGTTCCAACGCCAAGGGCCAGCTGGGCCTGGCGGACACCACGAAAAACTACCCCCTGCCCGCCAATGTGGGCCGGATCAATGGCATCACCACCCTCTCCGGCGGCGGCAGCCACACGCTGTTGCGCGTGGTCCGGGCGGTGGACGGCGTGGATCAGGTGCGCGTGATCGGCTTCGGCGACAGCGCGCTGGGTCAGCTTACGGGCGGCCTGACGGGCGACACGGTCGCCGAGTGGGCCGATCTCCGGGATACCCTTCAGTTCACCTCCGCCGAGGCCGGCGAGTGGACGGACGAGAAGGTGGGCGCGGTCTGGCTGGACGAAAGCTCCATTATTGCCGCCGGCGGCGGGTTCTCGGTGTCCATGATGGAGAACGGCCGCGTGCTGGCCTGGGGCGACAACAGCCAGGGCCAGCTGGGCATCGGCAACGAGGGCGGCCAGCAGGAGCGGCCCCACTTTGTGGGCGAGCACAAGGCCACCATCGTGGAGCTGTCCTTCAGCGGCAGTATCATCAGCGGCGGCGCCTCCAGCTTCAACGAGCTGGTGCTGGCCTGGAACCAGTCGGGCAGACTGGCCTACATCAACACCCAGGCCGCGAAGCGGTACAATTATATCGGCTTTAACCTGATCACCTCCGGCGTGGATGTAGAGACCATTGACCTGGATACGGAGTATCCCGGCTATACCGTCCACGTCACCGACACCAGCGTTCTGCGCGCCACCAAGGACGCCAGCAACCGCTGGACCCTGGGCAACGCGGGTACGACCTATGCCTCTCTGCAGAAGCCGGGCAGCACCTCCGTGGCCCTTTTGGACGCCAACGGCGATGTGATCACGGTGTTCCGTGTGGCTATCCGCGGCACCACCACCTCCGGCGGCCAGACGGTGAACCAGGTTGCCACCCCCATGGTGCTGGGCACCGGGGCGGGCAGCATGGCCCTGAAGGCGGACGGCACCGTGTGGGTGTGGGGCCGGTTCAAGGTCGATCACGATCCCAACCGTGTCCACAGCAGAGATATCAACGGGAATATCACGGCCTATTGTACGGATAACTGCCCTCACCGCTATAATCAGTACAGCTCTCCCATCCAGATGAACGGCCTTTCCAACATCGTTCAGATCGCCATGGGCGAGAACCACATGGTGGCCCTGCGCAACGACGGCGAGGTGTTCACCTGGGGCGACAACCGTTACGGCCAGACCGGCTTCTATGTGACCAAGGAGACGTACTATAAGACGGTGACCACCAACAAGTCGGGGGCCACCCGGCAGGTGTACCGTCACCAGCTGCAGAACTTCACCGGCGGCAACAGCGGGCTGAATCTGGCCAACGCCTTTAGCGCGGGCAGCCTGAACGCCCACCTGAGAAGCCGCAGTCAGTGGGAGAGCTATACCGTCAACGACATCGGCCAGGTGGCTTCGGAGCCGATCGTGGAACGGTATGACCCGAACAACGGCCCGCTCCTGGATGCCATCCCCTGGCTGACCCCCTCCAACAACGTGAAGATCGTTCAGGTAGCCGCGGGCGCCAACCACACCCTGCTGCTGGACAGCCAAGGCACGGTCTGGGCCTTCGGCCGCAACGACCAGGGTCAGCTCGGCCTGGGCGACACCGGCGACATGAACCGGGAGCAGCAGGTCACCCTGCGGGATACCAGACGGTACAACAGCAACAACGAGACAAGCTCCTACGAGAACCACGCCCGCTATACCCCCACTCGGGTAGTCCAGGGCGTCGCGGCCAGCATGACCGGCTCGCTGGGCCATATCATCGCCATCTCCGCCGGCAGCGATTTCTCCATGGCCCTCCGGGCGGACGGCACCATCTTCTCCTGGGGCAACAACACCCTGGGCCAGCTGGGCCAGGGCAGTTCCGGCGCGGAGGTCAAAACGCTGGTGCCCTCCGAGGTTGCCGGGGCGGACGGCGGATCGGATATTTACTTCAAGAACGCCGTGGAGATCTCCGCGGGGCTGAACCACGCCATGGCGGTGGCCGCGCAGAAGCTCACCAGCAAGACTGACGGCAGCAAATACATCACCACCCGGGCCTATACCTGGGGCGACAACAGCAAGGGCCAGCTGGGCCAGGGGAACACCGGCACCCTGACGGTCAGCGGCACGCCGCTGCTGGTGCAGAAGATCGAAACCAGCACCACTACGCCCGATGACGGCAGCGAGCCTGTGGTCACCACGGTGCGCACGCCGCTGGAAGAGGTGCGCCAGGTCATGGCGGGCAACAAATTCTCCATGGTCCTGGTAGCCGACCACCTGGTGGTGCGCGAGCTGCGCCATCCCCTCAAGGAGGCGGATCCCGCCCAGCCCGACGCCGTGGTCGATCCCACCCACCCCGCCACCCAGGGCACGCCCTATGTGGATTCCCTGGTCTACGCTTTCGGCGACAACGGCAACGGCCAGCTGGGCCTGGCGGACAAGATCGGCCTGGAGCACATGGAGATCGAGACGGACACCACCAAGCCCTGCCTGGTGCGTAAGGGCGGCACCCTGTCCAAGGTGGAGATCGTGGACGACGAGGTGAACGGACGCTCCAAGTATGTCCGTGAGACCTCTCTTCTGGGCCGGACCGCCAACCAGACCTTCTATACCATGCAGGAGGACGGCACAGTGTGGTTCTCCGGCGCCAACGGAAACTATCAGGGCGGCGACTACACCAGCACCAGCCGCCAGGCCCTGACCCAGACTGGCCGCGGGAACTTCTACACTCTGGCCATTGGGTCGGCGGGCATTTACAAGAAGACCGACCTGACCACCGCTGTCTATCCCAAGTCGGTCAGCGGCGGCTACCAGTGGCTGCAGAGCATGGTGTACACCAGCGCTGACTGCCCGCATATGATCACCATGTACGCCGACCAGGTGCTCTACATCGACGAGGATGACCTGAAGGAGGTATTCTGGAGCGAATTCAACCTGCTCCTGTCTGCCTTCACCCGCGATTTGCCCGCCGACGCGGTGATCACCTATTCCTCCAGCAACAACGATATTGCCCGCTTTGATATCATCAACGGCAAGCGTTATCTGGTGCCCACCGGAAACGCCTTTGGTACGGTCTATATCACGGTGGACAATATCCACGACAACTACCACGGCGACTATGAGATCCTTGTGCTCCCGGTGGACGGGCTGTACGACAACGTGCCCGTGGCGCCCGCAAAGGTGGCCGCGGCGGAGAACGCCATTGTCGCCCTCCAGGCCAACGGCACCGTATGGCAGTGGGGTAAGTTCACCCTCCGGGACGTGAACGACATCAACGGCACCCCCTATACCTACACCAGAGGCACCGGCGACGCCTTGAACATGGAGGACTTCCGGCATACCCAGACGGTCACCTATGAGTACCCCACCCAGGTGGTCTTCAGCGGTCTGGGCGCGGACGAGTTCATCGTGGATATCGACGCCTATGGCGATTCCACTCATGAGGACGGGTTCCAGAACTTCCTGGCCCTGACCAATAAGGGCAACGTCTACGCCTGGGGCAACAACGACTACGGCCAGTTGGGCGACGGGCTTTACAACGACTATTATTGGTATGACAGCCCCTGCCCCTACTCCCACCGCCCCTCCGGCTGCGGCGGCAGCTCCTCTGCCTGCGGCGGCCACGTGGTGTTTGCCCAGCACACCTATGACCGCCTCACCGCGAAGAAGGTCAACAACATCGGCCCGGCCAACGGCGGGCAGCCCATTGTGGATATTTCTCAGGGCGACGGCTTTGCCCTGGCGGTGGATGCCGCGGGCAACGTGTACGCCTGGGGCCGCAACGACAAGGGTCAGCTGGGCCAGGCTGTCACCGGCAGCTGGTACGCCAGCTATGAGGGCGGCGGACACATCTACACCGGCTGCAGCGACTCCCACAACGACTACTACCGCGACTACTGGAAGCCCTCTGTGACTTACTATCCCCGCTACATCTACGGCGCTGCCACCACCGCGAACTACCTGGTCTACCCCAATCCCGTTCTGGTGCGCCATCAGGTGGGCACGAAGCCCTATCTGGACAACATCACTCAGGTGGCCGCCGGCGCCGACCACGCCCTGGCTATCCGTTCCGACGGCACGGTTTGGGCCTGGGGCGGCAACGCCAACGGCCAGTTGGGCGTGAAGGATATCGGCAGCAATTACAGCCGCCCGACGCAGGTGCGCTCCGGCGACTCCGACGAGGACGCTTTCTACTTCCGCACCGCCCTCCAGATCGAGGCCGGCGACCGGTACTCCATGCTGGTGGCGCGGGACGGCTCCCTCTATACCTTTGGCTCCAACCGTTTGGGCCTGCTGGGTCTGGACGACGCCGATGTGACCCGAAACGCCTCTGTGCCCACCCGGGTCACCGCCATCACGCCGCTGAGCGCGGGGAGCATCCTGCCCGAGTATCAGGTGTGGTCCATCGAGGCCGGCGCGAATCACGCCATGGCCCTCAGCTCCAAGGATCACGGCACCCTGTACGCCTGGGGCCAGGGGACCTACGGCCAGCTGGGCAACGGCGCCCTGGTGAATTATACCGTGACCCCCGGTCTGGTGCGGAAGGGCGACCACGCCCTGCCGCGGAACAACGACGCCCAAAATGACGCAGATACCGCCATTGTTGACCTGAACGACGAATACTTCCGGGGCGTGGCCTCCTTCGCCGCCGGTGAAAACTTCACCGTGCTGGTCAACGAGGGCAGCGGAACGACCGACCCCGCCACCGCGGGCGGTCAGGTCTTTATCGTGGGCGACTACGACTGGGGCAAGTACAACTATGACAGCGCGGATCCCATCATCCGGAGAGACAGTCTGCTGCCCGACCTCTTTGGCAGCGAGCCGAACCGGATCTACGTACTGGGTACGCAGAACGCCAACGGCACCTTTACCTACGCCAGCGACCGGGTGGAGCTGAAGTTCCTGTCGGTGCAGGACGCCCGTACCGCCGAGATGATGGACAAGACGCTGGACGCCGACCTGGTGCCGACGCTGAACGCGGCGGAGACCACTTATGTGGTGCCCTTCAGCCAGTTCTACGAGGACTACACCTACGGCTATAACCTGCGCTTCTCCGCCACCCGCACCAAGGCGGTCCTCAACGCCGCCAATGTCTTCGCCGACACTGCCGATCCCAGCGTGGCGGTGGTGGAGGTGACCGAGACCGGCGTGAAGATCACCAGCACCGGCATCGGCCAGACCAATATCGTGATCCGCAACACCGCCACCGGGGTGCAGACTATGCTTCTGGTCCGCGTCACAGGCGTGGACCCGGTGGTGCGCGGCCAGTTGACCAAGACTTACGGCGACACGAACATCTATGACCAGTTCAAGCCCGCCGTGGCTGTGCCCATGGTGGCCGCCGGCGACGAATATGCCGTGGCCCTGAAGAGCGACGGCACCGCGTGGTTGTGGGGCAAGTATTTCCACCAATACACCACTTATTCGGGAAGCCACACCTATTATCATTATTATGGGGAGACAACGGTCAACGCGCCGGTCCAGATCACCGGACTGCCTGCGGGCGACCCCGTGGTGCAGGTGGCGGCGGGGAACCGCCTACCCATGTTCCTTACCAAGTCCGGAAATGTCTACCGCACCGATACCAACCAGCAGGCCGCCATCCAGGTGACCGGGCTGAGTGGGATCCTCCAGGTGGCCGCCGGGGAAGGCTTCTTCGCTGCCGTTACCGATAAGACCGGTGAGGTCTACATTTGGAGCGAACCTCGGAATTCCGATTACAACAGCGGGACCTATACGCACTATGTCTACCACAACAGCGATTGGGGCACCAACTACCTGACTGAGAACCGCCACGGCAGTCACACTGACCTGCTGGAGACCATTAGCATCACTAAGGTCCGCGCGGGCTACGCTCCCAGCCACACCGACACGATCGCCGGCGCGGTGGGCTATGAGCGCAGCGAGTACATCAACAATATCATCGAGATCAAGGCCACCCGCACCGCCCTCTATATGCTGCGCCAGGACGGCCAGGTCTACGTCATCGGCCAGGGCGTCACCAACAACGCCTCCGCCGCCAAGGACGAGGGCGCCATGGTCATGGCGGACCATAACGAGCTTTTGGGTGCGGGGTATGACGGCCAGCTCTATACGGTGAAGGCCTATAACCCCCATCCCGTCACCGGCATGAACGGCCAGAGGTATCTGAGCAACGTGCTCACCATGGCCACCGGCTACTACCATGTGCTGGCGATGGTGAACGGCACCGCCAGCGATACCCAGAGCGTGACCAAGACCACCTACAAGTGCGCGTCTTGCGGCCATCCGTACGACACGATGCCTGCCGGCGGCGTGTGCACCCAGCTTGTGGCGGACACCTCCGAGGGCGCTGCGGAAGGGGCCACCAGGCTCTGCGGCGGGACGCTGACGGAGGAGAGGGAGACGGTGGATCAGACCGTGACCCGCTCCACCCACGACCTGGTCAGCTGGGGCCGCAACGATTACGGCCAGCTGGGCCGGTCTACGCCTCTGGCCGAGGGCGAGACCGTGATCGGCGACGGCAGACCCGGCTACGTTACCAACCTGACCGAGGCCTCCAGCGGTGTGACCAACACCACCGGCAAGGACGTGAAGGCTCTGCAGATCTTTGCCGGCGGGTACAGCTCCGCCGTGATCTATGACAACGACAGCGACTTCACCACCGTGAAGCCGTCGGACAACTACACCCTCATTTGGGGCAGGACCGACGCCGCCAACGGCAACAACCTGGGCAACGGCGCCCTGCCGGCGGGCACCACTGAAAGCACGTCGCCCGTCCGGCCCGTTCGGGGCAACAGCTACAACGTCACCAGCCTGACGGCCAAGTACCAGACCTACTGGAACCGGCCGCTGACTCTGGCACTGGGCGGCACCTTTACCGTGGGCGTGCAGACCGAAGGCTCCGTGTGGGCCTGGGGCAACGACGGCAACGCCAAGCTGGGCAACTACGGCGACGGCAGCAGCGACGTGCCCATTCAGGTGGGCAAGGAGGACTTCCGTGGTCTGGAAATGGACGACGCGGACCTCTACACCCGTCAGCTCCCCGGCACCGACAACGATTACAGCAAGTATGACTATGTGCTCACCGACACCTTTGGTCAGAGCACCCTGTTCAGCCACCGGGCGGTGACCACCACGACCACCACCGACCCCGGCGACGGCAGCGACCCCATCACCACGACCACCATGACCTATATCACCAACCCGTTGGGCAACGGCGTCAACGACACCGACGCGGTCATGTCCAACCAGGACTTCATCCAGCGGCGGATCACCATGCAGAGCAAGCAGTATCTCACCATTGACCTGGGCGAGATGTTCCAGCGGGTGAGCCGGGGCTTCAACCTGCGGG
This sequence comes from uncultured Clostridia bacterium, assembly GCA_946550725.1. Lineage (GTDB taxonomy): Bacteria > Bacillota > Clostridia > Oscillospirales > Oscillospiraceae > MGBC124762. Next base: position 188,256 of record CAMNQX010000001.1, on the reverse strand, counting down.
TGGACCAGAACGAGCTGGAGGACTTCGGTGCGGACTGGAAGAGCATCACCGTTCAGTCCATGAATACCGACCTTGTCCGCCTGGTGTTCCACGACTTCCGCACCAGCTATGACAAGACCACCGCCCTCGACGAGACACGGAATAAGGCCACCGGGGAGTATACCTTCTCCAAGGCCGGCACGGCGGTCACCCTGACCAAACAGGCTGACGGCAGCTACCTCGGCTCCGACAACGTGACCTACTGGCCCGCCAAGGTGGACCTGGTGGCGGTGGAGGACGCCGACAACCTGGGCAAGAACGGCGAGACCACCGTGGTGTTCCGCGACCTGGAGAACAAGCTCCAGAGCCTGGTGCTCATCCGCCTGCTTCCCGCCTACGACGAGGACGCGGTGGCGCAGAATTACCAGCTGGCCGACCAGGACGCCCAGGGCAAGGGCAACAACCAGAAGTATGTGGCTCTGCCGCAGGTGGCGGCGGGCGGCAACCACTTCCTGTCCCTCAGTGCCGAAGGCAACGTGTACACCTGGGGCGGCAACGAGATCTATCAGCTGGGCTACGGCACCTCTACGGCCAGCGGGAGCTGGTATGCCGACACGGTATACAATGACGAGCTGCCCATCAACTTCCCCTACAACACAGGCAGCCGCAGCGCCACCGACGCCATGCACCTGATCCCCTCCAGCCAGTTTGGCGGCGCGCGGATCGTTCAGGTGGCGGCGGACGACGGGGTCAGCGTGGCCCTGGACGAGAACGGCGTCCTCTGGCGCTGGGGCTTTGAGCGGCTGGACCACGACCACTGGTACTACAGCAGCAGCTACACCAATGGTCGGCGCTGGACTCGCTATTACCAGAGCGTGCCCGGAAAGCTGGATGACAGCAGACTGACCAACATTGTGAAGATGGGGGTCATGTCTCCTTACTACAACGTGGCGAACTACCGGTTCAGCGACTGCGAAAGCCCCTCCAGCACCAGCCACAGCTACAGCCGCGGGTACAGCATCTATGCCCTGCGGGAGAACGGCACCCTGTACCGTTGGAACAGCGCCAGCGGAGGGGTCATTCACCAGGTGACCGATCAGGACGGCAACGGCCTGACCAATATCATTGATATTTCCGTGGGCCGCAGCGCCGTGATCGCCTTGGCCTCCGACGGCTCCTACTACACCATGTCCGGGGGCGGCACCTCCATGAGCCATGTGCGCGCCTCCAGCTATACCGTCAACGCCGACCTGACCACCATCGACTACTATCAGCGCGATGTGGCCCGGGTGGATGCGGGCACCTATTTGACGGTGATGAACCGGAACCAGCAGTCTCTGCTGGCCCAGAGCATCGACGGCCTGACCATGGGCTCCGATGTGTTCCTGGCCGCGCCCGGCGCCACCTTCGACGCCGCCACCCGCAGCTATACCCTGACGGTGGACGGCAGCTCCGTCCGCTTCTACCTGGTGGATCTGGGCACCCAGGACAACAGCTATTACGCTCTGGGCCATGTGGTGGACGAAAACGGCAGCATCACCGGACGCAATCTGTTCCTTACCTGGGGCAACAACTCCTTTGGCCAGCTGGGCCGCGGCAACACCACCACCGCCGCGCGGGGCCAGACGCTGAACCACTGGAACGCCATCGACGGGGAGACCTATCTGCCCGGCGTGACCTTCCTGGCGGTGGCGGACGGCGACCAGGGCCACACCGGTATCTTCCTCACCGAGAGCGGGGAAGTGTATACCTCCGGCTCTCAGGCGGTGGGTCAGCTGGGCACCCAGGACAACTTTATGATCAGCGACCTGACGGCTGTGACCGCCGCGAACGCCGCCACTTATGATACCTATGACACCTTGATCCCCAAGCGCGTGGGGGATCAGGGCATGACCCGTGTCATTTTGTCCGGCAGCGAGATCGACAGCAAGGGCCAGGCCGTCGCGGACAACAGCTTCGGCGAGTGGGATCACTTCATCACCCTGAACGAGGGCGCTTCCGCCCAGATCACCGACCTGGTGCGGGTGATTGAGCCGGGCATGAACCTCATCAAGTGGGAGGAGCGGGAGCCGGTGGCTACCCTCAGCGGGGAGGCCCACACCATCAACCTCACCGCTGGCCGGAACAACCAGCTCATCCTCCATGCCCTGACCGACGAGGAGAAGGCCCTGACCGAGGTCCACGTCAAGGACTGGACGGGCCTGCCCCACGCGGGAGACGCCCGCTTCATCTACCAATCCACCAACGAGCAGCTCTTTACCGTCTCGGTACCTGAGGGCGGGAGCTGCCCGGTGATCGTGGCCAACTCCAACGGCGTCTACGGCTCCGCCGCTCTGGTCATGTTGGACTCCGTCACCGGCGAGCGGTCCACCATTATGGTCACCGTGCGCCAGGTGCTGCGGAAGGCCGGCGCGGAGGGCGAGGACCTGATCATGCCCGCCGTGCCCAAGATCGCGGCGTCCACCACCTACTCCCTGGCCCTCAAGGCGGACGGCACTGTGTGGTACTGGGGCGCGAACAGCAACGCCTACCCCTATAAGCTGAGCCACACCGCGAAGTTTGTGGATATCCTGGCTGGCGACAGCCTGATGATGGGCATCGACACCGAGGGCAACCTCTACTGGGGCGGCTATCCCAGCCTGAATAAGGTGGGCCTGCTGGGCGGCCAGAAGGTCGTGAAGGTAGCGGGCAACTCCTATCACTACATCGCCCTCACCGAGGACGGCTCGGTCTATACCTGGTATCACACCAATACCCCCACCCGGGTCATCGGACCCATCGGCGGCACCTTCAAGTCCACCTATCTCCACGATGTGGTGGATGTGGCGGCGGGCGCCAACGCCAATAGCGTGAACAACGGCTACGACGCCTTCTATCTGGCCCTGACCAGCAACGGGCAGGTCTATGCCTGGGGTAACAACGTCCACGGCCAGCTGGGTCTGGGCACCACCGACGTCGCCCCCAGCGTCAACATCTCCGGCGACGGCGACCAGGCCGCCAAGCACACCCCCATGCCCGTGGTGAAGGGAGAGGCCACCGGCGTCATCGGCGCGGGGACGGCCAACTCCCTGGACCGCATGACCTACGATAAGTACCTCCGCGGCGTGGTCAGTGTGGCCGCCGGGTATCACTTCGCCGCCGCCATGAGCCAGACCAACACGGTCTACGCCTGGGGCAACAACTCCTCGGGCCAGCTGGGCCAAGGCGTGAAGGCAGACGGCACCACCCAGGACACCGATAACCGCTATGCCCCTGAGCTGGTGGACACCTCCGCCTTGACGGGCAAGGTGGTGAACGTGTTCGCCGAGGACAGCACCCTCTTTGTGGCCACCGACAACACCGGCGCGGACAAGGAGAAGGTCAACTACGTTTACTTTGTCGGCGCCAACCCCGTTACCAACGTGGGAAGCAGCACCTTCTCCACGGTGGAGAAGTTCTCCAACACCGCCCATACCGGGCTGACCGACCTCTACTATTACAACTCCGACGCCTACTCCAACGTGGGCGACCACATCATCGCCATGGCCCGGGGCGGCGACCACGGTCTCGCCCTGCGGGACGACGGCACCGTCTACGCCTGGGGCAACAACAGCGACTACGCCCTTGGCTCCTACTACAAAAATGTGGTGAACAAGACGGCGAGCGACGCTCCCTACTACGAGACGCGGCAGGCCAACGGCGATCCCAGCTACCGTCCCTACCTGTTCCCGGTGGGCGCGGCGGATTATCACAGCCTGTTCCTCAACAACGGCCTGACCATCACCAACACCAACGGCAGCACCTATCAGCTGGCGGGGACTGACGAGGACGTGGAGTACGCCCTGGAGCAGGTCCAGCCCAAGACGGACGACGGCGCCACCAACGCGGTGACCCAACAGGCCTATGTGACCATCCACGAGAACCAGAAGCTCACCGTAGACGTGAGCAAGATCACCATGAAGTATGTCTCCGGCTTCCATCTGTGGAACGACCTGGTGACCAGCGACATGAAGACCGCCTCCAAGACCAACGAGTCCTCCACCAAGACCGGGCGGACCCTGAAGGAGAGCGGCGATACCAGCGGGACCTATACCGTGGCCTCCTCCAACAACAACGTGGCCACCGCCTCCGTCAGCGACGACGGGAATACCATCACCATCACCCCCGTGGCGGGCAGCTACGGCCGGGTGAACATCCTCATCAAGCGCACCGGTACCGTGGACGCCGTGGGCAAGACCGGCAACAACGGCACCGCCGAGTACGGCGTCATCTCCCTGAACGTCATCCAGGACACCGACGCAACGCCGCATGCCGCCACTGTGGAGCGGGCGACCACCCGCGTGGCCGCGCCGCAGCTGGAGGTGGGCGTGAACATGATGGCCGCCCTCCGCACCGACGGGACCGTCTGGACGTGGGGCAGAAACACCAACGGCCAGCTGGGCGACGGCACCACCACCTCCCGGAACGTGCCGGTGCAGGTGGTCAGCGACGTATACAACACCCCGCTGACCGGGATCACCGCCATCTCCATGGGTACCAACTATGTGCTGGCGCTGGACCTCCACGGCTATGTGTGGGCCTGGGGCCTGAACACCAGCGGCCAGCTGGGTCAGGGCAGCACCACCAACAGCCAGTCCACCGTAGCCAAGCGGGTCGTGCTGGGCCAGCAGACCGCCGCCGGGGACGAGGGCGGCGAGAAGACCCGTTACCTCCATGATATCCGCTCCATCACCGCCGGCAGCAACTTCGCCGGGGCGGTGGACGTGAACGGCTATGCCTACGCCTGGGGCAACAACGCTTACGGCCAGCTGGGCAATAACACCACCTCCAACACCGTCTCCGCCAGCCCCGTGCGGGTGTGGGCGGGCATGACCGCCGCCGGCGTAGCCCAGAGCAGCCAGGCCGTGGACCAGTACCTCCGTAACGTGATGGAGCTGTCCGCCGGTGACAAGATGATGAGCGCGCTGCTGGACAACGGCTCCGTGCTGGCCTGGGGCAACAACGCCGACAATATGCTGGGCGTGGAGTCCACCATGACCACCGAGGAAGCCACCGTGCCCAGCACCAACTCCACCACCAACGTGATCTATCCCCAGGCGGTGTCCCGCGCGGCCAGCCGCGAGGAGGCCGACGCGGCCCGCGCCAACGAGAGCCGCTACCTCCACAACGTGGTCCGCACGGTCCACAGCAACCACCTGACCATTTACCAGTCCGCCCAGACGGCCAAGCAGTCCGGCAACGGCAACGGCTATCTGCTGGCGGTGGGCACGCTGCCCAACCGCAACGGCGACTACGCCGCCGACCGGCCCGAGTGGAAGCGGCTGAGCTATTTGCTGGACGGCAATAAGGGCACCGCGGGGAACAAGTACAGCAACGTGTACGACTTCGCCATCAACGACAACAACCTGGTCATCCTGGCCGGCAAGCCGGACAGCGTGTCCGTGAAGGTCTACGGCTCCAACCGGTACGGCCAGCTGGGCCTGGACTACGTGGTGGGCCAGGCCGGTATGGGCTCCAGCGTGGCGGAGAACCTGACCTACGGGCCGGCCACCATGCTGGACAGCGCGGAAAACCAGCCGGTGGACCGCCGGGAGCTTTATCCCATCACCAACGTGGCGGCGGCGTCCGCCTCCAATGGCACTGTCGCCCTCTACCGGCCCGACGGCACGGTGTATGCCGTGGGCCTGGGCACCAGCGGCCAGCTGGGCAACGGCTCCAGCCTGTCTCACGACCTGCCCGTTTGGGTGGGCGAGGGCAGCAAGCTCACCGCCAAGGCTACCGACGTGGACATCGCTGGGGTGCGCTATCAGGCCAACGCCGGTCGCCTGCTGCCTGACAACGTGGTCATGGGCAAGAACGACGTCATGACCATCCAGGTCAGCTCCATCCAGCTCCAGCAGAGCGTGGGCTTCAACCTCTATAAGGACGGCTACCTCCAGGCTCTGCCCGAGGGAGCCAAGGTGACGTTTGCCCTCAGCGACAAGACCATCGCCACCTTTGGCGACACCGTGGACGCCAATGGCGCGGCCAAGGGCGGCACGGTCACCGTCTCCAGCACCCAGTCCACCGCCGCCGGAAAGGCGGGTGCCACCAACCTGATTATCACCGTCACCTACAAGGACGGCACCACCGTCACCGGTGTGACCAAGATCACCTTCGCCTCCTATGAAAAGATTGCCAAGACCTCCGTGGCCGCTGGAGCAAACCACTCTGTGGCTCTGGCGGAGGACGGACGGATCTGGGTCTGGGGCGACAACGCCTCCGGACAGCTGGGCCTGGGCGTGGACGCCGCCGACACGGTAAACTATGTGAGATATCAGGAGTATCCCCACCGCCTCAGCGTCGTCAAGGGCGGCAATCAGGTGCAGTTCCAGGCCATCGCCGCCGGGGACGCCTTTACCCTGGCCATCGACGTGAACGGCAACCTGTGGGCCTGGGGCGACAAGAGGGGCGCTTACACCGCGACAGCTCCCGAGCAGGTCGCGGGCCTGACCAATATCGTGAGCATCGACGCCTCCGGCGCCCGGGCCATCGCCGCGGCGGAGGACGGCACCGTCTACACCTGGATCAACGGCATCCGGGGCGCTGACGGGAACCTCTACACCACCGACCACGCCGAGGACGCCGTTCTGGGCACCTATATCAACACCGTCACCGGCCTCACGGGCGTCAAGCAGGTGGCGGCGGGTACCGAGCACTTCATGGCCCTGGCCGACTACACCGAGGACAACGGTGGCACCGTCTACACCTGGGGCAAGAACAGCCGCGGGCAGATGGGCATGGGCGCGAAGTACTATTACAACGTGACCAACGTGAACCAGCAGATCCGCGTGGTGGAGATGACAGAGGGCAAGACCTTCAACGCCACCGCGCCCAACTCCAACCCCGCTTATGTGGATACCAGGGCCAACTACCTGGTGGCGAACACCAGCACCGTGGAGGTGACCACCCCCACCAAGGTGGCGGCCCACGAGAACTGGAACACCAAGCCCATGCTGCTCATGGCCCGCTACGCCGACAGCAGCTACTACCCCTGGAACTACGTCTATCAGCAGGTGGGCCAGCCGGACGTCAACGACGTGATCGGGTACAAGTGCCCCGACTGCGGCTACACCGGCTACACCGAGGCCGACAACGACCAGACTTGCACCCGCCTTGTGCCCAAGCAGGTCGAGGTGCAGGTGCCTGACGATCCCGAGGATCCCGACTCGCCGACCCACTCCGAGACCCAGACGCAGAATCTGCCCTGCGGCGGGACTATCGTGTCCTATGTCTCCGGCACCACCTCCGCCTATGCCACCGCGCCCAAGAGCCGGACCGACCTCACCGGCATCCACTTTATTGCCGCGGGTGGGTACACCTCCGCCGCCGTGGACGCTAAGGGCCAGGTGTACACCTGGGGCGACAACCGCTACTACCAGACCGGCATCGGCGATATCCGTGTCACCGCCGACCATAACGGCGCGACGCTGGCCGACGGGAATGGCGACGCCACCCCCGTGGTGGTGCGCAGCAACGGCCTGACCAACTATCAGGCCAACGACATGCGCTTCAACAACGTGATCTGGCCGACCCTGGTGAAGAACGACAAGGGAGAGCCTCTCACCGGCATCCAGTACCTGTCCGTGGGCGCCAACCACACGGTGGCGGTGTCTCAGGAGAGCGGCCAGGTGTACACCTGGGGCCTGAACACCAGCGGCCAGACCGGCGTGGGCGACCCGTCCGAGCTGAACGCCAACCAAAACAGTAGCCACCTGGACGAGACCACTGATAAGGGAACGGGCAGCAACAATGAAAACAGCAACGGCAGCGTAAACCCGGACAACGACCTGACCTACGTCAAGACCGCCACGCTGATGGCCCGGGGCGACAGCTTCAACGTCAACGCCGAGACCACCTTCCAGGGCGCTATTGCCGTGGCAGCCGGGTCCGCCCACAGCCTGATGGCCCGCTCCGACGGCTTCGTCTTCGCCGCCGGCTCCAACGCCAACTACCGCCTGGGCGCGGCGGAGATCTATGCCGCCGCCAGCACCGGCTACCTGGCCCTTACCCCCGTTCAGGTGGGCGATCTGGAAGCCAAGGGCCTGGCCATCTTCCATGCCACCGTCGTGGGCGCCGACGGCGGGAAGAACGAGGTCACCTTCGATCCCGCCGCCCCCAGCTCCCAGATCGATCTGGCGGAGGACGAGACGCTGAAGGTGGATTACAGCGACAATGAGAAGACCCACACGCTGGTGGAGGTCTACCTCTCCGGCTTCAACCTGCTGGTGAACAGCCGCAACGTGGCCCTGCGGGACGCGGATACCGACCACGTCCAGTGGGTCTCCGGCGACACCACCGTGGTCACCGTGGACGCCGCGAACAAGGTGGCCACCATCACTCCCAGCAAGCCCTATAACTACGGCACGGCCCTGGTTCGCGCCACCAATACCGTTTCCGGTCACATCGGCACCCTGCGGGTGGCGGTGGTCCAGAAGCGCACCGGCGAGAGCCTGATGGTCACCCCCGCGGTGGTTGCCGGTCGGAACTTTACCGCCGTGCTGCTGAGCAACGGCACCGTGTGGACGTGGGGCGACAACCAGTACGGCCAGCTGGGCGACGGCACCCGTACCGCCCGCACCATGCCCACCCAGGTGCAGGTGAAGAGCGCGGCCGCGGGCCGGCACTATCTCACCGACGTGGTGGCCATCGCCGCCGGTGAGAACCACCTGATCATGCTTACCAGCGAGGGACGGATCTACACCACCGGCGACAATACGCACGGCCAGCTGGGCTATGCCAGCGAGCCTACCATGAAGACCGTGGAGGTGGACGGTGTCGCCACCGAGGTGGTGGACGAGACCGTGCCCTATCGCGACTACTTCGCCACTCAGGTCCGCTTCAACGACGAAGAGGGCAACGATATCACCGCCGACCTCCACTTTACCGCCATTTCCGCCGGGCAGAACCACACCCTGGCGCTGACCCGGGGCGTGGAGTCGGTGGACTACACCGACACCGGACTCCAAAGCGTCTTTGTGGGCGGCCAGGTCTGGGCCTGGGGCGACAACAGCAATTATCAGCTGGGCCAGGGCACCTCCGGCGGCACAGACGGTGTCTTTGCGCCGCGCCAGGTGCTGAAGGGCCAGAGCGCGTCCGAAACGGAGTACCTCAGCTCCGTGACCTCCATCGTGGCCGGGTACTATAACTCCTTCGCGGTGCGCAACGACGGCTATGTCCTGGGCTGGGGCCGCAACAGCTCCGGCCAGCTGGGCGACGGCACCGACGTCAATCGCGGCGCGCCCGTGTTCATGCACGCCGGGGAGAGCGACCTGAGCGGCGACTATCTGGAGAACGTCTACATGGTGGCCCCCGGAGAGACCCACACCCTGGCGCTGGTCCGCATCGAGGATACCACCGTTTCCGCGGACTCCGTGGCTGTGCGCAGCGAGATCTACGCCACCGGCGACAACACTTACGGCCAGCTGGGCATCAAGGACACCGACAATATCGCCTCCAGCGGCGATCTCAACGGCTCGGGCTATTACTTCTACGCCACCGAGCCGGTGCGGGTGCTGGCCAATCCCGACATCAACAACACCCACGACTGGTTCGGCTCCGCCATCGGCGACGCCGTGGACCCTGAGACCGGCACCCGGAACACGGTGCTGGTGGCGGTGTATGCCGGTGCGAACGCCAGCTTCGCCAAGGACGAGAACAACAACCTCTACGCCTGGGGCCGCAACACCAACTACCGTGTGGCGCCCGGAACCGGCCTGAACGGCAGCTATGTGCTGCCCCAGGCGCTGAAGATGTCCGCATCCGCCAGCGCGGCGCAGATGGGGAACGTCCGCGCGCTGGACAGCCGCTTCGACCACACCCTGGTGCTGCGGAACGACGGCACCGTGCTGGGCTGGGGCAACAACGACTACTGGAAGCTGGGCCAGAACACCACCACCTACACCTACAATTACAGCTACTACACCAACTCCTATGGCAGCCTGTCCGGCTACTACGGCCGCACCATCGACGAGACCCGCACCGTGCCCACGGCGGTGGGTACCTTGAACGGTCTGGGTCAAAACATGATGATCCTGGGCGGCAACCAGGAGAACACCATCAGCATTACGACGGATAAGGCCACCCCGCCGCAGACCAACGGCACCACGGTCTACTACGCGGGCAACGAGATCATCCGCATCACCGACAACCAGACGGTGATCATCCCCGTGGACGCCATCCGCAAGCAGTTCATGGTGGGCATGGACCTTCTGACCCGCAACTCCGTCGGGTCCTTCACCGGCCTGACCAGAGCCAGCCAGCTCACGGTCCAGGTGACGGATGCGCGGATCGGTTCGGTGAAGACCGAGGACACCGACGCCGCCCACCAGATCGTCTTTACCCCCAGCAAGACGGTCATGGGTTCCACCATGGTGAAGATCAGCTACACCGAGGGCGGCCAGACCTACTCCCTGCTGGTGAAGATCTTCACCAGCCGCCGCTCCAGCGGCGGGACGGAGCAGCCCACCGAGCAGCGTGACTACAACGACGTGACCACCCCGCAGGTGGCCACGGGTACCTTCCATACCCTGAGCCTGAAGACGGACGGCACGGTTTGGTCCTGGGGCCGCAACAATGAGGGACAGCTGGGCCACACCGACAGCGGCCAGACCTACAATTACAGCTATCCTGTCCAGGTGCTCCGGGGCGAGCAGGAGAAGTACTACTACTGCGACCAGTGCCACGGCGCGGTGGCGGAGAGCGCCTTTACGGCGGTGACCGGCACCGGCGATAACGGCGAGGAGACCGTCACGGGCTACACCGCCCAGTGTGAGAACGGCCATACCATCTCCGTGACCAGTCTGGACAAGCTGGAGAGCACTGGGGACTACCTCCACCACATCGTGCAGGTGGACGCGGTGAACCACATGAGCTTCGCCCTGGATATCTGGGGCAACGTGTGGATGTGGGGCACCGGCAACACCGTCAAGGGCGGCAAGCAGGTCACGCCGGTGCGCATGAGCTTCGCCCAGAGTTACGACGAGGACTATCAGGGCGCCGACGGCGGCCCCGTGACCCCGGATACGAAGGACGAGGACGATGTGATCATCGTGGCCCTGTCCGCCGGCTATGACCATGTGGCGGCGCTGGACTCCAACGGCACGGTCTGGACCTGGGGCAACAACGGCCTGGGCCAGCTGGGCAACGACGCGGCCAGCTACCTCGCCGTCAGCGGCAATACCGAGACCTATACCACCAAGTGGGACTGGAACCAGGCGACCTATGCTTACCGCAACAGCGACGGGTTCGACGGAGCGATGATGACGGGCCAGTCGCCCAAGGACTCCAGCGCCGTGCCCGTCCACGTGGTGCGGGGCGAGGCGCTGAGTTGGGGCCTGAACACCACCCAGGGCTATCATTATCTGGACCATATCGTGGATATCGCCGCCGGCTACGGCTTCACCATGGCGCTGCGCAGCGACGGCAAGGTGTATATGTGGGGCGGCAACCGTTACAGCCAGCTGGGTCAGGGCGACGACAGCGCCTTCAATACCCAGCACTCCTCCGCGGCCTTCAGCCGCAAGGGCGCGGACGTGCTGGACCGCTACGCGCCCACCCTGGTCCACAATCTGACCAACGTGGTGGATCTGGCCGCCGGGCGGCACTTTGCCGCGGCGCTGACCGACGACGGCACGGTGTATGAGTGGGGCATGAACAGCTACTTTGCCGCCAACACCACCCAGCGGCAGCTGCCCACCGCGGTGAACATCGCCGTCCAGACGGCGGATTCCAAGATCACCAAGATCACCGCGACGCCTTACCACTACAACACCTACGCGATGGCGGACGACGGCTCCGTCTACGGCTGGGGCAACAACGGCTGGGGTCAGCTGGGCACCGGCTCCACCGCCAGCAGCTCCGGCGTGGTCCGGGTCAAGAGCGGCCAGGGACCCTACGCCCCCGTGCCCGCGGACGCCACGGATAAGACCACCTATCTCTCCAACGTGGTGGGCGTGGCCGCGAACTGGGCCGCCTCCTTCTATCTGACCTCGGACGGCTATGTGTACGCCACCGGTTATAACACCCTTTACAACAGCTCCAGTAGCTACGACCGGAGCTTCGGCCGTCTGGGCGTGCTGGATCTGGGCGGCACCCGCCAGAACAACGCGGTGGACAACGCCACGGTGCCCATGCTGGTGGGCGCCCGGGCGGGTACCCTGATGCAGATCACCACCGGCGAGGTGACCAAGGCCCGCCTGGTGGATGAGGATGTCCCCGATATCAACGTGACCAGCAACCCCGCCAGCAATACCCGCGGCAGGGCGGTGTACTTCGCGCCGAAGGCAGACGCGGCCCAGACCGGGAAGACCTACCTGGGCGAGCTGCCCATGGCGGTGGATCTGACGGTGAGCCAGGAGCTGACCGTGGACGCCAAGAGCATCTACGAGGAGTTCTACAAGGGCTTCAACCTCCACTGGGAGGAGACCTATCTGGACTATGAGACCGCCAAGGCCGCGGGCCAGGTGACCAGCGAGGAGGAGTATGCCGACCGCTTCACCTACTTCTCCAGCGACGAGTCGGTGGCCTACGTCACCCCCGTGACCGCGAAGGTGGGCGAAAAGACCTACAACGTGGGTGTGAAGGTCGTTCCCACCAAGTGGGCAAAGGATCCCGTTTACGGCCGGTACGGCACCACCACCATCGTGGTGGTGGACAACGTGACCGGGGCCTGGGGTTCCTTCAAGGTCAATGTGTTCGGCGAGGGCACCAATGAGGACGGCGACGCCATCGTCTCCATCGAGCGGGTGTACGCCGGCTATGACAGCTCTTATGCTATCAAGCGCAACGGTACGGTCTGGGCCTGGGGCGAGAACCGCAACGGCAACCTGGGTCTGACGGTCAACGAGAAGGAGGACCACGGCAACAACCAGTCTCCGGCCAGCTACTTTACCTGGAAGACTTACAACCCCAACAGCACTGAGGTGACCCAGGGCATCGCCGATCTGGAGAGCCAGCTGAGCGATAACTCCACCGGCTCCACGCTGGTGGAGCAGATGGAGCAGGCCCGGAACAACCTGACCAGCGCGGAGCAGACCATGGAGGGCCTGCGGTGGAGCCAGCTGCGGCAGGACCTGATGGATACCGTGGCCACCCTGAACGACCGCACGGAGGAGCAGAAGACCATTCTGCGCCAGAGCATTCAGGTGTTCCAGCGGTATTTGGAGAACGCCCAGGCCGACACCTCGGCCAAGGCGGACTACACCGTGAAGCACTATATCCCCGACGCCAACGAGACCAGCGGCTATGCCCTTTACACCAGCGACACCTTCGACGGTACGGAGACTCTGACCGGGACCGTGGGCGCCCCGGTGCGCGCCGCGGCCAAGCAGGAGATCCTGGACGCGGGCTACTATGAGAATACCGACGCCGCCAATCTGCCCGCCGACCGGCTGGTGCTGGGCGTGGTGCGCAGCAACTCCACCCTGGAGCTGCACATCTACTACGCGAAGGTCGAGGCGACCGACGTGGCCTCGGAGTACCATGTGGAGCACTATGTCTCCAACGGCGCGGGCGGCTATGCCCTCAACACCAGGGAGATCAAGACCAGCGTCGCGGGCGCCTCTGTCACGGCGGACGCGCTGGCGCTGACGAACTATGTGCTCCATACGGCCGCCGCGGGCGACCCCTATGAAAGCGTACTCTCCGGCGTGGTGCTGGATCCCTCCGACGCCAACCACCCGCTGACGTTGAAGCTGTACTACGATAAGGACCCCAACGCGACGCCCACCGCCTCCAGCTATGTGGACGCGGAGAAGGTGTTCCGGGGTCTGGTAAACGAGGCCAACAGCCTGCTGACCCAGCTGGACAAGCGGCTGGAGGCCTATGAGGGCCTGAGCAGCGTGCTCCAGGGCCTGAGCGCCACCGCGCCCACCACCGACGAGCTGGTCCTGCTGCCGCCCGCTCTGGCGGCGCTGGAGAGCGGCCTGTCCGCGCCCAACTCCGCGCTGGAGGCCATGAAGTCCGCCACCGGCACCTTCAACGGCGACAACGACACGCAGGTCAATGAACCCAGCGGCGGCACGCTGCGCCAGCAGTTCCAGTACCTGATCCACATGGTGGGCGTGAATACGGACGGCGATCCCATCATGCAGTCCGCTGTTTTGGAGAACTATCAGAATGCCCAGCGGGCGTTGGATGCGGCGGACGCCATGCTGACCGCCTCCAACCCCATGGAGCAGGCCATCAAGGGCTATTACACCACTGTGGAGAACGAGGACGGGGAGGAAGAGACCGTCTTCGTACCCGGCATCGACCAGGCCTTTGCCGCGCTGGACGTCAAGGTGAATGATGCGGACGGCAAACTGGTCAACAGGCTGCTGGCCACCCGCCAGGCGGTGGATACCAGACAGAATGAGTTGCTGGACATCCGCAAGAAGGTGGAGCCGCTGCAGAATAAGCTGGCCTTCTACAAGGGTATTCTGGCTATCGCTTATGAAACGACCACCGACAACAACGGTCAGACCATTACGACTCAGAGATATCCGCTGGTGGCCGTGGTCACCGGCCTCAGCGACACGGGCAAAAAGGCCCGTGAGCTGGTGCTGCCCACCCAGATCACCGAGGCGGACTACAAGGACATTTTCAGCGAAAATGAGCAGCTGGGTCTGGCGAAGTACCCGGTGATGTCCGTAGGCCTGGTGGACTATGACGCCGCCAACACCGGCCACCAGTTCGCCGACGGCGTGGCGGTCAACCTGACCCTGCCCAACGGCTACCTGGCCGTCCGGGACAACGCCTTTGTGGGCAGCAAGATCCAGACGCTGAACTACAACACAGACGTGTTTACCAACAACGCCATTTCCGCCTCCGCCTTTACGGCCCAGGCTTTCGACGCCCATCCGTACAGCGACAGCGACCTGATCCTGGTCAACGTGGCCAATACCAAGGCGGACGCGCTGAAGGCCACCGGCATCTTTGCCGGCAGCACCGTCACCGTGGCGGGCATCGATGTGGAGGAAGAAGAGGAAGAGGTCGACGTGACCGCGCCCTATATCACCACGCCCACCCAGGTGGCGGGCGTTGACGGCGTGGGCCAGCTGGGCACCGGCACCTATAATAACCCCGCCATCATCAAGCTGGCGGTGAACCGCAGCTATCAGGAGACCAACGGCGCGGGCGAGCACACCCTGGCGCTGGACGCCTACGGCAACGTGTACGCCTGGGGCAACAACATCTACGGCCAGTTGGGCAACGGCAGCACCGCTTACTTCGGCTATCCCATCCGGGTGCTGGCCGGCGAGAGCGATTACTGGTACACTCTGGATCAGGACGGCAAGCGCCACTACAACACCGACGCGGATTACGCCGACTTCGACCAGGGCGAGCGTTACCTCACCGGCGTAGTGGACATCGCCGCCGGGTATGACCACTCTCTGGCCCTGCTGAAGAACGGTACCGTGGTGGCCTGGGGCAACAGCTACCAGGGTCAGGCGGGCGAGCGGGTGTCCGGCGCGACCCGTGCTCTGACGCCGCAGAAGGTGCTGGACGGCGGCGCGGCCGGCGAGGGACTCTATGTGAACAACGCCATCTCCGTGAGCGCCGCAGGCAACTCCGGCAGCAACGGCACCTCCGCCATCCTCCGCAGCAACGGTACCGTGCTGACCTGGGGCGACAACTCCAACCACCTGCTGGGCAACGGCAGCGGCAACCATGTGCTCACCCCCGTGGAGGTGCTGACCTCCACCAGCGGCTATCAGGTGAAGGGCACTCTGGACACGGTGTACTCCAACAAGGACGGCAAGATCATCTATAACGACCCGCACCAGAACCAGCCCGACGACAACATCTACTTCAACGGCGGCACGCCGCTGGACAAGGTCGTGGAGCTGGACATGGGCCGCAACCACGCCCTGGCCCTGCGCATGGTCATTACCAAGGACGCCGCCGGGAAGCAGGAGCACTTCACCAACACCGTCTGGTCCTGGGGAATGAACGGTAACCTGCAGCTGGGCTACAGCGGCGTGAGCTACAGCAACGTCGCCCGCCTGGTGAACGGCACCGACGCCCAGAACAGCGACACCTATGTGCCCACCAACATCTACGTCCTCATGGAGGACTACTTCGCTCAGTCGGTGGCTGAGCGCCTGGCCAATCCCAACATCACCCCCGAGGAGGCGAACTCCATCGCCGCCACCAAGGCCCGCATCAAGCAGCTGGGCGAAGACTGGGTCAAAGAGCGCGGCCCGCTGATGATCACCCACGTCTCCGCCGGCGGCACCTTCTCCCTGATGGACACCGAGGGCGGCGACCTCTACACCTGGGGCTCCAACGCCACCGGCCGTCTGGGCATCACCCGCGACGCGGCGCAGCTCAACACCACAAACTACCTGCTCAGCTCCGCCACCCGGGTGGTCCAGGGCACCAACAATATGTCTCTGTTCGATCCCAAGAACGGAGAGCTGATCACCTACCGCGCCATGGCCACCGACCAGAGCGGCTTTGTGGAGACCCAGATCCCCGTGGGCTACTTCGGCAGCGCTCAGGGCATCACCGCAGGCTATAACCACTCCCTCACCATCAACTACGAGGGGTATGTCTACGCCTGGGGCGACGGCAGCCGCGCCCAGATGGGCAAGTTCAACACCAACAGCGCCTACGCCCCCGAGAAGGTAGGCCCGCTGTCCTACAAGAGCCTGGAGATCCAGCGCTCCAAGCTGTACCGCAAGGGCGAGCAGGACCCCGTGGAGTATAACGCCAACATCAGCGGCCAGCATCCGCCCGCGGAGGTGGTCCTGCACCACGGCGACCGCTACGAGGCCGACTGGAACAACGGCGACATGATCCAGGTCAACTACAAGGGCTATAACCTTTACAGCGATATCGAGATCTCCGACGCCTACGGCGACCATGTGATGATGACCTCCTCCAACCCCGACATCGTGAAGGTCTGGAAGACCAACAAGGGCGTGTGGAACATTGAGCCGACCGACGGCGAAGTCTTCGGCCGCGCCACCGTCACCTTCCGCATCACCAGCGCCGACGGAAAGGACACCTACTACGGCTCCGTGCTGGTCTCCGTGCTGGACGACGGCGCCAAGGCGGTGCCCATGATCGCGGCGGGCAACGACTTCTCCATCGCACTGAGAAAGGACGGCACCGTCTGGGCCTGGGGCAACAACACCAGCGGCCAGCTGGGCATCGGCTCCTCCGGCGGCAACGTGACCATCCGGTCCGCACCCGCTCGGGTGAACATTCCCTCCAGCGAGGTCATCACCTACATCGCCGCTGGCGCGTCCTTCGCCATGGCGGTCACCGAGAAGGGCGAGGTCTACGCCTGGGGCGCCAACACCAACGGCCAGCTGGGTATCAACAGCCGGACCGGCGTGGTGGCCAATCCCACCAAGGTCAGCTCCCTCTATGGCGATCCCAACACCGACAACACCACCACCCTCCAGGGCGTGATCCGCGTGGAGGCGGGCGACGAGTTCGCCGTGGCGTTGGCGGAGGGCGGCTATACCCTGGCCTGGGGCCGCAACGACAGCGGTCAGCTGGGTAACAACAGCTATACCCAAAGCTCCGTGCCCATCCGCGTGCTGGGCTACCAGGGCGGCGGTTACATGACCAACGTGGCCAACGTGGCTGCCGGCGCGCGCCATGCCTTCTCCATCCGCACCGACGGCGCGGTGCTGGGCTGGGGCGACGACACCAACGGCCAGCTGGGCGACGGCCGCATGAGCGGCCTGAAGCGCAGCGTGGCGGACACGGTGAAGAACGCGGTGCCTCCTGATGCCCAGACCCAGGGCGCTGAGGGTATCCAGAACATCGTCAGCATCGCGGCCGGCGATGACTTTACCGCCGCGCTGTCCCGCAACGGCACCGTGTTTACCTGGGGTGCCAACGGCTACGGCCAGCTGGGCCAGGGCACCACCGGCGGCGCCGATGTCACCTACCCGCGGGCCATTGAAGGCCTGCTGAACGTGGTGGAGATCTCCGCCAACGGCCATACCATGACCGCCCTGACCTCCAACCAGTATACCTGGGACAACGGCCAGAGCTACTACCTCATGAAGAACATGACTCCCGCGGGGACCAAGCACACCGAGGTCTGCGTGAAGCCCTCCAATCCCACGGCGGAAGAGGCGGAGAAGGATTACTGCGGTGAGACCCACGTTTGGTACGAGGCCAGCCCGGACTATGGTACGCTGACCCTCACCAAGGCCGACGGCTCTACCGCCACGGTGAAGCGGGCGGACGCCAGCGCCACCAACACCTATTACGCCTGGGGCGAGAACGGCAACGGCCAGCTTGGCAACGGCACCACTACCACCTGGAACACCTATCAGAACCATATCCCCGTCTACAACGAGGGCGGCTACGACACATGGTACGAGAACTACGCCACCACCACCTTCCAGGTGGCGGTGGGCCAGACGCACAGCACCATTCTGGGCCAGGACGGCTATGTCTACTCCGTGGGTAAGGGCGACAACGGCACGTTGGGCGATGGCCGGGCCATCTCCAGCTACCTGCCGTTGCGCACCGGCGTGCGGGAGGACAGCGTGGTGGTCACCTACGACGGCACCCCCAACGACGCGGGGGCGGCCAACGCCACCACCAACACCAGCCGCATCGTACTGGACCGGGACACCAGCTATGACCTGTCCATCGGCAAGCTGTTCCTAAAGGAGTACACCGGCTTCAACCTGTTCGTGCCCGAGACCAAGGTGAGCTATCTGGATTCCGCCGAGCACCCGGTCAACGACAAGACCCTGAAGGTGGACATCATCGACGATTCCCTGGTCACCTGGGAGTGGGCCAACAACGGTACCAGTCTGCGCTTCAGGGCCAAGTATCCCGATAAGTTCGGCACCACCACGGTGGTCCTGACCTACGATTACACCAATCCCACCAGCAAGGTCCACTACCACTATGTCTATCAGTTCGTAGTCAACGTCAAGGACACCAACAAGAGCACCAAGGGCAGCATGACGGTGCCCAAGGTCATCGCAGGCGACTATAACTCCGCCGTCCTCCGTCCCGACGGGACCGTGTGGACCTGGGGCGAAGGCGTCTATGGCCAGTTGGGCAACGGCGAGATCGTGCCGCGCAACGCCTACCCCGTTCAGGTGCTAAAGGGCGCTCAGGGGAACGTGGGCTATATCTGCGGCAAGTGCGAGCGGATCGTGGACCAGTCCTCCTTCGTGGACGGGACGGCCACCTGTCCCACCTGCGGCGCTACCATTGAAACCGCTACCGCGAAGGCCACCACGGCCCTCCACGACATCGTCTCCATCTACTCCGGCGGGGATTACATCCTGGCGCTGGACCGCTTCGGCTATGTCTGGGGCTGGGGCCGCAACACCCGCGGCCAGCTGGGTCCCAACGCCAGCAGCTCCGGCGAGGCCAACGCCCTGCCTGTGGCCATCCCCTTCACCTATCCCAATGGCAAGCGGGCCGTGATCGTGGATCTGGCGGCCAGCGCCACCTTCGTGCTGGCCCTGGACAGCAACGGCTATGTCTGGGCCTGGGGCGACCGCAGCTATAACCAGCTGGGCGAACAGCTTTACAGCCCGTCCGGTTACACCAACAGGCCCCAGCGCGTCCTGGCCGGCATGGCCGCCAGCGGCATCGACACCCAGCGCAGGAGCGGCGACACCAACGTGCCCGCCGAGTACCTGGGCCATGTGGTGGCCATCGCCGCGGGGAGCTACTCCGCCATGGCTATCCGCTCCAACGGCACGGTGTTCACTTGGGGCCGCAACGAGAGCGGTCAGAACGGCATCGGCATCACCCGGACCAACACCCCCGCCGCCACGCCGCTCCGGTCCAAGAAGACGGAAAACACCGACTACGCCAAGAGCAATACCACCCGCAGCGTGGATCCCAGAAGCTACTCCACCACGACCACCGCGCTGGAGAACTACTACCGCACCAACGAATTCTTCTACCAGGTCGCTTCCGCCGCCCTGGGTGACCGTCATGCCCTCATGCTGACCCACGACAACTCCGTCTACGGTCTGGGCCACAACCAGTATGGCGAGATGGGCCTGGCGGTGTCCACCGCCTCCGGCGCCACCAACAATTACCTGCTGCCTGAGCTGGTCTTCTCCGACCGGAGCCATTCTGCTGCCGGTCACGACACCTCCGCCACCGTCACGGTGCTGAAGATGGACGGCGACAAGGCGGCCAGGGACGACAACGACAACTACATCGAGACCACCTCCACCCTCTTTGCCGAGGAGGAGACCATCGTGGCGGTCTACGCCACCTATACCTACTCCGGCTTCCGCACCATCAAGGACCTCAAGACGGTGGCGGACGCCAACTTCAGCCTCCGGGAGCTGACCCGCAGCTATACCTTCGGCTACAACAACTTCTACCAGCTGGGCAACGGCAGCCAGGTCATGAGTTATCGGCCCGTCCGCACCCGCAAGGGCGCTTACGAGGAGTACAATGAGGACTTCCAGTACCTGGAGGGCGTCTACGACCTGTCTCTGGGCCGTCAGCACGTGCTCACCATCAACCTCTACTACAAGCAGCTCACCGACTACAATTCCGACAAGGTCCTGGACGGCATGCTGGGCTATGTCTGGGGCTGGGGCAACAACGCCACCCGCTCCAACTCCAACGTGATCCTGGGTCAGTTGGCCAGCCTGGTCAGCACCCGCATCACCCTGCCCAGCCAGATCGGCGCCCGGGAGAAGTTGGAGCTGGTGGTGGACTACATGGAGGCCCGGGAGTACACCTACCCGGACAACGCGGAGCCTGGCTCCCACCTCCGCACCGTCCGCGCCTGGCGCAGCGACTACCAGGGCCACGCGGACCGTGCCGGCGACGGCTACAGCGCCAACGAAAAGACCAAGGGCTATTACGGCGTGACCCTGCCCGTGGACGATCCTGACGCCCATTATACTCTGCTGGACACCGTCCCGCCCTTCATCATCCTGGGCGCCAACGAGCGGCTGGTCATCTTCAAGGAGAACACCCACCTGCACTATTCCTCCGGCTTCTCCCTCTATCCCATGGAGCACGACCTGAACTCGGTGCTCCTGGATAAGAGCCGCAAGGGCGACAACGGCGAATATGTGCCTCTGGGCGAGACCTGGTCTGCGGTTATGTCCAACCCGGACATCGCCAGCGTCAAGGTGCAGAACAGCAACAGCGACAACGCCGCCGTTTACAACGACGACTACATCATCGACCCCGACGACTACTTCACCGGCCGCACCACCCTGACCCTCAGCGCCGACTACAACAACGGCCCGGGCAAGTCCTACAACCGCTATGACGCCGACGACTGGCAGGTCTTCGGCGACTACGACCTGACCGGCTCCCATATCCCGGATATGGTCTTCACCGGCAACTATGTGTTCACCCTGGATATCGACCTCCAGCCCTCCTCCACCGCCATTATCCCCAAGGCTGTGGCGGGGCAGAACTACAGCGCCATGAACACCTCGGAGGGCAACGTCTGGGTCTGGGGCGACAATGTCTACGGCATCCTGGGCCAGGGCAACACCTCCGGCACCCAGTCCGTGACCTTCCAGGGAGACAACACCTACGGCATCCACAACGACAGCAATATGCGCAGCGTGGCCTCTGCCGCCACCGCCGTGGCCAACCCGCAGAAGGTGAAGAAGTCCACCGGCGGCTATCTGGAATCCGTCATGTCCATCGCCGCGGGCTACCACCACATGGTGGCGCTGGACGCGGACGGCCGCGTCTGGTCCTGGGGCTACAACAACAACGGCCAGCTGGGCACCGGCGACACGAATAACCGCTCCCTGGCTACCCAGATCGAGATCAAGGAGACGGACGGCACCGACGTGAACATCGTGGCGCTGGCCGCCGGACAGTATCATACCCTGGCCCTGAGCGACAAGGGCGAGGTCTGGTCCTGGGGCAACAACAGCTACGGCCAGCTGGGCCTGGAGAGCTTGTCCAGCTATTGGCAGACCAACAACGTCACCGCCCGGAAGGTAAAAGGCCCCCTGGGCGAGGGCTACCTGAACAACGTAGTCATGATCTCCGCCGGCGGCAACTCCTCCGCGGCACTGAAGGGCGACGGTACCGTCTGGACTTGGGGTTCCAACGCCAACGGCCAGCTGGGTATCGGCACCGACGAGGAGCGGCTGGGCGTGCCCGTCCAGGTCCTGCGCGGCGACTCCGACTCCAGCGGCAACTACCTGGAGAACATCTCCCACATCTCCATGGGCCACAACCATATGCTGGCCATCCAGTCCATCGTGGTGCCCGGGGCGGATCAGGACGATCCCAACCAGCAGAAGATCTGGGGCTGGGGCTCCAACTCCAACTGGCAGCTTACCGCCGGGCCGAAGACCGAGACGGCCCAGGGGGTGAAGCCCTACACCACCGGGGACTACCGCGTGCCCAAGCTCCAGTATGTGAAGGAGGGTCAGTACGCGGCGGAGAAGGACGAATCTTACGGCGAGACGGACTGGCTCCACCACATCAAGACCGTGGAGGCGGGTTACCTGAACTCCGCCGCCGTCCAGCGCATCAAGAAGGTGGCCGACAACGCCAGCGACGCGGTGAAGGCCCAGTATCCCACCGGCTACATCCGCAACGCGGAGGTATTTACCTGGGGCTACGGCAACCAGGGCGTGCTGGGCGACAACCAGACAAGCAACCATACGCTTCAGTATCCCACCATGGTGCTGGACGGCGAGACCGAGCAGCACATCAACAACAACGCGGATATTGTGGACTCCAGCGTGGACACCCAGGGCTACAAGGTGACGGAGAGCACCGGGCATCTGACCTCGGTGAAGTATATCGGCATGGGCGTGACCCATATGTCCGTCCTGCGCTACGACGGCTATGTCTGGGGCTGGGGCGACAACCGCCGGCTCCAGCTGGGCAACATCACCCGCGGCTCGGTGGACAACGGCCAGCCCATCATCAGCGGCTACCGCTATGACGGCTCGGTGGTGGTCACCATGGCCGGCTACCAGAAGAGCGGCGACACCACGCCTCTCACCGATATTACCACCTCCAGCGAAGTGGTGAACGCCATCAACGGCGTGACCTACAACACCGGCGGCAGCGAGGAGATCACCTCCATGCCCAACGTGACGAGCCGCGGCGCCGCCACCGCACCCAACAACACCATGCACTACCGCATGAACGAGAGCCAGCAGCTCCGCCTGGAGCTGGGCAAGTACATGGCCTACACCGGCACCAAGGCCACCACCGGCCGCACCCTGGTGGCCGTGGGCAAGCACGAGATGGTGGACGTTGTGGTGGACAACGGCGACGGCACGACCACCACTACCCAGGTCCAGGATCCCCGCGTCACCAACTATGTGGACGCGCTGGTGGTGGACAGCACCATTGTCAAGCTCTACCACGACGAAGCGAGCGGCCAGTGGATCCTGCGCTCCCCCGGACGGGAGGAGTACGGCGAGACCGAGGTGGTCTTCCGCGCCTACGAGGCCCTGCGGGACATTCACCGCAAGCCCATCGTGGACGAGGACGCCGATCCCATCATCATCGACGGCAAGGAATATCAGCCCTACAAGTACCAGTGTGTGGCCCAGAGCACATTGGTGGTGGAGGTATACCCCGCCACCGGCATCGCCACTCCCATGGTGGTCTCCGGCGCCAACCACACTTTGGCGCTGAAGGCGGACGGCACCGTCTGGTCCTGGGGCAACAACTTCTTCGGCCAGCTGGGTATCGCCGCCAGCGTCAACCGCAACAACCGCAAGAGCGATAATGAGCACCAGTATTACAGCCCCTACGACCACTGCTCCTGCATCGGCCACTACGGCTGGGATACCTACCACACCGGCGGCCGGAGCTATCCCGGCGCGGAGCATATCTGCAGCCTGACCTACTACAGCCGCTACTGGACCACCGCCTTCGACAGCCAGGGCCGCAGCGTGCTGAAGGACTACAACACGCCCCAGCGGGTGCTGGGCGTGGAGAGCACCAACAACGGCAACGGTTACACCGGTAGCGAGGGCCTGTCCAACATCGTGCGCATCTTCGCCGGGGAGAACACCTCCTACGCCCTGGACGCCAACGGCCAGCTCTACTCCTGGGGCTACAACGCCAACGGCGAGCTGGGCAACGGCAACTGGGACTACACCTACGAGTATGACGCGCTGCCCTGCCACCATCACCGGACCTACGTTGGCTCCCACTACTGCGCCTGCCACCCCGACTACTGGGGCAGCCCCGGCTACCACTCTTGGACCTACTTCGTGAACGTGGGCTGCCATGTGCTGAAGTGGGCCGCCCAGCGGGACTCCAACGCTTACTCCCCCGTGAAGGTCGTGGCACCCGACACCACGGTGAACTACACCGGCACCGAGCGCAGCGGCAGCCACTGGATCAGCAGCTACTCCAACTCCAGCCGGTCCGCCTACCTCAACGACGTGGTCACCATGGCCGCCGGCCGGGACTTTGTGGTCGCCCTGCTGAAGGACGGCAGCGTGGTCTACTGGGGCAACTCCGGCGGCTACCAGTCCGACGAGCAGCGCAACGTGGTCCACTACAAGGAAGCGCCGCTCCAGAAGACCCTCAGCTACAACGAAGGCAGATACGCGCCGTCCCCCTGGGGTCAGGCGGAGCACAACATGCGGACCTTCTCCCTGATGGCCCGCGCCGGTGACACGCGCCCCGGCGAGTGCCACGAGACCACCGTGGACTCCCACTGCTCCTACGGCACCTCCTATGACCAGCGTTACTACTATCAGGGCGTTTCCGGCAGCTGCGACGACACGGTCTACACCGACGCCGACAACTACGTGATGAAGCTCACCCCTGTGCGGGTCATTGGCCCCAACGGCACCGGCCGCCTGGGCGACAACACCCTGAACAGCGACAAGACCACCAGCGGTCCCGCCATCACGCAGAATTCCAACCTGTCCGCCGCCAACTACACCCCGAAGATCATCAAGCTGGCGGCAGGGGATTACTATGCCCTTGCCCTGACCTCCTCGGGCACCGTGTACGCCTGGGGCATGAACACCACCGGCAGCAGCGGCAGCCACAATGTGTCCTACAATGACCACCGCAGTCCCAACCGCAGCACCGGCAGCGTCAACGCGCCCGGCTACAGCAACCCGAAGTACGGCATCAGCCAGGGCGCGCCGGATCAGAGCTATATCAACTGGACGCCGTCCACCAACCCCGGCTATGTCGCCAGTTGGGACGGCTGGGGCGCCATGGGCCAGGGCAACGACTTCCAGGGCAACAACGAGGCCTTTGACCGGCTCTATCCCACTCAGGTCAAATCGGGTCAGCAGATGACCGCCACCAACTACCTGCAGGATATCGTGGATATCGTCTCGGGCGATAAGCATATCCTGGCGCTGGACGCCCATGGACAGGTCTGGGCCTGGGGCGACAACAGCTGCGGCCAGCTGGGCGACGGCACCACCACCGACCGCAACCAGCCCACCAAGGTCACCCACACCGGTCTTGGCTCCGGCCAGATCGAGGTCACCCGCATCTTCGCCTTCGGCAATATGTCCGCCGCCATTGACAGCGCCGGCCATGTCTACACCTGGGGCGACAACCGCTGGTATGAGTACGGCAAGGCCAGCTGGGGCGGGCCGACCACCTGGACGACGTCGGATGACAAGACCTTCCGGGGCAAGCTGGGCGTGTCCGGTGTGGATATCGTCAAGGAGCTGACCGTGGCCAACCGGGTCAAGGCCGGCGAGAGCATGGAGTCCGGCGTGGCCGGGCAGGAGCGCAACCGCACCGACGACTTCATCGGCGCCCAGAGCGTGGCGCTGGGCCTGACCCATACTACCATTTATAAGGACCAGACCCCCGACCGCACGGAGCATACCGCCGGGACCCACGTCACCAACGAGGATATGACGGACAATACGGTGGGTACGGCCAAGCAGGGTGCGTACATCACCAACAACGTCTACTCCATGGGCGACACGGTGGGCCTGGGCAACGGCCGGGATATGGCCAGCAATAACACCGATTATTACGCCAACGACCTGGCCATGGTGGGCGAGCCGGACCAGCAGAGCATCTACATCCGCCAGATCCTCCAGGTCCACAACCTCATGAGCCTGGACGAAGAGCCTGGCAAGGAGCTGAAGGGCACGACCACCACCATCACGCTGGATGGAGACCTGCAGTCCTATGTCCTGGGCAGCAACACCACGTCTACCTCCTCGGTGACCATCCAGGTGCCGGAGTATCTGAATCCCAGCCGCATCCGCATCACCGAGGGCGATGCCCTGCGCATCCCCATGACCTACGCGGTCACCACCGAGACCACCGTGACCACTCCCAGCGGGGTGGAGGGCGGCGAGGACACCACGACCACCGTCACCACCACCGACACCTATGCCAACCTGCTGCACCAGTTCACCGCGGGCACCAACCTCTACCGCACCTCCGGCGTGGATCCCAAGGGGACCAATCTCTTCGGCTTCGCTTCCCAGGAGGTCACGGGCGCCACGGGTCTGGACGCGGGCGTGAGCAAGCAGGGCGGGGCGGTCCTGCCCACCGTGGACCTGTTCCAGGTCATCTCCACCGACGAGTCCATTCTCAAGGTATACAAGTACGTGGACAAGGACGATCCCACCAAGAGCTACTTTGAGCTGCGCACCATGCCCAACGCCTTCGGCGAGGTCACCGTTCTCATCCGCGAGACGGCGACCCAGGCCAGCCGCACCTTCACCGTCACGGTCAGACCCAGAGACTACGACCTGACGGAGGACCCCAACGACAAGCTGGCGATGCCCAAGGTGGTCTACGGCGAGAACTTCGCTCTGGCGCTGAAGTCGGACGGCACGCTGTGGGCCTGGGGCGACAATACCTACGGCCAGCTGGGCGACGGCTCCACCGTCTCCGAGCACTCTCCCGTCCAGGTCCGCAACGTGAACGGCAACGGCTACCTGATGGGTATCGTGGATGTCGTGGCCGGCGGCTACACCGCCTATGCGGAGGACGCGGACGGCAACTGGTACGTCTGGGGCAGCAACGACCTCTATCAGGCGGGCAACGGCAGCAGAGCGACCCGGTATATTTACCCCATTGAGCTGAACATCACCGCCTCCGACGGCACCATCATCAACCGCAACGGCAACCCGGAGGACACGAACCCGGCCACGAAGCCCATCCACAACATCGCCCAGCTCTCCGCGGGGTGGTTCACCACCCTGATCGCCACCAAGCAGGGCCGGGCTTACGGCGTGGGCCTCAACAACAACCGCCAGATCAACCTGCGCGACGACGACTGCCAGCATGTGGACAGCAGCAGCCTGCTGGGCGGCCACCAGAGCGTTGTGACCAGACCCACCCGCATCGAGCGGGGCGGCTACATCAACACCCAGGAGAAGAGCGGCGCCCGCAGCGCGGCGGGCAAGCTGCCCGACAAGGACGCCGCCACCGCCGCCAGCGGCTTCCACAACTACGGCTACTCCGCCACCGCCACCAACGAATCTGTCTACTCCACCGCCGTCATCGACAACGTGGAGTCGGTGTATGCCGGCCGGAATTACAGCCTGATCCGCACCGTGGGCGGGCAGGTGTTCGGCTGGGGCAGCCTGTCCGGCAGCTGGGATATCGGCGAGGACAACGTGCTCCGGACCAACTATGACGAGAGCTGCTGGTACAACTGGACGGACGGCACAAACACCTATACCGCCACCCAGCCCATCCAGCGCCGGCCCGTGATGGTGCGTGAGGGCAGCGAGGTCAACGGCGAGGGCAACTACCTCCGCGACGTGGTCCAGATCGCCAACAGCTACTCCACCGGGGACAGCCATGTGCTCATGCTGGGTATGAACTCGGTGAGCGCGGTGGAGCGCACCTCCGGCGCGTGGCCCACCGACCTGGTGGATGACGCGGACAACGGCTACACCCCCATGACCACCGACAAGAGCGGCGTGGTCTTCGGCACGGGCGACAACAGCCAGTATCAGATCACCGCCAACGCCACGAAGGACCACATTGGCCGCCCGGTGGCGGTGAAGAACGGCGACGGCGTGCGGCTGGATCAGGCGCTGGCGGCGGGAGACCGCATCGTCCAGGTGGCCATCGGCGGCACCCGCAGCGGCGCGCTTACCCAGAGGGGCGACGTGTATGAGTGGGGCGGGAATGTAAAGGGCACCCGCAAGCTGGCGGCGGAGGACGCCGCGGTCAAGTCCAAGCCCACCAATGTGGAGCGCTACGGCGACACCGGCCTGGATTACTGGGACGACAACCCGGGCAAGTATAAGCAGACCTACGGCCTGGCCATGAGCACCCTGGCCACCGTGATCCTGAAGTCGGACGGCACCCTGTGGGCCTGGGGTGAGAACGCCAGCGGCGAGCTGGGTATCGGCTCCACCAACCACAGCCTGGTCCTGCCCATCTCCGCCCCGGGCGAGGTGTACTACGGCCAGGACACCATGGAGAAGCTGACCCTCAACACGGTGATCGTGGGCGTGGCGGACACTGCGCTGAACGGCGACATTGACCAGACCGCCTCCACCACCTATGTGGTGCACCGTCCCTGGTCCATCGACATCAAGGTCCACGAGAAGCAGACCTTCAAGATCGACGTGGCCAACCAGGCCGTGGCCGTGGAGCGCACCACCAGCTTCAACACGCTGGCGGACGCGGTTTGGTACACCAACATCTATGTGAACAACGACGCCACCGACGAGAAGAAGCGCCGCCGTCTGAAGTTCCAGAGCGCCAACCCCGAGCTGCTCACCTTTAAGGACGAGACCAGCGGGCTGGCCACTGTGAACTATGAGAATATCCTGCCCGGTATGTATACCTACGTGACGGTCAGCGATCCCGACCGTCCCGAGTATTCCACCCGCATCCGGGTGAACTTCTACAACGACATCCTGACCTACTCCGACAACGGCGCGGACTATCACGCGCTGGGCGTCAAGGTGGGCGACGGCCTGACGGGCGAGAATAAGTACGTCCATCAGATGACCATGCCCACCATCATCACCGGCAACGACTTCACCTTCGCCCTGAAGCCTGACGGCACGGTGTGGGCGTGGGGTAACTATACCAACGGCTTCCTGGCTTCCGATCTGGCCGGGGAGCACATCGTGGTACCCACCCAGGTCCAGGATCCCGACGATCCCACCGGCTACCTCACCGGCATTACCCAGATGGTGGGCAACGAGACGTATATGCTCTTCCTGAAGAACGGCGGGACCCAGGCCAGCGGCGAGGCGATGGACGGCAAGGTGTACGCCTGGGGCGTGAACAGCTACAGCCGGTTCGGCAACGGCAGCAGCGGCAACACCGTGCAGATCGACGGCGTCAACAAGGGCCTGGTGGCCACCCGCATCGACAACACCCTTTACAACTATCCCGGCAACAACTATAACGGCAACCCCGTGATCACCCTGGGCGCGGAGCAGCTCTTTGACGGGTCGTACAAGACCTTCAACGGCACCTATCCCAACTCCCTGGAGAACGAGCTTCTCACCACCCGCTCGGTCCATATGGACGGCACCAAGAAGGCCTTCGGCTACTATGAGGACAGCTACATCAACAGGGTCATCAAGGTGGCGGCCGGTACCAACCACGCCCTGGCCCTGACCCAGAACGGCGAGGTCTACGCCTGGGGCCGCAACAATCAGAATCAGGTCTCCCTGGATAAGGGCGGCTACGGCAACTTCCACACCTCTCACCGCCTGAAGGCCGCCAACATGATCGACGTGGCGGCCGGGGCGGAGCACACCCTGCTGCTGCGCAGCGACGGCACCGTCTGGGCCTACGGCAGCAACGCCTACGGCCAGGTGGGCAACGGCTCCACCGGCGGGAGCTACTTCGATCCCAAGCAGGTGGTGAAGTCCGGCACCAACGAGGCCCTCCGCGGCATCGTGGAGATCGCCGCCGGGGACAACTTCTCCCTGGCGCTGGACATCGACGGCCAGGTGTGGGTCTGGGGCCGCACCGGCGTGGCCGGCACCGCCACCGGCGCGGTGAAGCTGACCTTCGCCGAGGGCGAGCGGATCGCCCGGATGGAGGCCAAGCACGATATCGCCACCTTCATCACCGACGGCTCCGCCGTGACCTACCTCTGGAGCGGCGTGTCCTCCGCGGCCGCGCCCACCGCCGCCAACCGGATCCGGGCGGGCCAGGCCTATCAGAGCACCACCGCCGACGGCGACAGCGCCGCCAGCGTCCTCACCGACACCTTTATGGCGGTGTCCCACAGCACCCATACCGTGGTGGTGACCAAGGACGGGGCCATGTACGCCTACGGCAACGACGCTGTCGGCACCATGGGCGACAAGGACGGCACCGCCTGGAACAGCAGCGACCGCAGCAAGTGGAGCCAGACGGTGGACGGCGAGACCTTCAACTATCTCTACCGCATCACCGGCGACCGCTACGGCCTCACCCCCACCCAGTACACCCTGACCGGCGCGGACAACGTGGCCGTGAGCCACACCGCATCCTCCGAGCAGCCCGAGATCGTGATGAACGTGGGCGAAAAGCTGACGCTGGACAAGATCCAGACCACCAGCCCCTACTTCCTCAACTACATCTATACCCAGAACCAGGTGGAGACGGATGTGACCCTGGGCGACAGCGGCCGCTACCGTCTGGAGCTGCCCAACGGCGCCACCAAGAACGCCGACGGCACCATCACCGACGGCACGGTCACCATCCATCCCGACGGCACCGTGGAGGCGCTGAAGTCGGGCACGGTGCGCATTATCCTGCGGGATATCCAGCACACCGAGGCCCTCCACCTGGAGCACGGCGAGACCACGGAGCTGGCTCTGGAGCTGGGCGTCATCGTGCTCCACATCAACCGGGCGGCCGCGGGTCTTGACAACGATGTCGCGCCCGTGGTGGACGCCGGGGAGAACTTTACCGCCGCCATCACCGCCAACGGCGAGATCTACACCTGGGGCGCCGCCGACACCGGCGTTCTGGGCCGCGACACCGCCGCTGTGCCCGCCAATGTGGCGGGGAAGGTGACCCTCACCGAGACCGTCCCGCCCGTCAACGAGGGCGATCCGGCGACCGTCCGCACCTACAAGGCCATCGCCCTGGCCACCGGCCTCTACCACACTGTGGCCGTGGACGAGAACGGCGACCTGTGGTCCTGGGGCGCCAACAACTACGGCCAGCTGGGCGACGGCACCACCACCGCCCACGACCGTCCCATGAAGATCACCATCGATCCCACGGTGGCCAGGAACCTCCAGGTCCATCCGTTTGTGGCCGTGTCCGCCGGTGACTACTACACTCTGGCGCTGGACAGCGAGGGCCAGGTCTGGGGCTGGGGCCGCAACGACCGCTACCAGACCGGTACCGGCGTCTACAACGCCGCCACCGGCACCTACCAGGCCACCACGGCCAACGTGACCAAGCCCACCCCCGTGTTCGGCTTCTCCACCAGCCAGGCCCAGACCGAAAACTGGAACACCCCCTACAAGCTGGACGGGGTGGCCCGGATCGTGGCCGGGCCGCGGCACGCGGTGGCGCTCACCGCCGCCGGCGCGGCGTATACCTGGGGCGACAACTCCCACGGCCAGCTGGGCCTGGGCGATCCGTCCAACGGTAATGTGGGCAGCGCACGCTCCCTGCCCAGAGAAATTCTGAACGAGAACCTGTTCCCCTTCAGCTACAACCACACGATCGTGGACGTGGCTGTGGGCAACGACTATACCCTGCTGCTGCTGGACGACGCCGACTTCTGCTACGGCGCCAACGGCGAGTACCTCACCGCCGATCTGGACCGTGAGCTGGGCACCTACGACAGCCACGGCAACGTCTACGGCATGGGCTACAACTACTATGGCCAGTTGGGTACCGGCGACCAGATCGACCGGTACTGGCCCACCCGGGTGATGGCCGCCCAGTATGAGGACGGCTCCAAGCTGCCCGAGAACGTGGCCGCCATCAGCCTGAAGCACATCTCCTCCATCGCCGCGGGCGGGTATTCCTCCTACGCCTTTACCCCCACGGGCCAGGTGTACACCTGGGGCCTGAACGACAACGGCCAGCTGGCGGACGGCTCCGCGGCCAACAAGCTGTACGCCACCATCAACTACTATCCCACCAACACCGCCCAGCTCTATGAGCAGATGAAGGACCAGAGCGGCGCGGCCCTCTACTACGTGGAGGCGGATGTGGACGCCGCCGCCAAGGTCACCACCGCCAACGGCAAGCCCGTCTTCGAGATCGAGAACGGCGAGAACAAGCAGGCCGTCAACGGTTACGACCAGCCGCTGTTCTTCGCCCCCGAGGCCACGCTGACCACCACCACGACGGTCACCAAGTATCCCGCCATGGCGCCCACCGGCGAGTTCCAGGTGAGCGGGAACCAGTCCGGTCTGACGGTGAACCAGGGCCAGGGCGGCTACCTCTCCAACATGACGGCCATTGACGTGGGCGGCGCCCACAGCGTGATGATCCGGGAGGACGGCTACGTCCTCACCAGCGGCGACAACTCTCACGGCCAGCTGGGCAACGGCTCCGCCGTGCTGGACCGGGTCACCACCCCCATGATCGTCAGCAAGGGCGTGGACGACCAGACCAAGCGGAACATCACCTTCACCAAGACCAAGTTCGGCAAGAGCAGCCTGGCCGGGACCGCGCTGCCCGACGCCGACGTGACCATCTACAACTTCGACTACCTGACCCTGACCCAGCTGAAGCTGCTGGTGGAGACGGGGGCCATGCTCAACGTCTTCGGCCTCAACAGCCTGGATACCCTGGGCGGCAAGTTCCAGGTGACCACCTCGCTGCCGTTGGTGACCATCACCGAGCGCACAGTGGGCGGCGAGCAGGCGTTTGAGATCCGCCCGCTGTATACCCCCGGCGACCAGACCGACGGCCATGTGGGTTCCATCGCCGAAAACGGCACGGCCGGGACCACTACGATCACAGTTACCGAGCTGAATTCCGGGGTGGCGGTGAGCTTCCGGCTCACCATCCTGCCCGGGGACGAGGTGAACGCGCCCAACGACCTCTACACCACCACCAAGCCCATGGTGGTGGCGGGCAGCGACTTCGCCGTCGCCCTGAAGGCGGACGGCACCGTGTGGGCCTGGGGCTCCAACAGCGTGGGCCAGCTGGGCATCGGAGCCAACGCCGACAACTGGGGCACGAACAATGAGAATAAGGGCATGGCCTATGTGTCTGTGCCCACGCAGGTCATCATCAGCGATACCGCCGACAACATGAACGTGCTGAAGAACGTGGTGTCCATTGACGCCAAGGGCCAGCACGCTGTGGCGGTGACCGCCGGCGGCCAGGTCTATACCTGGGGCGGCGGTACCAACCACGCCACCCTGGCCAGCGGCTCCAACGCGGCAAAGGCCGTGGCCAGCTGGTCGGGCAGCTACTACATCACCGCCGACGGCAGACTGGCGTCGGGCGGCTCCACCGTCCAAAGCGGTGTGCAGGACGCGGCCTTCGCCGGGAATACGCTGGCCTATGTCACCACCGCCGGCGCGGCCTATTACAACGGCAGCCAGCTGCCCGCGCCCGCCAACGGCAAATACGTGGCGGTGGCCGGCGGCTACGACCACGCTCTGTTCCTCACCGACACAGGCAGAGTGTACGCCTGCGGCTCCAACGGCTACGGCCAGACAGGCACCAGCGGCTCCGACAGCTGGGTGAGACGGACCGACGGCTCTCAGTTGGGCGCGGACGACCCCGTGGTCTACGTGTCCGCCGGGGAGTACACCTCCCTGGCCGTGACCGAGAGCGGCGCGCTGTACACCTGGGGCCGCAACCAGGCGGGCCAGCTGGGTGACGGCACCCTGCTGAACCAGGCCTATGCCACCATGAACCAGTCCCGCCACAGCTTCTATGTGGCCAAGGACGCCAACGGCCTTGGCCAGGGCATGCCCATCGCCGCCGCCAGCGGCACGGTCTTCGCTCTGGACGCCTCCGGTGGTATTTACGCCTGGGGCTCCAACGCCGACGGCATCATGGGCCTTGGCTACGGCTACGACACCGTGAAGGGCAGCCGCCTGCCTCAGGCGGTGGGCGCCCACAGCGAGCTGGACGTGGCCTATGCCGCGATCCTGACCCTGAAGGACGACGCGGCCTCCGTCCTCAGCGAGGACGAGATCGTGGATATGCTGGAATACTACGGCTTTGACGCTCTGGTGGCCAATCTGGCCGCGGAGCAGGAGAAGGCGGCGGCGGAGCTTACTCAAAATACCGAGGAGCAGGCGGAAATGGCCGACCTGTTTGCCCTGGACGGCGAGTACGCGGAGGCCCCCGCGGCCGTGGAGGATACCCTCATGGCGGCGGACATGGATCAGATCAGCCTGTTCAGCGCCACCATCCGGGTGCCTGATATGACGGAAGTAGTCAGCGGCGGCGTGATCTTCAACGGCGCCAACCCGCTGCCCGAGACCCTGGTGCTGGACAAGAACCAGGTGTTCATCGTAAAGAAGTCGGAAGTCTACGACATGGACTACTTCTACCTGAACCTGCTGCGGGACCGCTCCGTCTCCGGCAACCGGGTAGAGGAGCTGCTGCTCTCCTCTGCCGACGAGGACATCTTTACCACCAACAAGGACTGGATCGTCATGCCTCAGCAGGCGGCGTTCGACAAGAACGACCGGTATGTGGAGGGCGTGATCAATATGGCCGACCGCTACAACCAGTGGTCCGGCCTGACCGCCAGCGACAACTTCGTCTGGCGCACCAAGAGTCTGGCGCTGACCTTCCGCGCCTCCTCCGACCCCGAGGTCCTGGAGAAGCTGGGCGAGGAGACCGGCGTGGTGACGATGCCCATGGTGGTATCCGCCGGCGGGTACACCGTCGCGCTGCGCTCCGACGGCACCATCTGGACCTGGGGCTACAACACCAACAACGTCACCGGCACGGGCGTGGTCTACTCCGAAGTGGACGAGCAGACCGGCCAGACCCTGCTGCGCCGGGAGTTTGCCGACCTGCCCATGCAGGTGCGGTACGCCGACCCCGGCTATGAGAACTATCAGTACGGCGACTACCTGAAGGACATCATCAAAGTGGCCGCCGCGTCCGACCACGCCCTGGCCGTGGACCGCTACGGCAACGTGTACGCCTGGGGCAACAACGACTACGGCCAGCTGGGCAACGACCGGATGTACGCCGAGAGCCTCCTTGGCTCCACCGCCGTGAAGGTGCTGAACCTGGCCGACGGCGAGGGCGAGTACCTCTCCAATATCGTGGATGTGGCTGCGGGCAACGGCTTCTCCGTCGCCCTGGACGCCACGGGCTACCTGTATAGCTGGGGCAAGGGCGTCGACGGCGCGCTGGGCAACCAGGCCACCGGCAGCTCCCACGTGCCCGTGCGGGTGCGCCGTCAGGGCTGGAGCGCGGAGGAGCTGGCCGCCGGCCCCGACAACAAGATCTATCTCACCAATATCGTGGATATCGCCGCCGGCGACAACCACGTCCTGGCCCTGGACCAGTACGGCTCGGTCTACGCCTGGGGCAGCAACACCTATGGCCAGCTGGGCAACGGCCGCAGCGGCGGCGAGAAGAAGACGGTGCCCGTCCGGGTGTCTCTGGAGGACGTGGTGACCATCGCCGCCGCGGGCAACGCCTCCGCCGCCATCCGCCGGGACGGCAGCCTGTGGCTGTGGGGCGATCTGTCCATGGGCCGCACGGGCACGTCCCAGGTCCACGCCTTCCTGCCCAGAAAGCAGGTCATGCCCAATGACGCCCGGGTGCGCCTGATCGACATCGGCGGCGGCGTCAGCGCCAACTCCGGCCACTTCGTGGCGGTGACGGAGGACGGCACGGTCTACACCTGGGGCGCCAACGCCTGCGGCCAGCTGGGCTACGGCGCGGCGGCCAGCTCGCCCACCAGCGGGGTGCAGGTGTGGCTGGACGGCACGGCCCAGACAGCCATTACCCTGGACGGCAGCCGCCGGCCCATCGCGGTGTCCGCCGGCGATTACCAGACTGTGATCATCATGGACGACGGCTCCATTTACGCCGCCGGCACCAACGCCCACGGCCAGCTGGGCACGTTGGCGGTCAAGGCCAACGGCGCCACCTCCGGCGGCTACAACCCGCATGCTCTGCCCGTGGGGGTGGAGGACGAGATCCGCGCTCTCTACCTGAAGGAGTTGACCGAGACCACCGGGCAGGACGGCACCGTCACCCAGACCACCTCCGACCTCCAGTATGAGCACGTCCTCCATGTGGGCGACAGCTTCAAGCTGTCCAAGGACCACTTGGGGGCTAAGACCTGGCTGACCTTCAACACCCTGAACACCCATAAGGTGATCCCGCTGACGCCCGACGACTACATCTTCACCTCCCTGAACGATACGGTGGCAGTGGTGGATCACGACGCCTCCACCGACGACTACTGGACGGTGAAGGTGGTGGGCTTTGGCGTGACCTACATCGTCGCCAGCTACACCGACGACGAGGGCAACGACTACCACGCCTTCATGAAGGTGTACGGCCTGCCCCTGCCCGAGGACCCCGCCGACGAGGAGACCCCCGCCAGCATCACCTATCCCCAGACCGGTGTGGGCCAGAACTTCAGCGTGGTGCTCCGCGACGACGGCACCGTGTGGACCTTCGGCGCCAACTACGACAACGACCTGATCATCGGCGCGCCCGACGGGCGGCTGGGCATCGGCTCGGACAAGAAGGAATTCCGTTCCTCGCCGCAGCAGATCATCGGCGCGGGCATGACCGGCGCCATCGACGAGGCGCTGGTGGAGATGGTGGTCAAGAAGATCGCCGTCGGTTCCAGCTTTACCGTCGCCCTTAACGACAAGGGCGAGCTGTGGGGCTGGGGCAGCAACAGCTACGGCCAGTTGAACCCCGACACCGCGAACATCAAGTGCTATTACGCCCCCACCAAGCTCTTTGAGGGCAAAAACGACTTCCTGCGTCCCGGAGACGAGATCGTGGATATCGCCGCCGGCGAAAGCTACGTCCTGGCGCTGACCAAGCAGGGCCAGATCTACGGCTGGGGCAGCAACGCCTACGGCAAGCTGAAGATGGGCGAGCGGCTGCTGAAGGAGATCGAGACCTATCCCACCCGCCTGGTCATGCCCGCCAACGCCCGGGCGATGGATATCTCCACCAACACCACCACCAGCCACGTTCTGACCTGGACGGGCGACGTGGTGAGCTGGGGCCGCATCGACGACGGCCAGCTGGGCACGCTGGACTACAACACCAACGCCGCGGGCCGTACCGACGGCGGACCCGTCTACGCCAAGGGCGACATCCACAGCAACGCAGTGGCGCTGACCTCCGGCGCGGGCAGCGTAATGGCCATCGACACCCAGGGCCAGGTCATGGTCTGGGGCGATAACACCTACGGCCAGACCGCTGCCTGGGACGAGCGCCAGGTCCTGAAGGATGTGGAGAAGCAGCAGCAGAAGGTGGATGGAGAGGGCAACCCCGTGTTCGACGGCGAGGGCAACCCCGTGATGGAGACGGTAACGGTCAAGGAGTGGGTCACCGAGACCTACAATCCCACCAAGATCTATGAGGCCAGCTACCAGACCACCTTCAACACCACCATCCAGCACGTGGAGGAGAACCCCGACGCCACCACGGGCAGCCGCTTCATCACCACCCAGGTGCCTTCCGTGGCCCTCCAGATGGCGGTGGGCATGACGGGCAACGTGATCTACAAGGAAGTGGGCCAGCAGCGGGTGGAGGTCAACCCCAACACCGGCAAGGCCTACATCGACAGCTCCGATTACGGCATCTTCGGCATCATGGCCTCCGGCTCCAACAGCCACGCCCAGTTGGGCCGCAACCTTACCTCTGGCCGTCTCGGCCGCGCCTGGGAGGCCCGCCCGGTGTACGCCGGCGAGGCCAACCCGGAGGACGCCACCGCGCCGCTGGAGGATCTGATGTACATCGCTACCTCCCCCTACGGCGGCAGTTCGCTGGCTTACGACAACAATTACGGCGCGGTGTACGCCTGGGGCAACAACAACCTGGGCCAGGCCGGCGACGGCACCAACGGCGGCGACCATGAGCTGCCCGTGGCGGTGCTCATGGACGGCGAAGGCTCTTATCTGGACATCAGCCATGTGCTGATGCTGGACAAGAACGGCAATCCCAACGCTGACATACCCAGCTACACGGCCAACCTGCAGCTGAACCTGAGCAGCGAACTGGCCGACGAAGAGGTCGCGGAGTTCGCCGGGGCGCTGTACCTGGCGGGCGGCGACGCCACCGGAGCCACCACGCGGTTCAGCGGCACCCCGGGCACCATGGTGGCCAGCGTGTACACCATCCCCGAGGGCTACTACATCAAGGCGGCGGCGGTCCTCTACGCCAACGGCACCGCCAAGGTCCTGAAGATCACCGACGGCAAGGCGGTGGAGAGCTTCGCCATGCCCGCCGAGGACGTGACGGTCATGGTCTCCATCTCTGACGAGGGCGACTATGACAACGGCAATACCTACACCGTGAGCCTGGGCGACAGCATCCCGCTGGACCTGACCGAGGGCGGCGACCGGTATGACAGCTATCTGGGCGGCACCAAGCCCAGCGACCAGGTCATCGATGACGGCGAAGGCCACCAGGAGTTCATCCCGCTGGAGCCGGAGACCTACCGCACCAAGGGCGGTCTGCCCGGCGAGGAGATCCCCTTCCTCATCACTGCGCCCAAGTACGCCGACGGCACCGTGCTGCGGTTCGTGCGGCTCTACTACCAGCTGGCGGGTGAGAACGGCCTGATCCCGCTGGCCTACGACCTGCGCCTCAACGCCGAGACCGGCCGCTGGGAGGCTTACGGCTCCCTGGTCATCCCCAGCAACGACTGCACCATCGAGGCGGTATTTGAGACCGCCGTGGAGGGCGTCAACAACGGCAAGACCACCCATAAGCTCCAGGTGAATATGGCGGACCGCTACGCCGCCTACAACAAGAGCGGCGCGCTGAACAGCGTGAAGGTCATCACCGCCGACGGCGCGGAGACGGCGGACTTCACCAGCGAGACCCGCTACAACGACGCCCACGCCTTCGCCAAGGCAGGGGAGCAGGTGACCCTCCAGGGCAATATGCCGGACAACTTCTACATGAAGGTCACCGTCTCCGCCAAGAAGTACGGCGCCTATGAGATCCTTGTCATCGCCGACGGTGCGGACAAGGCCACCTTCACCATGCCTGCCGACGACGTGGAGGTCCAGGTGGAGTTCTTCTACGGACCTGTGACCATCGTCCACTACGACACCTTCGTTTCCCCCAAGGCCAAGGTCACCACCGCCATCACCTACGGCGACAAGCTCCAGGTCATCGTCTCCGCCATCACGGCTTACCTGGGCTTCTCCGCCTACGGTCCCTTCGCCTACAATCCCAAGCCGGAGGAGCTGCACTTCGTCTCCACCAGCCCGCTGGTGGCCACGGTGGACAACGAATGCTGGCTGAAGAACGCCAACGGCGACTACATCGACGCTTTGGGCAACGTCGTGGACGAGGAGCACCGCATCTATAATCCCAACTTCGGCCTGATCACCGCCGGGAATCAGGCTGGGTACACCTATATCATCGTCACCGACGACCGGGGCAACACCGGCTTCTTCAAGCTGGGCGTGGTGCCCGCGCCGGGCATTGTGGACGAGGATCTGGGCATCACCAAGGACGAGGCCTTCCCCATGATCGAGACGGGCTACTCCCACACCGTGGCGCTGAAGTCCAACGGCACGGTCTGGTCCTGGGGCCGGAACAACTACGGCCAGATGGGCGTCCAGCGTTCCACGCCGCACTCCACCACCCCCGTGGAGGTCATGGAGCTGAAGCCCGACGGCACCTATGAGCCGTTGACCGACGTGGTGAAGATCGCCGTGGGCGGCATGCACAATCTGGCGCTGAAGTCCGACGGCACCGTGTGGGCCTGGGGCGACAACACCATGGGCGCGCTGGGTCTGGGCACCCAGAACAACGTCCAGTACGGCGCGGTGCAGGTCCACGGGGTCAACCCGCGGGACGGCGGCATGCTGGGCAGCGACCTTTACAGCGCGCCCATCGTGGACATCGTGGCCGCGGGCGTGGTGAACGATATGGGCCGCACCGAGCGGCAGTACTCCATCGCGCTGGACAAGAACGGAAAGATCTTTGCCTGGGGCTACAACTACCACGGCGTGGTGAATCCCGCCCTGGCCGACAGCGGCAAGTACGACGTGTTTACCACGCCGGTGGAGATCACCGAAGGCTCCAAGCCGCTGCGGAAGGCGTATACCCTGTCCGGCGACAAGATCGCGGCCAACGCCCGTATTCTGAAGAAGGACGGCCAGGTGTTCACCTGGGGCGAGAACAACGCGGAGCATCCCACCCACGGCAGCTACAGCCAGCTTGGCTCCGTGAACATCAGCGGCACTGAGTCCGACGAGCAGATGGAGGCGCAGAATAAGCCCACCGAAACGCCGGAGCGCGCCATCACCAGCGCCCGCGCGCTGGAGGTGTCCAGCGGCGTCTACAACGCGGTCATCGTCACCACCAGGGGCCTGGTCAAGACCTGGGGCGGCGACAACGCCTTTGATCCCGACGCCGAAGGTGTGGACGCCACTGACGCCACCTCCTTCGACTCCATCCCGCCCTACGATACCCGGTACGCCAGCGGCCGCCACGACATCGTCATCAAGCCCGGCGAACAGGTGCTCAATGAAAAGGGTCAGGCTCTGACCCAGTGGGTGTACCAGCCCTATACCGACCAGTACGGCAACACCATATACGCGAAGCTCGACACGCTGGGCGGCGACCCGTCCCTGCGGAAGTATGCCTATCTGGACGTGGGCAGCGGCCTCTACTACGATCCTTACACCGACGAGATCCTGGGTACTCTGGACTACATCAAGGAGCAGGGCTACTCCGTCTACAACAAGACGGTCAAGACCGAGGTCGCCATCATCCACGGCGGAGCCTACGACGAGACCCATATCAACGTGGGCCACTTCGACAAGACCACCGGCAAGGTGACGGTGACCCAGGAGCCGAGAGACACCGTGGTGGGCGATCTGGTCATCGAGGGCGTGCTGGAGAACTATAAGATGCCCACCACGTACACCGCCCTGAGCCAGGGCTACGAGTACGGCAAGAAGGTGGCCAGCTACCGCATCCCCGAGACTACCTCGGGCATCCAGATCTGGACCGATACCAACGAGAAGGGCGACACGATCACCTACCCGCAGGAGGTCACTGTGGAGCAGGTCCTGCTGGGCAGCTTCGCGGGCATGGGCAACCCGCTGCAGGAGCGGTTGGACGGCGCCGGGCTGCAGAAGCCCAGCGACTACTGCCTCAAGTCCGAGCTGCTCTACGGCTACTACGAGTTCTACACCATGGAAGGCCGGCTGCTGGGCTACGTCACCAAGGAGACCATGGACAAGGCGGACGCCCAGAATGACAACGGCGTTCTCACCAAGGAGATGCTGTCTCTGGCCCGTCTGGAGGCCGGATATGCCCAGCCCAACACCGTGCCCGGCCGGGAGTACACGGTGCTCCGTGACCCGCTCTACATGGCTATGCCCGTGTCGGCGGACATCTCCACCTACCTCCAGGTGAGCTACAACGACGGCAGCCTGTGGAGCGTCGGTCCCTTCGTCCGCATGGACAAGACCGGCGCGGGCGACGCCAGCGACGCCCACGGCCTGTTTGGCCCCGCTCTGGGCCAGGGCGGCAACCTGACCAACGACGGCAACGATATTTACCGCTATGAGAAGGATGAAAACGGCAAGCCCATCACCGTGACCAGCGACGACCCGCTGAAGAACGGTAAGTATGTGGCCGACACCTCTTACTGGGGCGTGCCCAGTTGGGTGTCCGCCGGCTCCGCCGGCGCGGCGGGCGCGGGGATCAGCAACATCGTGGAGGTCCGCAACTCCATCTCCCCGGCCGACCAGCACTCCATCGTCATGAAGGACAACGGCTCCCTGTGGGCCTACGGCCAGAACAACTACGGCCGCATCGGCGACGGTACCGCCACCTCCACCGACGTGCCCGTGCGCGTGGGCGCCTCCTACTTCATCCTGGAGGACTACACCGTGTCCATCCGGGAGGGCGAAAAGTTCCAGTTCACCGTGGAGCCTAAGATCTCCGCCTTCAACGTGTTCAACGCCATGGAGGAGGAGGGGAACCAGGAGCTGGTGTGGTTCGTCTGGGACGCCCCCGAGACCTCCGACTGGTCCACCCCCGTGGCCAGCAGCAAGGTGTTCAAGACCAGCTGGAACGACGTGGCCCGGGTGGAGTACGAGGCCAAGAGCGCGGCCGAGATCGGCATGAAGTATGACCAGAGCGACAAGCGGGCCACTATTACCGGCCTCACCGCCGGCGTGACCTATGTGATCATCGCCGTGGCCAGCGATCCGCTGATCTGCGGTTCCTTCCGCATTGAGGTCCGGCCCGCCGACGAGGCCACCCAGGCCTCCACCGGCGGCGTGGTCAACGTCCGCAAGGAGTCTGGCAGCGCGGATGCGGGCAATCTGGTGCCCGCCGTCAACTACACCATCACCGATCAGGTGGATGTGATCGGCCAGCCTCTCAACAATTTGGATCACCTGAACCTGCCTCTGGTGGAGTCCGGGGACTATGTGGCCGCCACGTACAAGGACGGCACGGTGTTCTATACCCCGGGCCAGACCGAGAAGGTGCTCAGCGGCGGCGTCTACCAGGGCCTGTACGACGCCT
The DNA here is from genome assembly GCA_946550725.1 of uncultured Clostridia bacterium. Lineage (GTDB taxonomy): Bacteria > Bacillota > Clostridia > Oscillospirales > Oscillospiraceae > MGBC124762. Next base: position 145,719 of record CAMNQX010000001.1, on the reverse strand, counting down.
TCCAGGAGGACGCGTCCGTGACCCGCCAGGTGAACCGCACCGCCTATGTGAAGAACTACGGCTCCAGCGTGGGTTATCCCTCCGTCTCCGCGGGCAGCGACTTCACCATCGCCCTGGCGGGCGACGGCACCGTGTGGGCCTGGGGCGGCAACGCCTACGGCCAGCTGGGCCAGGGTACTGTCTTCGGCACCACTGCCGCGCCGCAGCAGGTCATCGCCCAGGTGCGGGATGAAAACGGCAAGACTGTCCGCTACGAATATCTGAACAACGTCCGGAAGATCGTGGCCGCCGGTCAGTTCGCCTATGCCCTGAAGCACGACGGCACCGTGTGGGCCTGGGGCCGCAACGACGTGGGCCAGCTGGGCCTGGGCAACACCTATAATCAGTACATCCGGGTGCCCTACGCCACTCAGATGACCGCCGGCGACCAGCGGATCACCACCTATTCCAGCAGCAACCGCGTCCGCTACGTCCAGGAGATCGTGGATATTGCCGCCGGCGGCGCGGACGACGCCCACGGCTTCGGTCTGCTCATCCAGAGCACCTACTACCAGCGCATGGGGGTCAATCCCGAGTATCTGGACGGCGACGTCACCGCGCCTCGCTATGTTATCCTGCATTACGCTCTGTCCGACAACGTGTTCGGGGTCGGCTCCAACGAGCGCAACCAGCTGAGCCTGAGCGGCCTGACCAAGACCTTCAACCAGCCCGTTGCCATGCGCGTCTCCACCGGCATGGCCTCCCAGGTCTCCGCCGGGACCGGCGCCACCGGCACGGTGCTGGCAGGCAACGGCCTCATCACCAGCATGGGCGACAATACCTACGGCCAGTTCGGCAACGGCACCAACGCCGGCACCCAGGGCAACGCCTCCATGGGCAACCGCGCCATGGCCATCGCCAGCGGCAAGAACAGCGTCTTCGCCATGATCTACCTGACGGGCAAGACAGAGGACAACTTCGTCCGCATCGCCAACTATAACCACACCGAAAAGGTGAGCGAGACGGAAGTCGCGCCCATGGACATCACCGGCAACCTCTACGGCTGGGGCGAGGTCAACAACGCCTACAACCCGGATACGCCGGGCGCGACCATGATGAACCAGCCCAAGCTGATCACCAACACCAACGCGGTGAGCGATCCCCACCTCTACACCTCCGAGGAAGCCTTGAGCTACCGCGGCCAGATCATGATGGTCAGCGGCGGGTCGGCCTTCCTCACTGTGGACGACGACGGCAACCTGGTCATCAACGGCGGCGAAAACGCCTACGGCCAGCTGGCCCAGGGCAACACCAGCGCGGGCACCGGCCAGCAGGGCGGCCTCCACGTGCTGACCGACGAGACCGACCAGGACGGCGCGGGCAACACCGTCCACAAGACGCTGGGCAAGGTGCTCCACGCCGACAGCTCCACCGGCGGCTTCACCACCGGCGCAGTGACCAGAGACGGCTACGTCTGGATGGCGGGCCAGAACAACACCAGCCAGACCGGCAACCAGGAGCTGGGGATGCCCTACGGCACCTATGCCAAGCGGGTGCTGGGCGACTTCGCCATCGACGCCTCCACCTATGAGGCGACCCTGACGCTGAAGAGCGACATCGAGGCCAAGGCGCCTGAGGCCGAGGGCGGCTATCTCATCATGGACATGGACAACAGCCGCCTGGATTACACGGTGGACCTGAACGACATCTATACCATCAGCTACGCATGGAACGGCGAGGGCGGCTTCAACCTGCTGAAGAACGGCCTGCACTATGTGGACTTCCGGGAAGCCAAGACGGTCAGCGGCTTCAAGGTCAAGTTTGAGAGCGTCAATCCGAACGTAGCTACCGTGGATAACGACGGCGTGGTCACCGCCGTGGGCTACGGCGAGACCTATATTCTCATTACCGTGGAGCTTGGCGCCAGAAGCCGCACCCTGCAGTTCAAGGTGCGGGTGGCCCAGCCCTACTCCACCGACTACTACGACCGGGTGCCCAGCATCGAGCCGGATTCGGAAGTGGTGGACAACGTCTACGTCCTCAAGCAGCGCAGCGTGGCCAAGAGCTACGCCACCGTGGCGGTGGGCGAGGACTACACCCTGGTGCTCAAGGCGGACGGCACCGTCTGGAGCTGGGGCCGCAACACCTGGGGCCAGCTGGGCGTGGGCTACGGCAGCGTCAACGGCGTGGAGTCCACGCCGCAGAAGGTGCGCTTCAACAAGCTCAAGGGCTATCAGGCCCCCGACGGGCCGTTGCCCAGCGGGCTGGAGAAGTTCTATACCCCCAACAAGTATAACCTGGCGCGGCAGGCCGCCACGGGCACACCCGCCTATGAGGTGCTGAGCAGGTACACCAAGGTGGTGGAGGAGTATCCCACCATCGTGAAGATCGCGGCGGGGACCGACTTCGCCCTGGCTCTGGATGCGGACGGCGTAGTGTACGCCTGGGGCCGCAACCAGTTCGGCCAGATCGGCAACGGCAAGAGAAGCGCCGTGAGCAGCCTCTATGAGCCGGTCTATCCGTCTCCCACCATCGTGGAGGGTCTGCGCACCCTGCAGAGCAGCGGCGACGTGGACGCCATGGTGAAGATCGTGGACGTCTTCGCCGGTACGCTGAGCGGGACGGACGGCAACGAGAGTTATGCCATGGCCCTCAGCGACCAGGGCGACCTGTTCGTCTGGGGCAGCGCGGCCAACAACCAGACCGCCGACAGCAACGGCGAGATCAACCTGACGCCTTATTACCTGCCCGCCACCGATCTGGTGGACGTGGCGGTCTCCAGCCGCAACCATGAGCTGGTGGCCCTCAACCAGGAGGGTACCCTCATGACCTGGAACAACCGGGCGCTGAGCACCGCGGCGGTGACCTACCGCAACGGCGTGAAGGACGCGGCGGGCGACGCCCAGCGGACGGTGGCCCTGGAGGGCGGCCGCGACGCCAACTTCTACACCACCGTCAAGAAGACCACCGCGGGCGGCAAGGATACCCTGTCCTATGAGATCTGGGCCACCGGCAAGAACGATGTGGGCCAGTGGGGCAGCGGCAAGCCAGAGGACAGCAAGCTGAACGACGTCATCACCGACTACACGCTGCTGTCCAACCTGACAGGGAAGGACGTGCGCTCCATCACCGGCGGCGGCGCCACCATGGCAGTCACCGGAAATGGCGAGCTGCTGGCCACCGGTCTCAACGGCCATGGCGAGCTGGGCGACAACACCCAGACCGGCAGATACGTGTTCGACCACGTCATGGCCGGCGAGTTCGCCACCAACGGGGAGTATAAGCCCGCTGACGGCAGCGAGCTGAACATGGACGTGACCGATCCCATTATCACCGTCGTCTATGCCGACACCGGCACGGGCCTGGGCAACGACGCGGACAACGGCGCCCAGAAGGGCCTCTCCTCCGCCATCGTGGAGGACGGCTCGGTGTACGTCTGGGGCAACAACGAGTACGGCCAGATCGGCAACCGCATCATCGGCCAGGGTCCGCTGGACAAGTCGGTGAACAAGCTGCTGCCCACCTATGTGGACGGCTACCGCCTGGCCATCGAAAACAAGCCCGAGGGCGTGGAGAACAACCGCCTGGTGGTGGTGTTCCAGCCCGACGACACCACCGGCGTGATGACCGCGCGCTGGCGCATCCACCCGGTGATCTACTACTTCAACGTGTATAACGAGATCCCCTACGAGCGCAACCGGGACGCCAAGTACATCTTTACCTCCACCGACGAGAGCGTGGCCAAGGTCACCGCCGACGGCCGGCTGATCTACACCGGCGTGGGCCAGGCCACCATCATGGTCCAGGAGGGCAACCTGGGCGAGGACGGTCTCAAGACCTTCCTGGAGGTGGAGGTGCTGCCCGCCGACGTCACCTACTTCAAGGACGTGACGGTGCCTGACGGCGAGGGCGGAACGGTCACCAAGCGGGTCCTGCGGGACGACATCAACCTGGTGGTGCCCGCTCTGGCCACCGGCCTGGACTTCAGCGTGGCCATGACCGCCATGGGCAACGTCTACTCCTTCGGCGGCAACACTTACGGCCAGCTGGGTATCTCCAACCTGTCCACCACCATGCAGAACTGGTTTGCCCCCGTCCAGACCGGCGGCGGCAACATGGTGAACATGGTGTCGCTGGCGGCGGGCAACAACTTCGCCCTGGCCGCCGGGGACAACGGCTACGTGTACGCCTGGGGCCAGAACACCCTTGGCTCCCTGGGCCAGAACACCGACATCAGCTCCAACGCCAAGTACCACACGCCTCAGCGGGTCAAAGGCCCCGGCGGCGTGGGGTATCTGGGCGACGACGCCACCGGCAAGGTGGTCAAGGTCTTCGCCAACGGCAACTCCTCCGCCGCCATCACCGAGCGGGGCGAGGTGTACGTCTGGGGCGACAGCTCCAACTACCAGCTGGGCGCGCGGAAGAACGTCTCCGCCTACTCCTATCCTCACAAGGTGCCCGGCGTGGATCACGCCATGGAGATCTACCTGTCTCCGTACAACATGCTGGTCGTCATGGAGGACACCGGCGTGTGGACCGCGGGCGCCAAGGCCACCCGTATCCTGGGGTGGAGCGACGTGGACCTGAACGGCGACGCGCGGGTGTATGAGGCGGACGGCGCCGACGCATACACCATGTATCCCATGCCCATGCTTAGCCCGCTGAACACCGAGACGGTGGTGAAGACGGACGCCGAGGGCAACGAGAGCACCTATATCAAGGCCACCGAGTATCTGGAGTCCGTGGTATACGCCGGTATGGGCGACAACCAGGCCATTCTGATGACCGAGGAGTACATCCAGCCCACCGACGAGCAGCTGACGGCCGATCCGTCCCTGACTCTGGCGGACGGGGAGTTCAACAAGCACATCTATATGATGGGCCAGGATATCAAGGGCCTGCTGGGCACCCTGTTCTGGCCGGAGGAGCAGAAGGAGAACGACAACCTGGACGGCGTGGGCGAGAGCCTGACCTATGTGAACCTGCCCAAGGAGTACACCTTCTTCCAGGAGGAGGAGTACAAGCGGCTCATCAACCTGGCCAACAGTGCCAAGGAGACGGTGGATAAGTACGGCGCCCGCTTCGAGCCGGAGTGGAAGACCGCCAACCAGATCTTCAGCAAGGTCTACGACGAGTACTACGAGAATCAGCTGAAGGCTTACCAGGCGGAAATGGTGACGTATGAGCGGGATCTGGCACAGTACAAGGAAGAGCTGAAGAAGTACATGGACGGCCTGATCACCGTGTATCCCACCAAGCCGAAGGAGCCGATCAAGCCCAGCTACGAGACGGTGGTGGACGCCATGATCACCGACCTGAGCTACGACGACACGTTCATAGAGGCCTATAACTACATCTCCTCTCACCCCGACTGGGTGACCACAGCGGTGGAGGATGGGGCGCAGGCGCTCATCAACGCCTATCAGACCCACGCCGAGACCAAGGCGGATCTGGCGGATACCGTGCAGGCGCTGGGCGAGACCCAGGCCACTCTGGACCTCTGGAAAAGCTTGCTGAACAAGGTCAAGGGTACCAGCGTCTACAAGATCTACGCGGAGGACGAGAAGAAGCTGACCGCGGCCCAGCAGAAGCTGACCGCAGCCACCACCAAGTACAACTCCGCCGCCGTGGAGGCCGCCACCAAGGAGGCAGAGGCGCAGAGAGCGCAAACGGCGTACGACGAGGCCCTTGAGTACTCCCGAGAGCTGGCCGAGACCCTGGCCCAGATGAAGAAGGACAACGAGGCCGCGCCCGGCACCTGGGACGAGGAGACCATCGCCGGCGTGGAGCTGAGCGCGCAGCAGGCGGAGGACGCCGCCGCGGCGGCCAACACCGCCCTGGGCCTTGCAAACACCGCCAAAGATACGGCCAACACCGCCAAGGAGACCGCTCAGGGTGAGCTGGACCAGGCGCAGGCGGATTATGACAAGGTGGAAGGCGAGATCGAGGAGACCTCCACCTACCGGGACTTCCACAAGCTGCTGGTGACGGCGCAGATCGAATCCCGGCTGGGCCACACCATCACCTGGAACACCCCTGCCGGGGAGAAGTGGCAGCCCACCGACAAGTACACCGAGAACAAGGGCACCACCAGCGAGTGGGCCATCTATCAGCCGCTGGAGCTGGATCAGATCGAGCTGACCCAGATCTCCACCATCGAGGCTCATATCAAGGTCGTGGAGACCGCTGTGTCCAACTATACCAAGGCGCGCAGCGCCCTCACCACCAACCTGAGCAACGACGCCACCAAGGTGGGCTTCGTGTGGGATTACCTCCAGTACCTGGAGCAGGCCTCCCGCATGCACATCACCATGACGGTGAACGAGGGCAGCGGTGTGCGGAACTTCACCGAGGACGACTACCTTCTGGGCGGCCTGGGTGAGGGCAACGACCTGACCAAGGTGGCCACCATGAACTACAAGGTCGCCGAGGACACCACCACCGACTACACCAAGCCGGAGAACCTGCACTCTGACGACTTCCAGACGGTGTACGAGACCGCCAAGACCACCTACGACGCGTTCATGAACGCGGTCTACACCAACTACGGCCAGGTGACCGACACCGACGACCTCATCCCCAGAGAGCTGGATATGGCCAAGGAGGGCAACCGTCTGCGGGAGATGACCTCTACCCTCAGCATGGCGGCCAAGACCCTGTCCAAGTGGATGAGCGGCGACCTCTACGACGCCTATATGGCCAATGTCAAGGACACGGACAACATGGGCGCCGAGACCTGGCTGGTGAACACCGCCGGTCTGAACCGCAGCCTGACCTCCAAGACCTTCCACAACGAGGGCATCATCAACGAGATCGTCTCGGTGTACGCCGGTTCCTCCTATACCGCCGCAGTCACCGAGGAGGGCTACCTCTATATGTGGGGCACCAACGGCCAGGATGAGGACAACGGCTCCATCCTGGGCAACCGGGAGACCATGGGCGTCTCGCCCAAGCCCGGCCTGGTCTATAAGAAGGACATCGGCGCGGACTACCTGAGCGACATCGTCCGCCTGGGCAGCAACTCGGGCAACCAGTCCAGCCGCCATATGCTGGCCCACAAGGACACCGGCACCACCATGGCGTGGGGCAACAACAACAAGGGTCAGCTGGGCAACCGTACCACCACCCCGGCCAGCACCCCCATCGTGGTGGGCAGCGGCAAGATCAGCCTGGAGTCCACCATCACCCTGAACATCCAGGGCGTCCGCACCAAGCAGGACCCGCTGTCCGAGCAGGACACCAACTACCTAATGGTCTATCAGGCTGCCGGACTGGACAACACCTACTCCTGGAAGAGCCTGGATGACTCCATCGCCGAGGTGGAGCCGATCTCCAACTACCGCATCGGCGTGATCAGCGCCGTGCGCGAGGGCGAGACCCGCGTGCTGGCGGAGAACAACATCACCGGACAGATCGTGTTTACCCGCGTCATCGTCACCGACGGCGTGACCTACCCGCAGCTGGTGCTGGGCCGCGACACCACCACCGCCCTGAAGAAGGACGGCACGGTCTGGGCCTGGGGCGACAACACCTACCGGGAGGTCAACGACGACGAGTTCGTGGTGGGCGAGGACGGCAAAACCTACCGCAACCTGCTCTACGGCGAGTACTATGAGTACGAGTTGGACGCCAGCGGCAAGCGCATCCCCGACGGCAACGGCGGCTATCTGCTGAAGGCCACCAAGGTCAAGGGGACGGGCAAGCTGGGCTTCGGCTCCAACCAGCAGCTCATCACCGTGCCCGTCCAGCTCAACATCTATCTGGACGTCAGCACGCCCAGCAAGCCGGTGCGCAAGACCTTTGAAAACATCACCAAGATCTCTGCCGGCGATAACCATATGCTGGCGGTGGACAATCAGGGCAACGTGTATGCCTGGGGCGACAACACCTACGGCCAGCTGGGCGTCAATCCCAGCCTCTTCCCCCAGAGCAGCTACCCCGTGCGGGTGAAGATCACTGACGAGGCGGGCAACCCGGTGCGCAACATCATCTCGGTGGCCGCCGGCGCCAACCACTCTCTGGCCCTCACCGCCACCGGCGAGGTCTACACCTGGGGCAACAACGACCAGGGCCAGCTGGGCCATGGCGTCGTCTCCGACTACAGCCGCAGCGGCGCGGGCGACCACGGCGTTGTGGTGGAGAAGAAGCGCGGCGACGACTGGAAGCCCGAGCTGATGAAGGGCTTCAAGGACCTGCCCCTCACCGGCGTGCTGGATATGGCCGCCACCGTGGGCACCTCTGCCGTGCTGCTGGTGGACGGCACCATCTGGACCGTCGGCTCCAACAAGTACGGTCAGCTGGGCGCCGGGTATATGTATACCGAGGGCGTGCAGCTGGGCGACGAGGAGTGGACCAACGGACACCGGAACGCGGTGCGCTACGAGAAGGGCAAGCAGCTGAACCTGGGCTACACGCCCACCCTGGTCCAGGTGGAGTACTCCGCCGACGCCATGGATTCCACCGGACGGCCTGTGGTCAGCGAGCCGATCTACCACATCAACCGCATCATCGGCCGCGGCTACAACTTCGCTATCATCACCGAAGAGAAGAACGCCTTCCTCTGGGGCGACAACGGCTCCCGCCAGCTTGGCGCGGGCACCTGGCTCCAGCGCAAGGAAGAGTACGATGACAATGTGGGCTACACCAACAACTTCTTGGAAGAACGCATGGGCACCTACAGCTACGCCAACCGGCCCGTCAAGCTCCAGGCGGACGCCACCAGCGGCGCCCTGGAGGACGTGATCGAGGTGTCTCTGGGCGGCTATGTGGGCGGCACGGTCCAGGCCTTTGCCGTCACCATGGACGTGGAGTACGACTACTCCAGCGGCCAGAAGTCCGTGAAGGACCGTACCTACAACAGCTTCTTCTGGGGCTCCCCCGAGTTCTACAAGGGCGGCTCTCAGGGTACCTTCACCACCTATACCCGCGCCCGCGCCTTCGATCCCATGGAGGAGGCCATGTTCGGCCGGGACGAGAACAGCGCGCCCATCAAGAGCATCTCCGCCGGCGGCAACCACTCCGCCGCCTACGACACCAACGGCATCGTGTATACCTGGGGCTCCAACGAGTACGGTCAGTTGGGCAACTTCGAGTACAACCCGCACACCGTGCAGGCCACCACCACGCTGCTCTTTGGCGGCCAGGGCGTGGACGAAAATGGGGACGGCAACATCGGCTATTGGGACGAAGAGCTGCAGTCCACCAAGTTCGTCACCGGCTGGATGGCAGAGCCGAGCGTCCGCGACCCGCAGCTGGTGGACGAGGAGCACATCGCCTTCTTCGAGATCTCCGATTCCACGGACCAGGACGGCCGGCCCATCGAGGTCCACACCGAGAAGTACAATTATGAGCTGAAGATCGGCCGGAGGACTACGCCGGAGATCATGGCCAAGTATATGTACTCCTTCAGCGTGGATAAGGAAGTGGACGAGGTCAAGACCCTGGAGCTGAAGTACGCCGTGCTGGACGACTCCATCGCCACCCTGGGCAACCTGAACGCCATGGATACCGCCGAGCAGGAGGCGGGCACCCGGGAGATGAAGGTCTCCTACTCCAACGACGCGCTGAAGGAGCGCACGGTGGAGTATAAGCCGGTGCTGCTCCAGGATCCTCTGGACAAGAACAACTTCGGCACCACCCGGCTCATGGCCATGTACGAAGGGGTGGACCAGAGCGGGAAGGACGCCTCCAAGACCGGCGTGGCCATCCTCAACGTCCTGGGTCAGGACACCATCAACGGCGGCGCAACGGTGGAGTTCAAGGCTCTGCCGCAGGTCTCCGCCGGTGAGAACTTCACCCTGGCGCTGAATATCCGGGGCGAGATGCTCAGCTGGGGCAACAATGAAAAGGGCCAGCTGGGCAACGGCTCCAACAGCCGCTTCAACATCAACCCCAACACCAACAGCACCATCAAGAACGCCATGCAGACCATGTATGGACATAGCGAGAACTACATCGTTCAGATCTCCGCCGGCGCGCGGCACGGTCTGGCGCTGGATAACCAGGGCACCGTGTGGGTCTGGGGTGACAACTCCCAGGGCCAGCTGGGTCTGGGCAAGGACAACGTGGGCATGGTGTTCCGTACCCCGCAGGCTCTGGAGGCCCTGCTCAGCGAAGACGAGGAGAACCGCATCGTGGCGGTGTACGCGCTGGACAACAGCTCTTACGCCGTGGACGCCCGGGGTATCCTGTACGCCTGGGGCGCGGAGGAGAGCTTCATGAAGCCCAGCCTGGATCCCGTCAGCGGCAAGGAGCTGGACGGCACCACCGAGGACTACGGCGCGGAGCCGACCCCGCTGTCTCTGCTGAACCGCACCCTGGAGGTGGCCTACGGCTACGTCCTGAAGGGTTCGGGCACTGTCTGGAAGCTGCCCGCCAACAACACCAGCCCCGACGTGGAGCGGGTGACGGACGGCGCCGCGGCAAACAACCAGACGGCCAACCGCAACCTAGTGGCCATCGCCGCCAGCCGCGACCAGTATAGCTGGAAGAACGCCGTGGGCGAGGTCACCGAGGAGGACAAGACCCACCTGCTGGCGGTGGATAAGACCGGGAAGCTTTGGGGTCTGGGCGACGACCAGATGGGCGCCGTGGGCGGCGCCAGCAACGCCGACATTCTGAGCCGGGTCAATATGCCCGTTCTGGATGAAGAGGGCAATCCGGTCCTGGATATCAACGGCCAGGAGACCTACACCGACGTGGTCAACGTCACCGACGTGGCTGCGGGCAACGCCTTCTCCGCCTTTATCACCAAGAACGAGGTGGAGGGCGCCGAGGAAAGCTACCGCCATGTGAGCCGTGACCAGAGCGTCAACGACGGCCGCACCGAGACCGTGGACGAGACCTTCGGCACGCAGGAGAATTGGACTTGGGACAGCTTCATTTCGTCGCTGCCCCAGGCCAACTACACCCACGACACGGTGGTCACCCCCGATTACCGGAAGGACGGCGTGACCTACCACGACACCACCGAGATCTACGCCTCCACCGCCAAGGTGGGCTATGTGGACTATTCGGGCAGCGTGGAAGGCACTCAGGACGACCTGCGGGCCAGCTTCGACAACGCCATGGCCCAGGTGGCCGGCGGCGGCTTCGAGAAGGTGGAAGCGACCCAGAAGGACGTCCACACCCAGTGCACGGTGAAGACCACCACCCTCACCGACGCAAAGGACAAGAGCGTTTACTACATCAAGACGGAAACCACCTATCCCAAGGAGACCTACACCAAGGTCCACAGCGACACCGTAACGGACATCTACAGCCTCTACACCTTCGGCTCCAACTCCAACGGCAAGCTGGCCCAGGGCACCAACGGCATCTCCATGCTGAAGTATCCCACCGCGGTGAACATGAACACCGGCGACGGCCTGTCCAACTCCGCCAGCGTCATCATGGTAGAGGCGGGCAAGCAGCACTTCATCACCGTGAAGAAGGACGGTTATATGTGGAGCGCCGGCCAGAACACCTTCGGCCAGCTGGGCAACGTGTCCACCGTCAACTCCAACGTGCCCGTCATGGTGGGCCAGCAGTCGGTCAACGCCACGCCCACCTCCATCATTATGGTCAAGGGCCAGACCCTGGATATCACCGAAAAGCTGGATGCCGCGCTGAAGAAGACCATGCCGCTGACCTACAAGAGCGGCCTGAGCGTTACCTACCGGGCGGGTGTGAACCTGCTGCTCCGCGGCGCGTCCTCCTCCACGCCCACCGACGACTGGACCGCCTCCAGCCTCAACGACGCTATCCTGCTGGTCCAGACCGGCACCGAGCGCAAGGACGCGGCGGCGGAGGCCGGCAGCAGGGGCGACACCTTCCCGCATCCCGGCTTCAACTTCACCAAGGCCCTGGCTTCCGAGCTGGAGGGCACGGACTACTATAACCTGACCCTCATGCCCAAGATGGTGGAGCTGGCCAAGGCGATGGATCCGAAGTACGTCCAGAGCGAGAACGTGACCGACAGCGACGGCAACGTGACGGGCTTTGTGGAATTCCTGTCCGACGAGGTGACCGAGGACATCCGCCACCAGCTCTATCTGGACGCCAAGCAGCTCGTGGGCGACAACCCCTATGTAGTGGACTTCATCAAGAGCTACAAGACCGAGCTGATCGGCGAGGGCGAGGGCTTCTACTACGACGGCCTGGCGGACAACCCGCTGGCGCCCGAGCTTGCGCCGCAGGTGTCCATTGACGACAGCCACTACTATATCTACGGCAACACCCTGGGCCAGACCATGATCCAGGTGAAGGTGCCCGGCCTCAGCGCCTCCGCCTACGTGCTGGTGAAGGTGCTGGCGGACAACAGCTCCAAGGCCGATCCCATGGTGGCCGTGGGCCAGAACCACACCCTGGCGCTGAAGAGCGACGGCACGGTGTGGTCCTGGGGCGACAACTCCAGAGGCCAGCTGGGCCGCGAGGGCTATGAGTCCATGGGCCAGGTGATCTTCCCCAACATGGTGGAGTTCGCCATCAAGCGCACCGACGGCGGGAAGAACTACTTCCAGCGCCACGGCATCCAGTACAAGGATCCCGAGACCGGCAAGCTCAAGGACATCGAGACCTACGCCGAGTGGTACGCCGCCGGCGCGGACACCGGCTTCCTCCATGAGGAGGATCATCCCTGGGACGATCCCGATCCCATCGTCTACATCGTGGCGGGCGCCAACGTGTCCTTCGCCATGACCGAGTCCGGCATCCTCTACGCCTGGGGCGACAACAGCGAGTATCAGCTGAGCGTGGGCGACCTGACCAAGGAGACCAACACGCCCGGCGTGGATCCTGCGGACACCACCAAGGTCACTCTGCCCACCAACGTAAAGGTCAGAGAGATCATTGAGGGCGTGGAAGTGATCACCAACGTCACCTCCGTGGGCACGCTGGACCTGAAGAGCATGTACGACGCCCAGCACGACAACTACCAGACCACCGTGTACTTCACCGTGGACGCCGGCACCAGCGAGACCGGCGAGGCCCTGGGCGAATACCTCTACGGCATCGGCCACTTCTTCGACAACCAGGTGTACCCCGTGAAGCTGAACAACAGCGGCTTGGCGGGCGGCACCATCACCCAGCTGTCCGCGGACTACGCGCTGTCCGGCGGCACGGTCTATAAGCTGAGCAACGATCCCGAAGTGGCGCCCGATCCCATCAAGGGCTTTACCATCACCAGAACCGAGCTGCCGGAGAACCCGGATGAGGGTGAAGGCGAGGGCGGCGAAGATCCCGGCGAGTCCGGACCCGCCGAGGGCGGGGATACGCCCGAAGATCCTGACACCGAGGCGGAGATGGACGAGGCCATCATCACCCAGATCGCCGTGGGCGCCGACCACATCCTGGCGCTGGATATGTACGGCGGCGTCTGGGCCATGGGCCGCAACGACTTCGGCCAGTTGGGCACCAACACCAGCGACACCGATCCCACCAAGGAGCACTCGGAGGACCGGCCGGTGCGCGTGGCGGCCGGCGAGCAGGGCATCGGCGGCAGCCTGGGCTATAACGACGCCAGCACCGATCCGGAACTGGCCCGGGCGCAGGTCACCAAGATCGCGGCGGGGCAGTACAGCTCCTATGCCCGCACCTCCGACAACAAGGTCTACGCCTGGGGTCTCAACGACCACGGCCAGTTGGGCGTGGAGCCTGATGTGGACACCAACCAGGCGGTCACTGAGGCGCCCCATCCCATGCTGGTGGACTCCGCGGGCCGCGGCGACCACTATATGAGCATCTTTGCCGGGTTTGCCCAGTCGGTGAACCTGGACGAGAACGGTATGCTCTGGGCAGCGGGCAACAACGATTACGACCAGCTGGCCAACGGCACCGCCGCGGACACCATTATTCCGACCCTGGTGGGTGACAGCGCCCTCCAGGTGACCATCGCCAACAACTACACTACCCAGGAGAACGACAAGCAGCTGCATCTGGGCGACTACATTGAGATCGGCAGCAATCCCACCCCCAATCCCAAGACCGACGCCCGGTATGTCTACGACGAGGTCTCCGGCACCTTCCAGCGGGAGGACGGCGTGGACTCGTTCGGTATGCCCAAGGGCAACTACTACTTCGACCGCAACGCCAAGACCAAGGTGGCGCCGGACAACCTGACCCTGCTGTCCAACCACACCTATTATCTGGAGACCGAATTCGACGTCTTCTGCCTCTTCACCTCCAATGAGGCCACCGGCTTTGAGTATGGCTACAACCTGGCCTTCAACAACAGCAGCGCGCTGGAGAAGGTGGACTTTGCCCTGGACGAGACGGCCAAGACCGTCACAGTCAACGGCGGGGTGGACACCCAGGAGTACCGCCTGATGAAGGATAACCGTCCGGTGCGGGCGAGCAACTTCACGGTGACGGACGGGGCGGGGAATGTGATCGTGCCCGGCGAGGACGGCTGGTTCAACGGCGTGAAGGGCACCATCACCTTCACCCTCATCAACGGTACCCTCACCAGCGATTACACCGTCTGGTCCAGAAAGCTCAACATGACCTACACGCCCAACGCCACCATCACCCAGAACAGCACCGAGATCAGCGACCAGCTGCTCCAGGAGGCCGGCATCACCGCCGAGCCGAAGGGCGATGATAAGCTGGTGGTGAAGAACGCGCTGGAGGCGTACCGCTACGCGCTGGTGCGTCGGGATACCGGTGCGGTGGAGTTCAACGTCACCGGTCAGAACCAGGTGGGCGCCACCCTGTCCAGCCAGAGCGGCTGGTTCGTGGGCAACAACGGCACCATCACCATCGCCCTGACCAACGGCGCCAACATTTCCAGCTACACCCTGCGGGTGCAGTACGCCAAGCAGCTGGTCCAGCTGGACACCGAGTCCATCCGGAGCACCACCCAGGACGTGGGCCGCAACTCCCTGTGGGTCTACGAGAACCAGGTCTCCGGCAAGTCCCGCTATGTGCCCATCACCATCGTGGACGAGCACGGTCCCGAGGCCAACCAGTTGGTCTGGGGCAAGGAGACCCGGCCCGACGCCTCCGGCACGAACGTGTCCGTCCAGGTCCGCAAGACCGACGATGTGACCGGCGAGGTGCAGACCCAGGCCAAGGGCGAGACCCACAGCTACGCCACCCAGACCTACCTGCCCTACACCTACACCCAGTCCGGCGCCGATCTGGCGCCCGCCAAGGTGGTCACCGGCTATGGCCACACCATGTCCCTGCGCGCCGACAACTCCATCTGGGCTTACGGCCTCAACGAGTACGGCCAGCTGGGCGTGGGCACCGATCTGGGCCAGAACGCCACCATCGACGGCGTGGTCTCCGGCGGCTTTGACGATCCCAAGGAGATCGAGACCTGGGTGTGGAACACCAAGACCTCCCAGTACGAGTGGGAGTATGTGATCCAGGTCAGCGAGGACAACAAGACCCTGCGCTACCGCTCCAAGGTGGACTTTGTGGACGTGTCCGCCGGGTACGACCATACTCTGGCGGTGGACGCCGAGGGCAACGTCTGGGCCGCGGGCAACAACAACATGGGCCAGCTGGGCCTCGCCACCGATCCCAACGGCGATCCCATCACCAGCAAGCCCTACTTTATCAAGGTGCTGGAACCCAGCAAGGCCAAAGGCCTGGCCAATGGCCAGCGGTTCGTGGCGGTCTCCGCGGGGTATCAGTACTCCCTGGCGCTGGCCAGCGACGGCACCGTGTATGCCTGGGGCAACAACAGCAGCGGCCAGCTGGGCGCCCGGACCAACGCGGCAAAGGTCATCACCCCCACCAAGCTGACCCTCATCAACATCAACGCCGTCTCCGCGGGGAAGGACCACAGCCTCTTTACCATGTACGACGGTTCTGTCTATGCCACCGGCTCTAACGCCAACGGCAAGCTGGGCCTGCCCGACACCGTCACCCAGACCTACTCTCCCGTGTTTGTGCCCGGGGTGAGCGGGATCATGAAGGCCTCCGCCGGCGACGACCACTCCGTGGCCGTGACCTTTGGCCTGCGCGTGTTCACCTGGGGTTCCGCCGCCGATGGCCGCCTGGGCCGTCAGCTGGCGGACGGAGAGACCTACGACCACAACCCGACGGCCACCACCAGCCCGACCTACGTGGTGGCGGTAGACGCGGGCAGCGACCACAGCCTGGCGCTGGAGTACAACGGCGGCCTCTACGCCTGGGGCAACAACGTCAGCGGCCAGCTGGGCCTGGGCACCTCCACCACCAACCTGTCGGTGACCACCCCCGAGCTGAACAAGACCTACCTCGTCGACGCGGACGTGAAGGTCCACTCCATCTCCGCCGGCGCGGGCTATAGCACCATCTCCGACCAGATCGGCCAGGTCTACGGTATGGGCGACTACGCCAAGGGCCGTACCGAGCAGACGGTCAGCCTGGCGCAGAACGACACCCTGGCCGACTCTCCCATCATCGTGGGTGAGAAGGGCCAGCCCAGCAGCCGTCACCAGGTACTGGTCCGGGTGGGCGAGAATGTGGAGGTCCCCTTCATCCTCTCCAGCCGCTTCAACCTCTACAATGAGTTCTGGAACCACTATCCGCTGAGCTTCCAGAACGTGAACGAGAACGTGGCCTACCGCGACGAGTCCTACGTCCGTCCCGCCACTGACAGCGAGCCGGCTCTGGGCATGAAGGAGCTGGAGGCCCGCAACCTCTTCGCGGTCCGCGGCGTCAGCTACGGCTTTACCCAGATCGTGCTGAAGTCGGACACCCAGACGGTGGTGTACTACGTCAACGTTATCCCCGCCATTGACGAGAACAACCCGGCGGAGGACAACCGGGTGGCGCCCGTGGTGTCCAACGGCCAGAAGTTCTCCATGGCCCTCCGCGCGGACGGCACCGTGTGGGCCTGGGGCGACAACACCTATGGCCAGCTGGGCCAGGGCGCGGAGCGGACCGAAGCGTTCATTCAGGTGCCTGTGCTGGTGAACTTCCCGGGCCTGGATGACGACGAGTATATCGTGCAGATCAGCGCCGGCGAGCTTCACGCTATGGCGCTCACCAACAAGGGTAACCTCTATACCTGGGGCCGGAACGAGCACCGGCAGTTGGGTCTGGCGCTCAGCCTGAATCTGAGCGCCGGCCAGGCGGAGCCTGCCTATGTGAACACGCCCACCAAGGTGATCCTGACCAACGACCCCGTCTCCGCGGACGACGTCTTCGTGGAAAAGATGGTCGCGGGCATCAGCCACTCCGCCGTGCTCACCAAGGCCGGCCGGGTGTACACCTGGGGCAGCAACGCCTCCGGCCAGCTGGGCATCGACGCGCCCAAGACCCTGACCACCGGCACCCCGCAGCTGGTCACCGGCCTGAGCCGGGTCATCGACCTGTCGGTGGGCGCCCGCACCAACACCGTCCGTGTCGTCCGCTACGACGGCACCCTCTGGGGCTGGGGCAACAACACCCACGGCGAGCAGAACAACCGCTCCGGCCAGGAGCTGTACATGAAGCCCACCATCTCCAAGCTGGACTTCGACTACCTGAAGCGTCCCGCTATGGACGAGAACGGTAACTACCTCTATATCGACAGCGCCGGCAACGAGACCACCAGCTCCACCGAGGTGGTGAACGGCGAGACCGTGGCTCTGCCCCACAAGATGCAGGTGGGCCTGCCCGACAACGAAAAGATCATCCGCATCCAGGACGGCCGGACCCACTCCATCGCCCTGCTGACCAACGGCGCCGTGATCGCCTGGGGCGACAACGACGTGGACCAGCTGGGCGCGGGCACCGTGGCGAACCTGAACTTCCTGGACGAGACCGGGGTCGACCCGCAGGATCAGGCGGCGCTGGACGAGCGGCTGAACACCAACGTTCAGGCGGGCGGTTCCTCCGCGAAGTACTACGTCCCCGGCTACGTGAAGGGGATGTACGGCGACTACAGCGTCTACACCAAGGGCGAGGGCCTGAAGAAGGTCTACGGGCAGGATAACCACATGGTGGCCATCTCCGCCGGCGCCCAGCACAATGTGGCCCTGGCGGGCGACCAGACCGTTTGGACTTGGGGTTCTTCCAACGACTTCGGCCAACTGGGCGACGGAACGCTCAAGATCATCGGCGTGTCCCGCGGCACCCCCAAGCAGCTGTCCGCCACGGTCATGAAGCCCAAGGGCAACGGGGACGACGGCGTGTACCTCGTGGAAGAGCTGACAGACGCCAACGGCAAGCCCGTACCCATCAAGGCCCAGGCCGTGGCCGCCAACGGCGCGTCCACCCTGGTGTCCGCCATCGAGACCAAGAACGGCGCGGCCGCGGCCGCGATGCCCGATCCGCTGCCTGCGGAGGACCTGGCCAACACCAAGTACGGCGTGGTCTACGCTTACGGCCTCAACGACAGAGGCCAGATCGGCGTCAACGAGGTCGCCTCCGTCGTGGACAACTACAACCTGACCTACCGGCCCAGACTGGTGCTGGGCGGCGAGCCGGAGATCGATCCCGACGACGTGATCATCCCCGTGGGCGGCAACCAGGCTGTCACCGCCTGCTTCGGCGCCATGTACATGGCCAACCCCGCCGCCGTGGGCGTGGGCGAGGTGAAGTGGAACCTGACCGATGAGGCGCCAAAGGACCTGGCCGAGGTCATCAGGCTTGACCGCAACACCGCCTCCGTGCAGGGCGCCGAGCCGGGCACCGCCACCATCCTGGCGGTGGACACCAAGACCGGCGCGTCCACCACCGCCAACCTGCAGGTAGTCAGCCGCGACACCCTCCGTGCCTCCTCCGCCTTTGCGGATCTGGAGCAGCTCACCAACCCGGGCTATATGGAGATGGTGACCAAGTACTACCTGAAGAACGGCGAATATGTCTTCGCCACTTTGAACGACGGCGGCACCTATGTGACCCGCCTGACCAACATCCCTGCGGCCCTGGCCGCGGCGGACACCGCCCCCTCGGGCAAGACCGACGTGCTGAGCAACGCCGTCATGGCTTACGTCATCCCCGATGAGGATGGCTATGTCACGCTGCGTATCGTCCAGCAGGTCAACGGCGATGAGATCACCCTGTGGAAGCAGTCGGGCGACACCTTCATCTCCGGCAACGGCGGCGTGGTCTGGGATACGGACCAGATCTTCAACAAGGACACCTATGCCGCGGGCGACACCGGCTACGGCGACGTGCCTCAGGCGCTGGTGGACATCATCAGCGAGCCTGCCAACCTGGGCGGCACCGGCACGAACGCCGACTACCTGTCCTACTACCGCTTCACTAAGGTGAAGGTGGAGGATATCACCGAGCTGTACGCCCGGGTGTATAACGGCAGCAACGAGGAAGGCTACGAGAGCTGGGCGAAGCTGATCCTGGTGGCGCGGCCCACCGACCTGGGCCTGGAGAAGGTCCAGGTGGGCAACCTGGCCAACAACAAGACCGGCCACTACACCGCCGACGGCGCCAACGGCATGACCAACACCGACCTGACCGCCATGCCCGGCGCTCTGAACGGGGAGCCTGCCTCTGCGGCCACCGCCGTCACCTATCCCGCGGGCAGCGGCCAGACCGACCTGAGCAACAACCGCTATGTGATCCTGCCCGACGAGGCTCCTGAGCACATCGACGGCGCCACCACCAGCAACTACAACGAGCTGTACGTCTACGGCGAGTCCGACGCGCCCGTTGCGGTGATCAACGTCAATAACCAGAACGTCAACGCCGACCACATCGCCGAAGCCCGGAAGCAGGGCGCGCTGGTCAGCGCGGCGGAGCGCGTCCTGGCCGCCGTCGCCGCCAGAGTCCAGACGCTCACCGCCGCCAAGGCCAAGGCAGACCCGCTCCAGAACGCCATTCTGGGCCTGCTGCCCGACACCAAGCTGGCGTACAACGGCCACGCGAACAGCGTGGATATGCTGATCGTGTACTGCGAAGCGGCCATCGATCCGCTGAATGGCAACCGTCCGGAGAGCGACCCGTTCAGCAAGGAAGATGAGTACGCGCTCTACACCACGGTTTTGACGGACTACAACTCCGCCATCCTGGCGCTGACCGCCGCGGACGGCGTGGCCCGGGACACCTACCCGGTGATGGCCGCGCCCACCATCGGCGAGGTCCTCGCCCAGATGCGCGGCATCCAGACCGATGCCCGCACGGCCCGGGTGGCCGCTGTGGACGCGCTGACGGACGCCGGCGCGATAGGCTCCGGCGCGGATCAGCTGACCGCTGATTCCCCGATGGGCGACCTGAAGGCAAGGCTCCAGGACGCGATGACCGCGGTGTTGACCGCGCTGAATGCGGAGTATCCCGGCGTGCGCTCCTATGCCATGCTGGTCAACGCGCTGGCGCAGGAGCAGATCAACTACAATGACGCCCAGGTGAAGCTTACCGACGCCCGGAACGCCGCCCAGCCTTACTACGACGCCATCCACGACGCCTATCTGGATTCCCAGATGATCAAGGTGGACGGCGGGGTCTTCGAGCACCATGTGGCGGTGAAGATGAACGCTGAGACCTACAAGGAAGTGACCACCACCACCGGCGAGGGCATGGACGCGGTGACCACCGTCACCAAGACGCCCAACACCACCGTCAAGAGCTACACCCTGGATCTCTACCGCAAGAGCTACGTCACCCGTCTCCAGACCATTTCCGCCACCCTGGAGCGGATGGAGGACGGAAAACGGATCTCCGACGGCTACACCGCCGTGGAGGTCTCCGACGGGCAGTACATCCTGGTGCTCAACCGGGGCGAGTTTATTGCCGCGGGCAGCCGGGTCAACCTGGCGTCCACCGCCGTTATGGGCCAGCTGAGCTATGTGGAGTACCTCCAGACCGGCACCTACACCAACCAGAACCCCGGCGAGAAGCTGGCAAGCCAGAACTGGAACAACTACACCATTGAGAACGCCAACGACTACACCATGACGGTCCGGGTGAAGGTCTATCTGGACGAGGCCAAGGGCGCAGGCTCTCCCTTCGTCTACAAGGACTACACCCTGAACATCATCCTCACCGATCTGCCCTACTACGTGTATCTGGACGAGGACTATGAGCACCCGCTGGAGCAGCGGCGCGTGGAGGACAGCGCCAACGGCCTGGCCCAGTA
Organism: uncultured Clostridia bacterium; assembly: GCA_946550725.1. GTDB lineage: Bacteria > Bacillota > Clostridia > Oscillospirales > Oscillospiraceae > MGBC124762. The sequence goes on along the minus strand of CAMNQX010000001.1, from coordinate 124,748 downwards.
CCGCTATGTGGGCGTGCTGGAGGACAAGGAGTGGGACAAGGACGGCAACGCCGTTCAGCCCATCCCCGGCACCATCACCGTCATCGCCACCCAGCCCAACTCCATGGTCCAGGTGAACAACGCCACCGGCACCACCACCCAGTATAAGCCCGGCTCCAGCAGCGAGACCTTCCAGTTCGCCGAGCAGAGCTTCACCACCACCGACGGCGCCATCCGCAAGTTCAACGCCGACGGCTTCAACGACGTGGGCTTCAACGTGGGCACCAAGGTCGGCTCCGGCGTGCAGAACATCGTGAGCCAGACCGTCCGCATCTACTATGAGGGCGCGGACGTTCAGATGGCGGACCTGTCCGTCACCTTTAAGAACGGCACGGCGCCTGTGGAAAACATGGCCGTCAACCGGGATACCGACAACGACGGCGCCGCCGACGCCTGGGAGCTGAAGGCGAAGTACGACCTGGTCCAGGGTATTTACTACGTGGTGCTCACCAACGTGGATGAGACCGAGGCCTTCCAGATCGACGTGTCCACTCTGATGGACGAGGGCAAGGTCTACCCGGTGGTCTTCTCCGACGCCAACGACGCCGACGCCTACAACAAGGCGCAGCTGCTGGTCAACGCCATCAAGATGAAGGATCACGACGTGATCGAGACCCTGACCAACGACGCGGGCCAGAAGCTGGCCTACGCCGGCGAGACCGGTGACCACCACATCCCGCTCCATCCCACCTCCGCCAACACCAACTTCTACCTGGTGCTGGTGCCCAGAGACTACGATCAGGGCTATTCCGCCACCATCCGCACCCTGCGGGTGGAGAAGCTGGAGCCGAACATCGTGGCCGCCACCGTCACCGGCGGGGCCAGACTGCGCCCGGTCCAGGTGGAGACAGGGGAGAAGGACAACGACGGCTTCGACATCCTGAAGGATGTGGACTTCCTCTACTACGCCGACAAGAACACCGTGTATAGCTCCTATCCCGAGAGCGCCAAGCAGAACGCCTATGTGGACGATCCCTACGTCAAGGCCATTCTGGGTGACGGCGTGGACGATCTGCCCACCTTCGTGGTCAAGATCCGCTATCCCGACGCGGGCGATTCCGCCACCGTCCAGCTCACCACCGAGAATATGCTCACCATGGTGGCCAAGTATCTGGATGCCGCCACCACCGAAAAGGCGGTCCAGGCGGACGCCAAGAACCTGACGGTCTCCTTCACCCAGACCCTGCGGCCGGAGATCGACGGCTTCACCGCCTTCAAGGTGAAGAGCAGCCTGACCCTGGACGGCCTGGAGGCCACCCCCAAGGACTACCTGGTGGTGCTCCAGTACGCCGACAAGGGCACCGGCCTGGTCACCGTGGAAGGCTACGACACCGATAAGTACAGCGGCGACGCAGAAGGCACGCAGATCGGCGGCATCCTGGGCTACAACACGCCCAAGTATACCGTCCGCGAGGTCCGGGACGAGGCCACCGGCAAGTTCCTGTACTACTACATCGCGGTGCCGCGCACCGTGGGCACCCCCGCGCCCATCTATCTGGAGGTGGCGGCCGGCGAGCTGGTCAACGGCCAGAAGGTTTACACCACCACCAGCGCGGTGAGCGTCATGGTACCCGACGCCAATGGCAACGCCACCACCTACTACCGCCAGAACCACGCCGACAAGCGTATCTATCTGGCCCGCCGGATCGTCAACCTCTATCCCGATCAGATGAACAGCGGCCTGGGTCAGCTGGTGAAGCTCCGCGTCACCGACGAGGCGGGCAACAACGCCGACTATGATCTGCGCATCGTGTACGAGTCCGTGGACACCGAGGTGGAGGTGCGCACCCTCCAGGTGGACGCCGAGAAGAGCATCGTTCCCACCACCGTGGACGACACCTCCTTCGGCCAGGCGGAGCAGCGCGAGGTCTACGAGACGCTGGTGGACCGCGGCTACCGCAACCTGCCCTTCCGCATCACTGCCACCAACGAGTACTCCAGCGTCTGGGTGCCCAGACGGGCGGACGGCACGCCGTACTACTTCTCCGCTACCCAGATCGGCGACATTCAGAGCGCCATGAGCGAGACCGTGAACGGCGAGACCAAGTCTTACCAGGTCACCGCCGCCGACTGGGAGAAGAATAAGAAGCCCGACGGCATCTCCCCCATCAACGAGGTGCTGGTGAACCAGTGGGCTGTCACCGACCAGCTCTCCAAGGACCTGGAAACCGGCATTTACGTGCCCTTCTATGTCCTGGCGGAGGACGAGGTCAGCGTGAGCCTGCGGCTGATGAAGTTCCGCTGGAGCTTCACGAACCTCCAGGTCGATGAGCTGATCGCCAACTATGACTGGAAGTATGTGGGCGCCGACAATACCGTGGGCAGCGATCCCTTCCATGACATCAAGGCGGAGAAGACGCAGAGCGGCGCCACCCAGAGCTTTACCCTCACCGTACCCAGCGACCAGGAGACCCTGAGCCTGACGCTGATCCCCGAGATGCCCGTCACCAAGCACATCCTCATCGCCGAGACCGGGAATGACGCGGCCAGCATCATCGCCGACCCGACCCAGCTCAGTCCCAGCGACTATGAGAGCCGCGGTTATGTGAAGGACAACGGCGAGAACTCGCCCACCAAGGGGCTTTACAACACCCGCAACAACGTCAAGCTGGATACCTCCAAGATGGAGGAGACGCTGGACATCTACCTCTACGTGCCCAGCGGCCAGTACGACGCGGCCGGCAAGGAGACCCTGCTCCAGATTCCCGTGACCCTGACGGTGAAGAAGGTGTCCACTGACCGGAGCATCGAGAGCATCACCACCAACCCGGGCGACAGGACCGCGGAGCACAAGGCCGTCTACGATATGCCCGCCAACGGCCAGTTCCTGACCTACATCCCCGACACCGACAGCGTGAGCACCGCCGCCTTCACCCTCACCCTGGGCGACAAGGACGCCCAGGCCATGGTCATCGGCAGCGATCCCGGCTACCGCTCCAGCGTGGACGGCGTGATCTCCACCAGCCGCAGCTTCTCCAAGGCGCTGGACAACTATGTGGTCATTTCCGAGGGCAGCGAGACCAAGGGCTTCAAGATGGACGTCTCCGTCCTGTCCGCTTACGGACAGCTGCGCATCCAGCAGCTGGCCGCGGACCCGAACACCACCCCGGAGACCCTGCAGAAGGAGTACAACAAGCACACCAAGACCCACACAGTCTACATCGTGCCCACCATTATGGAGCTGGATGTGAGAGTGTTCTACACCCGCCTGGGCGAGAAGCAGGAAGAGCTGCGGCGGGACGAGAACAACGCCTACAGCGTCTTTGATTACAAGTCTCACAGCATCGCCCAGTACTTTAACGCCGTCTCCACCCGTACCAGCGGCGTGAAGCTGGAGCTGCTCAACGACAAGGGCCAGGTGGTGTACGACAGCACCACCGCCGGCCTGGGCGGCGCCCACCAGATCCTCATGCAGCAGGGCATCAACCCGCTGTCCACCGGCTTCACCACCGCCACGGCGGACGACGCGGAGACCAAGTACACCATCCGCATCTCCTCCACCAGGGACGGCGTGGTCACCCAGAACGGCGTGGCCTTCCTGAACCGCGAGTTCCCGCTGACCATCCGGCCCATGAGCGAGGACACCAGCGTCACCGTGGAGGTGGCCTACGAGTCCAACGGCGAGACCATCCGTAAGCTGGCCACCCGCACGGGCAACACCTTCAGCGCCAGCATCGGCCTGGAGACCACCGACGTGACCATTACCATCACCGGCTCCAGCCTGTATGCCCGGCCCGCGCTGGATATGCTGGGTCTGGACAACACTCACGGCGGCCAGAAGGGCCAGGAGAAGGAGAAGGGCCTCCTCGACCAGTACCAGTATCCCACTCTGGAGAACGCCACTGAAAACGACGACCAGTGGACCAAGCTGTGGAACATGGCCGAGGCCAACGGCGGCAACGTGTTCCAGGCCAGCCTCACCGGCATGACCGAGTCCCAGGGCGAGGCCAAGACCGTCTCCATGCGGGTGCAGGTCCAGTCCCAGGCGGGCAACAAGGCCATGGACGGCGGCACCTACGGCTACACCCTGAACCTGAACCGCCTCAGCGACAAGACCGACCTCAACGTGGTCAACGACGACAAGCGCGTCAGCGATCCCGACTACTACGAGGCCCGCAACGAGAGCACGGAGACGGAAAAGATCCTGGTGCTCTATCTGGACGCCTACACTCCGGCGACTCAGACCACCGGCGCACGGGGCGACCGGCGGGTGGACAACGCCATCCTCACCCCGGCGGAGGGCGCGTCCATGAAGATCGTGAAGTCCAACGGTCAGGCCGTGGGCAACGGCTTCAGCTCCACGCTGCTCCTCGGCCCAAAGAACGGCCCGCTGGACCGGGGCACCTATTATGTGACCGTGGAGGCCGCCGACGGCGAGCACACCACCCAGTACACCCTGATCGTCAAGGATAAGGGCACCGGTACCACCACCGGCTTCGTGGTGGACGAAGGCAACCTGGGCCACTACAACATCTACCACGACGGTCTGGCCGAGGACGGTATGCCTCAGCTGGAAGTGGTGGACGGCGTGGAGGTCATCCGGGCCACCGACAAGAACGTGCCGTACATCGGCAAGGTGGCGCCCGGCGCCAAGACCCTGAAGTTCGACCCCGTGGACCGCAACAGCGTGATCCAGGAGATCGTCCGTTACAGCGACGCGGGCTTCAACACCGTGGCGGAGCGGTTTGTCAACGCCAACCTCACCCCGGACAGTGGCCTGCTCTACGGCAAGTACGAGGCCATCCAGGGCGCGAACGGCGCGTATAAGTACGGCGCGGCGGTGGTGACCACTCCCGCTGCGGGCGACACCCTCTATTACAGCGTCCGTATCCGCAGCCAGGCCACCGACGAGCATATGGTCACCGCCACCTATTACCTGAAGCTGGTGCGGGAGACCGTCACCGTGGCCATGGACAGTGTCTCGGCCAAGGCGGGCAACACCGTCAGCAACGGCATCAAGTCCGCCGACGGCAAGCAGTTCAACCTGAACGTGGTGGAGCCGAGCATGGTGCTCACCATGACCGCCGCCGGTGAAAATAAGGTGAAGGTCACCGGCTTCGCCGCCAATGAGGCCAACCTCAACGGCAGCATGAGCGCGGGCGAGTACATCCACAGCTATCAGCGCGCTTACGTCAACGAGGCCGCCGAGGGCCAGCACGCCAAGGTGTACATCCAGGTCACCGACACCGGCTTCTGGACCGAGGAGACGGTGAACGGCAAGACCCGCATCCTCACCCCCAACGCCCGCGGCACCTTCACTGCGGACATCTTCCGCTCCAACCACGACACCGACGTGGACGTGGTGTGGCTGGTAAGCCCCAACGATCCCGACTGGAAGATCGCCGCCGTCCGCCGGCCCGGCAACCCCACCGTCTTTGACGTGGCGGTGCCTGACGTGGCCGAGGGCGAGAATCCCTTCGTGGACGCCGCCGGCAACGTGAACGTGCAGGTGGACGCCTCCCAGACCAACCCCTACGCCACCATTCTGGAGGTCAATCCCTCCACCAACCCGGTGGAGGTGGGCACCCATACCACTGGCCGCACGGCTATCTTCAACGAGAGCATCGAGGGCACCGGCATCCTGAACAGCAAGGGCACCTACAACCCGGGCAAGAGCGCGGGCAGCACCAACGCGGCCATTAAGAACAAGGACGGGGCGGACTTCAACTTCTATGTGGTCTCCTCCTCCAAGGTCCGCGAGCAGTGGTATACCGTCCACATCTACCGCAGCGACAAGTCCGCTACCGGTTCCCAGATCTACCTCAACGGTACCAAGGCTGTCTTTACCGACAGCGCGGAGGAGGGCGGCAATCCCGAGTACGTGGTGAAGGCGGGCGACCGCACCCCGGCCACCATCGCGGTGAAGACCAAGAACGCCATGGAGATGATCGTCCTCCGTGACGGCGACGGCAAGATCGTGAACGCCGCTCTGGAGAGCGCCAACTTCCAGGATCTGCCCATCACCAAGCTGGGCCGCAACGTGTATACCGTCACCACCCTGTCTCCCAAGGCCTATCTGGCCCTGCGCGAGCTGGGCAAGGGCGACCTGTCCGGCCGGCTGGCCGCCATGATGGCGGACGGCACCATGGACCAGTGGCTGAAGGACACCCCGCTGGATCAGCAGGAGTCCTACAATGTGGTGCTGGACTACTACGCCGACAGCGACACCGGCATCACCGGCATCTCCGTGGCCGAGAATACCACCGGCGCCCTCAACTACATCGCCGCCCAGAAGATCGAGCTGGGCGAGGGCAGAAGCGCCTACCTGGTGCGGCTGCCTGACAGAGCCACCAGCGGCCGGTTCCGCATCGAGCGCAACAACACCCAGCAGACGGTGGAGGTGACGCTGCCCAACGGGACGGTGAGAGGAGAAAGCGAATTCGTGGCCGCCATCCCGCTCGGCATCAATGCCTTCCAGGTCGCGGTCACCTCCGTGGACGGCAACAACACCGACAGCTATGACCTGTACGTCCTCCGCACCACCTCCTCCCTGATGGAGCTGAAGGTGAACGGCCAGGTGCTCAAGGCCGAGCGGGGCGAGTACAGCTACACCGTGCCCGCCGAGGCCAAGCGCATCCGCGTGGAGGCCACCGCCAACAGCGATCTGGCTATGGTAAGCATCGGCGCCAACGGGGAGAAGCACTTTGTCACCGATTGGGCGGAGCTGGAGCTGACCCTCAGCGTCAACCGGCCCACCCAGACCATCCCCATCTATGTGTACACCTTCAGCGGCACCGCTCAGCCTTACGGCACGGCCAGCGTGGTCGTGAGCAACCTGGTGGTGCGCCGCGACAACGGCAAGTACCGTCCCACCCAGGTGCTCTTTACCCCCGACGGGGCCACGAGCGGTACCAATGTGAGCCTGGAGAGCAGCTACGGCCGCTATTCCGTGGCCCTGGCCAACGGCACCAACGCCGCCACCCTGACGGTGATCACCGCCTCCGCCGAACACGAGGTGGTGCTCCACGACTTCACCCTGGATAAGGACATCGATCCCGACAAGGTCGAGGTGAACATGGACGCCAGTAATACGGTGGCCGTGAGCCGCACTTATGAGTGGAACCTCGCCAACCTCACCGCGGGCCAGATGTACAACATCAGCGTGATCAATAATATGGACAGCGGTATCTTTACCAGCTACCCGCTGGTCCTCACCTCCCGCAGCGGCGACGCCACCCTGTCCACCGTGCAGGTGAACCGCGGCCTGGCGGACGCACAGAAGAGCACCGATATTGCGTCCACCATGACCTTCCAGGTGGACCGCCGGGCCAGCCAGGTGAAGCTTGCCCTCACCGCCACGGACGCCGACGCCGCCATCTCCGCCATGAGCGGGACCGGCATCGGACGGCTGGAGGTCACCGTGCCGCTCACCGGCGAGCAGATGGACGTGCCCGTGACGGTCTACTCGCCCGACGGCCTGCAGCACACCGTCTACACCGTGACCCTGGCCAAGACCTCCACCAGCGGCACGCTGGAGAAGGTGGTCCTGGACGGCAAGACTCTGGCGGGCAACGGGGATATGTACGCGGCGAACTACACCGCCGAGGGAACGGTCCAGCTGAACCTGACCGCCTCGGAGAGCGGTGTGATCACCCTGTGGCAGAACGGCGTGGAGATCCCCGCCGCCACCGCCCCGCTGGGGCAGTGGAACGGCACCGTGAACGCCACCGGTCTGCGGACCTCCTACACCATCCGGGTCAACGGCGAGTACGCCGCCACCCTGTTCCTCCAGCTGGCCGACTACGCCGTGGGCGTGAAGGGCCTGGAGGTGGCCTACGGCGACCAGGCCGTGGCGACGCAGAATCAGGGGCTGAGAAGCGACGGCGCTGCCACCGGCAAGAAGAACACCAACTGGCAGAGCCTGAAGCCCACCACCGTGTATGACCCGGCGGGCAACCCCTCCACCCTCTATGAGCTGAAGGTCGGCTCCGACGACAGCTGGGTGGAGCTGGAGCTGACCGCTCTGGATCCCACCGCCGAGATGGGCCTGGGCCACAGCACCCGGAAGGGCCTGCGGGACGAGCAGAACTACGGCGTCACCAACGGCCAGTCCATCTTTACCCGGAACGGCAGAGGGGTCACCGTGGACGGCGTGGGCCGGTTCTCCCTGAACCTGAACGATCTGCTGTGGCTGGACTACAAGATGAACAACGCCGCGGTGGATGTGTACAACGACGCCTCCATGAAGGAGACCTACGTGGATCTGACGGTCACCGACCGGACCACCGGCGTGAGCCGTATTTACACCGTCCACATCGTCCGGGTGAACGACGACGCCTCCCTGCGCCGCATCCACGTGCTGGGCAACGAGGAGACCGACAACGGCCATGTTTACGACAACGTGAACACCGGCGAGACCGGCTATCTGGGCGATCTGTCCGCCATCCGCGACGCGGCCGCCTCCACCGAGAACGTGGACGTGTACCGCATCAGCATCGACGACACCAACACGCGGATCGACCTGAACGTCCGCGCCACCGACGACGCGGCCATGGTCACCCTCAGCGAGCCGGACGGTAAGGCCGACGATCCCAGCGAGGGCGATCCTGCTTCCGTGACCCACCGCAACATCACCCTGACGCAGGAGATGACCCAGTTCGAGATCAAGGTCCGCTCCGAGGACGGCAACCCGGGCAGCTACAAGACCTCCTACCTCCGGGTGTTCCGCACCAACTCCAACGTGGAGCTGAAGGACGTCATCCTGACCTACCCGTACGACGCCCAGACCAAGCTGAACATCCACGGCATCCTCCAGGACGAGAAGGATGACCAGGGCCGGCCGGTGTACTTCTTCGTGGTGTCCAGCAAGACCAAGGACGGCCAGGTCAAGCTGACCGGCGCCGACATCACCGCCATCGCCAAGTTCCAGGGCGCCAAGGTGCGGTTCGAGCAGAACGCCCAGGCCAGCCTGGGCCAGGACAAGGTGACCGGCCAGACCATCGTCAACGACTCTACCTATAAGGTCACCGTCACCTCCTCCAACGGCCAGAAGTCCCAGGAGTACATCTTCAAGATCGCCGTGGTGGACCTGGAGCTGGATACCCTGGATGTGACCGTCGGCAGCACGACCACCGACACGCTGCCCAGCTACTATGTGGAGACCATCGACGGGGTGGAGACCGTCGTCTACTACACCGTGGTGCCCGCAAACACCGAGTATGTCTCCATGGAGGTCCAGGCCAGCAACAACCACAACAAGTACACCGGAGACGAGAAGAAGAAGGCGTCCACGCTGGCGGTCAGTGAGCTGGACTCCACCGTTCTCGCACCCAACATCAACAGCGGCTCCCGGGTGTACCGCAAGACCCAGAAGCTGTCCGAGGAGGAGCGCAGCCAGTTCCAGATCAAGGTGGCCAACTACGTCGTGCCCGGCGATCCCACCACCCTGCAGCTGGTGAACACCAAGTATCTGCGCATCTACCGCTCCAGCTCCAACACCCGGCCGCAGAAGGTCACCGTGTACTACGAGCAGCGCTCCACCGGCCAGATCATCGCCGTGGAGGCCGAGCTGGACGAGACCACCAAGACCTACCGCGCCTATGTGCCCGACTATGTGGAGCTGACCGACATCGAGGTGCTGGGACCCAGCGACCTGAGCTACGTGAAGCTGACCCCGGGCATGACCGATTATGTCCGCAAGGAGACCGTGGTGGAGGACGCCCAGGTGCCCAACACCGAAAACCTCTTCGACCTGAAGGTGAAGGCGGTGGACGGCACCATCGGCGACTACGACCTCATCATCTACAAGGAGGACAACACCCTCATCGAGGTGAAGGTGGACGGCCACGACGCCGTGCTCCGCAAGGACCCGGCGGTGGTGGACGGCAAGAACTACGTCCTCTACGAGGCTCTGGCCGACGGCCTGAGGACCTTTGACGCCTACGCCAAGGCCAGCAGCCCGCAGGCGCTGCTGAACATGGGCCGGCCTATGGACAGCGTGGCCATGCCCACCAGCGCGGACGTGGGCACCTACGTCTTCGACAAGACCCTCACCGGCGTCCCGCTGGTCCGTGACGGGGACACCAACGGGGTGCAGTACACCCAGCTGGCCATCAAGCTGAAGGCCAACCCGGGCGTGACCTACAACGACGCCACCTATCTGCTGCGGGTGTATCCCGCCAACGCGGATACCCAGATGGCGGGCTTCGAGCTGGACTTTGTGGACGATCTGGACAAGGAAGGCGAGGGTTATGTGATCCGCACCGGCGCGGCGGAGTATACCGCTGTGCTGCCCACCACCGCCCGCAGCGCCACCCTGACCGCCAAGAGCGTCCATCCCATGGCGGACATGACCGCCCGGCTGAAGAACGTGCCTCAGGGCGAGACCAAGCAGGGCGTGTACGACCTGGACTTCGATCCCACCCAGCTCAGCCAGATCGCCACCTCGGCGGATACCGCGGTGTTCACCGTCTACGCCACCGACGGCAGCGGCAAGTACACCAACTACGTGGTGCGGTTCCTCTTCGCCGACCTGGGCATCTATGACCTGACGGTGGACTACCGCTTCACCGACGAGGACGGCGCCCACGCCGATCAGGAAGACCTGAAGAACGCGATGACTTACGAGACCCTGTTTAACGAGAAGGTCCGCTACTACCAGGCCATGGTGGGCAACAAGGTCACCGGCGCGTACGACGGCGAGATTGTGCTGGATTACATGATCGCCGGCGCGTCCCGCACCAACTCCATCCCCGCGGTCACCACCCGTGTGGACGCGGCCAGCGACGACGAGGCGTATCAGCCCCAGTTCACGGCAAGCTATATGCGCCGTCTGGAAAACCAGAAGCTGGTGGCCAACAACGATATCCAGACCGTGGACATCCGGGTGCAAAGCTCGGTGGCTCTGATGGAGTACGATCCCGCCACCCAGACCACCAAGCCGGTCAACGTCTCCTACACCGCCGACTACCTGCTGAACACCTACCGCTTCAGCAACAACACCCGCGTCCGGGAAGTGCGGATGGACTACACCGATCCTTACTCCGGCAAGCCGGAGCAGCAGTTCGGCATCTTCGCCAAGGACCCGGCCAGCGGCACCTTCAACACCAGCACCTTCGTGCTCTACCTGCCCGAGGATGTGGCCCAGGGCGAGCTGACCGTCACCAGTGTGGCCAACGGCGCCCAGGTGGCCCTGTCCACCACCACACAATTCGTCCAGGGCGACACCTCCACCGCCAACTTCACCCGCGGTCAGGCGACCATTCATGTGAACAGGGGCGACACGGTCTCTGTCTACGTGCTGGCCTCCAACAACATCACCGGCAAGGTGTACACCATTGAGGTGAAGAAGCTGAAAATGGACCTGGCCAGCGCCCAGGCGGACACTACGGTGCAGTATACCAAGGACGGCACCAGCTACACCGAGACCCAGACCGACGACCAGATGTTCAGCGACAGCCGCACCACCACCGTTACCGACAGCGCGCTGGGCAACGTGAAGGTCCTGGAGGCCCGGGTGGAGAACCACGTCACCTCCAGAAACGGCGAGGGCAAGACGGTTTACGAGGACGCCATGAACGCCCTGACCACCCTGGTGGCCAAGGCGGGGAACGACGTGAAGATCACCCTGAAGACCGTGAACGCCGACGGCACCGAGGGGGCCGAGATCCCCGTCTCCGGCAACGGCAAGTGGCCGGTGGACCTGGGCAAGCAGGTGACCAACGCCACCACCAAGGTGAAGGTCATCGTGACCGGCGAGCCTTACGGCGCCAAGGGTGACAACGACAAGGGCGCGGGCGAGCTGGAGATCGTCCACACCGCCAAGACCCTGACCCGGGTGTACTTCATCAACTACCTGCGTCTGGACAGCGACGTGACCCTGGCGGACGGGAAGCAGATGTACTACTGGACGGAGCGGACCGCCGAGGAGGAGAGCAGCGATACCCTCCACACCCCGGACGACGCCACCACGAAGATCAACTACCTGCCCGAGGCCATCACCACCGCGAACGGCGCGCCTGCCTTCCGCGTGGAGGCCCAGGCCAATTCCGACAGCGCCAAGGCGGTCGTGCAGATCTACGATCCCGCCACCTACGATATGGACAAGGTGAGCTTCGCCGGCGCGTCCAAGAACGTCAACGCCACCCTGAACGTGCCCAAGAACGCCGACGGCACCAGCAAGGTGAAGTTCCAGATCGTCATCACCGTCCTCTCCGGCACCGGGAGCAGGGCCAGCTATGTGTACGACATGGAATACGTGGTCAAGAAGCTGGAGAGCGCGGCGGTCACCGCCGACGCCACCAGCGCGGGCAGCCTGATCACCGACACCGTCCAGATGGACATCGAGGGCTACCTGGCCCGGATGCAGGCGGACGCCACCGCCAACGATCCGGCCGAGGTCGTCACCTCCGGCGGCCAGCGGGTCTTTGTGATCGTGGAGGATCCCGCGAAGCTGGGCGAGAACGCCAACGGCAACGTGTATCTCCAGGTGAAGCCTGTGAGCAACCGGGTGCAGGTGGACCTGGTGGCTCTGGACCAGCCCGGCGCGGCATACCAGTGGCCCAACACCACCGACGGCACGGTGCGCAAGCCCCTGCCGCTGAGCGAGCTGAGTCCGCTGGCGGACAACGAGGGCAGCCTCTATGTGAAGGCAGCCCTCCAGGGCCGCGAGACGCTGCCCGCCAATAAGTACGCCACCGAGTACCTGAAGCTGGTGAAGTGGTCTGACGCCGAGCTGGATACCCTCAAGGTGGCCGTGACCATCGACGGGGTGCAGTACCTCTTCGACGCGGTAAAGACCGCCGACGGCGCCTATCAGGTGAACCTGCCCAAGAGCGTCACCTCTGTGAGCAACATCCAGGCGGTGGCCAAGGACACCGACGTGGCGCGGGACAAGAGCTACGCCCAGGTCACCGTGACCAGCGGCAGCAAGACCGTCGGGCCGCAGCGGCACAGCGTGGACTTCGGCGCGCTGACCCTGACGCCGGGTACGGACGGCTTCGCCGAGACCACCGTGGACATCACCGTCCTGCCCAGCAAGAACTACTACGATCCCGCCGGGGCCAAGGGGTACACCCTGACCATCCATCCCGTGGACCTGGTGCTGGAGAGCGTCCACTTCCACGAGACCGCCGGTTATGTGGACGTGCCCAAGACGACGCCCGCCGCGGGCAGCGTGGAGAGCGAGCGCTTCGAGGGCAAGATCCAGGCGACTAAGGCCGCCGACGAGCGCCTGGCCGCCAAGCTCAGCAGCGTGGACGCCGCCAACCGGGTGCGCTACGCCTACATCAAGGCGCCGCAGGTGCCCGCCACTGACGCCAGCGCGGACATCCAGGCGATCTACAAGAAGCTGGAAGAGACCTACAAGACCTTCTATCAGAACTTTGACCTGAGCTACGCCGGGGTCACCTGGGTGGACTACAACGATCCGCAGTTCTCCACTCTGGCCGGGTATGAAGCCTACATGGCCTCTGCCGGCAAGGCCAACGGCACCACAGCCTTGGGTCTGGTCTACACCGACTGGCTGACCTCCACCAACGTGACGGAGGGCAGCTTGGGAGACGTGCACCTTTCCGACGTGGCAGGGGCCAACGCCGTGGACGTGTATGGGGCGGAGGACGCCGCCACCATGGTGAAGATCCAGGTGGCCCAGACCGTCACCGGAGCGGACGGCAGCGAGCACATCCAGGGCTTCGAGACCTACACCGCCATCCTCACCCGGAAGAACACCAGCGGCATGGTGCTGGATATCTACGGCAAGACCAGAAACGAGTTCAGCATGGTGTCCCAGACCCTGGGCGAGCTGACCCTGCTGGTGACCGGCGAGGAGCGCAACGCCCGGCTGCCGGTGGCCCGGGTCAACGACGACCGCCTGGACCTCTACCTGAAGCCCGGTGAGCACAAGCCCGTGCGGGTCACCGTGGATGTGTTCCAGCTGGACGACGAGAACGGCGCCCACAGCATCCATCTGGATTCCGCCGCCACCGACGCCGCCAAGAGGGCGGAGCTGGACAAGATCATGGAGCTGAACATCAAGGCTCTGAGCGACGCGTGGGACGCGGATCCCACCCTGCCGCAGGTCCTGATGGTGAAGGTGACCGCCACCGCCGAATCCGGCGAGGAGCAGGTCAGCACCATTCAGATCTACCGCAAGTCCGATGTGGCCAAGCTGGTCATTTCCAAGGAGGAGCAGGAGGCCGACCCGGAGAAGATCTACTCCAAGATCGCCGGACAGCGGCCCAGCAAGTCGGACACGGCCGACATCGTGGACGAGAGCAAGGGCCTCACCATCACCCATTACAATGTGGCGGTCAGCACCAAGAGCATCACCACCTACCAGTCGGGCAACGCCACCATCTACACGGTACCCGCCGACCTGTACACCTACGCCATGGCCAACAGCAGCGTGACAACGCGTATCGGCACCATCCATGTCAAGGACCGCAACAATACCGACGTTACCCATGGCGGCGCCAGCCCCGATCTGGAACTGGTGCTGGAGGGCTACACCGGCGCCGGCGACGAGAGCGCTACCATCACGGTGGACGTGGTTGCGGAGGACGAGGTGACCACCACCCGCTACATCTTCGACCTGCACATCAGCTCCGGCGATACCGGCCTGATGAGCGTTTGGGTCAACGAGTCCCAGGCCAACCGCTACGCCGACAAGGCCTATGTGGTGGACGAGGACGGCCAGGTGCAGGAAGTGATCCGCGATCTGGCCGCCGTGAAGGCGGACATCGACGTGCTGCAGGCTGAGCTGGACGCTCTGAACGCCGAGGTCGCGGCCGCCGGCAGCGCCACCACCGCCCAGAACCAGCGCATCCGCCTGCTGACCAACCGGATCAACAGCCTGAAGGAGGAGCGCGCCTTCTACTTCAAGACCAACACGAAGGGCGTGTACGTGGACGCCGACGGCGAAGAGCTTGACGTGACCGGCCTGCGCGGCGACGATCTGATCGCCAAGCTGGAGGCGGACGGCGTGCCCTGCAGCCGCCCGGTGTACTACAACTTCCTGACCTCCACCGCCGCGGACTCCCTGCGGCCCGGCAGAGCGTACTACCGTGTGACCGCCCAGGCCAAAGAGCTGACCAGCAAGATGGGTATGGGCAACGTAAACACGGCCACAGGCAAGCCCACCACCGGTCAGGGCAGCATCAAGTGGGTGACCCAGGCCGGGACCCGCCAGGATCGGAACACCAGCAACTATTACAGCGTGAACCTTTACAACGAGCGCAACACCCTGCAGCGGAACGTGAACTACTTCCAGACCTACCAGCAGAACAGCTGGGAGTACGTCAAGTTCCTGCCCGAGCAGGCGGTGGACAACGTCTACATGGCGGTGGAAGCCCAGGACGGCTCCATCGACTACTACCTGCTGGAGATGCGCAATACCGACACCGAGAACCGCAACCTGAACTACAGCTCCTGGACGGAGAACGGCCAGGAGACCGAGGGCTATGAGATCTGGGCCTATGCCAACGGCACCGAGGGCCTCAGTGACCACAGCCTGAATCCCAACGCCAAGGTGGTCTACCGCACGGCCAACAACACCCAGACCACCGATCCCTATCTGGCGCGGACGCTGTCCACCACCGTGAACGGCGTGACCTACACCGTGCCCGAGCCTTGGAGCTACCGCGCGGTCCAGAACGCCGACGGCAGCGACGCGACCCGGCCGGACGGCACCAAGGTGCCTCTGTGGCAGAACGTGTATGACGCCGACGGCAACGTGGTGGATATGCGCGTGGTGCCCACCCTGTTCCGGGCGGTCATCGACCGCACCACCACCCAGGTGGTCGTCCGCGCCAAGGCGGAGTTCCGCTACAGCGGCGTGGGCCTGAGCCGCGTGGAAGGCTCCATCCCCACCTGCTACCAGGGCGAGTACGAGCAGACCCTCACCATCTCCGCGGGCGGCGACGCCACCATGTACATCAACGTCTGCTCCCAGAATGAGCAGCTGCTCAGCGATCCCAGATCCATGAAGCCCTGGGTGTACACCCTGCAGCTGGAGCGGGCCACCGACGACCGTACGCTGGCCAGCGTCACCATCCTGGAAGAGGAATCCGGGCTGAACAAGGAGCAGAACTGCATCGTGGACGCCGAGGTGGTCAACGCCACCATGGAGATCGAGGCCACCGTGGCCGCCGCCACCCAGCAGGTGGCTCTGGACGTCCGCGCCAACCAGGATGACGTCTACCTCCAGCTGTTCAACATGAAGGACGACGGCACTTTCGGCGATCCCATCTCCTTCTACACCGCCAGCCGGCCCGCCGGCGCCGGCAACTACCGCTACGACGTGGCCACCGGCAGCTTCGTCCCCGCTGAGAACGGCGACTACCTGCTGGTCAACGAGCAGCGCAACCGCATCACCTCCACCTACGTCTTCGTAGGCGCCGGCAACGGCAACTATCAGCTGAAGGCCAGCGGAAACGGCTACGACAAGGTGGGCAAGGGCCAGGGCGACTACATCCGTTACGACGTGACGGTGGACTTCCCCATGGACCAAGAGGTGCTCTATGTGGGCATCCGGGTGTCCAACCTGCCCAACGGGGCGGACCTGCATCCCGGCGACTACGTCCTGATCATCAGCCGCAAGGACAACACCTTCAACCTGCAGTATGTGGGCGTGCAGACGTACCGGGCCACCAAGACGCCCAATCTCACGGCCCAGTTGGCCATCAACGAAAACGGTGACCTGGTCGTCACCGGTACGGTGGTGGAGCAGGCTCAAAAGACCATCGACGAGCGCAACGCCCAGCGCCGGGCCAACGAGCAGGACGGCACCCTCACGCCGGAGGACGAGGAGTACGGGCGCGTCAACACCCTGAACACCGTCCTCATCCCGGCGGGCGGCACGGTGATCCCGTCCGAGACCAGCTTCAGCACGAATCTGGACCGGGATGGCTGGATGCACTTCTTTAAGACCATGCGGGACGGCAGCCAGAGCGAGTACGCCGCCATGCTGTCCACGGACGCTACCCTCTTCACCGTGAACATCCCCGGCAGCACCGGCGCCACCGGACGCCTCCAGGCCATTTTGGAGGAGCCGAGCAAGTACTTCGTCGACTCCGGCCGGGATATGACCTTCCGCACGCCCAGCGACGCGGCCGACGTGGATCTGCGGGACATGAAGGTGGGCGACACCATCTTCTATCCCATCCTGGTCTCCTCCACCGACGCCTACAACCTGTCTGACGGCACCAGGATGTACGACGAGATGCACGTGGCGGTGCTCCAGATCAACATGGTGGACTCCCTGGCGGATCTGGACCTGCGGATCTTCACCGCCGAGAATCCCTCCGCGGGCTACAAGCTCGCCACCGCAAAGAGCGGCGACGCCTATGAGACCAAGGAAGACCTGAGCACCACGCTGCCCGGTCTGGGTCTGGGCACCGACGAGACGGTGTACAACTACTTCGCCATCGTCAGCACCTTTGCCCAGAGCGCCCATGTCAAGGGCGTGGCCGGTTCCGACACCACCATGGTGGGCATCTACGATCCCACCGGGCGTGAGCTGCACCGTCAGCTGGGTCAGGCCGTGGCGATCCGGGCCGTGGAGCTGAACCGGGCGACCTACGTCTACTTCGTGGCGGAGTCCGCCGACGGCCGGAGCCACAAGGTCTATAAGCTGGAGCTGCGCCGCGATTCCGACAACGCCGACCTGAAGGAGGTCTGGGCCAGGAACAACCTGGGCTGGAGCAGCGGCGGCGACACCTCCAGCGGCGAGGATAAGGAGGGCACGAAGGATCCCGGCACCGACACCACCGGCCACTTTACCGTGAAGCTGCCCGGCGTCACCTACATCACCGACCTCCACTTCATCACCGACGAACCCACCGCCACCATCGAGTTCCAGACGGAGAACGGCTGGACGACGCCCGTGCCCGGTGAGTATATCAAGCCGCGCCATGAGACCGGCGGCGCCCAGAAGAGCACCGTCACCGTCCGCGTCACCGCCCCCAACGGGACGACCCAGAAGATCTATGACGTGGATCTGCTCAACGGCGGCGTGAACACCGACCTGAAGTACGTCCGGCTGGGCAAGACCGATCCCAACCAGCGGTGGGCGAACATCTCCGCCGCTTACGGCGGCCTGAGCACCTACACGTCCACGGTGAACATCATGCGCAGCGAGTCCGACGATGACGACGCCTACGTGCTCATCCCGTTCTACCTGGAGGCGCTGAGCACCCGCGCCACCGTCCAGCTGCGCGATCCCAGAGGCGACCACCTGAACTTCGTGTACGTCGCCGGCGGCGTGGACGTGGACGGCATGGCGATCGACGAGAGCATCAAGAAGGAAAACGGCGTGCCCGTGAAGTCCGACGAGCCGTGGATCCTGGACAGCTCGGACAACCTGGAGATCACCACCGGCGCTTCCGCCTCCACCCATGTGCTCACCGGCGAGATCCTGATGAAGAAGAGCGACATGGGCTTCCCGCTGGAGATCGTGGTCACCGCGGACAACACCTTCTCGGTGAACACCTGGAATATCGTGAACCGTCAAACCGACTTCAGCGACCTGATGGTCCGCATCGGAAGCGACGTTCCGATGATGATGGACGCTGCCGGCGACTTCCGCTATGTCCTGCCGGTAGAGAAGACGGTGCCCAGTGGCGGCGGCGCGTCCTACTACGATCCCGACACCCTGGACGGCCTGGAGCTTTACTACGTGGGCAAGCGGATCGTCAACGCGGACGGCTCCAACAACGGGGAGAAGGAAGGCCTGCTCTACCGCCTGCTGCCCGACGACATCCGTTATCAGGAGCTGGTCAACAGCCGCACCCTGTACTATGAGGTCATCTACGAGGTGTCCCAGACCTCCGTGCCCATCGGCGCCACCTTCAGCAACCTGGCTGATAAGCTGAAGGGCACTGAGTCCCAGTTTACCCTGGACATCGGCCGGGAGGACCAGGACAACCAGTCCAAGGGTACCTTCAGCTACGTGTCCTCCGACCTGTTCTCGGTGAGCACGCTGGTGCCCGGCAATCCGAACCCCGTGGTGGAAAGCGGCAATCCCGCCGAGAAGGATCTCTTTACCACCAACCCGGCGGTGAACATCTTCGGCGCGGAGACCCGGGTGCCCATCACCGTCACCCTGGGCGGCGAGGAGCAGACCTTCTACGCCGTGGTCCGCAAGAACGCCCTGGACCAGTGGCTGGACTTCATCCGCGTGGACGAAAAGGACCTGTCCCTGAACCGCACCACCTTCCGGCGGCCCAACGCCCCCGTCGGCTCCCCCACCACCAGCATCCTCACCGCCTCCACCGTGGTGTATAACTCCACCCGGTCCGCGGTGATCCAGATCCAGTCCTCCGAGACCACCTCCAACATCACCCTGGCCCGCGAACGGTACAAGGTCTACGTCCACGACAACGACGGCAATCTGGTCTGGGACGGCGCGACCTATGACGAGGACGGCAACGTGCTGACCGAGGGCGCGTACGATCCCGAAGGGGTCAACGACGCGCTGTTCTCCACGGGAGCCACCGGCCTGTTGACCCTCCGGGTCAGCAGCCTGAACGACGGGCTGAACTACTTCTACGTCACCGTGGAGCCGACCTCCGGCAGCTATTCGGCCAGAAACTACCTGATCATCATCAACTATGTGAATCTGGACGTGTATCTGGACGATATGCGGGTCTTCAACGTGATCAACGCGGCCGACCCGGAGACCGACACCAGCGACTACGTGCCCTTCACCAACAAGGACTTCCACCGCAGCGTCCTGGACTACCGCTTCAACTACGCCATGTCCGAGGACAACAAGGGCAAGCTGCGTATCGACGCCACGGCGGCGACCTCCCATGACGCCCTCCAGGCGTATGCCCGGAAGTTCTATCCCGACTACTACAAGGCCCAGGTCACCGATAAGTACCGCACGAGGATCCTGGAGATCCTCCGCAGCGATCCCGACCTGGTGGCTCTGGAGCGGGCGGGCACCCTCAACCTGGAGGAGCAGACCGAGTTGATCCTCCAGAGCAGGCAGTCCGAGCTGGCGCCCGCCATCCGCGCCAGCGAGACCTACACCACCAACCATAAGGACACGCTGCAGAAGAGCGACTATCCCAAGACCATTCAGGACGAGGCGGACGCCCTCACGGAGAAGGCCATCGAGAACGAGGTGGCGTTCGTCACCGTGGGCACGCCGGAGGAGCGGACCTACACCATCCGCCGCGACAACGGCACCACCGTCACGGTGGCGGATAAGGACCTGCTCTTCAAGGGCGCCGATCCGTTCACCAACGCCGCGGGCGAGACCGTGTACCACGCCGTGGTCAAGTACTACATCAACGGGATCGTCTTCACCTCTACTGTCCGTAACGGCAGCGAAGCGGTGGTCTACACCGACCGCGCCGCCGCGGCCGCCGCGGCTAACGCCCTGGTGACGTCCAACGACGTGTATGTGGGCAACGAGCGGGAGACCCACCGCGTCATGGACGTGGAGCTGGAGGTCTACGTCAACAACGGCACCCACACGTACACCTTCCGCGACAGCGAGATCACCGTGGACGACAGCGATCCCGACAAGACCGTCATCCGCTCCAAGCAGGATACCACCAAGGTCCTGCTGGAGGTGGACAACACCGTCGTGCCCAAGGAAAAGGTGGTCACCCGTCAGGACTACATGCGCATCCCCGTGACCCTCCATGTGCCCAGCACCGGCTTCACCCAGGAGTACTCCGCCACCTACCACATCCTGTCCGACGACTCGACCCTGAAGCCGGACGGCGAATGGGTGCAGATGGGCGTTCAGGGCTATGCGCCCAACGAGCGCGTGAAGGGCGAGGGCGCGGGCGCGCCCGTGATGACCTACACCTACGAGCTGTCCCACGCGGTGAACCAGGTCTACATCTGGGCCAACATCAACCACGACCACCAGTACACCGAGTCCTTCCTCACGCTGTTCCGCACCAAGAGCACCAGCAACGGCAGCAAGGAGACCGCCATCAGCGGCAACGAGGTGAATCTGAAGCAGTTGGTGGATCTGGACGTGGGCACCAACGACTTCCGCATCCAGGTCACCTCCGAGTTGGGCACCACCAGCGACTACATCATCCGCATCAACCGCGCGGACGCCAATCTGGGGCTGGAGTACCTGAAGGTCAACAAGATGAACGCGATCTTCAACAGCATGACCCAGGAATACTACGCCTACGTGCCGCTGAAGACCATCTCGGGCACCCTGCCCTCCATCGCCGCCAAGGCCAAGGACAGCAAGTACGGCTCGGTGGATCTGGTGAACGCCAATTATGAGCTGAGTTCCGGCAAGCACCAGTCCAAGGACGGCACCATCGGCAACGAGACCCTCATGACCAACGTGGAGGTCATGGGCGACGTGAGCCAGTCCACGGAGATCCGGGTGAAGGTCCAGGTCACGGTGGACACCGTGAGCTACATGACGCCCGACGCCGTGCCGGGCGGCGGACTCACCAACGGCTTCGTGGAGGAGGCCGGCTCCAACGAGGACACCAGCCTGATCGACGGCGACCTGAACTACAACCGGGGCATCATCAGCAAGAGCTTCTACAAGGTCGAGGAAGGCGAGGACGGCGCCTACAAGGTCACCACCCGCCGGGTGCAGTACAAGATGTACACCCTGCGGCTCTATGAGGTGAGCCGCGACCTGGTGGGCGTCCAGGTGGACAGCCACGGTCTGACCTTCTCCGCCGTCCAGGGCGACCCGCTGAACCCGCGGACCGGCGAATGGGACGTGGAGGAGACGTGGCACCAGCCGCCGGACAACTACGAGGACATCATGAACTCCGCCTCCCGCGACCTGAACAAGGCCAACGGCGTCGTGGCGAACTCCGGCGTGGTCTACGGCACCTTCGTCGTGGGCGTGCCCTGGAGCACCACGGAAGTGGCCATCCGTGTCAGCACCATCCAGCCCAACGACAACGATAAGCAGCGGGTCCGCATCGGCG
The DNA here is from genome assembly GCA_946550725.1 of uncultured Clostridia bacterium. Taxonomy (GTDB): domain Bacteria; phylum Bacillota; class Clostridia; order Oscillospirales; family Oscillospiraceae; genus MGBC124762. The sequence goes on along the minus strand of CAMNQX010000001.1, from coordinate 102,840 downwards.
GATCCCCGTGGATGGTGGCCGACCGCGACCAGACCGACAAGACCACGCCCACCAACGACTTCACCACCGACAACATGATCACCTTCAAGATCCCCGACGGGATGGCCTATATGGAGGTGCCGCTGTACGTCAAGTACAACGCCAACAACGAGGCGGATCCGGGCGTGCTCTACATGCTCCACATCTACCGTTACCGCAGCGAGGCCTACCTGGTAGACCTGGCGGCCGTGGAGAGCGCCACCGGCGAGGAAGTGCCCATCAGTCCTCCCTATGACATGACCTCCGGCCGAGACAGCTACGACATGACCGTGGACAGCGATGTCGGCTCCATCGACTTCACCACCATCCTGCCCTGCGACGGGGCTACCGCCACGGTCCTGCTGCCCAACGGCACCACCGACGATCCCAAGCTCAAGGAACTGACACCCAATATGCTGAGCACCACCCACATCGCCCTGCCCGACGGCGGCGAGGCCGTCATTACCAGGGATCGGCTGGTGTCCCAGAAGACCGACTCCAACGGCGTGACCACCCTGGTGTACAAGGACAAGAACGGCGTGGAGCAGACCGTGACCACCACCGATCCGGTGACGTGGCGCAACGAGCTGCCCGACGTGGTGCTGAACTACGGCCTGAACCGGGTGTCCATCGAGGTCCTCTCCGAGGACGGTCTGGCCAGCCGCACCTACTACGTGACCATCCGCCGCCGGCCCGATCCCAACGCCGCCAAGCTGCGGGACATCAAGATGTACCAGCGCAGCGGCAAGACCTACTCGGATTACGACTACTATTACGACTTCTCGCCGGTCTTCGACCCGGACAACTTCAACTACTACTTCTCCGTGCCCTACCTGATGACCAACGAGATCGAGCTGGAGCCGGTGCTCTACACCGACGCCACCTACAGCGTCATCGTCTCCACCTTCTTCGACGAGGGCGAGGGTCAGGGCGAGGTCCAGCAGCTGGTGGGCGCGGACATGACCGGCAAGGTCATCCAGGTGCCTGAGCTGTACAACGAGAAGGCCACCTTCCGGGTGGAGATCACCGTGGCCCGCACCGGGGCGGACGGCACTGTCAGCAGCCGCAACCTCTACACCCTGTACTTCTGCAAGAACGCCCAGAGCGAGGAGGACGTGACCGGCACCAACAACTTCTGGGAGCGCGTGGATTACTCGCCCTTCTACGACCTGCGCATCGACGGCGCACGGCTCACCCGCGCCGCCTCCGCTCAGGACGAGCACGCCAGCGACCATAACTTCTACTTCAACACGGTCAGCAGTTCCGGCCAGCTGAAGGTCAACCTCTTCCGTGAGGTGAGAAAGCAGGGCTACCAGCTCTACTGGAGCAACATGGCCTCCTTCGACTCCTCCATCAACCAGACCGCCTGGCACCTGATGGATCCGGACCAAGAGACGGTCCTGCCCTTCACGGAGAACGCCAACTGGTTCGTGCTGAAGGCCACCAACGGGGTGAACACCTTCTTCGGCTCCATCGCGGTCTACCGCGACCTGAGCGACAGCCACAACACCCGGCTGGACAGCCTGATGGTCAGCGATCCCACCGCGCCGCTCTTCCGCGACGATATCTACGACTACTTCGTGGCCACCGACGCGGAGACCAGCACCGCCACCATCGCCGTCCGTGCCCAGACGCCCGGTGTGGACGTCCTCACCGGCGTGGATATGATCACCGAGCTGCGGGTGCGCAGCGTGGGCGGCGAGTTCCTGGACGACGTGACCAACGGCCAGCTGTGGACCAAGCCCATCCCGCTCCATCCCGGCAGCAACCGCGTCACCATCACCGTCAAGACCGTGGCGGTCTCCAACACCTCCGGCGTGCCCGACGTGACCTATAAGCGGGCCTACGAGGTGGAGATCTACATGGCCCACAACACCGCCTATGTGGTGGACGTTCAGGAAGTGGGCGGCTCCGGCGACACGGAGACGAACGCCAACAGCCGCGCCAACGTGCTCACCGACACCTTCGTCAGCACCGCCGACGACCGCGAGGCCCGGATGGACAGCGGCGACATTATCTGGATGGATTACACCGCCGGCGGGCACATCACCCCCATCTGGAACAGCGAGCTGGTCAACTACTTCCTGAGCTACAACTACTATGCCGACGAGTACGAGCGGGATCAGAACGGCAACCCGGTCCGCTACACCCAGGAGGATGTGGACAAGTGGACGAAGGACCACGGCAAGGCGCCGAAGTTTAAGGTCGGCGACGTGAAGTACCTGCTCAACGACCATCTGGAGCTGACCGCCACCCTGCGTCCCGAGGAGCAGGACCGCGCGGAGGTCCTGGTCCAGCTGACCACCATCGATCCCATCACCGGGCACAAGACGGTGAACGTGCCCGTCCCGCTGCGGATGAGCAGCGACGGCACGTGGAAGTACGAGCTGCCCAAGCTGCCCGACGGGGAGACCCACATCCGCTTCATCGTCCGGGTCACCGCTATCGAGGACCTGACGGACGCCGCGGGCAACGTGGTGGGCAAGAAGGAGGGCCGCGTGACCGAGAAGCAGTACTGCATCACGGTCTACCGCACCCAGTCCAACCTGTACACCATGCCCGATGTGGCGGAGCAGACCTCCATCCAGGTGCGCGACGCCTATAACCAGACGGTGAGCTATGGCTCCATCCCGTCCTTCGACCCGGAGATCAACTTCTACTACGTGAACCTGCCCAACGAGGCCCGGTCGGTGAAGCTGTACGCCCAGACGGGCACCTACAAGCCGGCCAACGCCTCCGCGCCGGTGAACTACAACCTGACCATCAACGGCAAGAAGGTCTCCTCCAGCGACTTCGCCAACGACATCCTGGCGGGCTTCGAGGCAGTGGACCTGATGGTGGGCGACAACACCGTGGAGGTGGCCATCAGCATTCCCAACGTGGCCACGCGGTACTACACCGTGATCCTCAACCGGGGCGACGCCGAGACCAAGCAGGCGCCCACCTGGCCCAAGCCCTCCGTGACCAATATCCGCATCAACACCAAGTTGAACGGGGCGGAAGAGGAGGACCTGATCCTGATCCCGAACCTCCCGACCTTCTCCCCCAACATCCACTACTATAATGTGCTGGTGCCCTATGAGGTGGAGAAGCTCTACGCCTACGGCTCCGCCGTGAACACCGGCGAGCTGCGCATCGCCTCCATCAACGTGGGCGACGTCCGGGGCATCGAGGGCGCGAGCGCCAAGTGGGCCACCGAGGTGAGCGGCTGGCGTGAGATCGCCATCCCGCTGAGCGTGGGCAACGAGAACAACATCGAGTTCGTGGCCTACGGCATGGACGCCGACGGCAACGTGACCCAGACCCAGGTGCGCTACATCGTCAACGTGGTCCGCCTGCCCGAGGGCTACAAGCCGCCCGTGCTGGAGTTCCTGGGCGTGGACGAGGGCACCATGACCCCGACCTTCCACGGCAACACCGTGAACTACTACGTCACCGTGCCCTACGACGCGCAGACGGTGAACGTGGAAGCCATCGGTAAGCGGGTGGTGAACCCCAACGCCGGAACGGACGGCGACCCGTGGAAGAACGAGAGCGTCGTGAAGCTGGTGGGCGGCGACCACGGCAGCGTGGGCAAGGCCTTCTACGTCACCGACTCGGTGAAGCTGGACACCGGCGACACCGTCATGCGCGTGTACCTCTACGACGTGCGACCGGTGCCGGAGGGCGGCTACCCCTACTACATCGGCATCTACTCCCTGACCATCCACCGCGAGGCCCAGAACGGCGTGGTCATGGAGCTGGGCGACGCCACCTACACCGAGACCGAGGAGATCACCAAGGAGATCACCGTGACCCAGCCCAAGCTGGACGAGTTCGGCCAGCCCGTGCTGGACGACAACGGCGAAGTGGTGATGGAGCCGGTGATGGAGCCGGTGCTGGACGGCAACGGCGATCCCGTGACGGACGGGGACGGCAACCCGGTCTACCAGGAGAAGAAGACCACCGTGAAGGAGATCGTCTCCACCACCACCGTGACCCGCAAGGCTCTGACGGTGCGGCAGATCAAGGCCGACGGCACCTCCGAGGACCTGACGCCCAACCTGATCTACGCCCCCAACGAGTACAGCAACTATGTGTACGTCCAGGACGGCGTGCGCAGGGTGTACATCTCCGCCGCCGCGGCCTACTGGAACTATCCCGACGCCGACCGCGACCGGGTGACCGTCACCATCAACGGCAAGGCCCCCGACGCCAACGGCGAGGTGGAAGTCCTCCTGCCCGAGCGCTACGACACCCTCATCGTGCCCATCGTGGTCACCGACACCGCCACCGGAACGCTGAAGCGCTACACCCTGGCTCTGGTCCGCGGCAACGCCAGCTCTATCACCACCAGCCGCCCGGACTACAACATCCCCGGCATCTTCAAGAGCCTCACGGTGAGCAACGGCGCCGACATCCAGCCGGTGAACGCCGTCAACGACACCGTCAGCGCCCGGGTGGAGATCGCGCCCAAGCCCATGACCTTCACCGATCCCGCCGACGACAGCACCTTCCAGGTCAACGGCCTGCTCTTCACCGGCAGCATTATGTACGGCGAGGGCACCGAGGTGCGGGTGAACGGCCACCGGGCCGAGGTGACGCCCACCGGCGACACCACCGCCACCTTCCAGGTGCGTCTGCCCATGACCACCTACACCGACCGGTTCGACATCCGGGTGGACCACCCGGTGGGCACCGGGTTGGACGGCTCCGTGATCACCCAGAACGTGACCTATGTGATCTACGTGACCGACACCGAGAACGCCCCCAAGGCCATCGAGTACGACGCCAACGGCAAGGCCGTGCGGTACACCCAGGCCGATGTGGACGCCTGGCTGGCGGCCAACCCGGGCAACGCCGCCAACGCGCCCAAGGTGGGTGACTTCAAGCACACCGACCAGGTGATCACCGGCCCGCAGCTGGCTTCCATCGTGCTGGACGAGAACAACGGTCAGACCCACTCCGGTACCTTTACAACTAAATTCTACAACGATGTGTTCACCTACCGCGCCACGGCCAAGGGCGACGTGTTCTCCGTCTTTGCCTACGTGGAGCACACCCAGGGTGGCCACCAGACGGACAAGGCCCAGTACAACGACCGGCCCGCCTACATCGAGGTCTACGACCAGAGCGGCAACCGCTTCACCATCACCCAGGCCTCCGGCGACTATGTCCACTTCACCTTCCCCAAGGACGAAAAGGGCGTGAACCAGACCATGGTGCTGACCTTCCGGGTCATCCAGTACGCCGACAGCGGCTACGAGATGGTCAGCGAGTATCAGCTCACCGTCTATCCCACCGGCGAACCGATCCTGGATAACCTGTACCTCCAGATGGCCCGCATGGACCGTCCCGAGACCTTCGACACCCTCCAGCGGGAGTACTGGGGCACCATCTACAAGCGCCAGAACAACTTCGCGGTGACGGCCGAGGCCGAGTACTTCGACCAGGGCGACACCACCTGGCGCGACGGCAAGCTGACCATGGTGGCCCGCTACAAGAAGGTGCTGCCCGTCACCATCCAGCTGCCGCTGCCCGACGTGAACGGCGTGAAGCCCTACAAGACGGGCTGGATCCCGACCTACCACCCGACGGAGACCATCACCCTCGATCCGTACGACACCAGTGCTCTGACGGAGGATCAGAAGGAGTGGTACAAGCACAACGTGGTCTACGAGAAGGACACCACCAAGCCCATCGCGGACAAAAACGGCGTCCTGCCCGGCGAGGCCGGCTGGATCCCCACCTACGAGGACAAGTGGTACGAGTATCAGTTGGCCGACCAGGTGGACACCACCACTGCCACGGACGCGAACTACTGGGGCCACGAGACCTTCAAGGGCTTCTTCCCGCAGGAGACCATGCCCGACATCGAGGACCACGTGACCGCGCCCACCCACAAGCCGCTGTACGACAACGAGCCGGCCATCACCAGCCTGCCGTGGGATCTGCCCAGCTTCGACGTGGTGGTCACCCTGACCTACCCGTACGATTACAAGATCTACAAGGGCAACGGCGGCGTGGACAGCAAGGGCCACGCGCTGGCTCCGGGCGACTACATCGACGCCAACGGCGACTTCGTCTGCGCGGCGGGCACTGACCTGCTGGCGCTGCAGACATCGGGCAACGCGGCCGACTACGAGATGTTCCAGAAGATCGCCAACTACCGCTCCGGCAGCTACACGGTCCACATGACCCGGTGGGATCTGCCCATCCCGTTCACCAAGCTGAAGGACCTGAGCGCCTATCAGCCTGAGGAGTCCTTGCGCACCCTGAAGCAGATCGGCGCGGTGCTCACCGGCCCGAAGTACGACGACATCCTGACCGACGCCAAGGGCGACCTGCTGCCGCCGGGCTTCCAGGACGAGGAGAAGACCATCCCCTGCAGCCCCAACTTCGATCCGGACCACCCGTACTACCTGCTGGAGCTGGATTACCGGATGAACACCACCTGGCTGGCGGCCAACTTCGACGAGAAGACGCAGATCGTGGTGCTCACCAGCGCCGACGTGCGCGCGCAGTATCCGGAGTCCCACTACTACGAGAAGCTCCACGAGGTCATGGCGCCCAAGACCAAGGTCATGGTGGACTTCGGCGAGGAGTACTACGCGGACGAGGACTTCAAGACCCTGCTGCAGGTCACCGTCACCGACAAGGTGAGCGGCAACGTCACCAAGTACATGATCTGGGTGGTCCGGCCCGCCATCCACCGTTCGGACAGCCGCATCGACCTGAAGCTGTTCTACGGCATCAACCAGAGCGAGGCCAGAAACGCCGCCGAGGCTCACAAGCTCAACGAGGCCGACGGCCGCGCCAACCTGGCGACCCTCTATCAGGCGGAGCAGCGCACCGAGGACAACGGCGCCGCTGTGGACGAAAAGACCGGCGTCAAGGACCTGGCCACCGTGGGCCGTTGGGGCACCCTCTACCTGGAGGACACCGATAAGGACGGCGTGGAAGAGGTCCACGTGTACCCGGGCATCATCGACAACGCCAAGGTGCTCTACCGCAACAAGGACAACAAGCTGGTCGTGGCGGACGCTCTGCCCGCCGGCGAGGTGGCGCTGGAACGTCTGGGCGTCTTTGACCCCGAGGTCCAGCTCTACACCACCACCCTGCCCATGTCCGCCAAGTTCACCACCCTGGACCTCCGGGAGTACGGCGACGGCGCCAAGCACGCCAGCGTGGTCTACAACAACGAGTACTACCACCTGGCCGACCAGTACGGCGACCTCCACGACACCAACCCGCGGCCTGACGCGGACCTGGACGCCTTCGTCAACGTGCCGTTGAAGCAGGGCGAGCGGATCAGCTACATCTTCGTCACCGTCCATCCCGAGCTGACCGACGACCTGACGGTGGACAGCCCCGACTACAACCGCCTGGCGACCACCTACGTCATCCGCATCAAGCGGCTGAACACCGAGGCCTTCCAGAACATCTGGGTCACCGACACCGAGTACGCCGGCACGGACGCGGGCAAGGACAACCGTCCGCAGCACTTTGAGCAGATGTGGCTCATGCACGACGAGGACAACAAGAAGCAGGAGTTCAACGAGGTCCGCGCCATGTACGACGCCGCCGGCAACCTGCTGGCGGGCAAGACCGAGGCCGACCTGGCCGACCGGGTGGACGTGACCTGGCTCACCGACGGCACCTACTCCAAGAACTGGGGCACCAATGAGGACCCGAAGGTCCAGACGTGGAACACCCATGTGGGCGAGCAGCTCCACCACATCTACGACAACGACCTGAACCATCAGTTCACGGACTACGGCGTGATGGTGGACACCCTGGATACCACCATCTACCTGAACGCCGAGGCCATGGGTACGGACGCCGACGGCAACAACAGCAAGTACCACATCATCATCGAGGAGTACGGCGTGGAGAACCCGCAGCGGGTGGACAGCCGCACCTTCGCCGACGGCGACGGCCCGGGCCGCATCACCAACGCCCTGTTCCGCCTCGACCCGTCCCAGGACGGCACCCAGATCTTCCAGTTCACCATCGTCAACGACGATAACGGCGACGAGGGCGTGTACTTCCTCACCGTGTTCCGTGAGCGCGACCCGGATGTGGATCCGGTGGTCCAGACCAAGGTCGTGGGCGTCATCAAGACCGCCGCCACCCGCGTGCCCGACGGCAACGGCGGGGTGCAGAACGACTTCGAGGCCAGCTGGACGGTGTACCGCAAGACCGACGTGCTGAAGTACTATCAGGGTCTGAACGCCGACCTGACCAAGGATCCCTCCGGCTTCACCCTGGAGGATTCCACCACCCTGAACCCGGCCATCCCCGCGCCGTACGCCACCAAGGGCCAGGGCTGGTACAGCGTGGACCAGGCGGTGCTCAAGTTCCTGTCCAACGACGCGGACGATCCCAGCGACATCGTGAACCAGACCTACGACAAGCGGTTCGCGGCCCTGCTGAACTACGTGGACGGCAGCGGCAACAAGGCCCTGGAGTTCGTGAGCACCGGCTACACCAACAAGAGCACCGGCGCCTACTCCATCGACCTGACCGGCGCGGCTCCCGGCGCATACATGGTGGTCTTCCACCGTCCGGGCAGCCTGGACACGGTCATCGACAACATCCTGATCTATCCCACCTGGGCGCCTGCGCAGTACGACTTCCAGACCAAGACCCTCAAGGCGGGCGACCTGAACAACGACGGTATCATCGACGAGACGGATATGGGCATCTTCACCGACTACCAGACCGCCATCGACGGCGTGTACCGCGACCTGGCCGGCCGCGTGGCGGCCACGAAGGTCACCCACACCGTGAACGGCGACGCCAGCGGACACCTCACGCAGCACTACGCCGTGGGCGACTCCCTGAACCACGCCGAGCTGAAGACGGTGGCCCTGCAGTACAAGGGCGTGGACGTGACCGGCAGCGACGCCGGAGCCTTCAGCGACGGCAAGCTCCGCTTCTACCTGAGCACCGACCGGTATCCTGCCAAGGCCGCCGACATGAAGCTCCTGGATGTGGAGGGCGACACCAACCCCGAGGCCGTGGAGGCGGACACCTTCCGCGAAGCCGGAGATTACTTCATCTTCGCCGTGTTCGGTTACCGGGACGCCAACATGCAGCGCGGCACCTATGTGGACGTGATCTACATGGTGGAGACCATCACGGTGGGCAACGAGGCGGCGACGCCGGACACCGGCGGCACCACCACCGACAACGCCGAGAGCGACACCACCGTCACCGATGGCAACGCCTCTGACAGCACCGCCGCGAACGACACCGTGATCGACGACACCGTCACCGACGACACCGTGATCGACGACAACGTGATCGACGACAACGTGATCGACGACACCGTGATCGACGACACCGTGATCGACGACACCGTGATCGACGACACCGTGATCGACGACACCGTCACCGACGACACCGTCACCGACGACACCGTCACCGACGACAACGCCGTCATCGACGAAGTCGTCACCCTGGAGCCTGCCGACGAGGTCGTGGTGATCGGGGACGAGGCCGCGACGCTGGGCGCCATGGATGCGCTTGTGGTGATCGAGGACGAGATCGTCATGCTGGAGCCTGCCGAGGACGCGCCTGTGGTGGAAGAGCCTGCCGACGTGACCGAGCCTGTCGAGGACGCGCCTGTGGCGGAAGAGCCTGCCGACGTGACCGAGCCTGTCGAGGACGCGCCTGTGGCGGAAGAGCCTGCCGACGCGACCGAGCCTGCCGAGGACGCGCCTGTGGCGGAAGAGCCTGCCGACGCGACCGAGCCTGTCGAGGACGCGCCTGTGGCCGAAAAGCCTGCCGGCTCGACGAAGACGAGCGCCACCAAGACCCCGTCCAGAGCGTCCCGCGACGACGACGAGGTGGAGGAGCAGCCCGAAGTGCCCGTGACCGACGGGGACGAGGAGCGGCCCGAGATCCCGGTGATCGACGTGGACGAGAAGGACCACGCAGTGGAGCTGCCCGACGATGTGAACTCCGACACCTTCGACCCGCTGGCGATCCTGGCGGCGTACATGGTGGAGAACAACATCGAGGTGAGCAGCGACGAAGGCCGCAGCCTCATCCAGGAGTACGCGCTCCTGAGAGAGGGCCAGTTGACCTACCCGCTGGACCTGGACGGCAACCTGATCCTCACCGCCGCTGACCGCGGATACATCGTCGGCCACTGGAGAATGACCACCTACGGCACCTGCTGGCTGAACAATATGTACTCCGTCCGCTACAGCGCGCCGCTGGAACGGCAGCCGTAAGACCCCTTTCCCCCGCAACTTTTCACAGCGCAGCGCCCCGGCCCTCCTTTGGGTCGGGGCGCTTTTTGCGTTCAGGTGCGCACAAAATCGGGAAAACACGGGAAAGGAGGGGAAAATGCGCAATTTTTCATTGACAGGCGCGAAACTTGGTGATATTATGTAAACGTATGATTATAATTATGCCCTCATGCAGGTAATACATGGAATTTTTTCCCAATCACTCCGAACGGAGGGGTCCTATGAAGACGAGCCGCAGACTGAAAGCAATATTAGCCAGCCTTCTGGTGACGACGGCGCTGTCCGCGCCGGCGGCGGTGCTTAGCGGCCGCGCCGACACGGTGGAGGCGGAGCTGTATTTCTCCGGGGTGACCTTGGATATGCTGCCTGACGGCAGCGTTCAGGCCATCTTTGAGGTCAGTGTGGACAAGGCTCTGAACTGCGACGGCGCGTCCTTTATTCTGGACTACAACCCGGAGTATTTCATCCCCTCTTACATTGACGGGACCGTTGAGCTGCGGAACACCCCCTTTACCACGACCACCTCGGCGGACGACGACGGCTTCTTCGCCTATGACCGCAGCCTTTACAAGGCGGAGCTGAACCCCTTCAAGGAGGAGGTCGATTACCTGGTGGACGACGGGTTCGGGATCCCGGAGATCAAGACCAGCAAATACAGCACCGTGACCGTGAGCGACCACCGCATCAGCATGGACCTGTGGATCGACCGGGACAAGATCGACGAAAACGGCGCGGCGGGCAAGCTGACCGCGCTGAAGGGCGTGGACTTCGGCGGCCAGACCGGCAGCGAGGAAGAGACAGTCTACGTCATCAACAAGTACGACTTCCAGGAGCCAAACGCGGCGGACAACGTGACCGCGCCGGAGCGGGTGGCGCTGGGGCGGCTCAGCTTCTGGGTGAACCCGGACCGGCTGGACGAGATCGCCCGCTACTTCCCCCAGCCCTTTGCGACCACCGAGATCGCCGAGGTGCGGATGGACAACGGACAGGACACCTATTTGATCCGCACCACCAAGCCGGAGGAGGGGGAGGCGCTCTACCGGGACAGCTGGCAGATCGGCGTCTACCAGAGCAAGGACCCGGGCGACCCCATCTCCAAGCGCTACTACCGCGCCAGCTCCACCGATCTGGTGGACGACGCGGCGGGCCTGGCCAAGCGGTACTATGAGCTGGCGGTGGACCCCAAGCAGATCATGCGGGTGCGCCCGGCGGAAAAGGAAGTGACCATCAACGCCTATCAGGCGTTTACCGACGGGAGCTGGGACGACGTGGCCCAGGCCCTGCGGCGGTATTCCCCCATGGCCACCGTCACCTACGTGGACGGCACCCAGGAGAACCTGGTGATCCCCTGGGGGAAGGATGGTGACGAATACGGATATGCCATAGAGGTGAAGCAGGGGGACGCGTTCGTCCCGGTGGACCGGACGGCGAACGCCCCGGTGTATGATCCCCTGGAGGGGGTCTACCGCATCACCCAATACGTTCCCGGCAAGAGCATCCACCCCATCCCCATTACGGTGACCCTTACCGTGACCCCCATCCACCTGCTGTCGGTGGAGGTGGAGAACCAGACCCTCACCTACGACCTGGATCAGGTGGTGGGCCTGGTGACAGGCCCCGGCGACCTGAAGCTGCCGGAGAAGGCCCGGCTCATTACCGATATCGTCCCCAGCGGGGTGTCCATGGTCATGCGCATCCCCGGCTGGACGCCGGAGAAGGGAAGCTGGCCCATTTCCACCTCCTCCAACAGCACCACCCTGATGAACGACCTGAAGGAGGACAGCTTCGGTACGCCCGACGCGCCCATCGGCGAGGACGGCTTTGACGCCGCCACCATGCCCTACTGGCCCGACGACGCGGACAACGGCGACATTGGCGCGGACCGCTACTGGCGGTTCCTCAAGAAAAAGAACGACAACTGGATCGGTGAATACACCTTCCACATGGCGGAGAGCCTGGGCGGTGCGCGGAAAAACGGCTTTACCAAGGCGGAGATCCAGACCGCTTACCCCTGGCTCACCGTAGGGGAGGACAGCTATCCCGTCCCCGACGCCCTGCGCCAGATCGTCACCGGGGACAGCTATACCAACGCCCGGAGCTACACCGCCGCCTATGTCAGTACGACGGTGGCCGCCAACGGCCAGCCGGAGCTGACCCTGTCCGTGCGGCGGAGCAACGGCGTGGCCATGGCGGGGGGGTCCATCTTCCGGGTCTGGCTGCCCAACGGGCAGGAGCTGGGCACCGGCCTGAACGCCACCGTCTGGCCCGATACCGTGACGGCGGTGGACAACTGGTTCCCCGAGGACGCCGCCACCCACACCCAAAACGGCAGCTACACCCCCACGGCCCAGGGGGACAGCGGCAACCAGTACTTCCACCTGACCACCAACCCCGGCGACCCGGAGACGGGAGTCTATCCGGCGGAGCGCGAGACCCTGCGCCGGTACATCAACCTGGGCGGCTGGTACTATGTGGCGGTGTGCGAGGACCCCAACACCAGGACGTGGAGCGATCCTATGCCTGTGTTCGTCCCCGCCCGGCCCAACGAGTACCAGACGGACAAGGAATATAACTTCGTGGGGGAGAACACCGAGCTGTTCCACTGGACCGGCGGTCTGACCCACTATGTGTCCATGCCCCGGGGCACCTACACCGCGGTGAACGAGCGGGGCGAACGGCTTTACGACGCGGACGGGCGGATGGTCACGCTGATGGAGATGCTGGCGGACAAGGCCACCTACGGCGACTATCTGGACGAGAAGGATCGGCCCAAGACCACCACGCTGCGCTGTGAGCTGCCCTACGGCTATACCACCACCTACGACGGCTCCACCGGCGCCCAGCCCGGCACCCTCTACAGCTTCCAGCTCGGCCCCACCACCGCCGCGCCGGGGGATAGCTGGAACCATGTGGTGGAGACCTTCAAGACCGCCGGCACGGCGATCCCGCCAGGGGCGGATATTTGGCGCTATGGCCCCGATCCCTTCTACGACGGGGCGATCTATCCTGCCTTCGGCAAGGTGACCCAGCCGGATGGCGCTCAGCCGTATACCGCCACCGTCCGCCGGGATCAGGTGGCGGAAAAGAAGGGGAACACGCGCATCACCCTCACCAGCGAGGAGCCTATCGGTATCACCCGGGTGGACCCCAACGACATGAACAGCAACGTGACCCTGGCCACCTACGACACCCGCACCGAGGGGTATACCGACCGCCAGGAGTATACCTTTAAGATCACCAACGTGGGGACGGAGCCGGTCTACGGCCTGGCCATCGACGGCCTCACCGACGGCTACCCGGACGACCCCACCGGCGGCCGCTTTGTGATGGTCCAGCCCCCCGCCGACTTCCTGGCTCCGGGGCAGAGCACCACCTTCGTGCTGACCTATGTCTACGACCTGGACGCAAACAAGGCCCCCGGTCCGCTGATCTACCGCGACACCCTTTACATCACCTCCAGCGACCACCCCACCGGCAGAAAGGGCGGCACCAACCAGGACGACCCGGCTGTGGACGGAAGCTACGAGTATTTGCTGGACTTCGACGCCCAGTTTGAGGTCTCCGACCGGAACATCCACACCGTCACCGTGGTGGTCAACCCCGGCGACCTGTCCATGGGCAGCGGCGGACTGATCGTGGGCCGGCAGGGCAACGTGATGAACTACACCGTCACCACCCGCGCTTACGCGGAGGGCAACGACGTGTATGTGGCGGTGTATATGAAGGACGAGTATAAGCTCCAGACCGTGCCTCCCATCGGTGTGGACGCGGCGGGCAACCCCGTCTCCCTGGTGGAGATCACCGAGGCCAACAGCGGCATCACCCTTCAGCCCAACATCCGCATCTTCCAATTTACCATGCCCGACTACGACACCACCGTGACCATCAACTTCTACGAGGACATCTTCTCCAAGCTGCGCCTGTCTGACATCATCGACTTCTCCGCCGGCACCCAGGCGGAGCTGAAGCAGAACCGCAACCCGAACGACCCGGTAACGAAGGAGAACACCTACGAGGTCTGGCGCAAGAGCTTCACCGACCAGGAGAAGACGGACGCCGACAACTGGCATTCCACCCACACCCAAAACCCCGAGGCGGACCTCTACCTGATGACCGCGGGCACCACCGTTCCCAGGTCCAAGGGCGGCCGGCAGTTTATCAACACGGAGAACCAGTATATCGTGGTCATCCCCTACGAGGCGGACTGGTCCCAGGTGGAGGCCAAGCTCCGCAAGCTGGAGACCTACAACAACTACGAGGGCGACGGAATGAACCTGGACATCACTCCCGACGTAGTTATGCACCACTACGGCGCGGACATTCGGGACACCTGGAACACCACGGTGGACGTGGCGGACGAGGTGTACCGGGGCAGCGGCTACACCGCCCAGTCGTCCGCCAACCCCGTCCCCTCCGTCCACACCAGCGATATCTTCGCCTCGCCCGAGCCGGGCACCTCCAACTATGTGCGTATCACCGCCAGCTATGGGACCGAGAAGCGCAGCTACTACCTGGAGATCCACCGGGCGCCCAAGGACCCCATCGCCACGCTGAACTACGGCAACTCCCCCTACGGCATGATCATGAACGACGTGCAGTTTGAGCGCGCCACGCCGGCCCAGACCAAGCAGGCCCAGGATCTGGCCAAGGAGGCCTTCCGGAACAACAACTACACCTTCAACGGCCTGGCTACCAGCAACGTGCCCTTCCTGGTCCGGCAGGAGGTCAGTCCGGCGGTGAGCAAGGAGGCGGTCTACTGGCGGGAGGCCTGGGTGCACAACACCCAGCTCTTTGAGCCGGAGAGCCTGACGGGCTTCCGCATCACCTACACCGAGCCGGACACCACCGCCGATCCCACCGCCGACCCCAACCGGCGCATCCCCGTCGCCACCCCCGACCCGGCGGTGTATACCGACGCGGAGAACCTGGACCTGAACGACTACGCCTTCTTCGCCATTTTGGGGGAGAACATGAAGGAGCCGGGGATTGCGGAGGCGCTGGACTCCACCGGCCGGCCGGTGGATCTGGCGGACATCCACGCCCGGGTCACCGTCACCCTGCTGGACACCGACGCTGATACCCAGATCGGCCGCTTCTCCGGGACTGAGACCGCCACCCTGGACCTGGGCGTGGCCGGACAGCTGCTCACCGGACTCACCGAGCCGGGGCTTATGAACGCCGCCAGGGCGGGGACGTGGCCGGTCAGCTCGGAAACCACCGTGGACCCGGACAGCGGGGAGGAGATCACCACTTACACCCAGGTGGAGCATATCCGGCCCGGCCAGTATGTGCTGGAGTATGTCTATGGCGACTATAACGGCGATAGCCTCACCGTCACCCGGCCGCTGGTGATCCTCTCCGCCGTGGGCGACGTGAACAGCGACGGCACGGTGGACTCCACCCGCAGAAAGGACGCCGACAAGAGCGAGGGGCAAACCGACGAGGCTACCCTGAAAAACCGGGTGGCCGACCCCCTGGGCTATGTGGCGGGCAAGTGGGAGTTCAACGTCAGCGCGTGGGAGGAGACGGTCTACCCCCGCGCCAACATCTTCAAGTACCGCGTGGCGGACGTGAACAACGACCGCAACGTGAACAACATCGACGGTAACCTGATCGACAAGATCGCCCGGGGCAGTGGGTCGGCCATTCGCTTCTACAACCCGGTGCGGTATGTGCATAAATAAGGGCGCGTAGCGGAGCGAGACGCGTCCCGTCCGGCGGAAGGCCGAAGCCTGCGGTTCCAAAGGAGGTTCCTTCTATGGAGAGACGATATTGGGGAAAACGAGCGGTGAGCCTGGTGCTGGCCCTGGAGCTTTTTCTGTCTCCGGTGGCCATGGCCCGGGCTGCCGATCCCGGGCGGTTTGTCGCCCTCCCCGAGACCCCCGTGGGCGAAGAGGTCCAGGTCCAGATCCAGCCGGACGGCACGCCCGGCCGCAGCGACCAGGCCCAGGCCAAGGTGCTGGAGGGCGACCCCCTGCCCTTCAACCGGGTGCAGATCGGCAGCAATTTGTCCGTTTTGACGGAGATCAGCTCGGTCTATGACTACGACCTATGGGAAACGATCAACTCCTATTACTTCCGGCTGAACGACGCCGACGATCTGCTCAATGTAGAGGTGTCCAGTGACGAGACTGCGCTGCTTGGCTCCCTGTGGGACAACCTTCAGTTCCAGATGGCCAAGGACACGGGCGTCAAGGCGGGGGAGGACAGCCGGTATACCTATCTGCCCGCGCTGCTGGACGCCCGGGTGCCCGACCGGAAGTTCGCCGGCTATTATCTGGTGACCGCGGACGCCTACGGCAACGTGGACGAGGCCGTCCGTCCCCTGGGCCAGGAGGGGCAGGAGACGTTTTTGACGGAGGAGCCGGACGGGATCTACTGGGAGAACGAGGACTTCACCTCCCTCCAGGGCGGCCAGCTGGTCAGGCTCCAGAGCGCCTACCAGACGGTGGTCGGAGACACGGAAAACGAGTTCAACAACAACTATCTGCCCCTGGCGGCCTGGTATGAGCCTTCCGACGAGGCGAAGCTGACCGCTCTGGGCGTCACCGTCCACGGAACGGTGGTGGAGAACACCGCGCTGACCAAGGTCTACACCCAGGACCCCCTGGCCCAGGCCGAGCCGGAGACGGTGACCCTCACCGACTTTGCCGCCGCTCCCGAGGGCAACAGAACGGGCGCGGAATTTGAGGCCCAGGAGATGTGGATCCAGGTGGGAAGCGACCAGACCAGCCTGGACCTCCATTTCCAGACCTACGAGCCATATTACAGCTACACCAAGGACGGGGAGCCGCAGGAGGGTGCGCTGTGCCCCGTCTCCGTGGCCTACTCCCTGGACGGCGGGGCCAGCCGGGTGCTGCCCCTGACCCGGGGAGACGATCTGACCTGCCAGTTCCTGCCCCGCCCGAAGCAGTTTGAAAGCTGGCTCCGGGGCGCCAACACCCAGGAGGACAAGGCCCGGGGCGACTGGCAGGTGACGGGTATCCCCCTCACCGGCAGCGGCAACGCCAGCCCCAGGGAGGTGGAGATCGTCCTGACGGTGACCGCCCCCGACGGCGTCACCCAGAAGACCTACACCATCCACGCCCAGCGGCGCCAGAGCGTGACGGGGAAGGGGACCCTGGGCTGGGGCAACACTCCCTTCGGCATGATCGAGCGGGACAACTCGGACAAGTGGAACGACGAGGTCACCAAGGCGCTGGCCAAGGAGCGCTTCCTGGCCAACGGCCTGCGGTTTTCCGATGTGGCCACCCGGCCCACCGGCAGCGAGAACCAAAACGGCGGCGTTTACCACCGGTGGCCCTACACTAACTGCTGGCCCGGCCGGGTCGCCAACCCCGACCTGGACGCCACCGCCATCGTGGCCTATCAGGACATGAAGTTCCAAGACCCCGGCGTGACCTTTACCGACAGCTTTGGCCGGGAGGTGGACCTGGACAACGCCCTCTATACCGGCACGGTGAAGCGCACCATTGAGCTGAAGACCCCGCAGAACGGCACGCTGTCCGCCGCGTCCTGGTCGCTGGCGGACGCGCTGACCCGTACCTGCTGGTATCAGGTGGAGAACGGGCGGTCCTCCCTGACCGCCGACGCGAATAAAGCCTCCCAGACCCTGACCTCCCTGAACCAGGAGGTGGATCTCCGGGGGCTTCCCGTGCTGCCCGGGATCTATGAGATCCAATACGACTACACCGACCCGTGCAGCGACGATACCACCCCCGAAAGCGGCGCCAGGCCCACCTATACCGACACGGTCACCCGCTGCATGGTGGTGCTCCCCATCCCCGGGGACGTGGACATGGACGGGGCGGTGACCTCCGCCGACGCCTACGCCCTGAGAAACAACCTGGCCAGCTGGAGATCCAGTTCGGAGGAGCGGGTCTGGCTGGCTGTGGGCCGCGTCTTTGATCTGAACGGCAACGGCACCTTGGAGGAGGATGACTACAAGGCCATTCTCAACGGCTATCAGCCCGAATTGCTCCGCAGCGGGCCGATCTCGGACTATTTCTACCTTCCCCTGCCCACCGGCGGCACGGGTTACCAGCGCAAGACCTGGGAGCAGGTGGAGAACACGGGGAGCGGAACGCTGTCCCTGGAGTTTTTGGGCGTGGAGAAGGGCACGGGCAACGGGGAGTTTACGGTGGATCCCCACGGCCCCTTTGACACCAAGACGGAGGCGGACGGCTCCCTTTCCCCGGTGGCCCTCCGGGACCAGGTGACCGGCGAGGACAACAGCGTGTTCTGGATGGGCGTCAAGCTGACGGACAGCCCCCTGGAGGGGGAGGACATCGAGAACTTTACCCTTTCCCTTACCTATGACAGCCGTTATGTGGAGCCTGCCATGGTGTATACCGCCCAGGATAAGGCCTCTTACGAGCAGCAGGCGGGCAGCGGGTCCTTTGAGGGCTGGGGCTACACCCTGCGCAAGTACAACCTGCGCGGGGACACGGCGGACAGCCGGGTCATCTGGAAGGGGACCCTGAGCGGCTACGACGAGACCGGCTCCACTTCCCAGCGCAGCTACCAGACCCATTACTCCAAGGTGGTGGGAGAGCTGGAGCAGGACCGGGGGACCTCTTCCCTCCGGGAGCTGGTGGTGACCCTGCGCTATCAGGAAAACGGGGCGGCCCACGCCAGGGTGGGCGACGGCTACCTGCTGGCCCTGCCCTTCAAGCTGAAGTCCCAGCCGCCCAAGGACAGCTCCTCCTCCGCCCGCCTCATCGAGCTGGGCGCGGGGATGCGGGAGCTGACGCTGGTGACGACGCAGCCCCAGAACGGCCTGCTGGCCGCGCTGTTCGGCGGGAGCCGGGCGGCGGGGGCAGAGGTCACCTCCGCCTTCTCCGCCCAGGATAGCATCTACGGCGGCTCCACCCAGAATCTCCGGGACGGCCTGAGCTACGACACGGACTCCGGTAAGGTGCCCATCGGCAAGGATAACACCGCCCGCACCGTTCTCGCCCAGGCGACCTACGGCGAGCGGTACCAGGTGAACAACGTGGGCCGGGGCAACGCCGTGGGCGTGATCCAGGGCTTCCCCCCCGGACTGGTCTACAACACGGGCGCCCACAGCGTTTCCGGCACGCCCCTGGTGCCCGGCACCTATCAGTTTGAGCTGAACGAGATCCTCTACGAGATCACGGTCAACCCCAAGACCATCCACTACCGCCCCCAGAACGCGGACAGCTACTACGGGGAGCAGGAGTACCGGGGCAGCGTGGCCGAGCGGGAGAACGCCCCCGGCCTGCGGAATTTCGCGTTTGAATACAACGCCAGGGACCTTTGCGCCGACGACCGGACCTACGCCAGGGACGTGCTGGGCCTGAACCTGGGCGACGGCTCCCGGGACGAGTGGCGGGACGGCAAGGAGCTGCTGAACATCCTGAACCGTTCGGTGACCAACCCATATAACGACAAAAAAACATATGACTATACCTACACCGCCCCCGGCTTTACCGCCTTCCGGGACACGGCGGGCAACCCGGTGGAGGCCGGGACCGTGGTGGGGGACTACACTATCAACACCACCATCAACGCCTCCTCCACTTGCTATACCCTGGAGCAGGAGCGCACCGCCAGTTTGACCGTGGTGCGCCGCCCGGTGTATGTGGACCACATCATCGCCTCCGCGGAGGACTCCGGCTTGTCCATCTACAATGACGAGCGTGTGAGCTTTTCCGGGCGGGTGCTTTACGACAAGGCGCCCACCACCCAGATCGCTTTGACCCTCCCCGCCCTGGAGGCGGACGGCACTTACAATTCCCGTCCCCTCACCGGCAGCGCCAAGGTGGGCGACGACCAGGTGGCGGTGACCTACAACGGCCAATTCCTCCACGACCTGACCAAGGGGGACACCAACACCACCTTCCAGCTCAACGACCAGCAGGAGGTGCGGCAGGTCCAGGCCCAGCGGGTGACGCTGCGCACACAGGTCAATGTGAGCGGAACGATCCTCCAGCTGCAGAGCGGCAACTATACCCTGGTGGATAACAATGTGCGCCACAGAGACGGGGAGGACGACATCAAGGGCATCGTGATCCTCCGCGGCGTGGCCGAGATGGAAATGACAGACTTCCCCTCCGAGCTGGGGCGGGAAAACTACTACGGCGCACGGGTGGAAAATCCCGAGGCGCTGATGGTCCGGGCGGTGCTGGGCGAGGGGAGCAGCAGCACCCTGGTGGGCAAATACGCCTACAACTCCCCCGACCTGTTCCCCCTGCTCATCCACTATAACTGGGTGACGCCGGAGGAGTATGAGGAGGGGAGCAAGCCCGAAAACGCCAATTCCCTGGTGGGCACCGGCGTGGACGCCGACGGCAAGGACACCCGGCCCTACGGCTTCAGCCGGGAAGTCGACCCGGAGAACCGCCGGGCAGGCGGCTACCGGGACAATTACCTCTACCCCGATATGAACGGCTGGCGGATCTGCGCCTGCGTGTCCAAGTATGTGGGCGATGAGGACACCAGCCAAGGCGCGCAGTACATCAAGTGCTACAGCGAACCCATCACCATCCGGCCCAGGACCCTCACCCTCACGGCCAGGAGCGCCCAGCGCTTCTACGGCGAGGAGCTGGGCGAGGGCCTGCCCGACTTTACCTTCCGCGTCTCCCAGCTGGCGGGCAAGGACACCGCCGGCGTGACCCGTGGCACCAGCGCGGAACTGAAGATGGTCTTTGACCGGCTGGACGCGGAGCTGGAGGGCTACGGCGTCGCCCAGCGGCACAAGCTGCCCCAGTTCCGGATGGTGGACGATCAGGGAACGCCGGTCACGGCCACCACCCCCATCGTGGTGGGCAGGACATACAGGATCCTGATCTCCGGCGCGGAAAGTCCCTGCTACGACATTCAGTATACCGTCCAGGAGGGCGAGACCGCCTCCACCTCCCCGGCAGAGGGGTCCGCGCCTCTGGTGATCCAGCCCCGGCCCATCATCGTGAAGGCCGTCCGGGGCAACGGCGAGGGCGGCAGTTTCACCAACATCTACGCCGACACCAAGAACCTGGTGGTGGCCAAGGACCCGGTGACGGGGAGCTTTTTGGAGGCGGCAGGGGACAAGGTGGACTTCATCCTGCCCCAGTACGACCCGGTGCGGGGCACCACCTCCTACTACACCGCCACCAGCGACGGCAATATGTATACCGACTACGGCTGCACCTTCCCCGCGGGCACCGACCGGGAGACCGAGGCTCTGGTCCCGGGGGACGATGTGCAGGTGCGTTATCAGGTCCGGTTCCTGCCGGACCCGGAGTGCTATACCTGGACGGAGTTCACCCAGGGCTTCTTTGACAACGACGCCATCGCGGAGTCCAGCGAAGGCTACCTGAACAAAAAGGTCCAGGTGGAGAAGATGGAGCTGGTGGGCGCGGACAGCGGCAACTACGTCATGGTCTTTGCCGACGACGTGAGCTTTATGGACCGGGTCCCGTCCTCCGCCATGGACAACACCGTCTCCGCCCCGGCCAACAACGACCAGGCGGTGAACAAGCCCTATTATGTGTCGGGAGAGGGCCGGGTGTACCTGCGGCCCATCCAGAACATCGTCATCACCAGTCTGGGCCAGATGACCTACACCTACGGCGACCAGTTCGCCCCCAGCGAACCGGGCACGTCGGGCAACGCCATGACCGTCCGGGTGGAGTACGACAGGACCTACGACAACGACCCGGACAACAACTTCAACGCCGAGGATGTGGTCTACCGCCAGCTCCGGGTGGACGAGGAGACGGGGGAGCGCATCTCCACCTTTGCCGCCCGCGGCTTCGCCATCTACTATGTAAAGCCCGGCCAGACCCGGAGCGAGGCCGAGGCGCTGGCCCAGACCGTGACCAGCGGTGACATCATGGCCCCCGGCACCCACCATGGGGCGACCCTCTTCGTGACCGGGCGGCGAAACGCCAGTAACCCGCTGGTATACTCCCAGTATGCCCCCACCCAGGCGGAGGAGCCGATCCGGGTGGGCAAGGCCACCCTGACCCTCACCGCCGCCGACGCCCATAAATTCTACGGGGAGGAGAATCCCACCGGGGACTATACCTTTACCTTTGACACCCGGGAGCTGGTCCAGGTGGACCAGGACGCCCTGCGGGCGCTGAGCGGCGGGACGCTGGCCAGAGAGGGTACTCAGAGCGATCTGGCCCAACTGGACCCCGGGGCGGACTTTACCGGCCTGCGCTTTGTCACCAACGCCACCGTTCGAAGCACGGTGGGGACCAACGGCAAATGGGGGGAGTATGACCTGACCCTCACCGCCGCCAACCCCACGACGGTGCTGTCCAACTACAATGTGGTCACCCGGGACGCCAGCCTCTACGTCTATCCCCGCCCTGTGCGGGTCACGGGGATCAACAGCAGCGCCAACGACCCGGTGTACACCATCTTCAACGACCCCACCACCTTCACCTACCGCACGGAGTTCTCCACCGCCCAGCGCAGCGGCCTGCAGCCCCGGGTAGAGGTGGCGTGCGGCACCGCCACGCCCGTTTACCCGGTGAGCGCCGGCAACAGCGGGGACGGCAAGCCTCACGACCTGCCTATTACCACCAGTCTGGGCCTGCTGAGCGGGGACGACCTGATCTTCCGGGCGCGGGTGGACTTCCCCAACAGCGGCTGGAGCCTGACGGGGGCGGACGTGTCCCTGGGCGTGCGGGTCTCTGAGCTGGGGCTGCTGAACACTGCGGTCACCCGGAACTACACCCTGCTCACCCGGTCGGGAGAGAGCTTTGGCGAGCTGGACCAGACCACCGGAGACGGGGCGGTGTGGGGGTCCGCCAAGCTGCGTACCATTCGCTCCATCTCCATTACCAACCCGCCCAATAAGCTGGAGTACACCTACGGCGAGCCGCTGGACCTCACCGGCCTGCGGGTGCTGGTGGAGTATGCCCAGCTGGACCAGGAGACGGGCAGCGTGGAGCGGGTCACGGTGGACTACCTTGGCCCGGAGCAGTTTAAGTCCATGGGCCTCTATGTGAACTACTGGACGCCGGGAGAGGCGCTGCCCACCTCCAATGAACAGCGGCGCAGCCTGCCCGACGTCTACTGGACGGCGGCCACGGGGGATCACCTCACCATCGCCCCCACCCACGAGACCCAGCGGTATCTGGCCGCCCCCGGCCAGGTCCCCAAGGCGCGTCCCTTCGCCGCCAACGGCAAATATCTGGTGGTGTCCGGCTTCCAGAAGGCGGTGAGCGCCGACACCCAGATCGCGGCAACGCCGGTGATCCTGGGCGAGAGGATCGCCAGCGGCGACTATGTGGGCACCCCCACCCCCATCAAGGTCAACCCCCTGAAGCTCCGCTACACCCTGCGCGCCCAGGACAAGACCTATGACGGAGACGCCCGGGCCGCCGGGTCCCTGACCCTCACCAACCTTTACGGCTCCGGTTCCTCCGCCGACGTGGTCTATGTACCCTTTGGAGCGTCCTACGAGAGCAGCAGCATGGACCACAGCAACTTCGGCGCCTTCAAGACCAATGTGACTGACGGCCGCGTCACCTTCACCACCGGGACGTACCTCCCCAACGGGGAAGTCCCTCTGGCGGAAAACGGCCGGACGGAGTGGGCCGACAACTACGTCTGGGGCAGAGGGCTGACCTTCACCTTTGCCAATCCCAACGTCCACTATGTGGACGATTCCGGCATTTTGGGCGTGGGTAGTCAGGAGCAGGCCGACTACTGGAGCGCCAGCCAGTCCTTCGAGGACGTGACCACCGGCTGGGACAAGTATAAGGCGGTGACGGCCATGCCCGTGGAGGTCACCAACATGGTGTTGGCCGGTCCCGACGCGGCCAACTACACCTGGGACTGGGACAGCGCCTGGAACTGGGACGCCAACAACGGCCATCAGGTGCGGGAGACGTCGGTGGGGATGACCACCCGCTCGGCCACGGTGGACGGCCAGGCCGCCGCGCCCTTCGCTACCATTCAAAAGGCCAACCGCTCTCCCATCCAGGAGCTGAACGGCTACTCCGGGGCCTTCGCCCGGCTGGTGGTGGACCGCAACACCAATGTGGTGCGTCTCCTGCTGGACCAGCCGCTGGCGGCGCTGGCGGACAACAACAACGCCGGCCGCACCGACGAGTTCCGGGACGAGCTGCACTTTGAGTACGCCCTGCTGTACGCCCAGACCGACGCCGACGGCGTCCCCACCGGCCTGCTGGCCAACTGGGCGGGAGTGGACGGCAAGAAGGCGTATCAGGACACCACCTTCTTTGGCGGGGAGACGGTCACCCCCACCGCCACCGACGCGGCCTACCGGCCTGACCTGGCCCGGCTCCCCAAGGCGGAGGCCCAGAACGAGAACACCGTCTATAAGGGCCAGCTCTACCAGTGGGCGGAGCTGGACACCGGCGTTGTGGAGGTGGGCGGCCGCACCTTCCGGGAGGACAGCGGCTTTGTGCTGAATCCGGACGCCTACCCCGGCGGCGCCGTCCTCACCGACGAAAACGGCAACGAGGTCAAGGCGGAGGACGCGTACTGGTACTATACGCTGTATACCACCGACCGGGTCAACCTGCCCCGGGACACCGTGTTTTACCCCATCGTCCGGCTGTCGGAGACCCACAACTACCATGCCTCGGGCAACCTGAGCGGCGACGGGAAGGTGACCGCGGCCCTGCTGGACGCGGCGCAGAAGGCCCTGGCCGCGTGGGAGGCGGACCAGACCGAGGAGAAGCTGGCCGCCGCCCAGGAGGCCTCCCGGGCCGTGCTGGCCGCGGCCGACAGTATGGAGGCCGCCGCCCAGGCCGCCGCCCGGGCGCAGATGGACTTTGACGCGGAGCTGGGAGAGAACAGCCAGTGGCCGGAGGAGCAGCCGGTGGCCCAGATCGGTCCCGCCTCCGCCATCAAGACCCTCACCCAGCGGCTGGACCTGACCTCCGCGTCCACCGAACGCAGCCTGGACCGCACCGACAACACCGATTATCTGGTGGAGCTGCTGGAGGCGGTGTGGTTCACCGACACCCTGATCTATGAGGACGAAAAGCACCTCTCCGCCGCCGTCTACAACCACCCCACCCGCTACTACGGCTACTTCTGGGACGCGGACAAGACGGCCAAGGTGGAGTTCAACGAAACGGCGCTGAACTTTACCGAGGAGATCGTGGTCCCTGTCCGGGTAAAGCTGGAGGACGGCTCCACGGTGGAGACCACCATGACGGTCAACACCTTTGACGAGACGCTGGGCGGACGGGTGGCGAAGCTCTATGTGCAGACCACCAACGACACCGGCAGACAGGTGCGCATGATCCAGATCCTGCCCACCGTGCTCTATGTCCGGCTGGGGGATGAGCCGTACCAGCTCACCTGGGCCGCCATTCCCGAAAAGCCCTCCAACCGCCGCTTCCGCTGGACCAGCTCCGACCCGTCTGTGGCCACGGTGGATGAAAACGGCCTGGTCACCTTCCGGGGGGTGGGCCGGTGTACCATCACCCTCACCACGGACAACGGCAAGTCCAGTTCCATCCGCGTGACCGTCTCCGAGCCGCTCCCGCTGACCCGGCAGCCGGAGAGCCTCTTCGACTTCCTCCACAACGAGGCGTGGATGGAGCTGGACGAGGAGGAGAACTTCTATCCCGAGCTGCCCATGACCCGCGCCCAGGCGGTGGAGCTTCTGGACCTGTTCCTGAACCCCAACGCCAACTGGACCGCCACCGCGGAGCTGCCCTATCTGGACGTGACCGGAGAAGAGAAGTACGCCGATGCCCTGCGGCGCATGACCGGGGCGGGCGTGGTGGTCGGCCTGCCCGGCAGCGCCTTTGGCGGCAGCCAGCTCATCACCCGGGCGGAATTTGTGACCATGGTGACCCGGATGCTCCGTCTGGACACCCCCGATACCAAGGGGCAGGTCCACCAGTTCGCCGACGCCGGGGCGGAGGACACCTGGGCCTACCGCTACATCGACGCCCTGGGCAAGACCGGCATCATCCAGGGCGCGGGTGGCGGGAACTTCCTCCCCGGCCGGGAGCTGACCCGCCAGGAGGCCGCCGCTATCCTCGCCCGCCTGCTGACCGTTAAGCTGGACGAAAGCCTGCCCGGGCTGAAGATCCCGGCGGACATGACGCCGGAGAACTGGTCCTATGCATACGTTCTCCAGGCCGTCAACACCATCGTGTTCCCCGAACCCACCGTGACCCCGCCCACCGACGACTGAGAAGCGTTGAACTTACCCCGCTGAGCAAAGGAAGTGCCGACTATGGTGAAGCTGCGCGCGAAAAAACTCCTGGCCCTGGCCTTGAGCATACTGATGCTGACCGGTACGGTGACACAATGGCTCCCCACGGCGCTTGCCGCTGGGGGAGCGGACGCTGTCACCGCCCAGGCCGCGTCGCCCGACGGCGCCCAGACGCAGCCGGCCCCGGTGGACCAGGCGGACCAGGCGGCACTAGCAGAGGTCCAGCCCCGTGAGGGCATCCCCCCCCGGCAGCTGGACTTCCAGGACGCGGACAACGGGCGGCCCAACCTCTATGTGGACTTCCTGGGGGACAACAACGGCAACGGGACCGCTGAGCTGCCCGGTCAACTGGTGGCTCCCGCCGCCTACAATAAGGACCACCGCACCAACCCCATCGACGCCAACACCTGGAGCGGCTACACCAGCCGGATGGTGAACGACGCGGGGGCGGACGAGATCATCTTCTGGGTGGGCGTGGGCGTTGACCGCACCCAGGTCTGGGAGCTGTTGAACAACAGCGGCAACCAGGGCATTACCAGCCTGGAGCTGGGCTTCTACTACAACAAGACCTACATTGAGCCGTATGTGGGAGCGGGCGGCTACGCCGCCACCATCGAGCGGGCCAATTTCGCCAACAAGGCCTATGGCCACAACCAGTGGAGCGACGCCTACCAGCTCCTTCACGCGGAGACCGACCTGCCCGTGGAGGAGGGCAACATTCTCCGGGCCGACCCCATCACCCAGGACGAGCTGGAAAACCCCTCTCTGGACAATATCCGCAACAACCAGTATTCCGACACCGACCCGGCCACCGACGCCGACTGGCGGATGACCTACATCTCCCTGGAGCTGAAGGACCTGGAGGGCTTAAACCGCCGTCTGGCCGGGGAGTATACGGGATATACGGACAACGGGGGGAATTTTGTGATCCCGCCGGAGGCGTCCGGCACCGAGACGGATGACCCGCCGGAGTATCTGATGATGATCCCCTTCGTGCTCCATGCCCACGACGCCCACGCCCGGCTCTGCCTGCGGCTGATCCGGGACGCCAGCCATTTCTCCATCGGCGCCGGGAACGACGGGATCGGGGACGCCGCCACGGGCAGCTACGCCGCCTGGGAGCGGGTCACCACCCGCAACCAGGGGAAGGACCTGAAGCTTCAGCTCCGCTTTGCCGGAGACCTGAACATCTGGGGCGACGGTCCGGCCCGGGTGGTCGACGTGTTCCACAGCGCCACCCTGCTCATCCAGAACGGCGGCGGCTCCCAAAACACGGCCCGCCTGTCCGTACAGGAGGACATGGGGGCGACCCCCGTCTTTGTGGACCAGAACAACCAGACTATCTCCAACCTTCAGGGCGGGACCGGCATGCAGCTGGACCTGACGGTGCAGAGCGGCTATGTGGCCACGGTGTGGGTGTACTACGACGGCACGGACACGGGGAGCGACGGAAGCCCGGTGGAAATGGGCTGGCCCTTCGTCACCGTCACCGACCAGGAGCACTATACCTTCGTGATGCCAAATGAGGACGTGTACGTCCTGGTGGTGTTCCAGCCCGGCAACACCAGAGACTACACCCTCTATCTCTCCGAGATCCCCAAGCCCTACGCCGCGGACTATATGCTGGGCAACGAGACCACCATCTCCTCCTTCTGCGACCAGTCGCCCATAGGCTCCCCCACCCCCGACCTGCAGCCGGTGTCCGTCAACAGCTTCGACCCCCGGGAGCGGCACCCCAACGACGGCCACGGGGACGGCCCGCAGATGATGGTCAGCCGGGATCAGGTGGTGACCATGACCGTCTCCACCCACCCGGACTATGAGGCCCGGGTACACATCTACAACTTCAACAACCAGAAGAATATGGAGGACCTGCTCAGCGCCCCGGCGGATATGGAGCGCGATCCCTCCGACAACACCATCCTGATCCTGCCCTTCGGCGGCACCCTTACCTTCACCATGCCCCAGTCCGACCTGGACGTGGTGGTGGAGTATACCAAGGTGGTCACCAAGACCGCCAAGCTGGAGGTCTGGCACCAGGGGGACGCGGCCCAGGCGGCCAACGTGAAGGACATCAACATCGCCCAGCTGGCCTACCTGTCCTACGACAACCAGGCCGCCGTCTCCACGGCGTACAGCGGGCAGGTATACGAGAAGGTGGACGCCACCGCCCCCGATGACCTGTCCAAGCGGGACCACAGCGCGGTGAAGGACCCCAGCTATCAGACCGACTGGGTGCCCTACTCCGCCGCCACCATCTCCAACAGCCTGGGCGGTGACACGGGCCGGACGGGGCGCATCTGGAGCGCCTCCGACGCCACCGGCACCACCTCCCTGATGGCCGCCCTGGCCAACGCCACCGGCGTGAGCAACCTGGCGGGGCGGTTCAATGCCCTGGACCTGCTGGGGGCCGACCTGCTGAGCGACGGCAGCACCATGGGCCTGCGCAAGAATCTGGACGGAGAGATCTACGGCGACGGGGAGCTGACCGACGCCGCCGCCCTGCTGTGGGAGCTGCGCTCCAAGGTGCTGGCGGACACCACCGCCGGCGGACTGCGGGACACCTACTACCTGGACGGCACCCTGGACGCCTCGACGACCTACAAATACTTTGCCCTGACCCCCGCCCAGGTCCAGGCGTACCAGATCGCCTGCCTGGAGATCGACGCCATCCACCGGGCCAACCGCCAGGCGTACCGAATGGCCTACCAGAGCTACCAGGAGGCCAAGCGGATCTATGACGAGGTGGTGAAGACCCCTGTCACCGCCACTGCCACCGCGCCCATCCAGCCCCAGGAGCCGCTGGACCTTCAGGTGACCGACGCCACCGGCCTGCGGGAGTACCAGGGTGAGGATTACAGCAACGATTACCTGGTGGATTATACCAGCTACATGACCCAGTACACCGCGTACATTACCAGCCTGCGGGACGCGGAGACGCCCACGGTGGTGGATTTCACCGTCAAGCCCAAAGATCGTCCGGCGTACCGTTCGGTGCCGCTGCTGGGCGACGCCGCCGCGAAGGCCGCGGTGCAGGCCGCTGTCACCAAGTATCAGTGGAACAACAAGGTGGTGGACAACGCCACCGCCGAGGTGGAGACCGCCGCCACCGTCTCCACCCGCTCGGGCCGCACCGTCTGGCTGCTGCTGGAGGCGGACTCCGCCTATGAGGTGGAGAGCGTGGAGCTGCTGGACGCGGGCGGGAACAGCGCCCTTAAGGACCCCAACACCGGCATGACCCTGGAGGCCAGGGCCTCCACCTCCTTCAAGAATGTCTACACCTTCTCCATGCCCCGGGAGGACTGTATCATCCGGGTCAATTACCGTCTCCGCGGCCAGCGGACCCTTCAGTGGCAGGTGAAGGGCGCGGCCGGAAAAGAGAAAAATGTGGCCCATATCGAGGCCTATCAGGTCACCACCCTCACCACCCACGACACCATTCCCGTCACCGATCCCCAGTGGGACAACGTCTACCCCGAAAACACCACCCGGCCCACCCTGGCCCGGCGTACCAACGAGGGCCATGTGGACGACGCGTCCTACCCGGACACGCTGGACAAGGAGAATTTCCCGGTGGAGGGCCTGCTGGTGAAGAGCCAGGTGACCGTCCGCCTCACCTGCGACGACGACTACCGGGTCACCGTCACCGCCACAAACGGCTCCGGCGGCAACCCCATCCAAGTGACCGCCAACACCGCGGCGGGACTGTATACCTTTACCGTCCCGGAGGGCACCAACCCCAATGTGGTGCTCACCATTACCTATGCCCGGAAATCCCAGGCCCAGCACCAGGCGCATATCCGCATCCTCAACTATGACAGCCCCTATTCCGCCGACAACAGCGGCCTGTGGAACAACGGCAGCGCGGACATTTCCGCCCAGTCCGACACTCCCCTCCACGGGACTGTCTCCCTGGCGCCGGGGTACTATATCTACACCTCCTACGCTCTGGGCGACCATGGCACCTACCCCTATACCCTGGACGGGAACGGCTATAACAACGCCACGGGCGCGGGTCCAGTGAGCCAGGACGGGCAGCGCTCCAGGATCCGCCTGGAGACCACCATGCCCGACGAGGACCTGTATATCTATCTGGTGGTCCGAAAGGGACTGCCCCCGGTGGAGCCGGCCAACGCGCTGACCGTGGTGGTGCTGGACGACGACAACACCGCCAACCCCTTGGCGGACAACTGGGCCAAGGCCACCGTCTACGCCCGGGAGAACAACGCTCTGAAGCGGGTGGAGCTGCCCGCCGCGGGCAAGGGCGCCACCGGAGGCGGGGTCCTCCAGGTGACCCACTACGGCAAGGTGGAGAGCGGAGACGCCATCCTGGACGGGGACCGGGTGGAGCTGGACCTGTCCGCCGCCTATGACAAGGGCTACTATGTCTCCGGCGTGGAGCTGGCGCCGTCCTATCTGGGCGGTGACCTGGAGTGGCTGCCCGCCGACTCCATCGCCAACGGGGAGCGGAAGCTCCAGTTTACCATGCCTGCGGGCAGCACCACCGTTACCGTCCACTTCAGCAAGCTGGAGGGCACCGAGCTGGCCCCCAGCTACTACATCCGCGCGCTGAAGACCGAAACCGACCGGGACGGCAATACGGTGACCACCCCGTACAACCAGATCACCACCGCCACCTCCGAGACCATCCGCACCTTTACCGCCGGCAACAGCTACACCCTGAGCAACCTGACCAATCCCGAGCAGGTGCCCGCCTCCGGCACCGGCCGCGGCGCGGGCGTGGCAGGTGAAAAGGTGACCATGACCTTCCAGGTGGCGCAGGGCTGGTATGTCCAGTCGGTGGCCGTGATGACCGACGGCTCCGCCCGCCCGGCGGACTTCACCATCACCTCCGGGGACAACGACGGCAGCGGCGGCACCTTCACCGCCGACCTGGTCATGCCCGCGGGTGACGCGTGGTTCATCGTGAAGTACCGCCAGTGTCCCGAGGACCCGAACCACCCCGGCGAGATCCTGCCCCGCCCGGAGATCCCCGAGTACGCCATCACGCTGATGGTCATTGACAACGACAACACCGGCGAGCCCCCCGACCCCAACACCGTGACCGCCTCTTTCTCCGGGGCGGAGGGGGTGCACCACGCCGCCATCCGCGCCGGCGGCAATTATGACGCCACCGCCATCCAGTACATCCACGCCGGCGACCAGGTGGTGCTGAACCACAGCCTGGCCCCGGGCTACTCCCTGGATTACATCATCGTCAACCCCACCGAGCAGGGGATCGTGCCCACTTATGTGGACGCCACGACCTCGCAGTTCACCATGCCCGCCCGGAACATCACCGTCATCGCCAAGATCGTGAAGAAGGCCCAGCAGCCCTACACGGCCGACCTGATCCTCCGGCCGCCCGCAGGGATGACGGTGGGCGACCTGGCCTCGGTGGGCCAGGGCACCTTCACCAACAATGGCGGCAGTCTGGCGAATTACTACAAAAACGCCATCTACTCCCTCCTGCTGAACCCCGGTGAGCAGGTGGACTTCGACCTCTATGCCTTTGACGGGTACTACATCAGAAAGGTGGAGGTGGCGCCCGCTGTGGGCGCGACGGCTTCCCTGAGCGGCAGCTTCGGCTACCAGTCAGGGGGCTTCGTCATGCCCGCCGCCAATGTTTACGTGAATGTCTACTTTGAACGGCTGTGGCCCGACCAGGTCAAGTACGACCTGACCCTGAAGGTCAACGACTCCTCCGCCCGGAACGGCAACTACGCCCACTTCGCCACCGTGGGCGGCGTGGATTTCCCGGCGGCGGACCAGCGTCTGGTCCACGGCGGTGAGAGCTACACCGTCACCCAGGCCGTCCTGGACGGCCAGGAGGTCCACGTCACCCTGAACCGGGAGACGGGCTTCTACTACGATCCCTCCACCATTCAGATCACCGACTCCTCCGGGGCGGAGATCCCCTGGCGGATGACCGCCACGGGGCTGGCCTTCCTCATGCCGCCCCGCTCCACCACCGTGGAGGTCAGCTTCCGCCGGGATACCCGCACCGACGTGGAAAATCCGCCCCGCCGGGCTATTTTGCACATTGACGGAACGGTGAAGGCGGGGGAGATCGTCCGGCTCTACCGCAACGACGGCCTGACCGCCGGCGACGCCGCGTACAGCGACGGCAGCTATATCTCCAACCTGCGCGCCGGCGACCTGCTCCACCTGCAGCTGGACCTTCCCGACGCGTCCAAGGCCACCCGCTGGGTGGCGGCGGCCTACGGCGTGGATGAGGCCACCGGGGAACAGCTGATCCTGCCCGTTACCCAGGTGCCGGGCGGCGGCCTGACCCACTTCCCCGTGCCCACCCTGCCCGCCGGGGCGGACGCCACCAAGCCCCTCCATGTCTATGTCTCCCTCAAGGATAAGGACGAGGGCGATCTGGACCAGACCATGACCCTGGTGGTGCAGGGTCCGAACGGCTCCGGCACGGCCACGATGCAGGAGACGGCCACACCGGGCAACGCCGTCACCGCCACCGCCGGGGCCACCGGCTCCACCCCGCCCAACGCCGCCGTGGGTACCATTCGTGCCGCCCAGGGCCGGGGGATCACCGTCACCATGGACCCCGCGTCGGGCTACATCATCTCCCAGCTGGTGGTCACCGACAACCAGGGGAATAGGCTGGACTATGACTGGATCAGTATGCTGGAAGACGACGACGTGGAGCCGTCGGTGTGGAACCCCAATCCCCAGCAGCAGATCACGCTGACCGTTCCCGCCACCGGCGGCACGGTCTGGGTCGTCTACGCCCCGCGGCCTACCGACCCCACCGACCCGGACAAGCCGCTGCAATACACCGCCCAGGTGGTGGTGAACAACGACGACTATGTGGGCGCGCTGCCCTCCCGGAACAACGCCTGGCTCTCCGCGGGGACGCAGCTGAGTCAGAAGCTGGTCAACGCCGCGGCGGGGGACTGGATCGATCTGGACATCACCGTCCAGGCGGGCTACCGCATCCGGCCCATCTTCGTCAGTCCCCAGTCCTTTGGTATCAAGCCCCAACTCTATCTGGGTGATCTGGACAGCCAGACCACCGGCTTCGTCATGCCCGCCGGGGATGTGACGGTGTACGTCACCTTCGTCCGGGACGAGCTGGACGTCTACAACGCCACCCTGGTGGTAAAGGGCTTCCGTGGAAAGGTGATCGACCCTGCCACCGACCTGGGCACCAACAAAGCCACCATCCACAGCGACCGCACCGGGACCCGGGGCCCCATCGACTCCAGCGACGATCCCATCTCCGTTCAGGCTGCCGCCGTGCGGGAGTGGGTCACGGTCACCTATGACTGGGACCCCGACGACAGCTGGGTGTCCAGCGTCACCGTGCTGGACCTGTCCGGGCGGAGGGTGCCCTTCACCCAGAAGGACGAGCACACCATCACCCTGCCCATGGTGGAGCGGGACATCATCATCACCGTCACCTATGAGGACAAGGAGGTGACGCCGCCGCCCACCCCCATCGATCCGCCTCCCGATCCCACCCCTGAGCTGACCCCGGTGCGCCTCCATGTCATTGACATGACCGACGACCACTCTATCGACACCGAGGACGAGGGCTGGGGCCAGGTGCTCTATACCCCCGACGGCTCTCCCGGCAGCGGCATGGCGCAGGATTCCGGCCGGCTCACCGCTTTGCCCGTCACTGCCGGGCAGACCGACGCAAGCTGGGGCAACACCGAGACCATTTGGGTCCCCGCGGGCCGGGACGTGGTCCTCAACGCCTACTCCAACTATAACGACGGGGTCTACATCCTGTCCGCCTACGTCCTCTACCGGGACGGCGGGCAGATGATCGAGTGCAACTTCAAGCCAAACAATAAGGAAGCCGACCTGTTCCACTCCCCCAACGACGCTCCCGGCTTCTACTGGAACCGCACCGCCATCTTCTCAGCCCACCCGGACTACAACGATGTGTATGTGTTCCTCACCCGGGAGGCGCCGGTGGCCAACGAGTTCTCCGCCACGCTGATGCTCAAGAGCGACGAGGCGGACACCGGCTCCGCCGCCGTTATCTGGACGGGGAACGACGTGATGACCGACTTCAAGCAGAAGGCCACCGTGCAGGCCAATGGCGACCACGGCCGCATCACCGCCCAGCGCAAGGAGACGGTGACGGTGACCGTGACCCCCATGGACGGGTACGCCATCGACTACATCCTGATGACCCCCTTGGGTATCCCCATCACCCCCAAGCGGGTGGGCAACACCTATACCTTCACCATGCCGGGCTATAACGTGTGCGCCACCGTCTACCTGAAGCGCAGCAACGACCGTCAATTCACCGCCACCGTCCACTATTCCGAGCAGTGGAAGAACCCCACCGACCTGCCCGGAGAGCATAACCGGGCGGTCATCTCCTGGAGTCCGGACGGCGGGACAAGGGACAGCAGAGAGGCCACCCGTCTGGCCCCGGACAGCACCCCCATGATCGTCAACGAGAACGCCACCGTCACGCTGGACGTCACCCTGGACGATCCCTATGTGGTGCTGGCGGCCTATGTGCTGCAAGGAGGGGCGCTGGTGCCGCTGGACCCCGCCCTGGAGGGCACCAAGGAGACCGTCTCCATGACGGACAACTCCCTGGCGGACGGCACGGCCACCTTCACCATGCCCAGCGGGGACGTGGACGTCTATGTGGTGACCACCAACGACCCGCCCCCCAAGGACTGGCACACCATCGTGCTGGTGGCCACCGACACCGCCCCCTCGGGGAACGACTCGGGCAAAAACAAGGGCTACCTCAACCAGGAGGACGCGGCAGACGCCGACAAGCGGACGGCGTATTCCTATCCGGCCTACACCCGGATGGACGGAACCACTTACCCGGCCAACCCGCCCAGCGGCTTCGCCCACACCTTCATGACCCTGCCGGAGTATAAGGACGACGGCTCGGTGAACTACTACACCGTGGTGGCCGACCCCGACCCCGGCTATGAGTTCAACCCCTACAAGAGCGGCCTGACGAAGAATAACCCGGCGTACGTCCAGTCCATCACCCCCGTGACCACCTTCCCCAGATACTCCTACCACGAGCCGGTAGGGGACTGCAACCGCGCGGTGCATCTGGTCTTTGAGAGCGCCGACGACCTGACGCTCACGGTGGAGATCGAGGACCCGGACAACCCGGGCAACGGCACGGTCACCAACGCGGTGGACGCCGTCACGGCGGGGCTTGACCCCCTGAGCCTGACCTCCACCAGCGCCCTTGGCTCCTACCAGATCATGTCGGGCATCACCTCCGGCGCGCCGGTGAACTTTACGGTGGACCCGGAGACGGGCTACACCGCCATGGCCGTTTTGAAGGCGGGCAGCGACGTGACCTATCTCACCCTGACCCCCGCCGCCGACGGTTCGGATCATCTGACCGGCACCTTTGATATGCCGGCCAACGACGCCGTGCTCACCGTCACCTTCTTCAAGCCCTACCAGGGCACGCTGGAGCTGCGCGACC
This sequence comes from uncultured Clostridia bacterium, assembly GCA_946550725.1. Classification (GTDB taxonomy): domain Bacteria; phylum Bacillota; class Clostridia; order Oscillospirales; family Oscillospiraceae; genus MGBC124762. The sequence continues at coordinate 66,959 of CAMNQX010000001.1, read as the reverse complement.
TGAGCGGCGCCGCCCACCGGGCCAGAATGACCGAGTCCACCGGCACCCCGCCGGACGCGGTGAGCGTGGACGCGCTGACCATCACCTCCGGCACGTTGGAGGACCTGCCCAACGGCACCGGTCTGACCGCCCAGATGGTGGACTTTGACGCCGCCGCCGCTGCGGAGAAGGTGACGGGTCTGCTGACCCGCAGAGGCTCCACCACCATCCTCACACCCCAGGCCAACGCCGGGGGAGTGGACGAATACCGGCATACCATTGACCGCGCGGACGCCACCGTCACCCTGGTGGTGACCAACCGCACCGACCCCAACACCGACCCCTACATCGCCGCGGTGACCGCCGTCAACAAGCCGGAAAGGGATTACAACGACGATCCTGTGGCCGACCCCACCATCCAAGCCACGCCCACCGGCGCGGCCTTTGGCGATAGCTGGACCACTGCCCACCCCGGAAACACCGTCACCGTGACCCTGGACGTTCCCGAGGGGTATGAGGCGGATCTGACCGCCACCAACGGCGCCGCGCTGAGCATGACCACGGTGGCCGGCCCCGCCGCCGGGCAGACCGTCACCTTCACCATGCCCGCCGCCAACGTGCAGGTCACCGTCACCTACCGCAAGGTGGAGTTTGACCTCACCCTGCGCATCGTGGACGCCAGCGGCAAGACCAACGCCACCACTGTGACCGCCCACGCGGATTGGCCCCTTACCGTGGACGGCGATATGGACGTGGTGCGGGGCGGTGAGACGGTGGATGTCTCCGCCGTCACCGATCCCGCCGCGGTCATCCGCTCCATCACCGTCCGGCCCAACCTGGGCGGCAGCCGGTATCTGGTGGCCGCGCCCATGGCCGTGGGGGCGGACTACACCGGCAGCTTTACCATGCCCTACGCGGACACGGTGATCACGGTGGTGTACGGCGGCGATCCCGACGATCCCGACGTACCCAAGCCCTATTACCTGGCCTATTCCGCTGTGGATGACCCGGCGGCGGACCCCGCCAACCGCGTCGTCTCCATCCAGAACACCTCCCGCACCGCCCTGATGGACGGCTCTCCGCTCCCGGTCAGCTCCCCACACTGGACGGCGGGCTACGAAACGGACAGCGTGACCGTCTCCTATGAGACCGCGCCGGGCTTCTACGCCACCGCCACCGCCGTCCGCAACCGGGACAACGCCGCCATTCCCGTGGTGCTGCTGGATCACGGCACCGGCGGCACCGCCACCGCCGCCATCCCCGACCCCGGCGAGAACATCACCATCACCATCCACTATTCCACCGAGGAGCCGGAGAAAAAGACCCAGGACGTGGCCCTTCAGCTCATCGGCCACCGGGGCGAGCTGAACAACCAGGCCCAGACCAGCGGCGGCACCCTGTCCGGTCTGTCCCTGAACGGCACCGCCACCGGCCGTCCGCCCCAGTATGTGGGCACCGCGAACCCCTACGACCCCGTGGAGGAGATCCGCTCCGCCGCCACCATGGGCGACGACCTGCGCACCCTGGCCAACTGGGCGACCAACTTCCAGGTGGTGCGTATGACCGTGGCCGTGCGCAACACGGTCACCAACCAGGAGACCGGGGAAGTGGACCTGCTGGTGAACCGCTACGCGGGCAGCGCCACCACCCGGTCCACCATGCCCACCGTGGGGGACAACGAGATCGCCGTCATCCGTGTCTACTACGGCAACATCTTCTGGGCGCGGCTTCACATCGAGCCTCACGGGGCGGATAACCGGGATGTGAACGGCAACCAGACCTCCGCCACCGACGGACGCGCGGCCATCAACCGCCACCTGGACCGTCTGGAGGACATGATGGGCGGAGAGACGGTCACCACCACCGCCGTGCCCGGCGCGGGCCAGCGGCTGGCGGGTGTGGTTTGGGAGAGCGCGACCGGCGGCGCGGTGAGCGCCACCCGCGTGGGGACCACGGACAACTACACCTTTACCATGCCCGGGGAAAACGTGGAGTTCTACGCGGTCTACAAGCCGGAGGATGACCGGTCCTACATCGCCAAGGTGGCCTTTGCCGACGACAGCGCCCACCTGGGCAACGCGGGGAACGCCGTCACCATCACCAACCAGAGCGACCCCGCCGCCGTCCACGGCACGTACTGGACCGCCGCCAAGGAAAACGAGGCGGTGGTGGTCAACGTGAAGGTGGCCGACGGCTACAAGGCGGAGATCATCACGACCTACAAGGACCATGCCGCCACCCACACCCCGCCCTATGACTTCTACATCAACCGCACCAAGTTCGTGCCCAACCTGACCCTGGGCAAGGACGCGTCCTTCGTCATGCCCGCCAACACCGACGCCACCGTGACCGTGCGCTACACCAAGGGCTACGACCTGTCCCTGGAGGTGAAGGACGCCTCTAGCCTGCCCACCGCCGCCGACAAAAACGCCGCCGACGTGACCACCAACGAGGCCCCCGCCCGCACCCTCCACGCCGAGAGCGACGGGACCACGACCGCAGATACGGACGGCCCGCTGACGGCAGTGGACGCCAACACCCAGATCACCACCGCTGTCACCGCCGCAGGCGGCGGCGCGGCCCAGTACAGGGTCACCCGCTTCTCTCCCTTCACCGGGACGGTGCGGGTGGACGCGCCGGGAACGGCGAACCCCTATTCCTACGCCATGCCCGGCGAGGACGTGGTGGAGACGGTGGTGTTTGTCAACGACCAGGCGCCTCTGCTGGCCAAGGTGGAGGTGAAGGGCGAGAGCGACGTGAACGGCAACGCCGCCGCCCCCATCGTGGACCGCACCGACACGGTCAACACCGTGCAGGGTACGGTCTGGACCACCACGGCGGGGGGCAACACCATCGACCTGACCCTCACCGTGGCCAAGGGCTACGTGGCGAAGATCAAGGTGCGCCGGGACAACGCCAACTACTATGCCAACCCCACCGACGAGACCCAGTGGGACTGGCTGGACGCGGACGAATATACCTTTACCCAGGGCGTCTACACCCTGGACGATGCCGCCACGCCGCCGGTAGACGTGTACGACGAGACCCCCTTCGTCTCCGACGGCACCACCGGGGTCACCGAGGTGACCATGGGCTTCCAGTCCCGCATCCCCCACGCCCTGTTCCCCAATGACATCGGCGGCGAGGAGCACTTCATCTTCACCATGCCCGACCACGACGCGGACGGGACCTCCGCCCCCACCGACGTGACGGTGATCGTGGAATTCGTCTTTGCCGGGACCATTCCCCAGCCCTTCGACCCCCGCAACGTCAACGACGCGGACTATGACCGCCAGCCGGACTTCCTGGAGCAGGGCTTCATCTACGGGGAGAACCGGGGCGACTTCGCCGTGGTGGAGATCCCCACCCTCATCCAGGAGATCAAGGACGGCGAAGAGCTGTTCCACACCGACAACCACACCCCCCTGGGCGACACGGTGGACCCCAAGAACAACGTGAAGTTCAGCTTCTTCCTCTACGACGCCGCCACCGACGTCTACACCCCGCTGACGCTGGGCGCAGACGTGCGGCTGGAGCCGTATGACACGGAGGACGCCGCCACCTACACAGCGGGCGACCCCTATAACTACTACAGGGGCGGCAGCGCCCTGTGGCAGGGTCCCGGCCACTGGCACGGCACGGGGACGGACGAGCAGTTCACCGGCTCCAAGTTCAAGCTGGTCCCCACCGAGCCGGACGCGGTCACCGGCCTGCGCACCGACGGCGCCCAGGCCCTCTACGACATGCTGAACAATCAAGGCTCGCTGGCGCAGCGGGCCGGGACGGGAGACTATTACACCCGCCTGGCGGTCATCGCCGAGGACACCATCGGCCAGAAGAGCGCCTATACCCAGGTGTGGATCCGGCCCCACTTCACCGTGGAGGTGAAGGTGATCTCCTACGCCCCCAACCACACTGCCACGGCCAGCCTCTACAAGCTGATGAGCCAGACTGAGCTGGACGCCAAGGCGGACGCCGACGGCGCGGCCCATGAGACGAGAGACCCCGCCGTGTTCAAGCACTACCGCTGGAGCGAGGACGACGCGCCCTACGCCGACAACCACACCGCCTACACCGGCACGGTGCTGGGGGCCAACAAGTACTACCAGAAGATCGGCGTTATGTCCTCCGACCTGCTGGGTGGCTACACCAGCGCCTACGACCCCGGCGCGCCCACCCTGCTTCGCAACGTGGACGCCGCCGCGGCGGGGAACAAGGCCTTCACCTACGGCCTGACCCTGGAAAAGGCGTCCCACCTGACCTACACCCGGGTGGACCTGGACCTGTGGGCGGGGGTGGACCTGAGCGGGACGGCCCCGGTGCTCCCCACCTGGTACAACGACAGCACCCTGACCTACACCATCTCCGACACGGTCTACCTTATCACCGGCGACGTGGACGGCGACGGCTACACCAAGTGGCAGGACTACGACACCCTCTACTCCTATGTGTGGCGCGGCACGCCCTGGAACAATACCATGACGGCAGACCCCGGCCCCGGCGCCACCCCCGGCGAGGCGCTGGAGTGGAAGCGCTCCACCCACAATCCCGAGTCCCTGGCCTACCGCTGCGACCTCAACGGAGACGGGAAGATCACCCTGCAGGACCTGAATCTGGTGCAGACGGTGTTTGACTACAACCGTTCGGTGGCAGACTATCTGTGGACCAGGCGCAACGCCGACGGCACCCTGGGCGAGCGGGTCCTGCCCTTCGGCTTCGACGGAAGCGTGAAGAACAAGAACCCCATCGCGGATTACATTTCCCTGTTCGGCCTGCGCTTGGACGGTGAGCCGATCCCGGTGGAGCCGGACGCCTACTGGGATTCCCTGGTAGACCCGAAAACCACCGAGGCGGTGCCCCTGGACAACCCCGTGGTGGATGAGAACGGCGCGATCGTGGACGACGCCGGTCCCGGCGAGGCCCCGGCAGAGCCGGCCCGCCGTCCCACCCACGGCGACGCGAAAAACGAGGACGACGCGGTGACGGAGGTGCCTCAGGGCGAGGAGGCCGCCGGTTGGCCCGCCTACGCCCCCGGCCCCCTGGCCGTTCTGCCCCGGACAAGGCCCGACGACCTGCCCCTTTTGGACGACAATGGCCCCGGTGAAGACTGATCCGAGACCCCTGCCGATATACTAAGACCAAGGAGTGACCACACATGGAACCCATCCAGATCAACAAGGCAAAGACCCTCAAGGACTTGCCCGACCCCGCCACGCTGGTGTTCGGCAAGGTGTTCACCGACCATATGTTCCTGATGAACTACGACGCGGGCAAGGGCTGGCACAGCCCCCGCATCGAGCCGTACGCCCCCCTTTCCCTGGAGCCGTCGTGCATGGTGTTCCACTACGCCCAGGAGGTCTTTGAGGGCATGAAGGCCTACCGCGACCCCGACGGCGGCGTGCGCCTGTTCCGCCCCATGGACAACGTGAAGCGGCTCAACGACTCCTGCGAGCGGCTGTGCATCCCCCAGCTGCCTGAGGACATCGCTCTGGAGGGGATCGAGGCTCTGGTGCGGCTGGAGGAGCGGTGGGTGCCGTCTCTGGAGGGCACGTCCCTCTATGTCCGGCCCTTTGTCATCGCCACCGACGCTTCCCTGGGTGTTCACGCCTCCCACAGCTACCTGTACTGCGTGATCTGCTGCCCGGTGGGGGCCTACTACAAGGAGGGCCTTCAGCCCGTGAAGATCTATGTGGAGGACGAGGACGTGCGCGCCGTGCGCGGCGGCACCGGCTTCACCAAGTGCGGCGGCAACTACGCCGCCTCCATCCGCGCCGGCGAGCGGGCGGAGGAGAAGGGCTTCTCCCAGGTCCTGTGGCTGGACGGCGTGGAGCGCAAGTATATCGAGGAAGTGGGGGCCATGAACGTCCTCTTCAAGATCGACGGCAAGGTGGTCACCCCCATGCTCAACGGCTCCATCCTCCCCGGCATCACCCGCCGGAGCTGTCTGGAGCTGCTGCGGGACTGGGGCTACACCGTGGAGGAGCGGCGCATCTCCGCCGACGAGCTGTTTGAGGCCGCCCGGGACGGCAAGCTGGAGGAGGCCTGGGGTTCCGGCACCGCCGCCGTCATCTCCCCCATCGGCGTCCTGGCCCGGGGGGACGAGAAGGTCACCATCAACGGCGGCCAGATCGGCGCGCTGAGCCAGAAGCTCTACGACACCCTCACCGGCATCCAGTGGGGCAAGGTGGCCGACCCCCACGGCTGGAGCGTCAAGCTGTAAAAGGTGGACGCTCCCAAGCTGCTGGACTGGTTCTTCCCCCGCAGGTGTCCCTTCTGCGGGAAGGTGAACCAAAGCGACCTGCCCTGCGAAAGCTGTCAGACGACTCTGCCCTGGCTGACGGGCCAAGCGGCCCACAGCAGGGTGGAGTGGATCCACGAAACCGTCAGCGCCCTGGTTTACCGGGGCGCTGTTCGTCATGGGGTCTTAGAGCTGAAATTTGGCAGGAAACCGGCCCGGGCCAAGCCCTTAGGCATCCTCGCCGCCCAGTGCGCCAGGGACCATTTGGAGGGACCCTTTGACCTGGTCTCCTGGCCGCCCCTCAGCGCCAAACGCCTGCGCAAGCGGGGCTTCGACCAGGCGGAAAAGCTGGCGGTGCAGGTGGCGGCGGCGTATGGGCAAAGGCCCAAACGTCTCTTTCAAAAGGAGGACCGCCCCGCCCAGTCCGGCCTGACTGACGCCGCCGCGCGGCGGGCCAACGTGCTGGGGGCGTACCGCCTGCTCTGCCCGGAGGAGGTGGCGGGGAAGACGGTGCTGCTGGTGGACGACGTGGTGACCACCGGCGCGACCCTGTCCGAGTGCGCCCGCCTTCTGCGCACCGCCGGGGCAAAACGGGTGTGCGCCGTCACCGTGGCCAAGGCGGGGCCGGAAGGGACAAAACGGAACCAGGAAACACGGTAAAGCACGGGGCCATGGGCAAATAACAGTTGCCCATGGCCCCGAAATGTGCTATCATATAAAGTTGGAAATTCTGTCAGCGCAGAGACAAAAAGGAGGTGGGTGCCATGCGCCATTTGATCGATTTTGGAGACATGACCCGGGCAGAATGGGACGCGCTCTACCGCCGCTGCGAGGCCATTATGGACGACCCCCAGGCCCATCTGGACGTGTGCCGGGGCAAGGTGAGCGCCAACCTGTTCTATGAGCCGTCCACCCGCACCAACTTCTCCTTCCAGACCGCCATGCTGCGGCTGGGCGGGCAGGTGTTCGGGTTTGCCGATCCCCAAAGCTCCTCCGTGGCGAAGGGGGAGACGCTGAAGGACACCGTCAAGATGGTCTCCGGCTACGCCGACGTGATCGTCATGCGCACCCCCTGGGAGGGAGCGGCCAAGGCCGCGTCTCTTTATTCCCCCGTCCCTGTGGTCAACGCAGGGGATGGCGGACATATGCACCCCACCCAGACCATCGCCGACCTGGTGACCATGACCCGCCTGCGGGGCGGGGTGGACGGCCTCACCATCGGCGTGTGCGGCGACCTGAAATACGGCCGCACCGTCCACTCCCTCATCAAGGCCATGGAAAAGTTCCAAAACGTTCGGTTTTACCTCATCTCCCCTCGCGATCTGGCAGTCCCCGATTACATGAAGGACTTTATGCGCCAGCGGGGCATCCAGCATCTGGAGGTCACGGGCCTGGAGTCCGTTCTGCCTCAGCTGGATGTTCTCTACATGACCCGTATCCAGCGGGAGCGCTTCGTAGACCCGCTGGAATATGAGCGGTGCAAGGGGACTTATGTTCTGACCCGGCGCAAGCTGGCCCGGGCCAAGAAGGACCTGTTGGTGATGCACCCCCTGCCCCGGGTGGACGAGATCGACGTGGACGTGGACGACGACCCCCGGGCGGTCTACTTCCAGCAGGCCCGGTACGGGATGTTCGGGCGCATGGCCCTGCTGGCCGATCTGGCCAACCAGCCCCGGCTGGAAAAGACGGAGCCGGTGGCCATCGGCCGCTATCCCATCTGCCGCAATCCCCGCTGCATCACCCAGACCGAGCACTACCTGCCACCCCTGGTGAAAGAGGTGGAGGGGAAGCGGTGCTGCGGCTTCTGCGACAAGGAGCTGCCATGAGGCGAGGGGCCGTCCTCTGGGCCGCCTTTGCCGCCGCCGTGTTCGCCGCGGTCTACCTCCTCCCGGTGGAGCTGTGGCTCCCCCTGGGTCTGGTGGCGCTCCTCCCAGCGGCGTGGTTTTTGTGGAGAAAACAGCACCCCGGCGTGCTGATCGCGCTGGGGGTGTCCGCCGCCCTGCTTTGGTGCGCGGGGTACCGGCAGGTGATGCTGGTCCCGGCGGAGGCGCTGGACGGCCGCCGCACCCAGGTGACGGTGGCCGCCGCCGAGGCGGCGGCGGAGAACGACTACGGCTACAGCCTGCCCTGCTACCTCACCGGCGAGGGCGTTCCCATCCGGGCCATGCTCTACGGGGGAGAGGCTCTGGCGGACGTCCGGCCGGGGGATACCCTCACCCTGACGGCGGACTGCTCCTGTCCCACCCTGCGGGAGGGGAGATGGGCGTCCAACCTGGCGTCGGGCGGCACCTTTATCACCCTGCGGGTGCGAAGCTCTATTGATGTTCAACGGGCGGCGGGCGCACCCTGGTGGAGCCTGCCCCGGGTCTGGGGCCAGCGGCTGGCCCGCAGTGTGAAGGCCGCCTTCCCGGAGGACGTGTCCGGCCTGATCGCCGCCATGACGGCGGGAGACCGGAGCGGCCTGTCCGACAGCGACCGCACCGCCCTGACCCGGGCGGGGCTGTCCCACCTGCTGGCGGTGTCGGGAATGCACATCTCCTTCCTGGTGGGGCTTTTGAGCCTGTTCACCGGGGCGGACCTCCGCCGCCGCGCGGCGGTGTGCCTGCCCGTAGTGGTGGTGTTCGCCCTGGCGGTCGGGGGAAGCCCCTCCGTGCTGCGCGCGGGCGTGATCTGGGCCTTCGCCCTGCTGGCTCCGGCCCTGGGCCGGGAGGCGGACAACTGGTCGTCGCTGGCCGCGGCCCTAGCCCTGCTGTTACTGCTCAACCCCCTGTCGGCGGCCAATGTGGGGCTGCAGCTTTCCTTCGCGTCGGTGGCGGGGATCACCTTGGTGACGCCCCGGTTGGCGGACTGGCTGCGCCCGCTCCGTCTCTCTGAAAAACCGGGGACGTCGGGCGGGAAGCGCCTGCTCCGCCGGGGACTGAACGGTCTGCTGGCGGTGCTTTGCGGTACGTTGGCCTCCACCCTGGGGGCGCTGGTGTTCACCGTCCCCCTCATCGCCTGCTATTTCGGCACCCTGTCTCTGGCCGCGCCGCTGAGCAACGTGCTGGTGCTCCCGGTGGCGGCGGTGGTGTTTGCCCTGGGCCTGGTCACGGGGCTGGTGGGCGTTGCCTCCCCGGCAGTGGGAGCGGTCATGGGGCACGTGCTGGCCTGGCCCGCCCGCTATGTAATGAGGGTGGCCCGGGCCATCGGCGCGTTTCCGTACAGCGCGGTGACCCTCAACGGGGTCTACTACCCCGCGTTCCTCCTGGGCGCCTACGCTCTGCTGCTGATGGCGGTGCTGTGGCGGGGAGAGCGGCGGCGGTGGTGGATCTTCGTGCTGTGCGGCGGCGTGATGCTGGGGACCAGCGTGCTGCTGACCCGCCTTACCTTCCGCGCCGGCGACCTGACCGTCGCCGTGTTGGACGTGGGCCAGGGGCAGAGCGTGGTGCTGGCCTCGGCGGGAGAGACCGCCCTGATCGACTGCGGCGGAAGCGGGCGGTCCGACCCCGGCGACGTGGCCGCGGACTATCTGCTGAGCCGGGGGGAGACCCGGTTGGACAAGCTCCTCCTCACCCACTATCACGATGACCATGTCAACGGTCTGGCCGCCCTCTTTGACCGGCTGGACGTTGGGACGGTGATCCTCCCCCGCATGGAGGAGGACGGGGACTGCCAGCTTTGGGTGCTGGGACTGGCGGAGGAAGAGGGCGCGGAGGTAGTTTGGATCGACAAGGACGAAACCGCCGCTCTGGGCGGCGCAACGCTGGAGATCTTCGCCCCGCTGGGCAGCGGCGACGCCAACGAAAAGGGCTTGAGCGTTCTGGCCTCCGCCGGAGATTTCGACGCCCTCATCACCGGAGACATGGGGACCACGGTGGAGGAGCGGTTGGTGAAATACCACCGCCTGCCCCGGTGCGAGGTGCTGGTGGCGGGGCACCACGGCTCCGCTGGCTCCAACGGCAGGACCCTGCTGGAGGCCATCCGGCCCCAAACCGTGCTCATTTCGGTGGGGGAGAACTCCTACGGGCACCCCCACCCCGACACGCTGGACCGCTTGACAGAGGCCGGGGCGGAGGTTTACCGCACCGACCTCAGCGGAACCTTGACTGTCACCGCCGCATCCGGCGGGGAAGGAGGCTAGGCCCATGGCCAAACCCAAGCAAAAAAACGACGGCTCTCTGGACCAGTTCAAGGCCGATCTGAAAAACAAGACCCCCCGCCGCCTCTATGTGTTCCACGGCGAGGAGGTCTATCTGCGGCAATATTACCTGGGCCGCCTGCGGGAGCAGCTCATCCCCGACGGCATGGAGGCGTTCAACGACAAGCTGCTGGAGGGCAAGGAGGTCACCGCCCGGGACATCATCGCCACGGCGGACTGCTTCCCCATGATGAGCGAGCACACGTTGGTGGTGGTGCGGGACTACGACCTCTTTAAGGCAAATGAGGCGGAGCGAAACGCCCTGATGGACTACTTCGCCGACCTGCCCGAGTACCTGTGCCTGGTGTTTCTCTACGACCTCATCCCCTATAAGCCCGACGCGCGGACCAAGCTGGCCTCAGCCATCAAGGAGCACGGCCTGGTGGTGGACTTCCCCCGCCAGGAGCAGGAGCACCTGGTGGACTGGATCGTCCGCCGGTTCAAGGCGGCGGGGAAGAGCGTGGACTCCGAGCTGGCCAAACACCTGATTTTTCTCTGCGGCGACCTGATGCAGGGGCTGATCCCCGAGATCGGCAAGATCGCCGCCTACGCCCAGGGAGCGCGGGTCACTAAGGCGGACATGGACGCTGTGGTCACCCCCCAGCTGGACGCGGTGGTGTTCCAGCTCACCGACGCTCTGGGGGCGAAGCAGTACGACAAGGCTCTGGGCATCCTGGCCGACCTCCTCCATATGCAGGAGCCGGTCCAGGTCATGATGGCCGCCCTGGGGAAATACTTCCGCCAGCTCTACGCCGCCCGGGTGGCGCTGGAGGAGCGGCGGAGCGCGGACGACGTGGCCGCGCTGTGGAAGATGCACCCCTACGTGGCGTCCAAGCTGATGGCCGCCGCCCGGCGGGTGGACCTGCCCTGGTGCCGCAGGGCGCTGAGGCGGGTGTCGGAGACCGACGCGGCCCTCAAGACCACGGGGGGCGACGCCGACCAGGCCCTCACCCAGCTGGTCCTGGACCTGGCCTATGGATAAGCTGCGGGTCCGGGAGGTCATCCTGGTGGAGGGGAAGTACGACAAGATCGCCCTGGAGGCGGTGGTGGACGGCCTCATCTTCCCCGTGGACGGCTTTTCTATCTTCCGCGACGCCCCGCGCAAGGAGCTTCTCCGCCGTTTGGCGGCGGAGCGGGGGGTGGTCATCCTCACCGACTCCGACGGCGGCGGGGTGGTCATCCGCCGCCACCTGAAGAGCATTTTGCCCCCCGGGCAGGTGAAGGAGGCCTTCATTCCCGACGTGCCCGGCAAGGAGAAGCGCAAGCGCACCCCCGGAAAGGCGGGTACGCTGGGGGTGGAGGGGATGCGGCCGGAGGTCCTGCGCCAGGCGCTGCTGCGGGCGGGCGTGGGGCTGGAGGAGGAGCGGGAGAAGCCGTTCACCAAGGCGGTCCTCTACGCCCTGGGCCTCAGCGGTACCCCCGACGCCAAGGAGCGGCGGCTGGCGCTCCAAGCCGCCCTGGGCCTTCCGGCCAACCTCTCCGCCAACGCCCTGGCGGCGGTGCTGAGCGCCATTACCACCCCGGCAGAGGTGGAGGAATTGATTTCCCGTTGCGCGCCGGCGGAAGAGGAACTATAATGGAGTGAAACCAGTCAAAATAGGTGGTGACTTCCATGACGCAAAAGCTGGGCATTTACATCCACATCCCCTTTTGCAAGCACAAATGCGACTACTGCGACTTTTACTCTCTGGCGGGAGCGGAGGCGCAGACGGAGCGCTATCAAAAGGCGCTGCTGGCCCACATGGGGGAGACCGCGCCCTACGCCAAGGGCTTTGAGGTGGACACCGTCTATTTCGGCGGCGGCACCCCCCTGATGCTGGGGGTGAAGCCTCTGATCCAGATCCTGGACTTCCTGAAGCGGCGGTTCAAGGTGGCCAAGGACGCGGAGATCACCGTGGAGGCCAACCCTGAGTCGGTGGACTTCCCAACCCTCCGCGCCCTGCGCCGGGCGGGGGTCAACCGCCTGTCTCTGGGGATGCAGTCCGCCTGCGACGGCGAGCTGAAGGCGGTGGGCCGCATCCACGACTTTGCCCAGGTGGAGGCCGCGGTGGAGGCCGCCCGGAAGGCGAAGCTGAAAAATGTCAGCCTGGACCTGATCTACGGTCTTCCCGGCCAAACACAGGAGAGCTGGGAGCGCACCCTGGACGCCGCCATCGCCTTAAACCCGGAGCACATCTCGGGCTACGGGCTGAAGGTGGAGGAGGGTACGCCCCTGGCGGCACGGGTGGCGGCGGGGGAGACCCTGCCCGACGACGACGCCCAGGCGGACGCTTACCTTGCCATGGTGGACAGGCTGACGGCGGCGGGGTATGGGCAGTATGAGATCTCCAACTTCGCCAAGGAGGGGTACCCCTCCCGCCACAACCTGAAATACTGGACCCTCAGTCCCTATCTGGGCTTTGGACCCGGCGCCCACTCCGACTTCGGCGACCGGCGGTACGCCTTTCTCCGGGACCTGGAGGGGTACATCACGGCGGTGGAGGGCGGCGGACGGCTGCTCAGCGAGGAGACCGTCATCCCCCGGCGGGAGCGGGGCAGCGAATACCTGATGCTCCGCCTGCGCACCACCCACGGCATCGAGGAGTGGGAGTACCGCCGGGAGTTCTTCATGGACTTTGCCCCTCTGCTGACCCTGCTGACCCAGTACGAGCGGCAGGGCTGGGCGGAGCAGGCGGACCGCCGCTGGCGGTTCACCCCGGAGGGCTTTTTGCGCTCCAACGTCCTGATCGGGCAGCTTTTGGAGGCCCAGGAGCGGGCCACCCTGCCCGGTACACTGAAATACATGTCGCACAGAGGAACCTGATATGATGAAACGAGCATGGAGTATTCTTTTGGCATTGACGCTGCTGGTCACCCCGGCCATGGCCTCCCAGGCCATGGGGTGGGAGCTGGTGCGCAGCGAGACCGTGGTGGGTCCCGGCGTGACCGTCACCACCCAGAAGCTGTGGGGGGACAGCCGCTCGGACTACCGCACGGAACAATTCGTTACATACACCCCCGGCGGGAGCGTGTCCCCGGCGGTGGTCTACGGCGGGAACATCCCCGCCAAGTCAACCCTCACCGCCATGGCCCAGAGCCTGGAGCAGAGCGGGAAACGGGTGCTGGCGGGGGCCAACGGGGACTATTTTGTGGTGGCCACCGGCGTGCCGCTGGGCATGGTGGTCACCGAGGGCGTGCTGCGCTCCTCGTCCTCCTACCACTACGCCGTGGGCTTCGACGCCCAGGGCAACGCCTTTGTGGGCAAGCCGGGGCTGACGGTGTGGACGGACATTAAGGGTCAGCATCTGGCCGCCATGGGCGGCTTTAACAAGACCCGTGTGTCCGCCGACGGCATGACGCTGTTTAACCGCGACTTTGGCGACGCCACCAAGGGGTCGGGGGAGGGGATCAACGTGATCCTCCGCCCTGTGGTGGTTCCGGAGGACTATGTGGAGCCGGTGTATCAGGCCCCGGACGTGACGGCGCCCACCGACCCGTCCCTGGCGGTGGACCCGGTCACCGGCGCGCCGGTGATCCCAACTGCGGAGGAGACCGCCGCCTATCAGGAGGCCCTGGCGGCCTACCAGGCCGCCCTGGACGCGGCCCAAGCCGCCTATGAGACCGCTCTGGCGGCGTCCGCCGCCAACCTGGCCCCCGCCCCCGACCGCCTGGTCATCGGCGGCGAGGCGGTGACCTGTGTGGTCACGGGGGTGTCCACCCTCAGCGGGAGCGTGGCTATCCCCCAGGGGTGCTTCATCCTTACCTTGGGGAAGGACAGCGGCGAATATTTCCAGAACCAGCTTTCCGCCCTCAAGGTGGGGGAGCAGGTGAAGCTCAGCGTCACCGCTGCCGATCCCCGCTGGAACGACGCCCGGCAGGCCATCGGCGCGTATCAGCTGCTGCTGAAGGACGGAGTGGTGCAGGAGGGGCTGGACAACACCGCCAACCCCCGCACCGCCCTGGGGATCAAGGCGAACGGCCAAGTCATCCTCTATACCATGGACGGCCGCCGGGCCGGGTACAGCGTGGGCGCGTCCATGCGCCAGGTGGCGGCGCGGCTCAAGGAGCTGGGCTGCGTGGACGCGGTGCTCTTTGACGGCGGCGGCTCCACCACCTTTGGTACCACCGGGGCGCTGGACAACGCCTTTACCCTCCAAAACAAGCCCTCCGACGGGAGCCAGCGGGCGGTGACCAACGCCCTGTTCTTCGTGAGCGATATGAAGGCTACGGGGGAGCTGGGGTCGCTGTATGTCTCCGCCCCGGACAGTCTCTTCCTTCCCGGCGGCAGGACCACCCTCACCGCCCAGGGCATCGACACCGGCTACCATCCCATGAACACGACATACAGCGACGTGACCTACACCGTCTCCGGGCCGGGGCAGACGGCAGGCAACATGTTCACCGCCGCCGCTGCGGCGGAAAAGACGGAGGCGGTGGTCACCGCCACCGCCCCCGACGGTCAGCAGGGCAGCGTGATCCTGACAGTGGTGCCCACCCCCCATGGCATCACCATTTCCAACCAAGCCACCGCCCAGGCGGTGACCAGCCTCAATCTGGAGCCGGGGCAGGCGGTGGACCTCACCGCCTCCGCCGACTGGTACGGGTTATCCCTGACCGCCGCCGACGAGAGCTTCACCTGGTCGGTCAGCCCGGAGGTGGGGACCATCGACGCCGCCGGCCTGCTGACGGCGGGGAGCAAGGCTGCCGCCGGGACCGTGACGGTGACCGCCGGGACCAAGACCGTGACCCTGCCCGTCACCGTGGGCGGCCATGTGAACCTGCTGGAGCCGTGGGAGGAGGGCAGTACCCTCCCGGCGCTGGATGAGGAGGGCTGCTTGCACGCGGAGCTGACCGGGACGCAGGTGCGCTACGGCAAGTCCTCCTTGAAGGTGGAGTATCTGACCGGAGGGACAGAGGCCAGCGCGCTGCCCTTGGAGCTGCCCCTTGCGGCAGGGGAGAGCGACGTGGGCTTCTGGGTGTACCCCACGGAGGAAGTGACGCTGGCCCTCCGGGTGACCTTGGACGACGGCAGCGAAGCCACGGCCCCCTGCGCTGTGGGCGCGCCGGGCCGCTGGAGTTTCGTCCGCGCCGACCTGCCCGCCGGGGCAGCCAAGGTGACCGGGCTGACGATCACCCCCGCCCCCTATGACCCCGGCTACGTGCCCTCCGACGTGATCATTCCCGGCGGGGTGGCGTGGGCGGCCCTCTACCTGGACCACTTCACCTCCACCAACGGCGGCATTTCGGACCAAACGCCCCCCACGGTGAAGCTTACCTGCACCCCCGAGGGGGCGGTGACCGCCACCCTGAGCGACAACGTGGACAAGACCTTCGCCAAGGAGCGCATCTCCCTCACCCTGGACGGCAAGCCTGTGGACTTCACCCTGACGGGGAACACCGTCACCGCCAAGCTGGAGCTGTATGACGCGCTGCTCCACCGGATTTCTCTGACCGTCTCCGACGCCTCGGGCAACATGGCCCGGGCCAGCGGGGAGCTGCCCCCTGCCGTGGGCAACGTGTCCCCCTTTGCCGACGTGGACGGCCACTGGGCCAGGGATCACGCCGACTATCTCTACGACCGGGGCATCTCCAAGGGCAGCCCCGGCCCCAACGGGACCCTGCTCTTTGACCCCGCCGCCAACATTACCCGGGGGGATTTCGTCACCATGCTCATGCGGTGGCTGGGGACGGACCTGAGCCAATACGAGGGGGTAGAGCTGCCCTTTGCGGACGCCGCCGCCATCCAGCCCTGGGCGCTGAACGCCGTGAAGGCGGCCTATTCCCTGGGCATCTTCACCGGCAGCGCGGAGGGCGGGACCCTCTACGCCAACGCCACCCAGACCATTACCCGCGCCCAGGCCATGACCCTGCTGGGCCGGGTCCAGCCCAAGGGCTACGCCCTCTCCGCCGAGGCCTTCCTGGACCAGAACGACATTCCCTCCTGGGCCGCTGACCACGTCTCCACCCTGGTGGCCCAGGGCGTGATCAGCGGCTACGGCGGCTATGTCCGCCCCAACGACCCCATCACCCGGGCCGAGGTGGCCAAGGTGCTGACCGTGATGTGGTAAGACCGACGCAAACGAGGTGATCTTGTGGCCAAATCGGAGAATCAAAAACGCAAGCTCCTGCTTCTGCTGGACTATCTCCGCGCCGAGAGCGACGAGGACCACCCCGTCACCACCCAGACGCTGGTGAGCTACCTTCAGGAGCGGGGGGTGAGCGCCGAGCGCAAGAGCGTGTACGCCGACCTCACTGTCCTGGCCGAGCACGGCTACGACATCCGCCGTCTCCCCGGACGCAGCGGCGGGGTGTATCTGGGCAGCCGGGAGTTTGAGCTGCCCGAGCTGAAGCTGCTGGTGGATGCGGTGCAGGCCAGCCGCTTCATCACCAAGAAAAAGAGCGACGCCCTCATCTCCAAGCTGGAGGGTCTCACCTCCCGCCACCAGGCCACCCAGCTCCAGCGCCAGGTGTTTGTGGGCGGGCGGGTGAAGTCCATGAACGAGAGCGCGTACTACTCCGTGGACGCCATCCACACCGCCATCACCAGGCACAAGGCGGTGGCCTTCCGCTACTTTGACCTGGACCGGAACAAGGAGAAGGTGTACCGGCGGGGCGGCGCGGAGTACCGCGTGGAACCGTACTGCCTGGTTTGGGATAACGCACAGTATTATCTGGTTGGAAAACCACCGGAAGGAGAGGAGACCCGCCACTACCGGGTGGACAAGATGGACGGGGTCCGGGTGACGGACGAGAGCGCCGAAACGCCCAAAAGCTTCGACCCCGGGGCGTATGTGGGGCGGTATTTCTCCATGTTCAGCGGCCGGGCGGCCAAGGTGCGCCTGGCCTGCCAGGAGGCGGCGGCAGGGGTGATCCTGGACCGCTTTGGCCGGGACGTGATGCTGGTACCCAAGGCCACCGGCGGGTTTACCGTCACCCTGGACGTGGTGGTGTCCCCCCAGTTCTGGGGCTGGCTGGCCGCACTGGCAGGTCTGGCGAAGCCGGAGGCGCCGGACTGGGTGGTGGAGGAGTACCGGGCATATCTGCGGGGATTACTGGAGGAAGGCGGGACCGTCTAAGGGGGGAGAAACCGTGTGGGGAAATTGCGTGGAAATCTTGGCGAACATCCTGTTCTATGGGGCTCTCATCCTTGCGATCTTTCATAAAAAGAAGAGAAAGCTATGGATCGTGTGCCTTGCTTTGGCGGGGGCAGTCTCTCTTTATACCGCCTTTGTCCCCATTGAGAACCTATTCTACTCGTTCCCCTCAGCGGAGGCGGTGGCGAAGTACGCCTGCAAGGGCGAAGTGATCGAGATTTTGGACGGCAAGGAATCCAGCTTGATTTTATATGCCGAAAAGCCCGGAACCGTATCGTATATGCTTTCCAACAAAACGGAACAGGGCTATAAGATCGGAACTTACTGGAATATACGCAGGCACAGTCGTCTGATCTCCAATCCGCCAGCACCAATTCAGATTTATGAAAGTGCAAATGCAGTCGATAAATATATTTATGTGTTTGGAATTATAGAGGGAAGGGATGTGAGTATTAACGACACGCAAGGAAACGATTTCCTTCTTTTTGAAAAATCGTCAACACAAACTGGCATAGAGCACACTTCTTTTGAGGCTTTTTGTATTCTCAGCGATGCGGAGGATACAAACTATAGAATTACAGTCAACAGCACAGAAAAATCCATTGACTTAAAGGCGGCATAAGGCAGTAAAAAACAGAGGGACGGTTCGGAAGAACCGTCCCTCTGCCTGTTGCTGTGTTACTTGAGAAGTGCAATAAACCTATCCAGCATCACGGCCACTTCCGCGCGGGTGACGTTGGTGGTGGGATCGAGGACGTTGCCGCCCTTGCCCTGAAGGATGCCCTTGTTTACGCACCAGGCCACGCCGTCCACGGCCCAGCTGCCGGTGTTCTCACCGTCGGCGAACTGTTCAAGGGCTTTTGCGTCCGCCTTGATGTCCATGCCGATCAGCTTGGCGTAGCGGGCCAGCATCACCGCCAGCTGCTCCCGGGTGATCACGTCCTCGGGGGCAAAGATGTCGGCGGTGTAGCCGGTGACGACCTTGACCTTCGCGGCCCAGGCCACGCCCTCGGTGTAGAACTTACCCTGGGCAACATCCTGGAAGGTGGTCTCGTAGTCCGTCTTGCCCTGGGACAGGCGGTGGAGCACCGTTGCCAGAGAGCCGCGGCTCATGGGGGCGACCATGTCGAACTTGTTGTTTCCAACGCCCTTCACCAGTTCCAGAGCGGCGGCGTTGTGGATGGCCTTGTCCGCCCAGTGGCCCTCGGGCACGTCGTCAAAGCGGGTCTCGGGGGCGGGAATGGTAGCGGGCAGCTCCACCTTGGCCAGCTCCTCGCCCTCAGCGTCGGTGACGGTGATGGTCACGGCTCCGTCCTTGGTGGTAACGGTCTCGGACTTGGTTCCGTCAGGCTGCTCCACGGTTTCGGTGACGGTGCCGTCGGGCTTGGTGACCGTGGTCACCTTGGTGCCGTCTTCAAGGGTCTCGGTCTTGGTGGTCTCGGAGGGGCGGGAGCTGCCGCCGGAGGAGCTTTGCTTCCTGAGACCGGCGCGGGCGGCGTTGAGAACGGCCAGCGCGTCGTCGATCTGGGCCTGGGTGGCGGCGGCGGTATCCAAAACGGTGGCCGCGCCGCTCAGAGCCGCCTGGAACGTGTCCCAGGTGGAGGCGGTGTAGTTGTCGTTGGTGACGGTGAGTCCATCGTCATAGGCGGCGCGCAAGGCGCTCTTGTCGGCGATGGCGGGGGTGATGGCCCCAGTGGGATCGGTGGTCAGCGTACCCCGGTACCGCCCGGTGCCGGTGACGGTCAGGGTGATGGTCTTGCCCTCGGCGGCGGCGGGGACGAGGAAGGTGTCCCCGGTGAAGATCTCATCACTGCTCTCTTCGGAGGAAAGGATCCACTGGCAGGTCACGGTGGCGTTGCTGGGCCGGACGTCGGCGGAGAGCCGCTCGCCCACCTGGGCCGTGCCGTGGATCGCCACGGAGGTGAGGGAGATGCCGGCGGCGGCGGAAACCACCAGGTCCCCGCTGATCTTGCCCTCGGCGATGGCGATCTGGGCGTGGGCAGCATCCACGACGGTGTAGGTAAAGTCGGTGAACGCCGCGCCGCCCATGGTGATGCGGATATCCTCCTGCTGGGGGAGGATGTACCCCGCGGCCGGGGAGATGGTGATGGTCAGGGCGGCGTGGTGGTCGACCTTGTGGTGGTCCTTGTCGCCCAGGCTGCAGGTGAGGTCCACAAGCTGGTCGTCGATGATATAGGTCTTGAGGTCCGGCTCCCCGGTAATGGAGATGTTGCAGGTCACGCCGTGGGTAAAGGTGAGCACCCGCTTGGCGGAGTCGGTCGTGTCAGGCAGATAGGTGTAATCCGTGAAAGCCGTGTTCGTGTCTGTGTTTTTCACGGTGATGGTGTCGGGCTTCATCTCGTAGCCCTCCGCCGGGGTGAGGGTGATGGAGAATTTCTCGCCGTGGGTGGCGGTGTGGCTGGACGCATCCCCCAGGCTGCAGGTGATGTTGGTCAGGGCGTGGGTGATGGTGTAGGTCTTCAGCCGGAACTGAGCGTCGATGGTCACGCTGGTAATGCCGCGGGGCATGGTGAAGGTGTAAAGCCCCGGGGTCGTCTCATCGGCGGCGGCGACCACCGCCTCGCCCACATCGGGGATGGCCTTCAGGGAACCGGGGACCAGCTCGTAGCCCGTGCCGGGCGCTACGGTCAGGCGGACGGTGTCCCCCTCGGGGATCTGGGTGCGGCCCACGGTGACCAGGCCGCCCACAAAGGTCTGGGGATTGTGGACCACCACGTCGCCCGTATTCTCGATGGAAATGGTCACGGTGCGGTGAGGACCGGCCTGATAGCAGTCGTCGGCGGCGCGGCGCACCACATAGGTGCCCGCCTCCAGGCCGGTGATCTTAGCCGTGCCAAAGTTCCCGGCCAAGCCGGTCTCATCATCGGACATATCGGAAAACGCGGTCCAGCCGGTCTCGCCGGGGTCTACCGTGCCGTTTTCCACCTGCTTGTACTCGTACCTGCGGCCCTTGAAGAGGCCGGTGATCTCGCCGTCGGTCGCCCCTTCGGCGGAGACGTTGGTAAAGGTGGGCACCGCCTTCAGCGGCTCGCCGGCCAGCTTGGTCATGGTGATCTCGTTGGAGGTCTTGGTGCCCTCATAGAGGCCCTTGGCGGTGACGACCATCCGATATGTCGCACCCACGTTGACCGCGTCGGCGGCGACGGTATAGTCCTTCTCCGTCGCGCCGTCGATCTCGGTGAAGGCGGCGTCATTCTTGCCCTTGCGCCACCACTGGATATCCACGTTGTTCTTAGCGTCCTGATTCAACTGATTGAACGCGCCGGACAGGGTGGAACCCACCTGGGGGCCACCGGTGGCGACCACGTCGCCTACCAGCGTCCACTTGACGGTGACCTCACAGGAGTCGGAGACGCGGCTGCCGTCGTGGGCGATGGCATAGATGGTGGCGGTTCCGGGACCCATGCCGGTGACAACGCCGTTGTCTACCGCGGCCACGCGGACGTTGCTGCTGCTCCAGGTCACCGTCTTGTCCGAGGTGTCCGCGCCGCCCACCGTGGCGGTGAGGGTGGCGGTGTGGTTGGCGTGGCTCTCGTTGGCGTAGAGGGTCAGAGTCTTGGGAGAGACGGTGACAGAGGTGGCGAGGATGGGGTCCAGACGCACCAGAACAGAGACCGTATATTCTGTCTTGCTCCACGGGCGGGTCACCGTGCCCGTCACGGTCTGATCCTCCAAGGAGTCGGGATCGTAGCTGCTCGCGTCCCAGGTGATGGGGAGGGAGCGGGTCGCGCCGTTGCTGAACTGCAGCACCGCATTGGCGGGCAGAGAGGGCCGCAGCTCGGCGAAGGACGTTCTATGCTGGGCGGTGACCCGGCTGGGGGTGACGGTGTAGCCGGTCACATCAGGGGGCGCGGAGAGGGTGACGGTCATGGAGGGCTGGACGTTGCCGGAGTTGGTCACCCCGGAGGGAAGGGTCAGCGTGCCGGTAAAGGTCTGGGCCGTCTGGACAGTCTTGTCATAGCCTGCGCTGTTCCATTCCACGGGGATACGGACCTTGGTGCCGTCGGCCAGGGTGGCGACCACATGGGTGGGAACGTTTAGGCTGGCCCATTCGTCGCCGCTCACGCCCACAGCGGTGACGGGAGTGATAGAGGAGATGTTGGCGTCAGAGGCGGCGGCGGTGCGGGTGCCGTTGACGGTGAGTTCCTTAACGCCTGCGGAGTTGCCAGAAGCTCCATGGTTCAGGCCGGTAAAGTAAAGGCGGAAGTACCGAGCGTCAGTGGGAACAGTTGCATCAAAATCAGCAGCGTTAAAGGTTACGGTGGGGTGAGCAGAATAGCTGGCATGGCTCACGGTTTTGATAGTTGTCCAACAGGCGGCGTTTTCTGCGTTATCGCCGGTGTAGGTACCTTCCATTACGTTGGCATTATTTTCTGCTTTGGTGCCGTTGTCCACATAGTCCACAGGAGTAAAATTACTTCCTGCTACTTGGAGCATATAATCGGTAGGCCAGATAAGGTTAAAGAAATTCATGGAAACGGAAGTGATAGAGTTTATATTGGCTCCCAGATCTACCACGATCCAAGCGTCACCCAAATCTGTTTTGTTGTTTTGGGAACCGCTGGTCATATGGTTGCTGTTCCATTGGTTGTTGGTGCTACCGTCTACCGCATTGGCAGGAGCTTGAGTGTTTTTGTCCTCAGCGCCGGAGACGTACACAGTCTTGTTCAGCGCCAGATTCTCCTCCGATGTGCTGCCGCCCTCGGCGGGACGGACGGTGACGTTGGCGGTCAGAGCAAAGCAGCCGGGGTTGGTGAGCAGCGCGCCGGCGAGGTCAAATTCGCCCACGAAGGTGTAGGTGGCGGCGGTGGCGGCATTGTAGCTTTCGCAGCTCCACGTCACCGGGACCTCGGTGGTGGTCCCGCCGCTGGTGGTGACCTCCACCCGGTCAGGCAGGGGGACGTTCTCCGCCGCCGTGCCGTTGGCTACGGTGACCCCCTCAGGGTCAGCGGGCTGTTCATAGATGTTGGGGTAGAGGGTGGGAGCCTCCCCGGTGGGGACGGCCTCCCCGGCGAAAATGACCTCGGCGATGGCGGGCACGTCATTCTCCGTCCACTCAACGCGCACCCCGGTGATGGGGTCGCCGTCCTTCAAAGAGACGGTGGTGGCGGCTTGGGTGAGGGTGCCGACGCTGACCCAGTTGTTGTTCCGCTGTACCTTCACGGTGGCGGTTTCGCCCGTCTCCCCCCGGAGGACGGTGACGCTGTCAAAGGCGGTGGGGGTCTGCAGGAGCTTTTCCCAGTAGCCCGCGCCCGCGCCGGGGGTGAGGAAGGTGAGCAGGTCGCCGTCGTCGGCGTGGGCGGCCTCGCCGGAAGAGGAGGACACCGCCGTCAGCGGCGCTTCCTGCGGCACGGTGGTGTTGACCTCCAGCTCGTTGATCTTGATCCAGTTGCTGGCTTCAATATCGGGGACGGCCAGCTTGATGTACCGGCCCAGGGCGCCGCTGCCGCTGCACTCAAAGAAGCGGTTGGGCTGAGGCTCCACCTGCCGGTAGTTGTCGTTTCTCAGTTCGGCGATGGTGGTCCAGGTCCCGTTGGGATCGCTGCTGTCGCCGATCTGAATGTCCAGGTTGTGGGGGATGTCGACGGTGCCCGGGTCGGGGATGTAGAGGGTGACGTCCTGGACAGGCTGCTTCGCCCCCAGGTCAAAGATGGCGTACTGGCCAAAAGCCTGCTTTGTGTTGGTATGGACCAGGGACAGGCGGTTGCCGTCTACCACGTTATCCCAGCTTCCGTCGTACACCCCCACGTTGGAGCTGACAAAGCGAAGCTCGGTGCGGATGGGCTTGCTGGCGGTGAGGGTCACGCCGGACAGCGTCGCCGGATCAGAGCCGCTGTTCAGAAGGCGGACATAGCCCATCAGGGCGGTCTGGGCGGGGGCGTTGTCCGTCCACTGGGTGCCGTTCACCGAGTATTGCAGCTTCACACCACTGGGCAGAGTCCCCTGGGTGCTGACGGTCTGGATGCCCGTCAGCTCGGGGAGCTGAAGGCCCACATACTCCCCGGCGGCAAGGGTCAGGGAGGGGACGGTGAGGACGTAGGACTCGCCGTCTACCACGGCGGTCACGCCGGTGGTGTCGGCGGCGTCGGTGTAGAGCAGGCCCGGCTCCCGGGCGGTGACGGTGAACTCGCGAATGTGCGTCCAGTAGTTTGCCTTATTGCCATAGCCCGTCTCCAACAGCCGCAGGCGCACATAGCGGGCGGCGATGTTCAGGCCCTCCACCGCGATATGGTGGGAGTTGACCTTGGTGGCCAGGGTGGTCCAGTGCTCGTTGTCGGCGGAATACTCCAGCGTGGCCTTGTGGAAATAGTCGTGGTCGCTGTCGCTGTTCCCCTGGAGGATATCGACGCCGGACACCAGCTTCACCGCGCCCAGGTCCACGCCGTAGTAGTCGTCCGCGGCCTGGTTGGTATTAAAGTTGGCGCAGGTGGAGGGATCGCCGTCCAGCATTTTGGCGGCCTCGGCCTCGCCGGACTTGTCCACGCCGCCCAGGCGGATGATGGGGGCCAGGTCGCCGGTGAGACCGCCGCCGGGGTTGAAGGCCTGGGCCATGGCTTCCTTGACATAGTTGAGCAAGGCTTCGGCAAAGGGCTGGAGCCGCAGGCTGCCCGACAGGCTGACGCGGCTGGCGCCGCCGTTGTCATTGTGGGAGAAGTCGTCCCAGCGGCCCAGAGCCACCGCGCCCTCAGAGAAAAGGTTCCAGGTGGTGGCGTCGTTACCCACGGACAGGGCGTTCACCGCGGCGATGGCCTTCTGACCGGCGGTGACCACGCTTTCCAGAGAGCGGAGCCAGGTTTCCAGCTCGGTTTTCAGGGAGTCGTTTGTACAGCCGCTGCGGAAGGCCTGGACGGCGGCGAGAATGTTGTCGAACTCGTCCAGAAGGGCCAGGGCGTTTTCGTTACTCTGGAGATTTTCACCCGCCAGCGCCGCGGTCTGCACGGCGGCCAGTTTGTCCTTGATGTACTCCGACTCGGGGAAGTAGGACACCCGGCCCGAGTTGGGGGCGTTGGAGACGTTGCGGGCGATGGTGCGGTACGCCCCCGCCACCTCGGGCTGGAGGTACTTGAAGCTGTCCTCCCACAGGTCGGTGAGATAGGAGGTGTACTCGTCCCGGTTCCAAGCCCAGGAGAGGAGCTGGAAGTAAGCCACCTTGTTGGCCTCCGCCCAGTCCATGGGGTTGGCCAGGATGCCGTAATGGTCGGTGAGGCCGTCGGCGTCCTTCACATAGTGGCTGATGTCGCCCAGGAACACGCCCCGCTTGCCGCAGTGCTCGGAGCAGGGGTAGTTGATCCAGGTGACGATGGGCTGGTGGGAGCGGCTGTAGGCCCAGGTCGTGTCCTCCTGGGTAATGGGGGAGTTGACGTCGCCGCCTGTCCAGTAGAGGTAGATGTCGTCGTCCAGACCCGCCAGGGCGGTCATCTCGGCCCCGTTCCCCGCCCAAGCTACGTTATACCCCGAGCAGCAGTAGATGAGGGGCATGCAGTCGCCCTTTGCCTTCAGCCAGGCGTTGATGTCGTTGAGGAATTTCACCTGCACCCGGTGGGTGCCGGAGTTGTAGTCGTCGTTGAGGACGTTGAAGGAGCGCACGCCGGCGTCATAGAGCTGCTGGAACTTGGCCTTCATCTTGGTCAGCCGGTCGTTGTAAACGCTCTCGTTGACAAAGTCCGCCGCGCCGTCAGCGGCGCCGTTGTCCACATTGTTCAGCACGCCGCCCTTACCGATGTGGACCGACCAGGTGTAGTTCACCTTCACTTCCTTGCCCACGGCCACCAGATGCTTGATCTGGTCCAGCTCATCGGAGGGGTAGAGGGTGCTCCACTGGTTGCCGTGGTAGGGGTCGGTCTTGGAGGCGAAGACGTACATATTGCCCTTCACGTCCCGGAGGGAGCGCATCTGGCTCTCCCGCTGGGCATAGCTGAAGCCGCCGTAGAAGCCCTCGATGAAGCCCCGGAACACGGTGTTGGAATAGTCCTCAATGGTGGCGTTGAGGAACTTTGCGCCGTTGAAGGAGGTGAACATCATCTGGAGGGTAGCCACGCCGCAGTAGACCGCGTCCGTGTCCTTGCCGATGATGGTAATGGCGCCGTCCTCCGCCTTGAGGAGGTAGGAGTCAAACTTGTCCGCGGCCGTCCAGAGGTCGGTGACGGAGGCGGGGGTGATCGCATCGTTATCGCCGTGGATGGCCAGGACGATGTTGGTCTTGCCCGCCGCCGCCGCGTCAGTGACGGTGATGTTGCCGTCCGTGCGGCCGAACTTCGCCAAGATCTCTTTGACGAAGTTCACGGTGTAGTCGTCCACCCCCGCGCCCTTCACAATGTTCACGTCGGTGGTCATGGTGAAGGAGCCGTGGTCACTGGGGTAGACCACAGAGTGGGGCACGGGGTAGATCTCATAGGCGTTGGGATCGTCGGAATATGCCGTGCCCACCACGCTGCCGGCGGCGGTGGCGTCCGCCGGGGTCTCCAGCAGCTCCGCCCCATCCAGCGCGCCCGCCGGAGTGGCGGCCGCCAGGTCCGAGGGCTTCTCCCCCGGGGCCTCCAGAGGCAGGATCTGGTCGTCGATCCGGGCCGCCAGCGCGCTGACAGGCAGCAGGCCCACCACCATGACCAGCGCCAACAGCGCCGCCAAAACTCGTTGCTTTTTCATCATGAATGACCTCCCTGTTATTTTCGGCGTTTTGTTCAAAAGCACCCAAAGAACCTGAAAACACATATGGCAATTTTACCAAGAAACGGCGGATTTGTCAATGTATTTTCCCGGCAAACCCGTTGACTTTTCCACAAAAAAGGCAAGCGCCGAAGCGCTTGCCTTATTCCCACTTTTTCCAGACCTCAGGACAGTGGCCCACGGTGGCCTGACGGCCGTTGCGAACGATGGGGGTTTTCAGCAGCCTGGGGTCCTCCAGCAGCTTTTCCACCTTGTCCTCGTCGTAGGCCAGGTATTGGAGCAGGGCCGCGTCGGGGTGCTTGGGGTCGATAAGGGCGTCCAGCCCCACAGCGGCCATCACGCTTTTCAGCTCCCCCCGGCTGATGCCCTTGTCCAGCAGGTCGATGTTCTGGAAGGGGACGCGCCGCTCCTTAAAATACCGCTGGGCCTTTTTGGTGTCAAAGCACTTGGACTTGCCGAAGATCTGGATGTTCAACGCAAAACCCCTCCCTGTGTCGATCGTGGGTCTATTTTACACCTTCCCGCCCCCTTTTGCAACCGGCAGTCCCAGCCGCCGCCCCGCCCGGCGGAGCTTGCGGGCGGCGGTCTGCCGGGAGATGCCCAGCCGCCGCGCCGCCTCGGCCGGGGAGTACCCGTCCGCCACCGCCAGCAGCAGCGCCCGGTCCCGGCTGTGGGGGGCGGTGATCCGTTCCACCCCCGCCCGGGTCTCCACCGCCGACCAGTCCTCCTCGTAGGCCGCCGCCTCGCCCAGCCAGTCCAGCGGGACGGCAAACCCCTGCCGCTGTTGGCGGCGGAGATAGGTGACCATCTCGTTTTCGATGCACCGCCGGGCCAGGGCGGGGAAGGGCCGCTCCTCGTCCCACTGCTCCGCCGCCTTCCACAGGCCGATCAGCCCGCACTGCAGCAGGTCCTCGTCCTGCCGCAGCCACGGCGCCACCCGCCGCGCCGCGGCGTAGACCATGGGGCGGTAGCGGCGGATCAGCTCCTCCACCAGATCTCCCCGGTCCAGCTCCTTTGCGCCGTCCCCCTGCTTCTGAATGTTTTGTTCTTCCATGTCGCGCCTCCTTTGCTCTATCTGTCCTGTTTATCGGACCATTCCCGCATTATACTGACAACAGTCAAGGGAAGGATGTCCTTCTGAAATGATTCTATCAGAAAGGAAGACGGTTGTCAACACTAAATGAAATAATTTTAGAAAAAATTTTCGTAATTATTTCAAAAGGACTTGCAAAGAATTTCAAAGTGTGGTTAAATGAGAAGGAACTTGAAAACAGGGAGGTTATTTCCATGTTTGAAAAGCGCCTTCGGGCCTTGCGGGAGGAGCAGGGCTTCCAGAGCCAGCAGTCGCTGGCGGACGCCCTGGGGGTGGCCCAGTCCACGGTGGCCAACTGGGAGTGTGGACGGCGGGAGCCGAACTATGAGACCACGCGGAAGCTGGCGGATTTCTTCCAGGTGACGGTGGACTACCTCATGGGCCGCAGCGACGACCCCCACGGCGGGGTGGTGAGCGACGGCGCGCTGCGGGCCGCCCTGTGGGGCGGGGACGTGGAGCTGAGCGAGTCGGAGATGGACGAGCTGTGGGAGGACGTGCAGGAATACGCCCGGTACAAGGCACAGCAGTATCAAAGGAGGAAGAAGTAGGGAATGACAGATACCTTATCCCTCTACCGTCTGGCGGAGGAACGGGGGATCGACGTGGACCTCCGGCCCCTGCGCCGGGCGCAGTCGCTGTCCCTGCCCATGGAGTGGGCGGGGGGACGGTGCGCCGTGGCCCTGGACCCTTCCAGGGTCACCTGCGCCGCGGACGAAAAGGTCAAGCTCTGTCATGAGCTGGGACATTGTGTCACAGGCAGCTTCTACAACCGCTACGCGGCGCTGGACCTGCGCCGCCGCCACGAGCTGCACGCCGACCGCTGGGCCATCGCCCAGCTGGTGCCCCGGAAGGAGCTGGACGCGGCGCTGGAGCGGGGCGTGCGGGAGGTCTGGGAGCTGGCGGAGCACTTTGAGGTCACGGAGGAATTTATGAAAAAGGCCCTGGCCCATTACGGGCTGTTGGACGGGGAAATTTAAGGAGGAAAACACCATGGATTACGCAAAAGAATCCCTGCGCTTACATTATGAATGGAAGGGGAAGCTGTCCGTCGTGCCCAAGATGGCGGTGGAGAGCAAGGAGGACCTGTCCCTGGCCTACACCCCCGGCGTGGCCCAGCCCTGTCTGGAGATCCAGAAGGACCCGTCGCTGTCTTTTGAGTTGACCGGCCGGTGGAACACCGTGGCGGTGGTCACCGACGGCTCGGCGGTGCTGGGCCTGGGAGATATCGGCCCCGAGGCGGGGATGCCCGTGATGGAGGGCAAGTGCGTGCTGTTCAAAGCCTTCGGCGGAGTGGACGCCATCCCCCTGTGCGTCAACACCCACGACGTGGACGAGATCGTGGACACGGTGGCCCGGCTCCAAGGCTCCTTCGGCGGGGTGAATCTGGAGGATATCGCCGCCCCCAGGTGCTTTGAGATCGAGAAAAAGCTCCAGGCCAAGTGCTCCATCCCCATCTTCCACGACGACCAGCACGGCACCGCCATCGTGGTGGCGGCGGCCCTGCTGAACGCCCTCAAGGTGACAGGGAAGAGGATGGAGGACCTCACCGCCGTCTTTTCCGGCGCGGGGGCGGCAGGCACCGCCATCTGCAAGCTGCTGCAGTCCATGGGCCTGGGGGACGCCATCGTGTGCGACCGCCAGGGGGCGATCTACCAAGGCCGGGAGGGGCTGAACGCCGCCAAGGCCGAGCTGGCCGCCCACACCAACAAGGCGGGTAAGCGGGGGACCCTGGCCGACGTACTCAAGGGGGCGGACGTGTTCATCGGCGTCTCTGCTCCCGGCACGGTGACCCCCGAAATGGTCCAGTCCATGGCCAAGGACCCCATTTTGTTCCCCATGGCCAACCCCGTGCCCGAGATCATGCCCGACCAGGCCCGCGCCGCCGGCGCGGCGGTGGTGGGCACCGGCCGCAGCGATTTCCCCAATCAGATCAACAACGTCCTTGCCTTCCCCGGCGTGTTCCGGGGGGCGTTGGACGCCCGGGCCTCGGTCATCAATGAGGAGATGAAGCACGCCGCCGCCCAGGCGTTGGCGTCGCTGGTGGGGGACAAGCTGTCGGCGGACTTTATCCTGCCCCTGCCCTTCGACCCGGCGGTGTGCCCTGCCGTGGCCTCCGCCGTGGCTCAGGCCGCCCGGGACAGCGGCGTGGCGCGGATTTAATGTAGTTTTAAGCAAACCTAAATTCCCTTTTGCCGGCAGGTGGGGTATACTGACGGCGACAATAGGAGGGATGGACATGGAGCGTGAAGAAAAGATACAGCGTCTGGCAGAGCGCATGAAGGTCACCCCGGAGGAGGCCGCCCGCGCCCTGGACGAGACGGGAGGCGACCTGTTGGACGCGGCGCTCCTGCTGGAGCGGGGCCGGAGGGCGGAGGAACGGGTGGTCCACAGCCACTCCACCGCCGCCGCTGCGGCCCAGCTGCCTGTCCCCGCAGAGACGGCGGGGGAGGAGGCGTCCACCGAGGCGAAGGCCAAGGAGATCGCCATGGCCATCCTCTCCGGGCTGGTGAACCACCCCATTCTCAACGGGGTGGAGCTGACCCATCACGGCAAGCGGCTGACGACGATCCCGGGGGCGATCTTACTGCTTTTGCTGGTGGTGCGCTTCTGGGTCGCCCCGGTGCTGTTCCTGGTGGGGCTGATGGTGGGGTGGCACTTCACCTGGGTCGGTCCCCAGTGGAACAACGACTGTCTGAACACCGCCTGGGGGTGGCTGGAGGAGAAAGTGGCCCTGTGGCGGGAAAAGATGCAGAACGAGAAGCCCCATGGATGACGGGAGGGAAACGACGTGGCGGAACGCATTTTGTTGGTAGAGGACGAGGAAAAGCTGGCCCGGATGGTGGAGCTGGAGCTGCAGTACGAGGGCTACGAGGTGGACAAGGCCTTTGACGGCTCCGATGGACTGGAAAAGGCCCTCAGCGGCCGGTTCGACCTGATCCTGCTGGACGTGATGCTCCCCGGGATGTCGGGGATGGAGGTGCTGCGCCGCCTGCGTAAGGAATCTCAAGTACCTGTCATTATGCTCACCGCCCGGGACGCGGTGATGGACAAGGTCTCCGGGTTGGACCTGGGGGCCAACGACTATATTACCAAGCCCTTCGCCATCGAAGAGCTGCTGGCCCGCATCCGCGCCGCCTTCCGGGTCACGGCCAAGCCCCAGGGGGAGGCGGAGGGGGTGACCCTCACCGCCGGGCCGGTGGCCCTGGAGCCGGACAGCCGCCAGGTGACGGTGAACGGCCAGCGGGTGGAGCTGACCCGCAAGGAGTTCGACCTGTTGGAGTACCTTTTGCGCAACAAAGGAAAGGTGGTCACCCGGGACGCGCTGCTGGACCACGTCTGGGGCTTTGACTTCGTGGGCGAGACCAACGCCGTGGATGTGTATATCCGCTTTCTCCGCTCCAAGCTGGACGAGAAATTTGACTTGAAGCTCATCCGTACGGTCAGAGGAGTCGGTTACGTTATCGAAGAGACGGAAGCGTGAGCGGCGGGCCGATGGGGACATCGGCCCCTACGAGATGGATGAACGATTCGGTAGTTTTCCGGGCGGAGGGGCAAGCCCCTCCCCTACAGGCGAGACCATCGGCCCCTACGAGAGAAACGAACGCTCCGGTAGGATCGTAGGGGCGGATGTCCTCATCCGCCCGCGTAGGGCGCGGCTTCCCAGACGCGCCGCCCACCACAGCAAGGAGGTGAACCACCGTGCCGGCGGAAAAGAAGTCCCACTCTCTGGTCCGAAAACTAAACCTCCGCCTGACGCTGCGCCAGCTGGGGCTGTTCGCCCTGCTGGACCTGGCGGTGTTCGCCTTCGCCCATTTCGCGCTCCACATCTCGCTGACTGTGCGGGAGCTGGGCCATGTGCTGCTGCTCACCCTGGGGGCGGAGCTGCTGCTGTTGCTGCTGGGGGCGGCGCAAAACGCGGGGCTGATCAAAAAGACCCTGCAGCCCCTCACGGCGCTCACCGCTGCCACCCAGGAGGCCGCCGCCCGCACCGCCGCCGGGCCGGACCCGTCCCAGCTCAGCGATCTGGCGGACCGCCTGGAGCGCATCGACGCCGCCAAGCTGGACACCCGCCTGCCTGTGGCGGAGAACGCGGAGCTGAAGGAGCTGACCGAGGCCATCAACGCCATGCTGGAACGGCTGGACGCGGCCTACGCCGCTCAGATCAAGTTCGTGGATCACGCCAGCCACGAGCTGCGCACCCCCATCGCCGTCATCCAGGGCTACGCCAACCTCTTGAACCGCTGGGGCAAGGACGACCCCGCCGCCCGCCAGGAGGCTATTGACGCCATCCTTGCCGAGGGGGAGGCCATGAAAAAACTGGTGGAACAGCTGCTGTTTCTGGCCCGCGGGGACAACCACACCATGCGGGTGACTCCCCAGCAGGTGGACGCCACGGAGATCGCCGCCCAGGTGTTGAAGGAGACCGCCCTGGTGGATCAGACCCACCCGCTGTCCGCGGACTGGACGGACGGGGTGACGCTGACCGCCGACCCGGACCTGCTGAAGGAGGCCCTGCGCATCCTGGTGGACAACGCGGTGAAGTACACCCCCGAGGGGGGCCGCATCACCCTGAAGATCCGCAGGGAGGGAGAGGAGGCCCGCCTCAGCGTGATCGACGAGGGGATCGGCGTGGGGGAGAAGGACCTGCCCCACGTGTTCGACCGCTTTTACCGCGCCGACGCCTCCCGGGCGCGTCAGACGGGAGGGTCCGGGCTAGGTCTCTCCATCGCCGAGCGCATCGCCCGCTGCCACAACGGACGCCTGGAGGTCACCTCCGCGCCGGGGCTGGGGAGTAAATTCGCCCTGGTGCTCCCTCTGGCGGGGTGACAAACAAAACATGACAAACAAAGGGCCGCTTCCGATGGAAGCGGCCCTTTGTTTATACTGTGGTTTATCTTACTTCTGAGACTCCGCGACAGCGACGGCCACGGCGACGGTGGCGCCGACCATGGGGTTGTTGCCCATGCCCAGGAAGCCCATCATCTCCACGTGAGCGGGGACGGAGGAGCTGCCCGCGAACTGAGCGTCGGAGTGCATGCGGCCCATGGTGTCGGTCATGCCGTAGGAGGCGGGGCCGGCGGCCATGTTGTCGGGGTGGAGGGTGCGGCCCGTGCCGCCGCCGGAGGCCACGGAGAAGTACTTCTTGCCCTTCTCCACGCACTCCTTCTTATAGGTGCCCGCCACGGGGTGCTGGAAGCGGGTGGGGTTGGTGGAGTTGCCGGTGATGGACACATCCACGCCCTCATGCCACATGATGGCCACGCCCTCGCGGACGTCGTCGGCGCCGAAGCAGCGCACGTTGGCGCGCTCACCGTCGGAGTAGGGGGTCTCCTTGACCACCTTCAGCTCGCCGGAGTAGTAATCGAACTGGGTCTGGACGTAGGTGAAGCCGTTGATGCGGGAGATGATCTGGGCGGCGTCCTTGCCCAGGCCGTTGAGGATGACCTGCAGGGGGGACTTGCGCGCCTTGTTGGCGTTGCGGACAATGCCGATGGCGCCCTCGGCGGCGGCGAAGGACTCGTGGCCGGCCAGGAAGGCAAAGCACTTGGTCTCGTCCCGGAGGAGCATGGCGCCCAGGTTGCCGTGGCCCAGACCCACCTTGCGGTCCTCCGCCACGGAGCCGTCGATGCAGAAGGCCTGGAGGCCGATGCCGATGCACTCGGCGGCCTCGGCGGCGGTCTTGACGCCCTTCTTCAGGGCGATGGCCGCGCCCACGCAGTAAGCCCAGCAGGCGTTCTCAAAGCAGATGGGCTGAATACCCTTGACGATCTCGTAGGGGTCGAAGCCCGCGGCCTTACAGATCTCGCGGCTCTCTTCCACGCTCTTGATACCGTACTGCGCCAGCACACCGTTGATCTTGTCGATGCGGCGCTCATAACTTTCAAACAAAGCCATTATTCCATACCTCCTTTTCTCTTACTGCTTGCGGGGGTCGATGTAAGAATCGGCGTTCTCAAACTGGCCGTAGTGGCCCTGAGCCTTCTTGAGGGCCTCGCCCGGCTCGGTGCCGGCCTTGATGAAGTCCATCATCTTGCCCAGATTGACGAACTCATAGCCGATGATCTCCTTGTCCTTGTTGAGGGCCACGCGGGTGACATAGCCCTCGGCCATCTCCATGTAACGGGGACCCTTGACCTTGGAGGCGAACATGGTGCCGATCTGAGAGCGCAGGCCCTTGCCCAGGTCCTCCAGGGACGCGCCGATGGGCAGGCCGCCCTCGGAGAAAGCGGTCTGGGTGCGGCCGTAGACGATCTGCAGGAACAGCTCGCGCATGGCGGTGTTGATGGCGTCGCACACCAGGTCGGTGTTCAGCGCCTCCAGCAGGGTCTTGCCGATGAGGATCTCGCTGGCCATGGCGGCGGAGTGGGTCATGCCGGAGCAGCCCAGGGTCTCCACCAGGGCCTCCTCAATGACGCCGTCCTTGACGTTGAGGGTCAGCTTGCACGCGCCCTGCTGGGGGGCGCACCAGCCCACGCCGTGGGTGAGGCCGGAGATGTCCTTGATCTCCTTGGCCTGGACCCACTTGCCCTCCTCGGGGATGGGAGCGGGACCGTGGTAGGCGCCCTTAGCGACGGGGCACATATTCTGCACTTCCGAAGAATAGATCATTGTGTTTCCTCCTTCTACCTTTTTTGAACTGCTGGGAAAAGTCTCAATCACGGCTCATATTATACGTCACCATCACTAAATTGTAAAGGGTTTTCCTCTTCCAAAATGGTAAATTTTTTGTAGCTCTTGTTTCTTGCTTTCGTCTTTGGTATAATATACCGCGTATCCTTTTTTGACCGCGGCGCCGGCGGGCGCACGCCGCGGGGGAGGTGGTTCACGGTGAAGAAAAACAGCAAGGCCCGTGCCTTTGATACCGGCTTTCAGCTGTCCTTTGTGCTGCTGGCCGTTTTTGCCATCATCACCGCGCTGCTGAAGGAATATGCCCTGGCCGTTGCGGAGGGAGCCGCGGCGGTGCTGTGCTACCTGGGCTTCCTGCGCCACAACCGCCGCCGCCAGAAGGCGCTGACGAAGTTTATGAACTCCCTCACCGGGGACATGGACGTGGCGGCCAAGGACGCCATGGTCAACTCCCCGCTGCCCATGGTCATCTTCCGCCCCGAGTCGGGGGAGATCATCTGGACCAACGACCGCTTCCTCCACCTGTCCGGCCGTAAGGAGCACCTCTTTGACACCAAGCTGGACGGCCTGGTGGAGGACTTCCCCACCCGCTGGCTCATGGAGGGGAAAAGCGTCTGCCCCCAGGAGATCCGTCTGGGCCTGCGCCGGTTCCAGGTGTTCGGCCACCTGGTGCGCACCGACGAGCTGAGCCGCGCCAGCGGCTTTCTGGCCACCACCTACTGGGTGGACATCACCGACCTGTCCCGGACCAGAGAGGCGTATTTCAACACCCGCCCCGTGGTGGCCCTGCTGGTGCTGGACAACTACGACGAGGTGTTGAAGCCCATGTCTGATTCCACCCGCAGCGCCCTTTTGAGCGAGATCAACAACCGCATGGACGCCTGGGTGGCGGACACCGGCGGGCTGTTCTGCCGGGTGGACCGGGACCGCTACCTCTATGTGTTTGAGGAGCGGTATCTTCAGGATTATGTGGACGCCAAATTCTCCATTCTGGACGGCGTGCGCCAGGCGCCCTGCGCCGAGGGCGGCCCGGTGACCCTCTCCATCGGCCTGGGCCGGGGGGCGGACACCTTTGGGGAGCTGTATCACTACGCCTCGCTGTCGGTGGAGATGGCCCTCTCCCGGGGCGGCGACCAGGCGGTGGTGCGCAACAAGGTGGGCTTCGAGTTCTACGGCGGCCACACCAAGGAGCTGGAGAAGCGCACCAAGGTGAAGAGCCGGGTCATGGCCAACGCCCTGCGGGCGCTGATCGCCGACTCCACCGCCGTGATGGTCATGGGCCACAGGGTGCCCGACATGGACGCGGTGGGCGCGGCGGCTGGGGTGTGCGCCCTGGCCCGCAAGCTCAACGTGCCCTGCTACATCATCCGGGAGCCGGGGACCAGCCCCGGCCAGGTGATGACCGACCGGCTGATGGGCCAGGAGTTCTACAAAAACCGCTTCGTGGACGCCCAGGACGCCCTGGTGGCGGCCAATTCCTCCACCCTGCTGGTGGTGGTGGATACCAACCGCCCCGACCAGGTCCAGTCCCGGGAGCTGCTGGAGGCGTGCACCAAGGTGGCGGTGATCGACCACCACCGCCGGGCGGCGGAGTACATCGAGGGTGCCGCGCTGAACTTCCACGAGCCGTTTGCCTCCTCTGCCTGCGAGCTGGTGGCCGAGCTGCTGCAATACCAGCTGGATTCCGCCGATCTGTTCCGGGTGGAGGCGGAGGCCCTGCTCAGCGGCATCATGCTGGACACCAAGAACTTCACCATGCGCACCGGCGGGCGCACCTTTGAGGCCGCGGCGTTTCTGCGGCGGGCGGGGGCGGATACCGCCGAGGTGAAGAAGCTGTTCCAGACCGACCTCAACGGCACCATCGCCAAATACGACCTGATCCGCAACGCCACCCTCTACCGGGAGGGCCTGGCCCTGGCCTACGCCGACCACAGCGTGGGGCGGATCACCGCCTCCCAGGCCGCCGACGAGCTGCTGAACATTTCGGGGATCAACTGCTCCTTTGTGGTGTATCCCGGGGAAAACGGCGTGGCCATGATCTCCGGACGGAGCAACGGCGACACCAACGTCCAGGTCATCCTGGAGTCCCTGGGCGGCGGCGGCAACGCCGCCGTAGCGGGGGCGCAGCTGCCCGGATGCACGGTGAGCGAGGTGGTGGGGATGCTGAAGATCGCCATCGACCGCTATTTTGAAGAACAATAAGAACAAATAACCGATAAAAGGAGCGAACCACCATGAAAGTCATTCTCCAGCAGGACGTGAAGGGCCAGGGCAAGAAGGGTCAGCTCATCGAGGCCAGCGACGGCTACGCCCGCAACTTCCTTCTCCCCCGCAAGCTGGCGGTGGAGGCGACCGCCGACAACCTCAACAAGATGAAGAAGCAGGACGAGGCCAAGCGGGAGCGGGAGGCCGCCGAAAAGGCGGAGGCCCAGGCCCTGGCGGCAAAGCTGGACTCCATGCAGGTCATCATCCGGGCCAAGGCCGGGGCGGGGGGCAAGCTCTTCGGCTCGGTGACGGGAAAGGACGTGTCCGAGGCCCTGAAGGCCCAGCACGGCGTGGACATCAACAAGACCAAGATCGTCCAGGACGATCCCATCAAGTCCTTCGGCAGCTACGAGCTGAAATGCAAGCTGGGCTACGAGGTCAGCGGGATCATCCATGTGGTGGTCACCGAGGCGTAAGGACAGACACGCGGGCCGATGAGGACATCGGCCCCTACAAGACCAACGAAGGTTTCAGGTACAGGGTAGGGGCGGCTGTCCCCAGCCGCCCGTGTAGGTTGTACAAGAGGACACCCGGAGGGGCGATGCGTGCCGGTGGCACGCGTCCCATCGCACGACCGAGCCGATAGGCGAGACCCCGCAGGAGCGGGGACGCGCCGGCAGGCGCGTAAATTTCGCGCGCAGCGCGGAATTTGCGGAGGGCGAGCTTTGCCCGCCCGAGCATTGTAATGAGAGGTGACCAGTGTGGATGAACTTCTAGCTTATCAATTACCTCATTCAACCGAGGCGGAGCAATCCGTTCTCGGCTCTATGCTCATCGACGAGGGGTGCATCCCTGTGGTCATCGAGCGCCTGCGACCGGAGGACTTCTACCTGCGGCAGAACCGGGAGCTGTATGAAAGCATCTACAAGATGTTTAATTTCTCCCAAAAGATCGATCTGGTGACCATTTTGGAGCAAATGCGCCAGAGCGGAACGTACAACGAGCAGACCTCGGCGGCCTACCTCAAGCAGCTCATGGAGATCACCCCCACCTCCGCCAACGTGGCCTTGTATGTGGACATCGTGCGGGACAAGGCGCTGCTGCGGCGGCTGAGCTTGGCCTGCGGCGACATCGAGGCCCAGGTGCGGGAGGGAAAAGAGGAAGGCTCCGCCCTTCTGGAGCTGGCCGAGCAGCGCATCTATGCCCTGCGGGAGGGCCGGGGCGTGACAGGGCTGGAGCCGATGTCCGGCATCGTGCCCGCCCTGCTGGAACGGCTGGGAGAGCTGGCCGCGTCGGGCGACCGCATCCCAGGCATCTCCACGGGGTTGAAGGTGCTGGACCGGGCGCTGACCGGCTTCAACAAATCCGACCTCATCATTCTGGCCGCCCGCCCCGGCATGGGCAAGACGTCTATGGCCCTGAACATGGCCCTACACGCGGGGAAATTCTCGGGCAAGTCCGTGGCGGTGTTCTCGTTGGAGATGTCCAAGGAGCAGCTGGGGATGCGCCTTTTGTCCGGCGAGGCGTTGGTGGAGAACCGCAACCTGGCCACCGGCCGTCTCAACGACGACGACTGGACAAGGGTGGCCAACGCCGCCAACATCCTGTCCCATACGGACCTCTATATCGACGACGACCCCTCCCTTACCGTGGCGGACATGAAGGCCAAGTGCCGCCGGGTGAAGGACCTGGGGCTGGTGGTGGTGGACTACCTCCAGCTGATGACCTCCGCCGGGGGGAAGCAGACCTACGGCGGCGAGAGCCGCCAGCAGGCAGTGAGCGATATTTCCCGGGCTATGAAGATCATGGCCAAGGAGCTGGAGGTGCCCATTTTGTGCCTCTCCCAGCTCTCCCGCGCCAACGAGAAGGACAAGACCACCGTCCGCCGCCCCCGCCTCAGCGACCTGCGGGACTCCGGCGCCATCGAGCAGGACGCGGACATCGTGCTCTTCCTGCACCGGGAGGACTACTACAACGAAGAAAACGAGGACAGCAACCCCAACGAGGCGGAGTGTATCATCGCCAAGAACCGTCACGGCGAGACGGGCATCCTCCGCCTGGGCTGGCGGCCCCAGTTCACCTCCTTTATCGATCCGGAAGACGTGGATTATATCCACGACGAGTATTAAATGGAACGTATTTTGTCTTTTTCCGCCCGTTGGGGCCTGCTGCCGGAACAGGGGCTGATCCTCTGCGCCCTGTCCGGCGGGCGGGATTCGGTGGCTCTGCTCCACTTCTTGAAGGAGCACGGGTTTTCGGTGGCTGCCGCCCATTTTGACCACCATCTGCGGCTAAATTCCGAAGAAGATGCTCGGTTTTGCCGGGAATTGTGCGAAAGGTGGGACATTCCCTTCTATCAGGGGGAGGGGCGGATCGCCGAGCTGCCGGGCAACACCGAGGCCAACGCTCGGGAGGCGCGGTACGCCTTCCTGGAGCGCACGGCGGAGGAGACCAGGGCGGCGGTCATCGCCACCGCTCACAACGCTGACGACAATCTGGAGACCGTCCTTCTCCACCTCACCCGGGGCTGCGGACTGAACGGGCTGACGGGCATCAAGCCCCGGCGGGGCAGGGTAGTCCGTCCCATGCTCCAGACCCCCCGCGCCGCCATTGACAGCTACATGGCCGCCCACGGCCTGCCCTTTGTAGAGGATGAGACCAACGCCGACACCGCCTACGCCCGCAACCGCTTGCGCCATCAGGTGCTGCCGGTGCTTCGTTCCATCAATCCCCGTGTGGCGGAGGCGGCTGGACGGATGACAGACGCCCTGCGCCAAGATGCGGCCTTTCTGGCGGCCCACCGGCCCGTCCCCCCGCCGCCCAAGGTCTATCCGCCCCTGGAGCGGCTGGAGCTAACGGGGGAGGGGCGTTGGGACACGGCCCTTTGGACGGTGAAGCTGGACCGGGTGGACGAGGTTCCAGACACCCCTCCCACCCCCGACGCGTTCTATCTCCGCGTCTCCCCGGAAACGCCGCTGTTCCTGCGTTCCAGACAGACGGGAGACGCGGTCCGCCCGCCCTTCCGCACGGGAAAGACGGTGAAGAAGTGGCTCAACGAGCTGGGCGTGCCCGTGGGAGAACGGGAGGCCACCCCGGTGCTCACCGACGGGACGAGTATTTTTAGCGTGGCGGGGATCGGACCGAACGAACGATATTTGGCACCACCGGGCCAAGAAGGCCTGTTTGTTCAATGGAAAAAGAGAGAGGGGTAATTTGCATGAGGTTGGATCAGGACATTTTGGAGGTATTTTACAGTGAGGAGCAGCTAAAGGCCAAGGTGGCGGAGCTGGGCGCGGCCATCACCCGGGACTACCAGGGGAAATCCCCCGTGCTGGTGAGCGTCCTGCGCGGCTCGTACATCTTCATGGCCGACCTGACCCGGAGCATCGACCTGCCCTGTACGGTGGATTTCATGTCCGTGTCCTCTTACGGCGCGGGGACCACCTCCAGCGGACAGGTGAAGATCCTGAAGGACCTCTCCGAGCCCATCGAGGGGAAGGACCTCATCATTGTGGAGGATATCCTGGACTCGGGCAACACCCTCTTTTACCTGCGGGACGTGCTCGCCGCCCGCAAGCCCGCCTCCATCGCCATCTGCACCCTGCTGGATAAGCCGGAGCGGCGGGTGAAGCCCATCCGGGCGGACTACTCCGGGTTTGAGGTGCCGGACGCCTTTGTGGTGGGATACGGACTGGATTACGCGGAAAAGTACAGAAATCTCCCCTATATTGGGGTATTGAAGCCGGAGATCTACGGCGGCTGAGAAAGGGCTGATGGGCTTGAACGACCAGAAGGGTCGCAAATTTTCCCCCGGCGACGTGGCCATGTACCTGCTGATCGCGCTGGTGATCGTGGGCGTGCTGTTCGTGCTGGGGCAGATGAATCAGGGCGGCGGGTACTCCTACGCCCAGGTGCGCCGCCTGTTCCTCCAGGAAGAGGTGGACCGCTTCCGGGTGGACGGAAACACGCTGGAGCTG
Source organism: uncultured Clostridia bacterium (assembly GCA_946550725.1). Lineage (GTDB taxonomy): Bacteria > Bacillota > Clostridia > Oscillospirales > Oscillospiraceae > MGBC124762. The sequence goes on along the minus strand of CAMNQX010000001.1, from coordinate 26,902 downwards.
TGGCTCAAGGAGCCGCTGCCCAGCGGAGGCTCCACGATCTCTTACCGGCTGGCCTCGGTGGAGCAGTTCCACGCCGACCTGGGGGAGCTGATCGCCGAGCAGCTGGACCGGGGGATCCTGAACGACTGTGATTATATCCCACCCTTTGAGCTGCCCGGGTGGGTGAGCACGTTGCTGCCCGTCGTGCTGGTGCTGGCCTTTATGCTGGGCTTCAGCTATGTGATGCTTCGCCGGCAGGGCGGCGGGGGCGGCGGTGTGGATGACCGGGCCTCCCGGTTCGGCCGCGCCAGGGCGCGCACGCTGGACAGCGGGGACAACCCCGTCACCTTCGCCGACGTGGCGGGGGCGGAGGAGGAAAAGGCCGAGCTGCAGGAGCTGGTGGACTTCCTCAAGGACCCCAAACGCTTCTCCGCCCTGGGGGCACGGGTGCCCAAGGGGGTGCTGCTGGTGGGTCCGCCGGGTACGGGCAAGACCCTGTTGGCCAAGGCGGTGGCCGGGGAGGCGGGCGTCAACTTCCTCTCCATCTCCGGCTCCGACTTCGTGGAGCTGTATGTGGGTATCGGCGCCAGCCGCGTCCGCGACCTGTTCTCCCAGGCCAAGGCGGACAGCCCCGCCATTATCTTCATCGACGAGATCGACGCGGTGGGCCGTCAGCGGGGCGCGGGCCTGGGCGGCGGACACGACGAGCGGGAGCAGACCCTCAACCAGCTTCTGGTGGAGATGGACGGCTTCGCCCAGAACTCCGGGGTCATCGTGCTGGCCGCCACCAACCGCCGGGACATTCTGGATCCCGCCCTCCTGCGCCCCGGACGGTTTGACCGCCAGATCTATGTGGGCTACCCAGACATCAAGGGCCGGGAGGAAATTTTGAAGGTCCACGCACGCAATAAGCCCCTGGCCGAGGACGTGTCCCTGAAGCAGGTGGCCCAGGCCACGGCGGGCTTTACCGGGGCGGACCTGGAAAATCTGCTCAACGAGGCCGCCCTCCTGTGCGCCCGGGCGAAGCGCCCCTTCTTGAACCAGGAGGACCTCCACGAGGCCATGATGAAGGTCATCGCCGGGCCGGAGAAGAAGAGCCGGGTCATCACCCCGGAGTCGAAAAAGCTCACCGCCTACCACGAGGCGGGCCACGCCGTGGTCATCCACGACCTGCCCACCGCCGACCCGGTGCACCAGATCACCGTCATTCCCCGGGGCGGGGCGGGGGGCATGACCATCTCCCTGCCCACCGAGGACCGCGCTTACCGCTCCAAGACCGAGCTGACCGAGGAGATCGCGGTCTGCCTGGGCGGCCGGGTGGCGGAGGAGCTGTTTTTGGGCGATATCTCCACCGGGGCCAGCAGCGACCTGGAACGGGCCACCGAGGTGGCCCACGCCATGGTCACCCGCTACGGCATGAGCGAAAAGCTGGGTGAGGTGGTGCTGGACAGCGGCCACGGCGAGGTGTTTTTGGGCCGCTCCATGGCCCAGACCAAGCCCTACTCCGAAGAGGTGGCCGGGCAGGTGGACCGGGAGGTCCGCGCTCTGCTGGACGCCGCCCACCACACCTGCCGGGACATTCTGGAACGCCGCCGGGCGGTGGTGGAGCAGGTGGCGCAGTACCTGCTGGAGCACGAGGTCATGGACGGCGAGACCTTCTTGACCTTCTTCCCCGAGACCCCAAAGCCCGCAGAATCCGAGAAGATGGAAGAATAAGTCCGCTTTATAGGACAGAAAACCTCCTATCCTATGCTTAGAAGGCAACAGGATAGGAGGTTTTTGTATGAACTGTGAAATTCGGTACGTGATGGGCCATGTGGAGGTCTACCGGGACGGGGATTTCCTCTTTTCTGCCGACACCGAGGCGGAGGCGAGAAGGGAATTGGAGGCGGCTTAATCGGGAATGTAAGCCCGGATGCGCAATTTGGCCCCCAGGCTCTCCGCCAGGGCGCGGCAGGCTTCGATCTCCTCAGGCGTTTTATCCTTGTCCACGATAGTCATCATCACCGTGGGAATAACGGCGGCGCACTTTCTGGTGAAATCCAGCATGGCCTCCCAGGCTTTTTCGCCGTCCCGGGGCTTGGTGACGGCGCAGTATTCCTCCGCCGTGGAGCCGTTCAGCGAAATGGAGATCACGTCGATGCGGCCCGCCAGGTCGGGGGTCACGTCCCTACCATGAATGAGATTGGCATGGCCGTTGGTGTTGATGCGGACGGGGGGCAGGGCAGGATTCTCGGCCTTCAGTGCGTCCACGATGGCGCAGATGTCGTCCACGCGGTACATCGGCTCCCCAAAGCCGCAGAACACGATCTCCCGGTAGGAGGTCAGGTCCCGCTGGCGGAAGTCCGCCAACGCCTCTTCCACCGTCGGCTCGTGCTCCAGCCACAGGTCGTCGGCGTAGATGCTGCCCTTGTGGCCGTTGTGGCGCAGGCAGAACACGCAGCTGCAGTCGCAGCGGTTGGTGAGGTTGACGTACAGCGCGCCCTCATACTCGTAGGTAATGGTCATCATAGCGGTTCACTCCTTGATGCGGAAAAATTTCATGGCGTTTTGGTAGGTGACAGCGGCGACCTCCTCCACGCTGACCCCCTTGATCTGGGCGATGGCCTCCGCCACCCGGTAGAGGTAGAGGGAGGAGTTGCGCTCCCCGCGAAACGGCTCGGGGGTCTGGTAGGGCGCGTCGGTCTCCAGCATGATGCGCTCCAGCGGCACCGCGGCGATGACCTCGGGCACTCGGCGGGCGGTTTGGAAGGTGACGTTGCCCGTAAAGGACAGCATCCAGCCCATGTCCAAAGCCTGAAGCGCGTCGGGGACACAGAAGGCGCAGCAGTGGAACACCCCCTTGACGTTGGGGAACTCTTTGGCGATGTCCAGCGTATCCCGGTGGGCGTCCCGGTCGTGGACGATGGCGGGGAGATCAAGCTTTTCCGCCAGAGCCAGCTGGCGGCGGTAAAATTCCCGGCTGCGTGCCCGCTCCTCCTTGCCCTTCACCCAGTAGTAGTCCAGTCCGATCTCCCCCACCGCCACGCATTTGGGGTGGCGGCAGAGGGCCTCCACCTCCGTGAGCGCGTCAAAGTCCACCCCCTCCAGGTCCTCGGGGTGGATGCCCGCGGCGAAGTAGAAAAAGGGAAACTTTTCCGCCAGGTCCCGGCTTTGGCGGCTGCTTTCCAGCGCGCAGCCGGGGCAGACGACCTTTGTCACGCCGTGTTCGGGCAGGGAGGCCACGACGGCTTCCCGGTCGGCGTCAAATGCGTCGGCGTAATAGTGTGCGTGGGTGTCAAAGAGCTGCATGGTGGTCACCTCCGAAGGGTCTGGCGCTATTATAGCGCACTTTTCCCAAAGACGCAAGGCGGCGGGAGAGCACGAAAACATGTTGACATGGAGCAATCAAGAAGATAGAATAAAAAAGAAGAAAGAGGGCATATCATCATGACAAGGAAGAAAGTCGCGGTCCTGCTGGCCATGGTCTTGTTTGCCGCCGCTGCTGTGGTGACGTCTATCGTTGTCTGGTCTCTGCGCCGTCCTCTGCGGCTGGTGAACCTGTGTCCGTCTCTTGCCAGTAGCGAATTGTTTGTCGGGGTGCAGGCCACGGCATGGCCCACCCAAACGGAGACATCGGTGGACATGGGCACGGACTTTCAATACATCCTCCGGGACGCTTGGGTGACCAAGGGGGTCAAGACTGACCAGGGGCCGGACGTGGGGATGCTCATTCACGTGAAGGACTACCTGGGAGACGTGAATGGCTACCCGGGAGAGGTTACTTACTCCATCGAAGTGGGGCAGGACGGGTTTGTCTCCGTGGCCCGGACCGACGATCTGGAGGGCACCCGGACCTACTGGAAGGACAAGGACGGCGACCTGTTTGACAAGCTCTACCAATGCTACCTGCAAAACGGCGGCGAGGAAATACAGTAACGCCAAAAGGGACGGCCCGGGAGGGCCGTCCCTTTTTCTGCCCTGCGTATGGTTGTCACGCTCCCGTTGGACACGCCACGGCCCCGCTTTCGTCCTCACAAGTTCCATATCCCTCGCTTTTGTCTATCGACAAAAGCTCAGTCATTTCACTGTTCGTCCTCTCCCCAGCAAGGGCAAAGCCCTCGCTGGGGACCCCCAATCTTGGCAAAATGCCGCTGGGCTGCGCCCAGCCTGTTTTTGCCGTGCGGGTCGGTCCATCGGGGCCTGCGTGTCTACGGATCGCGCTTCTCCATGAAAAGACACTTTACCTCGGGGAGGATATTGTGTATAATAGCTATAACTGACGAAAAAAGGGGGTGGGTCTCGTGGCGACGATGGTGGCCTTGGCTGGCGGCGTGGTGTCCATGACGGAGGAGACGGCGGACAAGCTCCTCCGGCTGCCGGGGGACGCCGCCCTTTTGTACATCGCCCTGGCCCGGAACGGCGGCGACCTTATCCAGGCGGAACGGTGCCTGCGGTGGGTCAAGGGCCGCCTGGAGGCGGCCTACGAGAGCCTGCAGGGCGCGGGGCTGGCGGGGGCGCGGGTGGCCGCGGAGCCGCAGCCCCTGCAGGACAACGCCCCTCCGGAGTATAACACCGCCGACGTGACCGCCGCCCTGGATGGGGACGCCTCCTTCGCCGCCCTCCGGCGGGAGGTGGAACGGCAGCTGGGCGTGTTTCTCTCCCCCGCCGACCTCAAGCAGCTCTACACGGTCTACGACTATCTGGCCCTGCCCCCGGAGGTCATTTTGATGCTGACCATCTGGTGCGTGGAGGAGATGGAGGAGAAGTACGGCGCGGGCCGCCGCCCCCGGATGAGCCAGATCAAAAAGGCGGCCTACCGCTGGCGTGACATGGGCATCGACACCCTGACGGCGGCGGAGGAATTCCTACAGCGGCAGAAGGGCCTGCGCCTGCGGGAGCGGGAGCTGCTGCCCAGGATCGGCGTGCGGGGCCGCGCCCCCCTGGACAAGGAGCGGGACTATCTGGCCACCTGGATCGACTGGGGTTTTCCCGACGAGGCCATTGTCATGGCCTACGAACGCACCCTGCTGAAAAAGCAGGCCATGTCCTGGCCGTACATGAACTCGATTTTGAAAAGCTGGCACGCCAAGGGCTTACATACCGCCCGAGAGATCGAGGCGGGAGACGCCCTGCCGCCGGAGAAGGCCCTGATCCAGTCTCCCGCCCGGCGGGAGAGCCAGCGCAGCCGCCGCATGGCGGAGGATCTGGCGAGATTGAAGCACACCGCGGGAAGGAGTGGGGAAGATGGTTGACCCCCGTCATCTTTGGAAGGCAGACGAGCGGATCAAGCAGGCGCGGGACGAGCACCGCGCCGCCCAGCTGGACGATCAGAAGCGGTGCTGGGAAAAGGTCCCCGGCCTGGAGGAGCTGGACAAGACGATCCAGCGTACGGTGAGTCAGGCCCTTGCCGCCGCCCTGCGGAAGGGGACCGACCCCGGCGCGGCGGTGGAGGCTGCCCGGCGGGAGAACCTGGCCGCCCAAAAAAAACGGCTGGAGCTGTTGGAACGGGCGGGCATTGACCCGGACACGCTGGAAACCACGCCCTACTGTCCCCTGTGCAAGGACACGGGGAACGTGAACGGCAGGATATGCGGCTGTGTGATCGGGCTGTGCGCGAAAGAAAATCTGGCGGAGCTGGGAGCGGTGCTGGACCTGGAGCAGATGGACTTTTCCAACGTCTCTCTGGAGTGGTACTCCACCGCCTTCGACCCAGACTACGGAATGTCCTCCCGGGAGGCGGCCCAGACGGTGCTGGAGGTCTGCAAGGGCTATGCCGGCCAGTTCCCCGACTACCCCTGTGGGAATTTGTTCCTCTACGGCGGCACCGGTCTGGGTAAGACCTTCTTCTCCGGCTGTATCGCCAAGGAAGTGGCGCAAAAGGGCTGCTGGACAGTGTACGCTACGGCGGGGGAGCTGTTTGCCCACTATGAGGCGGTGAAATTCGGCCGGGACGGCAGCGGAGAGAGCCAGCGGCAGGTGGAGCGTTACCAGCGCTGCGACCTGCTGGTGCTGGACGACCTGGGCAGCGAGATGGTCACCCCCTTTGTCCAGTCCGCCTTCTATCAGCTTCTGAACGAGCGGATGAACCGCCGCCTGCACACGGTGATCTCCTCCAATCTGACCATGGACGATGTACGGGCCAGGTACAGCCTTCAGGTGGCCTCCCGGCTGGAGGGAGAATACCACGCCCTGCCCTTCTTCGGCAAGGACATCCGCCTGCAGCGGCGGGAAAAGGGTCTGCGCTAACTTGGGTCGCAGTCCAGCAGCAGCAGCGCTCCCACCAGGCAGAGCAGGTGGTCGGCAGTCTCCACCCCCCGGTGGATGGGGAGCACCCACTCCTGCCGCTCCACCGTCCGCCCCGAGAGGGTGAGCAGCTCCCGCTGGAGGGCCACGCTGACGTTTCCCTCCTCCATGCTGGACAGGGTGAGGGTGTTTTGACTGCCCAGGCCGTAGCTCACCGCCGAGGCGGCCTGCACCCGCCGACAGGCGGCCACACACCCGCCGGGGAGCAGGGCCAGCCGGGGGTGGAGAACGGTGAGACCAGCCAGCCCAGCCGCGTCGGGGGCCACCACCAGAAGGTCCGCGTCGCCGCCCAGAGCGGCGGGGGCGAAGTCTGCGGGGTGACTGCCGCAGACGAAGCGGCACCGCTCCCCCAGGCGGTCCTTCAGGCAGTCGGCCAGAAGGTCCGAATTGCTCCAGATCCCCACGGTATCCATACCATTCGCTCCTCTTTCAGGCGGTTTTCCACGCCGCCAGGGATAGTTTCAATAGTTTGCGGCCTTTTTGGGAAATTACAAGAAAAACAACAAGTTTTTTTCTTGTAATTTTTTCAAACTTGGACTACAATAGAGAAGATGGATAAGAAACTTCTTCCACCCCGCAGGGGGGAGAAAGGATGACCGCTATGAAACACAGAACGGAAAAAGGCGAGATCCGCATTTCCAACGAGGTATTTACCAACCTGACCGGCGCGGCGGCCACCAACTGCTTCGGCGTAAAGGGGATGGCCATGCGCTCCAAGACCGACGGCCTGGTCCATCTGCTGCGCCGGGAGTCTATGTCCAAGGGCGTGCGGGTCCTCTATAACGAGGACGGCACCGTGTCCATCCAGCTCCATATCATTGTGGACGCGGGGGTGAACCTCATGGCCGTGTCCCGCTCCATTATGAACGAGGTGCGCTACAACGTCAGCCGCCTCACCGGGGTAGAGGTCAGGAACGTGGATGTGTGCATCGACTCGATGACCAACTAAAAGGAGGCCAACTGTCATGATCAAGACCATCGACGCCGCGGCCTTTTGCGCGGCCGTGATCCACGGCGCCGCCGCCATCAGCGCGGAAAAACAGGCAGTCAACGAGCTGAACGTGTTCCCCGTCCCCGACGGCGACACCGGCACCAATATGTCCATGACCATCAACACCGCCGCCGCGGAACTGAAGGGGAAGCGTTATCCCACCATCGCCGCCGCCGCCTCTGCCGCCGCCTCCGCCCTGCTGCGGGGAGCGCGGGGAAACTCGGGGGTCATCCTGTCCCTGCTGTTCCGGGGCTTTTCCAAGGGCGTGAAGGACAAGGAGACCATCAACGGCCGGGACTTCGCCGTGGCGCTGGATTACGGTGTGGCCGCCGCCTATAAGGCGGTGATGAAGCCCGCCGAGGGCACCATCCTCACCGTCTCCCGCCTGTCCGCCGCCGCCGCGGCGGCCGCGGCTCGGGAGGACGACGGGGTGGAGGCCGTGATGATCGAGACCATCGCCAAGGGGCAGGAGGCGCTGAACAACACCGTGAACCAGAACCCCGTGCTGAAGAAGGCCGGCGTGGTGGACGCGGGGGGCAAGGGCTTCCTCATCATCCTCCAGGGGATGCTGGACTCCCTCCAGGGCAAGCCCATGCCCGAGGTGGGGAACGAGGCGGAGACCCAGGAAAAGGCGGACTTCGCCGCCCTGGGGGAGGAGGACATCACCTTCGATTTCGACACGGTGTTCATCGTCCGCAAGAAGAAGCCCAACGTGAACTTGGACGACCTGCGGGCCTACCTCAACTCCATCGGCGACTCCCTGGTCATCGGGGAGGACGACGAGGCGTTCAAGGTCCACGTCCACACCGACACTCCCGGCGACGCGCTGAACAAGGCCCAGGAGTTCGGCACGCTGGAGCTGTGCAAGATCGAGAATATGCGCACCCAGTACGAGGACCTGGCGGCGGGGAAGCACGTCCAGTCCACCGACGACCTGGACGCCATTGAAAAGGAACTGGAAAACGCCGAAGAGGAGGTCACCGACGCCGAGCCGGAGAAGGAGATCGGCTTTGTGGCGGTGTGCGCCGGGGACGGCCTGGCGGCCACCTTCAAGGACCTGGGGGCCGACGGGGTCATCTCCGGGGGCCAGACCATGAACCCCTCCACCGACGACATTATGAAGCAGATCCGCAAGACCCCGGCGAAGGTGGTCTACGTCCTGCCCAACAACAAGAACATCATCATGGCCGCGGAGCAGTGTGTCCCTCTGTGCAAGGACAAAAAGGTGGTGGTCATCCCCACCAAGACGGTGCCCCAGGGCATCTCCGCCCTGCTGGCCGCCCTGCCCGACGACGGGGAGGAGGCCAACACCCAGGCCATGCTGGACGCCATCAGCGGCGTCCACACCAGCGAGGTGACCTACGCCGCCCGGGACTCCGATTTCGACGGCTTCGACATCCACCAGGGGGACTACATGGCCCTCTCCGAGCACCAGCTCTTCGGCACCAACACCGACCTGGAGGCGTTGCTGCTGTCGCTGGCGGAGGACACGCCCCAGCAGGAGGCGGAGTTCATCACCGTCATCTTCGGCAGCGACGTGAAGGAAGCGGACGCGGAGAAGGCGCTGGAGATCTTCCAGAAGGCCTGCCCCAACGCGGAGGTGACCCTGCTGGATGGCGGCCAGCCGGTGTACTACTACATGATCTCCGCCGAATAAGAAAATGACAACAAAAACCAACCTTTCTGAAAAGGTTGGTTTTTGCTGAGAGAGGAAACGTGTTATGAAACTTGGAATCGTGGGACTTCCCAACGTGGGCAAATCCACCCTGTTTAACGCCATCACCAACGCCGGCGCGGAGAGCGCCAACTACCCCTTCTGCACCATTGACCCCAACGTGGGGGTGGTGACCGTCCCCGACGCGCGGCTGGACTGGCTCAGCGAGCTGTACCATCCCAAAAAGACCACCCCGGCGGTGATCGAGTTTGTGGACATCGCGGGGCTGGTGAAGGGCGCCAGCAAGGGCGCGGGGCTGGGCAACCAGTTTTTGGGCAACATCCGCGCCACCGACGCCATTATCCATGTGGTGCGCTGCTTTGACGACGACAACATCATGCATGTGGTGGAAAACGCCAACGAGCCGGTGCCCGTGGACCCCGCCGGGGACATCGCCACCATCGACCTGGAGCTGATCATGGCCGACCTGGAGATGGTGGAGCGGCGGATCAAGAAGGCGGAAAACCTGGCCAAAGGGGACAAGAAGTACCTCCACGAGGTGGAATTGTTCAAGGAACTGGCCAACTGGCTGAACGACGGCAACTCCGCCCGCAGCTTCCCCTGCGACGACCCCGACGACGCTAAGCTGCTGGACCACGCGGAGCTTTTGAGCCGCAAGGCCATCATCTACGCCGCCAACATGGACGAGGACGGCTTTGTGAACCACGCCGACAACGCCTATTATCAGACGGTGGCGAAAATCGCCGCCGGGGAGGGGGCGCAGGTGCTCCCTGTGTGCGCCAAGCTGGAGGAGGAGATCGCCCAGCTCTCCCCCGAGGACAAGGCCATGTTTTTGGAGGACCTGGGCCAGAGCGAGTCGGGCCTGGACCGGCTCATCAAGGCCAGCTACGAGCTGTTGGGCCTCATTTCCTTCCTCACCAGCGGCGAGGACGAGTGCCGCGCCTGGACCATCACTCGGGGCACCAAGGCACCCCAGGCGGCGGGCAAGATCCACACCGACTTCGAGCGGGGCTTCATCCGCGCCGAGGTGGTGGCCTTTAAGGACCTGCAGACCCTCGGCTCCATGGCGGCGGCCCGGGAAAAGGGCCTGGTCCGCAGCGAGGGCAAGGAGTACGTGATGCAGGACGGCGACGTGGTGCTGTTTCGGTTTAATGTGTGAGCAGTATGCGACCGCTGTCGCGGCACTTGAGGAGCTGCAAGGCTGGTTGGGAGATCCTCACGATTCCTACTTGGATGGTGCAATTGCGCGATTGCGCAGTTCGGAACTGACACCGAAGGACAAGGAGGAGCTACGCCATTTGCTCTCCCGCGATATGCTGTTCCATATCAAATGGCTGGGAGACCGCGACATCAAGGAGTTTCCAGTTGGCAGAGCTCCTAACCACTATTGGGCTTGGCTGGAGTATCTGAGCGATGTGATGGATATCTGCCAGGAAGCGCTAAAATGAAGGGACGGCCTGCAGGCCGTCCCTTTTTGAATGTCGGGCGCACACTGTGCGCCCCTACAATGCGGAAAGTAACGCGGGCCGATGTGGACATCGGCCCCTACGGCGTGTCTGCTTCCCTTCGTAGGGGTGGCTGTCCTCAGCCGCCCGCACATAAGACACGCGGGGGTCACTCCGCCACTTTGAGCGGTTCTAACTCTCGCAGCTGGCGCAGGAGATAGGAATAGCGGTGCTGCAGCGACTTGATCTCGAAAACGTAGGACTCGATCAGATCGCCGTCGGCGGTGCGGTTGAAGCCCTCGTAAGCGCGGTTGAGCGCGCCCTGGGTGGCGCGCATGGCGGCCAGCAGTTCTTCCTTATCCTCCGCTTTTTCCGAGGTGGGCGAGGAAAACGCACGGCGCAGCTTGGTCAACATGGCTTGACCCCCTTTCCCTTCCAATCTATTCCATAGTGTGGACAAATATGCAGGGAAACATACCGCGCGGGCATAAAAAATGTCCTCCCGAAACCGGGAGGACATTTCAAAGGGGACTTTCTTACAGGAACAGGCACAGGACCAGGGTCAGGATCATAAACACCACGGCGACCCACTTGGTCATCTTCGCCAGACGGGCGTCCCAGCTCTTGGCCTTGTTCTTGGACAGGAAGGTGTCCGCGCCGCCGGCGATGGCGCCGGACAGACCGGCGGACTTACCCGACTGGAGCAGAACGACAGCGATCAGAAAGAGGCAGAGAACGGAATAGATAACGGTCAAAGCGATCATCAGGGGAGACATGGCGGGACATCCTTTCCTATTTGGTATTCCAACCGCGCCTTTGGCGGTCATACTATCAGCGAGCCACTATGATACCATAGTTTTCCCGAAAAAGCAAGGCTTTTGGCAAAAAATTTTTCGCAGGAGACGGGGATGGAAAAATTGTGCAGTCAGCACAAAAAATTTCCCGAGAAAAATATGGTTTTGCAATTTACAAACGAAAATAATGGTGGTACAATAAGGCGTAATACTTCTTTATAAAAAGGAGGACTTGAAGTAAAATGGCAAGAAAACTGAAAACCATGGACGGCAATACCGCCGCCGCCCACGTGTCCTACGCCTTTACCGAGGTGGCGGGCATTTACCCCATCACGCCGTCCAGCCCCATGGCGGACAACGTGGATCAATGGGCTGCCGCGGGCCGTAAGAACATCTTCGGCTCCACCGTGAAGGTGGTGGAGATGGAGTCCGAGGCGGGCGCCGCCGGCGCGGTCCACGGCTCCCTCAACGCGGGCGCGCTGACCACTACTTACACCGCGTCCCAGGGCCTGCTGCTGATGATCCCCAATATGTATAAGATCGCCGGCGAGCTGCAGCCGGGCGTGTTCCACGTCTCCGCCCGCACGCTGGCCACCCACTCCCTGAACATCTTCGGCGACCACTCCGACGTGATGGCCTGCCGCCAGACGGGCTTCGCCATGCTGTGCGAGACCAACCCCCAGGAGGTCATGGACCTGGGCGCGGTGGCCCACCTGGCCGCCATCAAGGGCCGCGTCCCCTTCATCAACTTCTTCGACGGCTTCCGCACCTCCCATGAGATCCAGAAGATCGCCATCTGGGACTATGAGGATCTGGCGGAGATGGTGGATATGGACGCGGTCAACGCCTTCCGTGCCCGCGCGCTGAATCCTGAGCGGCCCGTGATGCGCGGGTCCCATGAGAACGGCGACGTGTTCTTCCAGCACCGCGAGGCGGCCAACAAGTACTACGACGCTCTCCCCGAGATCGTGGAGGAGTACATGGGCAAGGTCAACGCCAAGCTGGGCACCGACTATCAGCTCTTTAACTACTACGGCGCGCCGGACGCGGACCGGGTCATCATCGCCATGGGTTCCATCTGCGACGTGACCGAGGAGGTCATTGACTACCTCAACGCCCACGGTGAGAAGGTGGGTCTGCTGAAGGTCCGCCTGTTCCGCCCCTTCCGGGCCGACAAGATGCTGGCCGCTATCCCCGCCACCGCGACCAAGATCGCCGTCCTGGACCGCACCAAGGAGCCTGGCTCCCAGGGCGATCCCCTCTACATGGACGTGGTCACCGCCTTTGCCAACGCGGGCCGTCAGGCCACCATCATCGGCGGCCGCTACGGTCTGGGCAGCAAGGACACCCCGCCCAAGAGCGTGTTCGCCGTCTATGAGGAGCTGGCCAAGGCCGAGCCGAAGCGTCAGTTCACCATCGGCATCGTGGACGACGTGACCCACACCTCCCTGCCCGAGCACGACTGCCCCAACACCGCGGCCGAGGGCACCATCGAGGTCAAGTTCTGGGGCCTGGGCGGCGACGGCACCGTGGGCGCCAACAAGAACTCCATCAAGATCATCGGCGACCACACCGACAAGTATATCCAGGCGTACTTCCAGTACGACTCCAAGAAGACCGGCGGCGTGACCATCAGCCACCTGCGCTTCGGCGACAAGCCCATCAAGAGCCCCTACTACATCAACAAGGCCGACTTCGTGGCCTGCCACGTGCCCGCCTACATCATCAAGGGCTTCCCCATGGTCCGCGACGTGAAGGACGGCGGCGTGTTCCTCATCAACTGCCAGTGGTCCGACGAGGAGCTGGATAAGCATATGCCCGCCGTGGCTAAGCGGTACATCGCCGAGCACAACATCCAGGTCTACACCATCAACGCCATCGACCTGGCCGCCCAGATCGGCATGGGCAAGCGCACCAACACCATCCTCCAGTCCGCCTTCTTCAAGCTGGCCAAGGTCATGCCGGAGGAGGAGGCCATCGGCTACATGAAGGACGCCGCCACCCACTCCTACCTGAAGAAGGGCCAGGACATCGTGGACATGAACCACAAGGCCATCGACATCGGCGCCACCGCCTTCAAGAAGTTCGACGTGCCCGCCTCCTGGGCTACCGCCGAGGACAAGAAGGTGGAGGCCAAGACCACCGGCCGCCCCGCCACGGTGAAGATGGTCACCGAGATCCTGGATCCCATCGGCCGCATGGACGGCGACAGCCTGCCCGTCAGCGCCTTCGTGGACCATGTGGACGGCACCTTCGAGCTGGGCGCCGCCGCCTACGAGAAGCGCGGCGTGGCCGTGAACGTCCCCGTTTGGGACAGCGCCAAGTGTATCCAGTGTGCCCAGTGCGCCTACGTCTGCCCCCACGCCACCATCCGCACCTTCGCGCTGGATGAGGCGGAGGTCAAGGCCGCTCCCGCTAACGCCAAGATCGTGGACATCAAGGCCGGCGCGGGTAAGGATAAGTATAAGTTCGCCATCGCCGTCAGCCCCATGGATTGTATGGGCTGCACCGTCTGCGTGGGCGTGTGCCCGGTGAAGGCGCTGACCATGGTGCCTCAGGAGAGCCAGGCCGCCGAGCAGGCCGTGTTTGACTACATGGTGGAGAAGGTCTCCGTCAAGGACGACGTGGCCGAGGTCAAGACCATCAAGGGCAGCCAGTTCAAGACCCCGCTGCTGGAGTTCTCCGGCTCCTGCGCCGGCTGCGCCGAGACCTCCTACGCCCGCCTGGTTACCCAGGTCTGCGGCGAGCGGATGTACGTCTCCAACGCCACCGGCTGCTCCTCCATCTGGGGCGGCCCGGCGGCTACCAGCCCCTACACCGTCAACAAGGACGGCAAGGGTGTGGCCTGGGCCAACTCCCTCTTTGAGGACAACGCCGAGCACGGCCTGGGCATCTACACCGGCCAGAAGGCCATCCGCGACCAGCTCATCGCCAAGGTCGAGGAGATGGCGAAGAACTGCGCCGACCAGGATCAGCCCAACGCGGTCCTCCAGGCTTATCTGGACACCAAGGACGACGGCGCCGCCAACGGCGAGCCCACCAAGGCCCTGATCGCCCTGCTGGAGAAGTGGGCGGCGGACGGCTGCGAGGACTCCAAGGCCATCCTGGCCAAGAAGGAGTACCTCTCCAAGAAGTCCATTTGGATCTTCGGCGGCGACGGCTGGGCCTACGACATCGGCTTCGGCGGCCTGGATCACGTGCTGGCCTCCGGTGAGGACGTGAACGTGTTCGTGTTTGACACCGAGGTGTACTCCAACACCGGCGGTCAGGCCTCCAAGGCCACCAACTACGGCGCTGTGGCGCAGTTCGCCGCCGCCGGTAAGGCCATGCCCAAGAAGTCTCTGGCGGAGATCGCCATGAGCTACGGCTACGTCTACGTGGCCCAGGTGGCCATGGGCGCCAATCCCAAGCAGACTCTGGACGCCATCCGCGAGGCGGAGGCCTATCACGGCCCGTCCCTGGTCATCGGCTACTCCCCCTGCGAGATGCACTCCATCAAGGGCGGCATGGCCAATAGCCAGGTGGAGATGAAGCGCGCCGTGGAGTGCGGCTACTGGAACCTGTTCCGCTTCAACCCCGAGGCTGAGCCGGGCAAGAAGTTCGTGCTGGACTCCAAGGCGCCCGCCGGCGGCTATCAGGAGTTCCTGATGAATGAGGCCCGCTACTCCGCCCTGACCCGTTCCTTCCCCGACCGCGCCAAGGTCCTCTTCGCCAAGAACGAGGAGTCCGCCAAGGCCCGGTACGAGCACCTGCTCAAGCTGGTGGAGATGTATAAGTAATCAAACGCGCAACCAAGAAAGCCCCGGGGAGACCCGGGGCTTTTTTTAACAGGAGGAAGAGCGATGATGAACAAGCGACTTTTGGCGACCGCCCTGACTGTAATAGTGGCTTTAACCATGGTGCTGTGTATGCCCGCCGGGGCTGCTGACATGGGCAAAGTAGGGGAGTATGTCCACATCAGCTGTGGTATAGATCAAACCGCTGCCATTGATGCCGATGGCGTCCTTTGGATGTGGGGGAGCAACGTCTGCGATGCGTTGGGTAACAACGGTATTGGGAACGATAAGGATGTTCATGGAGGCACGATTCAGACCGTCCCAGCGAAAATTATGGACAATGTGGTTTCCGTCACTTGTGGCTTTCATCACACCACTGCAATTAAGGCCGATGGTTCTTTGTGGGTATGGGGAAGTAAACATTACACCAGTCTGGGTGACGGTGTCACGGAGTCCTCCTCTGTCCCATTGAAAATCATGGATAATGTAGTTGCTGTCAGCTGCTGTGGTGGATCAGATACGGCTTACACCGCCGTGATCAAGTCCGATGGCTCACTGTGGACTTGGGGACGAAATGGCTACGGTCAGCTGGGAAACGGCTCTACGGAAGATTCCAGCGTTCCAATAAAAATTATGGAGAATGTGACAGCTGTCAGTTGCGGCATGGGATATACTGCTGCAATCAAGACAGATGGCTCTTTGTGGATGTGGGGACACAACGCCTACGGCCAGCTCGGTAATGGCGGCGTTGGGAACTGCAAGAATACAATGGGACAGCCAATCCAGACAGTTCCAGAGAAGGTGATGGATGATGTAGCTGCTGTCAGTTGTGGTTACGGGCACACAGCTGCTATCAAGATAGATGGGAATCTGTGGATGTGGGGAGCTAACAGTAGCGGCCAGCTGGGCAACGGTGGTGGAGGAAACAAAGAATATAGGAAGTTGCCGATCCAAACTGTCCCTGTGAAGGTGATGGAGGGAGTAGCTTCCGCCAGTTGTGGCTTTAATCACACAGTTGCCTGCGGCATAGACGGCTCTCTGTGGACATGGGGAAATAACTACTATGGTGAGCTGGGCAACGGCTCCACAGAAAATTCCAGCGTCCCGGTGAAAATAATGAATAGCGGCGTAGCCGCCATTAGCTGCGGTTTTGGTCACACCATCGCCCTCAAGATGGACGACACTATATGGACGTGGGGAAGTAACCACTCTGGCCAACTGGGGAACGGCTTCAAAGAATACTACTCCCCCGTTCCAGAGGAAATCAAGCTAAAGGAGATTCTCACCGCCTACCCCTCCACGCAAACCGTTGACGTGGACGGCAAGGCCGTGGAGTTCCAATGCTACGCATTGAAGGACGCGGCGGGGAACGACACCAACTACATCAAGCTCCGGGACCTGGCGGACATTTTGAATGGCTCTGCGGCGCAATTTGAGGTGGGCTGGAACGACCAGGTGACCATCACTACAGGGCAGGGCTATACCAAGGACGGCAGCGAGCAGAACACGCCCTTCAGCGGCCAGCGGGAGTATAAGGAAGTGACCGCCCAAACGCTGGTGAACGGAGAAGCCAAGGACTTAGCGGCGTTCACCTTGACAGATGACAACGGCGGCGGGTACACTTACTACAAATTGCGGGACCTGGGCGCGGCGTTGGGAATCAAGGTAGACTGGACAGCCGAGCGGGGCATTTTCATCGAGACGAAGTAAGGGCGGGGTCCAAACCCGCCCGCGTAGGGCGCGGCATCCTTGACGCGCCGCAGGGACGCGATCAAGAAGGGACGGCCCGAGGGGGCCGTCCCTTTACATTTTTCAAAATCGACAGAAAAAGGGGCGGTTGGACAGGTTTTTGGGGTTGACTTTTCCCCAAAGCTGCGGTAAAATACCCCCATTGAGGGAGTAGTTGGCTCTTCTGGGAGCGACAAGTCAACAGCCCCGGCGGGGGAACAGTAGGAAAACCCGTCTGGCTTGTCTGAAATAACGAGACTCAAGTATGGCGCGGCCGTACTTGGGCGAAACTGTTCAGGTGCGGCAGCGCGCCTGAATTTTTTTATGGAAGGGTTGAAGAAAATGGACGTGATCGTACTCAATCTGCTGGTGTTTGCCATCGGCGCGCTGATGATCATCAAGGGGGGCGACTGGTTCGTGGACGCGGCCAGCTGGATCGCCGGGGCGCTGCGCATCCCCACCTTTATCATCGGCGCCACCATCGTCTCCATCGCCACCACTCTGCCCGAAATGCTGGTCTCCCTCATGGCGGCGGCGGAGGGCAAGGTGGAAATGGCCATCGGCAACGCCGTCGGTTCGGTGATCGCCAACACGGGCCTCATTATGGCGGTGGCTATGCTGGGCATGAAGATCGCCTGCCCCCGGAAGGGCTACTGGAAGCAGTTTGCCCTGTTCATCGCCGCTGCAGCGGGGCTGTATGTCTTTTGTTTGCCCGGTGAGCTGAACCTCATCGGCTGTATCGTCATGGCCCTTATTTTTGTGGTGTTCCTCGTCCAGAACGTCCGCAGCGCCAAGGCCCAGGGGGAGGACGACGTGCCCCAGCAGCCGCAGCCCGGCGGCGCGGGGAAGTACATCGCCCTGTTTATCGTCGGCGCGGTGGGGCTGGCGGTGGGCAGCCAGCTGCTGGTGCGCTCGGGCAGCACCCTGGCCACCCTGTTCGGCGTGCCCGAGCGGGTCATCGCCGTGACCCTGGTGGCGGTGGGCACGTCCCTCCCGGAGCTGGTCACCACCATCACCGCCATTTTGAAAAAGCAGTCCTCCCTGTCGGTGGGCAACATTTTGGGGGCGAACATCATCGACCTGTCCCTGATCCTGCCCCTCAGCGCGCTGGTGTCCGGCAAGGCCCTGCCTGTGGCGGGAAATATTCTGGCGCTGGACCTGCCCTTCTGCCTGGGGATGACTCTGCTGGCGTCGGTGCCTATCCTGGTGCGCCAAAAGGCCACCAAAGTCCAGGGCGCGGTCATGCTGGCGGCCTACGCAGTGTACCTGTGGCTGGTGCTGTTCTAAAGTTCAGAAAACGCAAAAAACGCCTCTCGGAGCTTTCCGGGAGGCGTTTTAATTATGGTCAAGTTCTTCCTCTTCGATGTACGCGACCAACTGGCTGGGACGGATATCCAGAGCGAGAGCCAGACGCCAAAGGGTCTCTAACGTGGGTTTGCGTTCGCCCCGCTCAATGGCGCTGAGATGGGTGCGGCCAATGTCGGCCAAGCCGCTTAATACTTCCTGTGTGATGCCCTTCTCCTGCCGCGCCTTGGCGATGGCCCGCCCCACCAGAACGGGGTTCAACTGTATGTCACTCATGATACCACCTCATAGAGAGTGTAGTATACTTTGCAGCAGGGAATGAACACATATGTTGACAGATGAACGCAAATGTGTTATTTTATCGATAGCAGAACAAACACAAGAGAGGAGGAAAGAAAATGAGTAAGGGTGTTTCGCTTGTGGAAAAGGATCAGGATTTTGCAAAGGAAATTGAGGCACAACAGCACTGCGGGTAGTTAGGGGGGTCAAAAATGGAATGGGTTTTTACATTTGTTTCAGTGGCGGTGGTGTGTATGGTTGCCTTAGTTGCTCAAATAGGTGATGATGCAATTAAGCCAATCAAGAAGAAGAAAAAGCCAGAAGAAATTCGTGGGGAGGAAGAAAAAAACCGTATCATGCGGGAATATAGCACGCCTCAAAAAGCGTTGCAAAATGCGAAGCTGTTAATGACCATTTGTGGGGATATCACCAAAGGAATGGAACAAGGAATATGCCTGTTCTTAGACAAGAGTGGAAAAGTGATTGTGATTGATTACAAGAATGGGCTGTGGGCAACAACTATTCGTTTTGACGCGCTGGAGATGGACTATGACACATACTCCCTCCATCCCGCAAAACTGGTATACACGGGCGCGACGGTAGGGGGGATCCATACAGGCGGTTTCCATACCGAGGAAGCATATTATACGCAGAGGCATACAAAGAGCGGTAATGGAACAGTGTATTGTACTGTGGTCGGCAAAAAAAGTCCCATAACATTTATTGTGGTCCATGAACCCGCATTTCAAGAGGCGTTATATTCCTATACAAGAAAGTCGGATGATAATGAGACATTGAGACAGTATTTCGGTGAGGGGGAATATGTAATACCACTTTTGGATCTCAGCTCCAAAGCAAAAGAGATAAGCAAGCTTTTTATGGAAGGGGCATTGGCGCAGAACAATAGTTATGCTGCTGCAGCGGCGATGAGCGCGGCTAGCACAAGCAGATTCCGATCCATGAAGGTTTGCAAATCACTGGCAAAGAGCTTGAATGAGTTGATGGATAAGATAGAAGAGTATGGAGCAGAAAGAGTTATAGAGGCCTATAACAAGGAATAGGACAAGGCCGGGAGCATAGCTCCCGGCCTTGTCCTATTTGTGTACGTTCACCCCTCCAGCGCGCGGGTCTGCTTGGCCCAGGGGACGCGCCAGAGGTAGAGGGAGAACAAAATCGCGCTGATGCTCCATGTCATGGGGTAGGCGGTAAACACCACGGTGATGTCGGGGATATGGGCCACCATGAGGGTGACGTAGATGATGCGGAACACGCACCACACCGCCAGCATAATGGACATGGGGATCACTGCCCGGCCCGCGCCCCGCAGCACCGCCGCCGCGGCGTGGCTGAGGGCCAGGAAGCAGTAAAAGAAGCACTCTACCCGGGCCTGCCGCACGCCGTAGGCGACCACCTCGGGTTCTTTGTTAAATAGGCCGATGAGGAAGGGAGCAAACAGGAAAAACAGCGCGCCCAGCAGCTCCGCCGCCACCATGGTCATGCCCACGCCCAGACGAGCGCCCTCCTTGGCCCGCTCCGGCTTGCCAGCGCCCAGATTTTGGCTGACAAAGGTGGTAAGGGCCAGAGAGAGGCTGGTGATGGGGAGAAAGACAAAGCCCTCGATCTTGAAATAGCTGCCACAGCCCGCCATGGCGTTGTCCCCAAAGGCGTTGATGTTGCTCTGGATGACCACATTGGCGATGGAAATGACGCTGTTCTGCACGCCGCTGGGCAGGCCCAGACGGAAGATGCGGAAGAAAATGGAGCGGTCCAGCCGCAGTTTTTTGAAGGAGAAAGTGACAGGGCTTTTGCCGCTCATGAGCCGGGCGAAGCCCAGCAGGGCGCTGAGGGCCTGGCCGATGACGGTGGCCAACGCCGCGCCGGTGACCCCCATGTGGAAGCCCGCCACAAAGAGCAGGTCCAGCACCACGTTGATGCAAGACGCGGTGATGAGGTAGTAAAGGGGGTGCTTGCTGTCCCCCATAGCCTGAAAAATACCGTTGGCGGTGTTGTAGAGCACCAGGCCCAGCAGCCCCGCGCAGTAAATGCGGAAATACGCCACCGAGTTGGGCATCACGTTCTCCGGCGTCCCCATGAGCCGCAGGATGGTGGGAGTGAACAACACCCCAAAAATCGACAAAATACTGCCTAAAATAAGGGAAAAGATCACGGTGGTGTGGACGGCGCGGTCCACGCCCTCACTGTCCTGGGCGCCGAAATAGCGGGAGATGATGACGCTGGCGCCGATAAAAACGCCCTGAAAAAAGCCGATGATGAGGAAGCACAGGCTGCCCGAAGAGGTCACCGCCGCCAGGGCGGCCTTGGAATCGAAATTGCCCACTACGAAGGCATCCACGGCGTTGTAGAGCTGCTGGAACAGGTTTCCCAGCAGCAACGGAAGGGCAAACCGAAGCAAAATTTTCCAAATCGGCCCTTCCGTCATTCTGTTTTTTGTCTCGTCCATGGTCCGCGAACCTCCCGGGAGAATTGGAAAATAAGTTGTCACTTTCTGCCTAGTTTACACCCAAGAATGATGAAAAGTCAAATTTATTTTCCAGAGTGGTTTTGTGCGGACGGGCCATAGTAGAAAAGGCGGAAAAACCGCCTGAAAAAGCTGGAAAATTGGAATTCAGAAGGCAATTCCGAGGAAAAGGGGGAAGAAAATGAAGCATAACCGCAAAACAAAGGGGGTGCGGGCCATGGCACTGGCGCTGGTGAGCGCGGTGGCCTTGGCGTTGGCGCCCGCCGCAGGCGCGTGGGAGCTGCCCTGGGCGAGGACGCCAAAGCCCGGCGTAACGGCGACAAAAACGCTGGTGCCCGTAGGGCATACGGTAGGGATCAAGCTGTTTTCCGACGGCGTTCTGGTGGTGGGGCTGAGCCAGATCGACACCGCCGATGGCGCGGCGGCTCCGGCCAAAAGCTGTGGGCTGAAGGAGGGAGACATCATCACCCACATCAACCGCCAGGAGGTGGATACCATTGAGGAGGTCCAGGCGGTATTGGCCCAGAGCGACGGGGAGGAGATGTCCATCCGCGCCCTGCGGGGGGATACGCCGGTGGAGCTGACCGCCACAGCGGTGCAGTGCGGCTCCGACGGCAGCTATAAGCTGGGCGCCTGGATCCGGGACTCCATGGCGGGCATCGGCACGGTGACCTTTTACGACCCGGAGAGCGGCGTGTTCGGCGCCCTGGGCCACGGGGTGAGCGACGTGGACACCCTGCGGCTCATGCCCTTGAGCCGGGGGGCTATTCTCCACTCCTCCGTGACGGGGGTGGAGAAGGGACAGGTCGGCACGCCGGGGCAGCTGCGGGGAGCGTTTGACCTGAGTAAAGACCTGGGCCAGCTCTACGCCAACACAGAGTCGGGCATCTTCGGTACCCTCCAGGCTACCGACGGCCTGCCTTTGGGTGAGGCTTTGCCTGTGGCCACCCGGGACGAGGTGAAGGTGGGGGAGGTGACCATCCGCTCCAACATCCAGGGGGAGGAGGTCAAGGAGTATCAGGCAGAGATCCTGCGCATTTATCCGGAAAACGCCGAGGATACTCGCAATTTCCTCATCAAAGTGACCGACCCGGAGCTGCTGGAAAAGACCGGAGGCATCGTGCAGGGGATGAGCGGCAGCCCTATCCTCCAGGACGGAAAGCTGGTGGGCGCGGTGACCCACGTCCTGCTGAACAACCCCACCCAGGGGTACGGCATCCTGGCGGAGAACATGCTCAAGGCCGCGGAGACGGCGTAAACGCCCAACAGATATTGTAGAATAAGGAAAGCGTCGCCGGGTATCTCAGGATACCCGGCGACGCAAATATTTATGAAATGGAACGGTTCAGCCCTTTTTCAGCGCCAGGGCCTTGTGGACGTGCTCCACGATGCCGGCGGGGTTGAGACCGAAGTAGTCCAGCACATCCATGGCCTTGCCCGAGCGGCCGAAGCGGTCGGGAACGCCGTGGCGAATGACGGGGACGGGACAGGTCTCGCTGAGGTAGGAGGCCACCGCCGCACCCAGGCCGCCGATGATGCTGTGCTCCTCGGTGGTGACGATGCAGCCGGTCTCTTGGGCCGCCTGGAGGAGAAGCTCGTGGTCCAGGGGCTTGATGGTGCTGATGTTGAGCACCCGGGCGTCGATGCCCTGTTCCTTGAGAAGCTCCGCCGCCTTCATAGCCATGCTCACCATCATGCCGGTGGCGGCGATGGTCACATCCTTGCCGGGGCGAAGGGTGACGCCCTTGCCGATGCGGAAGGTATAGCCGGGAATGGCGTCGGTGAACTGCTCGGTGGCGAGGCGGGCCATGCGGAGGTAGGCGGGGCCGCTCTGCTCCAGCAGAGCCTTCACCGCCAGACGCATTTCAAAGCCGTCGCAGGGGCAGAGCACGGTCATGTTGGGGAGGGAGGACATGGTGGCCAGGTCCTCACAGCACTGGTGGGTGGGTCCGTCCTCGCCCACGGAAAGCCCGCCGTGGGAGCCGACCACGGTGACGTTCAGCCGGGGCAGAGCCACGGAGGTGCGCACCTGCTCATAGGCACGGCCGGTGGAGAACATGGCGAAGGAGGAGGCGAACACGTGCTTGCCGCAGGTGGCCAGACCCGCCGCCACGCTGATCATGTTCTGCTCGGCGATGCCCATGTCGAAGAAGCGGTCGGGGTAGGCGTTACCGAACACGGCGGCGTTGGTGGAGCCGGCCAGGTCGGCGTCCAGCACCACCAGCTCGGGGTGCTCCGGGGCGAACTCCAGAAGGGCCTTGCCGTAGGCCACACGGGTGGCGATCTTTTCCGACATCTCAGCCCACCTCCTTCTCAATGGCGGCAAGCTGGGCTTCCAGCTCGGCGCGGGCGATGCGGTACTGTTCCTCGTTGGGGGCTTTGCCGTGCCAGCCGGCGTTGTTTTCCATGAAGGAGACCCCCTTGCCCTTGACGGTCTGAGCCAGGAGGACCGTGGGCTTGTCCGCTGTGGCGGCGGCCTGGGCGAAGGCGGCGCGGAGGGCGTCGAAATCGTGGCCGTCGCACTTCACCACGTGCCAGCCAAAGGCCTCGAACTTCTGGTCCAGCGGCTCAATGGGCATCACGTCGGCGGTGGGGCCGTCGATCTGCAGGCCGTTCACGTCCACGATGGCGCAGAGGTTGTCCAGGCGGAACTTGGCGGCGGACATGGCCGCCTCCCACACCTGGCCCTCGTCCAGCTCGCCGTCGCCCAGCAGGGTGTAGACCCGGTAGCTCTTGCCGTCCATCTTCCCCGCCAGGGCCATGCCCACGGCGGCGGAGATGCCCTGGCCCAGGGAGCCGGTGGTCATGTCCACGCCGGGGATGTATCCCCGCTCCGGGTGGCCGGAGAGGTAGGAGTGCATGGCCCGGAAGGTCTTCAGGTCTTCCTTGGGGAAGAAGCCCTTGTCCGCCAGGGCGGGGTAGAGGGCGGGGGTGCAGTGTCCCTTAGAGAGGACGAAGCGGTCCCGGTCAGGGTCATCAGGCTTTGTGGGATCCACCCGCAGGATCTCGTGATAGAGCAGGGTGACGATCTCAATGGCGGACAGGGAGCCGCCGGGATGGCCGGACTGGGCCTGGAACACCATGTCCAGGGCGGTGAGTCGATGCTGCGCCGCGGCAAGAGAGAGGGGGTCGAGTTTCATTTCATCGTTCCTTTCCGATTCCATGATAAGGGGCCGCATGGATCATTCCCAAAGAGATTTGGTGACGAGCTGGTTCTGATAGAGTGCGTCGCGGAGGAAGTGGGCGAAGCGGCTGAGCCGTTCGTGGTCCAGGCCCTCCGTGGGGGTGTTGAGGGTCAGCGTACCGTCCCGCCCAAGGCTGTAGCCCGGCGCGTCGATGACACGGGTCTCGGACAGCTGCTGCAGAAGCCGCCAGTAGAGGGGCTTGGGTACGTTGGCGGCGTCCAGAAGGGCAAGGCCCAGGTAGTTGGAGCTTTCCGTCTTGATCTCCCCCGGCTGGGCGGGGAGAAGGGAAGGATCGTTGGCCCAGATCAGGTAAGAGGTGGAGCACAGGGTGGAGTATTCCTCCGCGCTCTTGCCGCCCTCCCACATGCCTAGGGCGGAGTAGATCTGGGAGTAGACGCTCTCCGTGGTGGAGCCTTCCAGACCCAGACCGGGGCGGTGGTCGCCGAAGAAGACGATCACTGTGGGCTGGTCGGCGTCCCGGAAGTAGTTGACCAGCTTGTCCAGCGCGGCGCTGGCGTTGGAGGCGGCCTGGGAGTACATGGTGAACATCTGCCGGGCCTCGTCGGAGAGGGGCGCTTCAAAGGAGACGGTCAACTCGCCGGGAGCGTACTTGGTGCTGTCATAGGGGGTGTGGCCCTCCATGGAAATGCCATAGGCGAACAGGGGCTTGCCCGAGGTGTTGTTCTCGTAGAGGTCGATGATCAGGTCGGCCAGATAGCTGTCGGAGTAGAAGGTGCCGGAGATATATTGGGCGAGGTAGCCGTAATAGTCCGGCGCGGCGGCGGCGTCGGGATCGATGGCGGCAAAGTCCGAGGAGAAGTACCGCTCCTGGAAGCCGATGGCGGCCATTTTGGGGTCGCGGTGGTAGATGCCGTCGTTGAAGGTGTGGAGCATCACAGTGCGGTAGCCCGCGTCGTCCAGAAGCCGGGGGATAGCGGGGAGCCGCCGGAACAGCTGGGGATCAAGGGTGTAAAGGCTCTCGTTGGCGATGAGGTGGGTGTTGATGCCGGTGAGGATCTCCAGCTCGATATTGCTGGTGCCGTAGCCCAGGGTGCGGGTCTGGAAGGTACCCGAGACGCTCTCCTTCTGCAGGGCGTGGAACTCCGGAATGGGGTCCTCGTCGTAGGTCACGCCGGGGATGGTGGTCACGTCAAAAAAGGACTCGGAGAGGAGCAAAATGACGTTGGGATGCACCGCGTCGGGGTCGGCGGCGGGGGTCTCCCCCAGCTCGGACTGAGCCTGGTCCAAAAGGGACTCCAGATACGAGGCGTCAACTGGTGCGGAGGAGCGGCCGTTCCATCTGGCGGTGCGCAAAAGCCCCAGCGGGAGGCCGCACCGGTCGTTGAAGATGGACTGCCCCATGTTTCCCAGCGACTGCTGAACGCCCAGCGGCGTAAAGACGATCGGCTCCACCCACACCCAGAAGACCGCCACCAGAAGGACCAGCGGCGCCAGAGCCAGGGGGAGGGAAAGCCGCCAGGACCGGGGCCGCAGGGGGCGGGAGAAAAACCACAGCACCAGCAGCCACAGCAGGGTGAGCACCACCGCCAAAACGGTGTTTCGGCTGGGGATGAGGGACTTGAGGTTCAGGGAGATGATACCGCCCACGTTCCCCGTCAGCGCCAGGTCGTCCAACAGGAAGGGCGCGCCGGTGATGGAGAGCTTGAAGTAATTGATCAAGCCGAAGATCAGGAAGGGAAACCAGGCGATCAGACCGCCCGCGAACAGGCTCCGGGTCAGGAGGGTGAACAGGGCGGTGAGCAGAAGGAAAAACAGGGCGGTGAACCAAAAGGCGGGAGTGGCCAGCGCGGCAAAGGTCCGCCGAAAGCTCTGGGTCAACAGAAGGGTGGACAGAGCGGACCAGCCCAGCCCGGTGAGCAGGACCCCCAGGCCGAGAAAACCCCAGCGCAGCCGGGAAGAGGAGGGCGTGAGCCGCTCCTGGAGGGCGCGATATTTCTTGATCACGGGTTAGAACACGACCTTTTCGGAAATGTAGGACTTGACCTCCGCCATGGGGATGCGCACCTGGTCCATGGAGTCACGCTCCCGGATGGTGACGCAGCCGTCGGCAGGCTCGGTGTCGCTGCCCACGGTCTGGAAGTCCACGGTGATGCAGAAGGGGGTACCCACCTCGTCCTGGCGGCGGTAACGTTTACCGATGGAGCCGGCATCGTCAAAGTCCACCATAAAGTCCTTCGCCAGTTCCTCATAGAGCTTCCGTGCGGGGTCGGACAGCTTCTTGGAGAGGGGGAGCACGGCGCACTTGAAGGGCGCCAGGGCGGGGTGAAGGCGCAGGACGGTGCGGACGTCGTTCTTTTCCGCGTCCACCACCTCCTCGTCGTAGGCATCGCACAGGACGGAGAGGACGGTGCGCTCCACGCCCAGAGACGGCTCGATGACGTAGGGGATATAGTGCTCGTTCTTCTCCTGGTCAAAGTAGGTCAGGTCCTTGCCGGAGGTATTCTGGTGCTGGGTCAGGTCGTAGTCGGTGCGGTCGGCCACGCCCCACAGCTCGCCCCAGCCGAAGGGGAAGAGGAACTCGAAGTCGGTGGTGGCCTTGGAGTAGAAGCACAGCTCCTCGGGGTCGTGGTCCCGGAGGCGGAGATTCTCCTCCTTCAGGCCGATGGACAGCAGCCAGTTGTGGCAGAAGTTGCGCCAGTAGTTGAACCACTCCAGATCGGTGCCCGGCTCGCAGAAGAACTCCAGCTCCATCTGCTCGAACTCCCGGACCCGGAAGATGAAGTTGCCGGGGGTGATCTCGTTGCGGAAGGACTTGCCGATCTGGGCGATGCCGAAGGGCAGCTTCTTGCGGGTGGTGCGCTGAACGTTGACAAAGTTGGTGAAGATGCCCTGGGCCGTCTCGGGGCGGAGATACACGGTGTTTTTCGCGTCCTCCGTCACCCCCTGGAAGGTCTTGAACATCAGGTTGAACTGGCGGATGTCGGTGAAATTGTGCTTGCCGCAGGTGGGGCAGGGGATGG